>NZ_JADWYX010000036.1 GCF_016786355.1 Frankia sp. AgB1.9
CACCTCGGTGACGTTCCCGCAGACGGTGCGAATCCTGGGCAGTGCGGGCGCGATCGAGATCCGCGACGACCACATGGTTACCGTTCGTCGGTCCAACGGGCAGTCCGAACAGTTCTCCTTCCCCGCACCTCCGGGCGATCCGCTCCTGCCGGGCGCGCAGGGGTTGATCGCGGAGATCACGCAGGCACTCCGCGACCGCCGTCAGACGTCACCGTCCTTCGACGACGGCGTCGCCGTGGCCGAGGTTCTGGACCAACTCCGCAGCGAGGCAGAGGCTATCCGCACACGCCCGTGAACGGCCCACACGGCTTCCCCGCAGCAGCAAGGGAGGTCACGGAAGAAGAGAACACGGGCGCCTGCGGGTGTGGAGGACAGCCGGGCCGGCAAGCCCGCCTCGGCGCCTGCTCGATCTTCAAACAGCCCGTTCGCGCGATAGCGAGCCTCGACGCGACACCGACGACCCGATCGACACCGTCGCCCGCTCCGTCGGCTATACCTCCGAGTACGCGTTCTCCTGTGCCTTCACCCGCCACCGCGGCCTCCCACCCGGCCGCTACCGCGCACGAGCACGCGAAAAGATCGCCGCCGCACCCGAGCCGGGACCGTCCCCACAGCGGCCGCCCGCGGACGTCGACAGATGAGCGCAACCGCGCCCAATTTGGCCCGGCGGCTGATGCCTCTGCAGGTCGCGGTGGGCCTGTCCGGGATGGTCGTCTGGGTCCCGGTCGAGAAACTGTTCATGACGCAGATCGACTTCACCCCACGAACCGTCGCCATCATGGCCGCCGCCCACGCCGCGGTCGTCCTGCTGCTCGAGGTGCCCTTAGGAATCCTCGCCGACCGCTGGAGCTGGAGCCGCCTCATGGTCTGCGCCAACGTCGCGCTCCTCGCGAGCACAAGGGAACCTACGCTTCACCAGACCCCGAGCTGGGAAGGTCCCTGGCGTCGTCCGCTCAGGTGCCCACGAACCGCGCCGCGGTTCCGCGTGACCATCCATTGAGACACCCTTCCCTCCCGCATCGCGGCCGGGGTGGGCAGCCCGGGCGTCGTCCCTCCCCACCCGCGCGGGGATCCTCCGCCGGGCCTGTAAGAAGAACAACGGTGTAACTCCCGCGCGGGCGGTCTCAGGACATCGGAGACTGCCGAACCTACGGTTTGTTGGTTCGGGAGCCAGCCTCGGCGGGTCGGAGGAGGCCAGCGCGACGGCCATGGCGATGCTCGCGCGACCGCCGAGGCGTCACGGCGCCCTCATGGAGGTCACTCCCGGGGAAGGCGCCAGATCGCGGCTTCGATGCCGTCGTCATCGGCGAACCTCACCGGGCGTTTTACGGCAACCAGTTCGGTCTGGTCTTCCCCCTGTTCGTGCACTACGACGCCCAACTCTGGGTCCCCGAGGTCGGCGGGCCGATCGATCCGAACTCTGAAGCCCACGACCTGATCATGTTGGTGTTCGGCGGCATGTCCAAAGGCAAACGAAACCGCATCAAGATCCGAGTCCGCAGCGCCATGGCTGCCCAGGCCAAGACCGAAGGGCGCTACCTCGGCGGCCGGCCGCCCTACGGCTACCGCATCGCCGATGCCGGACCCCATCCCAACCCGTCCAAGGCCGCCGACGGCAGGCGTCTCCACGTCCTAGAACCCGACCCGGTCACTAGCCGACCATCGCCAGGATCTTCCGCGAATACGCCGCAGGCCGCGGACTGTACGCGATCGCCGAAGGGCTTACTGCCGACGGCATTCCCAGCCTCGGCCTATGACCCGGTGCGTAACCCGCACCGAACGGGCATCGCCTGGTCCCAGGGTGCGCTACGCGCGATCCTGACCAACCCCCGCTACACCGGCCGCCAGGTCTGGAACCGCCAACGCAAGGACGAGGTCCTCCTCGACGTCGAGGACGTCGCCCTCGGCTACGAAACCCGGATGCGCTGGAACAACCCCGACGCCTGGATCTACTCCGCCGCCGTCGTCCACCAACCACTCGTCGACGACGAGACCTTCGCCCAGGTCCAAGCTCGCTACAACGCCCGCAAAGTCGACCCGAGCGGCCCCCGCGAACCCAAGCGCACCCGCCACCCCTACCAGCTCCGCGGCCTCATGCACTGCGGCCTGTGCCAGCGACGCATGCAGGGCAGCTGGAACAACGGCAAACCCCACTACCGCTGCGTCTACCCCGACCAGTACGCCCTCGCCAACCACGTCCACCACCCCCGCAGCATCTACGTCCGCGAAGAGCTCATCGTCCCCCACCTCGACCACTGGCTCGCCCAGGCATTCGTCCCATCACGGCTACCCGCGACCATCGCCGCCCTCACCGCCGCCCAGGACGACGAAGCCACGACCACTCACGACGCCGACCTCGAGCGGGCACGGCGAACCATCGCCGACTGCGACGCCAAACTGGAGCGCTACCGGCTCGCCCTCGAAGCCGGCACCGACGCCGACCTCGTCGCCCGCTGGACTGGCCAAGGTCAACACCGAACGCGCCGGCGCCCACACCCGCCTCCGCGCCACCACCGCGGGCCGTTGAGCGACGCCACACCGCTCCACTCCCCTGCGGCCGACGCCCTCAACCACAACACGCAATCTGCGCGCCGGCGATGACGTTCGTCCCCCTGGCCGACCAGGTTCGACCGCTGCACCCCAACGGATCCGGCGGCGGCGGCCAGATTACGGACCCACGACCGGAGGATTATGAGAATGATCTTCGGAAGATCTCTCTCATGTCTCTCGCTGTCGATGGATGCCGCCTCGGGCAGATTTCTGTGGCCCCGTCGAGGTTCCACTCCCAGACGGAACGGACCCTGGCCTGGCTCACCGCGCACCGCCGCCTCGTCCGCGGCACACCCCTACAGTGCCGAGTCGGCCAGGTCTCGTTGGAGGCGCGACAGCACCGTGTGGCGTAGCTGGGTTCGCCGGGCCTCCGTCAGGGGGCCGAACTGGCCACGGAAGTCCGGTGCGAGCTGCGGAAGATGGGCCTGAATCCAGGCGACCTCGGTCTCGTCGCGTTTCGCCCAGTGCCTCGCCGTGACGGACCTGGTCTCCGCGAACGCATCTGGTCGCGCGGCGCTCTGCTGGCCCAGGTAGTTCAGCTCCAGCTCCCAGACGATGGTGGTGCCATCGGCGCGACGGGCCGAGTCCAGCCGGTACCGGTGCAGGACCGCGTCGACCGCACGGTCGTCACCGACACAGATCAGGGCGTGGAGCGCGGCCTCCTTGGTCAGGGTGTCACGGCGTTGCAGCGGAGCGATCAGGTGATCAGTGCACGAAGAATCGCCCCTGAACGCAAGCGTGTAGAGCGCGGCGTTCCTGATGTGGGAGTCGGCGTCGTTGGCGTAGGCCGCGACGGCCTCCACGTCTAAGGTTCCAGTTCCGTAAGTGAGCACACCGAGACATAGGGACCGACCGTATTTTGACAGGCTTCCCAGCAGCGCGAGGACCGCACGCTCGCCCTCGTCGCCCGTCTTGACAAGCAGGTAGGCCGCCTCGACACAGATGTCGGTGTACGGAACCTTTACCAGCTGCTCCAGCAGGTCCTTTGGATAGTCTGCGCACGGGCAGCCGCCGGCAGCCTTGAGAAGCATGACGCGCCGCGTGTCCGACTGCTCCTCCTCAAGCCACCTGAACAGTTTTCGACAAGCCCAGTCTGCGCCCAAGGAGGCCCGCACACCGAGCTGGAGCACTAAGTCGTCGAACCGTTCGTTGGACAGCCTTCCCAAGCGGCACCTCTCGAAGTCGCTCTCGGTCCAGGATTCGATTCCCGGGAAATGGGCCGACAATTCAACCACCCCCTTCACACTCGGCTTTCATAGGCGACCCCGACCAGGTACTGATCTTATCCGCCTCGGCGATTTTCAATCGGCTGGCTCATCTGGTACGGGCCACCGACGTCCGCAGTCCATAACGTTGATCGCCTGACTGATCGTCCGAAGTAGTGCTCTAGCCTCCTCACGGGTGGCACCAAGACGCGCATGGAATTCAAGATCGGCGATATGAACGCCGTTACAGACCTCGTTGAGCGCGTTGTTGATCAGTACGGCGTCGGCATCCGACATTCGGACCTCGATCTCATCGGACGTGACGTTCAGGACCTCCATGCCCGCATCATCCGCCCACCACCGAACGGGAACCGCACCGCCCGATTGCAAGATCGATCCGCGTCGCCCTGGACTCCGCCGGTCCTGGCCACGGTCTTGCTCCGGTCCACAGACGTTCGCCGGCGTCTACCGGTGCGGGTCACGGGCTTGGCCGTGTCCCGGGCCGTCCACGCCCGTTGCACTACGCTTGCCGTTCGACAGCTCGCGGGCTCGCGGTCACAGACCATGCGTCAGACCCCAACCCGCGGTTGCAAGCCTCGAAATCAAGGTCGCAACAAAAGCAGTTCGACGTCGGAGAAGTCCGCGACGTCACGGGGGCCGACCGTCTCCGACTCAAGGCCGATCTCTTCCGGATCATCGTGTGCCAAGCCGCGGCGGGCCGCGTCGAGTTTGGCGTACCGACCATCGACGTATCACTCGTCCTCCGGGTCGATGAACGCGACAGGCAGGCATTCAGTCCGTAGGCGCAGTGGGCGACGCATTGACCTTGGAAGCGCTCGTGGGCGTGGGGGTTATCCGATCCACGATCGTCCGCAGGAGTCCGGGTGTGGTCACCGACGTCGCGACAGCCAATCGCTACAGCTCGCGTGGTGCGACACTCCGACGGGCGCGGGCGAGTGGCAGTCCGGCGCTCCCGCGCCGCGTGCAGGCGGCTGCGCGGCGGGCCGTCGGGTCCCGGCCGCGCGCGGCGAGTGGGGCGCGTACTGCTAACTTGCCCAGAACAGGTGGATCGAGTCGTGCCTTTGGCCGGCGCAACGGACCTGAGATCACCTGGGGTGAGCGGCCCTAACGCAAGGGTCCTGCTAGGTCGCTTCGCCCGACGGCCTCTCGTTGCCCACGACGAACGTCCTCGCTCCGAGAGCCTGGCCCTCATGGCTGAGGCAGAGCGTGATCGGGTTGCGTGGCGGGTCGTCGGGTCCTGGCCGCGCGCGTCGCGTGCGGCGCTGCACACGACCTACGGGCGCGAGATCTCCGTGGCCACGATGCCGACACCGCCCGCGGCGAGCCCGGTCGCCAGGACGTCCAGGAACGTCCGCGTGCTGGGCCGGGTTGCCCGGCAGGTCGGGGGCGCCAGTCTCTCCTGATCCGTCACCGCGCTGATCGGTTCAGGTTGCGGCCGAGGTGTGGATCGTGGCGCGGGGCCAGGAGTTGTTGACATATCCCATCGGGTTCCACAGCGACTCGGCCGATGTGGGTTGCAGGGCGCCGGTGTCGTCCCAGGCCCGTGCGACCAGTTCGGTGTCCGTCGCGGGCGCGAGGGTGAGGTCGGCATGCCAGAGCTGCCAGGTGTACGAGCCGGGTCTCGGGTCGAGCGCGGCCTGCCGCCAGTTTCGGCCGCCGTCGGCGGACAGGTCCACCCGGACCACCCGGCGATTCTCCCCGGCCAGTGCGTAGCCGCTGACCGTGGTCGGGCCGGGTGGCAGTGTGGCGTCGTCGGCGGGGCGCAGGATCGCGCTGTTGAGCGCGATCGGTCCCAGCGACGGTCCGGCATCCGGGCCGGCCCGGTCGGGGTCGGTGTCCGGGGGCAGCAGCCGGTAGGCGACCGCTTGGAAGTAGTTGTCCGATGGCTCGGCGCGCACCGTGACGCGTCGGACCCATTTGACGCTGCGCGCGCCGATGTAGCCGGGCACGATGACCCGCAGCGGCGCGCCGTGCGCGGCGGGCAGCGGTCTGCCGTTCATCGCCCAGGCCAGCAGCACCTCCGGCGCCATCGCCTTGGCGATTGGGATGGAGCCGCCGTAGCGCTGTGGGGGGTCCGCGAGCGGCGAGACGTCGACCGCCTCGAACGCCACGTGACGGGCGGCGTCCGCCGGGCCCGCTGCGGCCAGGACGTCGGCGAGCCGGACACCGGTCCACTCGGCGGTGGACGTGGCGCCGTCCCGCCAGGGGTCCTCCCCGGGGATGGCCCGCACGGCGATCATCCCGGCGCGCCGGTTGCCGGCGCACTGCAACGTCACCGCGAGCGTGCACGGCGCGAAGTCGCGGCGCAGATCGGACAACGACACGGTCAGCGGACGCTCCACCAGCCCAGTCACCCCAAGGCTCCACCGGTCGCCCTCCAGCTGCGGGATGGGCCCGTGGTTGCGGCTGTAGAACGCCTCGACCGGGGTGAGCGGGGCGTCAGCGAGCGCAGCGGGCGGCGGCTCGGCGTTGAACGGCTCCCACTCGTGCACGAGCATGTCGTCGCGCTTGTCCCACCTCATCGTCGCCCCCGTCCCGTCGGCCCCGGGTCGTTTCCTTCCCGTGAGGTCGAGGGCCGAACAGGCTTCGGCGACGTCGGGGCCGCCGGGCCGAGCGGCATCCGCAAGGTCAGCAGGTCCCGGAAGCGGGATTTCACCCGGGTCCGCCGCTGGCGGGCGGGTTCAGGACGGCCTGCGCGGCGACGAACACCGCGACGCCGAGGACAACGTAGGCGAAGGCCCTGCTGAGGCGCTGTGCCGGCAGCCCGGTCGCGACCCGGCCGGCGGCCAGCGAACCGATGACCGCGGCGGCGGTGAACGCGCCGGTGACCCGGTAGTCAAGCTCGGTGTCGCCAGCGCGGGCGACGAACCCGGCACCCGAATTGATCACGATGATGGCGAGGGAGGTGCCGACCGCGGTGGGCATGGGCAGACCGAGGAGCACGACGAGGGCCGGGATGACGACGAACCCGCCGCCGACCCCGAACAGGCCCAGCGGTCGCCGGACGACGTCGGTAGACCGCGTGGCGCTGGATCACCGTGTGACGCGACGCCGACCGGGCCTGTCTGCCGCTGCGACGTCCGCCCCGCGCCCTCGCATCGGTGAAGGGCGAGCGCTCGGCGGAGAACTCGCGGTAAGCCAGGCGAGACGTTCGGCGACGAGGGAGCCCTCTCCGTGGAGGAGTGGGTGGCCCCGGCAGGCGCAACCGATCGCCGGCCTGTCCCGGTCCGCGAGCATGTGAGGCCAAGGCATGCTGATGTCGAAACATACGGGTAGCTGGGGAGCGGCAGGCCGGCGTCGCCTGGGTCCCTGGAGGGGTCCGACACGGCATCCGGTCGTGCATGATCTCACGCCCGGCGGCGTGCCCGGGGCTCGTCGCGGGATGTGCATTGACCCGCGGGCGCGTTGCTAGGGCCCCGCATCGGACAGCGATCAGCCTGCCCAGTGGGCGGCGACGAAGCGGTTAGCGGTAATCAGGTCGTCGGTGCGCAGATTAAGACGAAGGAGTCAGCGCAGAAGGCTAGACACCCGGGACGCCCCCAACGCGGGACGCAGACCCCGGAGCGCCGTGATGAGAGCCCCGACCGAGGCGCCGATCGCGGTGACCAAGACCAGGCCGACGAAGGTCAGCCCCGGCGCTCCGGCCTCTCCAGCGTGCGCGTTCCACAGCATTAGGACGACGGCTGCCGTGGACGCCGCGGTGGCGACGGTCAGCAGCGCGGCGATGGGAAGAGCCACTAGTCCGGGCAGGCGTAGCGCGCGAGTTGGCGGCGCAGCTCGGGTCGTGGCGAGCGCTGGCCCGACGCCGGCGGCGACCAGGGTGCACACGAACCCAAACGTCCAGGCGACCAACGCGCCGACGAACAGGCCGGAGAAGTGCGGGTTCTGCGCGATCGGCGGATACGTCCGCCGCCAGGCGACGAGCCCGGCGAGACCCAGCAGATCCACCACGACCGCGAGCACCGCGATCAGCAACGGACGGACGATCGGCCATTCGCCCCGGCGGGCGGCTACCAGAAATACCCGCAGGATGGGAACCGAGGCGACGACGATCAGTGCGGCGCTCACCGCGATGGCGACCAGCGACGCGTTCAGCAGCGAACGCACGCCCGAGGGCACGTGTGCGGGTTCAGGGTCCAGCAGTGCTCGGTTGATGGCCGGCGTCACCAGGAATCCAGCGCACCAACAGACCCAGGTGGTGGCGACCGTCGCCTGCAGGCGACGGCGAACGCGTTCGGTCCCTTCGGCTGGAACGATGGCCCGCTCCAGGCGCGCGCGGCACCCCCGATCAGGTCCAGGACGGTCCGCAGGCGGATGTCGGTGTCCTCGACCAGACCGCGGATCTCCGCGCCGTACCGCTCCCGAAACGACGCGGTCGTCAAGGAGTCGACCCGGGGTCGCTTGACTCTGGCTGACCGTTAAGCAAACCTAACCCGCGCGGATGTAGGTTAAGCTTGCCTAACTAGGAGTTCGGCGTGAGTCTGTCGAAGACGCTGCTGCTGGGGTTCATCGCGGGTGTGACGATCCTGCTCGGGTTGCCGGTGGGGCGGCTGCGCCGACCGGCGCCCGGTCTGCGGGCCACGCTGAACGCGCTCGCGATCGGGATCCTGCTGTTCCTGGTGTGGGACGTGCTGACGCACGCCTGGGAGCCGATCGACACCGCACTGGGCAAGGTGCACGATCACTCGGGCGGTCTGGCGCCCGTGTTCGGCTACGGTGCGCTGTTCGCGGTGGGACTCACGGTGGGCCTGGGATCGCTGGTGGCCTATGAGCAGTGGATGGGACGTGTCGGCCGCGACAAGGACGCGCCGAGACGGTTCGGCCCGGGCGCGGCGGCCGCGGCCGAGTTGGACGCCCGGCCGGGGCGGCTGTCTGCCTGGTCGCCCGAGCGGCGGCTGGCGCTGATGATCGCGGTCGGGATCGGGCTGCACAACTTCGCCGAGGGCCTGGCGATCGGGCAGTCGGCGGCCCGCGGCGAGCTGGCCCTCGCGACCCTGCTGGTGGTCGGCTTCGGGCTGCACAACGCGACCGAGGGCTTCGGTATCGTCGCCCCGCTGGCTAGCGACGGTGAGGCTGAGCAGACCCGGCCTACGGTGGCGTTCCTCCTGCTGCTCGGCCTGATCGGTGGCGGCCCGACCTTCGTCGGTACGGCGGTCGGGCACGGCTTCACCAGTGAACCGGTCAGCGTCGTGTTCCTCACCCTGGCCGCCGGGTCGATCCTCTACGTGGTGATCCAGCTGTTGGGCGTGGCGGCCAAGGCACGCCGACCCGGCCTACTCGCCACCGGGCTGCTACTCGGCCTGCTCGCCGGGTTCGCGACCGACGCCATCGTGACAGCCGCCGGCGCCTGAACCTCGCCGCGATGACCACCGGAGGGATCGTCGCAGCGGTCTCGGCGGCACGGCGGGCGTCACGGGTGCGCGACTTCACCGTGCCCGGCGGGACGCCCAGGGCCTGCGCGGCCTGGCCGACCGAGCTGCCCCGGAAGTAGCATTCCCGCAGCACGTCCTGGTGCTCCTTGGACAGCCGGCGCAGCGCGACCGCCACCAGTTGGCGATCGACTACGTGCTCCGCCGGGTCGCCGACGGGCTGCTCGGGGATGTGGTCGGTCACCGTCTCCGGCCGGCTGCGGGCAGCGCGCCACTCGTCGATGGCGATGCGCCTGGCCACCGTGAACAGCCACGGCCGCGGCGAACCACCGGCCGGATCGAGCACCCGCGGGTTACGCCAGGCTCGCAGCAGGGTCTCCTGCACGATGTCCTGGGCCCGCACCCGGTCGCCGCCGGTCAGCCCCACGACATAGGTCCACAGTGCGCCAGCGTGCTGGTCGTGCAACGCGCGCAGCAGGTTGTCGTCGCTCACGTTCTCCGAGGAGCCCGACCGGCCGCCACCCTGCGGGAGCGCCCGACTCACCGGTCAGCCTTCATTCCGAAGCACTATGACGCCCATTCCCAGTAACACGTAATTCCGGGCCGATAGGTTCAACGGTTGGGGCGGCTGGCGCTGTGGTCTCGGCTTGGTCAGGTCCCGCGCAGCGCGGTCACGCCGGTGCTGGTGGGGATCAGCAGGGTGCCGGCGGCGTAGCTGGGCCCGTCGAAGATCGGTATCTGCGCGTCGAGCCGCACCGACCGCAGGAGGCGGCCTGTGCTGGTCTCATAGCCATACAACGTGCCGTTGCTGTGGTCGATGACCCAGACCTGCGGCCCCACGACGATCGGTGGCCCGTCACCGTGCGGGAGCTTCGACAGCAGTTGGTGGCTGGCGACGTCGATCATCTGTACGCCGTCGCCGCGGCACGGAACGAACAGCCGTCGGGTACGTGGGTCGTAGGCCGGTCCGCCATTGGGGTTGCTGCCGCACACGCCACGTACGGCGGCCAGTTTCGCCAGCGAACCGGCGCGTAGGAAGAAGGCGACCTGGGTCTTGCCGACGGTGAAGATCTCGCCACCTGGCAGTACGACGGGGTTGCCGGTGGAGAGATCCAGGTCCTGGTTGGCCTCGGGGTCCTTGAAGCTGGCGAGCGGTCGTAGCGCCGGGCTGAGTGCGACGGCGCTTTCCGCGAATTTCAAGGGGTCAGGGCCGTTCTCGGCCGGGAATGGGTTGGCGTTGCCGGTCGTGACGTAAAGCGTGTGGTCGGTGTCGACCGCGGGCGCGCCGCCGCCCTGCCAGATCGCGCCGCCTTCGCCGTCGGAGGCCACCTCGAAGGCCTGCTTGCCGGTGCCGGTCTCGGTGACTGACACGAGCCAGCCGTGGTAATGCCCGCAGTCGCCGTTGTTGCCGCCGAAGGGGATGTAGACCCGGCCGTCCACCAGCGCCAGCGAGGCGCGCTGCAACAGGTTCTTGGTTGGTTCATTGGCGGGCAGCGGGGGGTCGACGTCGGCGCTCATCCGGATTGCTCCGGTGCTCAGCGAGAGGCCGAACAGTTCGTGGTGTACGGCTCCGTTGTCGACGATCTCCGCGACGACGAAGACGGTGCCGGTCGCCGGGTCGATCACGGGCGTGCTGGTAACGCCGAGCGGGTCGATGCTGCCGCAGCCGGCGACCTGCACGACGTTCGTCAGTGGACGGCCCAGTGACGTCGACCAGAGCTGGGTACCGTCGGCCGGACGCAGCGCCACGACCCGGTTGGTCTCGGTCGCGGCGATGATCGCGGAATCGGTCGCGAGCACCTGGCCGTGGACCTCGCCGCCGAGGGGGGCGGTCCAGACCTTATGCGGCTCGTCGAGCCCGGCGGCGTCGCTCACCGCGCCGTAACGCCGCTGATCGCCTCCCGGCGCCTGGTAGCCAAGCCAACCCGCCACCGATCCCGTCGGCGCCGAAGCGCCGGACACCACGCTGGTCGCGGACGGCGGCGCAGCCGCACCGGTCGAGGATGAAGGCGTCGCCGAGCCTGCGCACCCGGCCAGCAGAAGCGCTGCCCCGGCCACCGGCGGCACGGACCGCCAACCCGGATGGTTCGACACCCAGCCCACGCATGCCCGCAGCATGGTGGCCACACTAATCGGGAATGGCATGAAATATGCCAATGCGCGGATGCCTTGTGGGGTGCATCTGGACGGTCCGGGGGCCTGAGCTGGGCAACCCGTCGTGAGAACTCTTAAAACGCCCATCCGGCCCGACCTCGGCTACGTTTTGGAGTCACATCACTGCGGTAGGCCACCCTGCGGGTGAGAGCATGTCCGGAGTTCGTCGCGCTATGCGGCGCCAGGCCGCGAGCGGTCCTGAGCCGCGCGCGTTTCGGCTAGTGTCTCGTGATCCTGTTTTCTTTACATCCCTGGGCCAGAGGATAGAATGATCTTGTGGAGTTGGGGGATGGGGCGAGGGCCCCGATGAGGTTCGTTGTTGATCTTCTGGTCACCGGGATCCCTTCACCGCCCTCTGGCAGATCGGGCCCCACACCGCACTTGTCGATCACGTCATCGCCTCGGGCGGGTGGGCTTTCGCCGATACCGACGCCGCCATGACCAACTCGTCGGGGCCACGAGCCTGACTCCGCGAGGAACCTCGCAAGCCGCGAGGCGGGCCGCACGGTCAGCGGGCCTGTTTGAAGATCACGAAACGCTCTCGTACGGAGTCGGGCAGCGTGGTTCCGGCGGCTTGCGGTGAGGCGTGCGCCCGAGATGCGGGGGCGCATCAGGTGGGCGTCGGTGAGTCCGCGCCCGCCAGGTCGAGGTCAGCCGCCCGCAGGCCGGTCAGGGTGGCGTGGCACAGGTCGGCGTGAACATCCTCGCCCACCCTGGCTGCGCCGAACCCTTGACATACCGTCCGGTTGGTTTATTCTGGTCTCATGGCTGGTGAGACCGCGGCGATGGTGCCGGCGACCGCGAAGGGGGAGGCGACCCGCGCCTTCCTGCTCAAGACCGCGGGACGAGTGTTCGCGGAGCGTGGCTACGCGGGCACGACGATGGCGGATCTGATCGAGGCGTCGGGCCTGACCAAGGGTGCCTTCTACTTCTACTTCCGTTCCAAGGCGGACCTCGCGCTCGCCGTGCTGACGGACCAGAAGACCCGCTGGCTGGACCGGATCACCACTCGACTGGCGGCCGAGCCCCGCGCCGTCGACCAGCTGGGCGCCCTGTTGCCGGCGATGCTCGATCTGATTGCCAACGAGTCCGGGGCATGGAGCGTCACCAGGCTGACCAGGGAGCTGGCCACCGAACCCACGCTGACCAACATCGTCGGTGAGCCGATGGCGGAATGGGTGGGGATGGTCGCGGACATAGTGCGCCGGGGCCAGGACGACGGTGACCTGCGGGCCGACCTGGACCCTGACGACGTCGCCGTCGTGCTGGTCGCGGCGTTCGACGGCCTGAAGTCGATGTCCGACATCCTCGACGGCCCCCGGGCCGCCTCGAGGTTCCCCCATCGCGCAAACACCCTGAACAGACTCGTCGAAATGGCTCTACACGAACCGGGCCTGGGCAGCCCCCGGGAACGCCCAGGAAGCACTGACAGCTAGGACCCGGACCGGCCTGCTGGCGCTCACTCACGGGTGGGCCGATGCGCTCGCGCTCGATCAAGCATGCATGGCGTCAAAACAAACCGACCAGATGGTATGGAGACAGATCATGGACCTTCGCGGACAGACTGCCCTGGTGACCGGCGCGTCGGGCGGCATCGGCCTGGCCTTCGCCCACGAGTTCGCCGCCCGAGGTGCCGACGTCGTGCTGGTCGCCCGCAGCGAGGACAAGCTACGGGCGAACGCGGTGGAGATCACGCGCCGCCACGCGGTGCACGCCGAGCTGATCGCCGTCGACCTCGAGCAATCCGACGCGGTCGACGAGATCTCCCACCGGCTGGACGCTGCCAACCGGCCCGTCGACATCCTCGTCAACAACGCCGGATTCGCCACCCATGGAGACGTCGCGACGGCCGACCCGGCCCGGCTGAGGGCGCAGATACGACTGAACACCCTCGCCGTCGTGGACCTGACAACACGATTCCTGCCCGCGATGACCGCACGCCACCAGGGCATCATCATCAACGTCGCAAGCACCGCCGCCTACCAGCCCGTGGCCCACATGGCCGTCTACGGCGCGACCAAGGCCTTCGTCCTTTCCTTCACCGAAGCCCTGTGGGCCGAGGCGAAGCCAGCCGGCGTCCGCGTCCTGGCAGTGTCCCCCGGCGCCACCGACACCTCGTTCTTCGACGTGGTCGGCGCCGAGGAGGCATCGGTCGGCCGCCGCCGCACGCCGCAGCAGGTTGTAGCCACGGCGCTGCGCGGCCTCGAGAAAGGCCGGCCATCGGTCGTCGACGGTCCCACCAACAAGATCATCGCGGGACTGCCCAGGGCGATGCCCCGGTCCGCCATTATCCAGATCGCCGAACGGTCGGTCCGCCCAAACAACTTGTAGGACACACGCACCGCTTGACGAATCCCATCGGGACATCTCCCAATGGTCCCTATTTTGCCGCAACCTGCCCCCGGCTGGTCAGCGCGGGCCGGGACGAAGCACCGTTCGTGATCCACACTGTCGACCCCGACGGCGTCGAAACGCGCCACACAGTCCGCGCGGTGATCGACGCGTCGGGCACCTGGCGCCAGCCCAACCCGGCCGGCGCGGACGGTCTGCCCGCGTTCGGCGAGCGAGAGGCCGCCGACGCGGGTGTGCTGTCCTATCTGCCCCCAACTCCCGTGCAGGTCGCGGCCCTGGCCGGCGGGCACGTGGTGGTGGTCGGCAGTGGCCACTCGGCGATGTCCGCGATCATCGACCTCGCCGCGGTCGTCCGCACGGTGCCGGGCACGCGGATCAGCTGGGTACTGCGGCGCGGCGCCGTCGGCGACGCGTTCGGCGGCGGTGCGGCCGACGCCCTGCCAGCCCGCGGCGCTCTGGGAATCCGCTCCCGCCAAGCGGTCGACGACGGGCTGGTGGACCTGGTCACCGGGTTCCGCGTGGAGCGGATGGATCTGCGGGACGGGCAGGTCGTGCTGGTCTCCCAGGATTGCCGCAAGCTGCCGCCGGCGGATCAGGTGGTGGCGGTGACCGGGTTCCGGCCGGACCTGTCGTTCCTGTCCGAGATGCGCCTGGACCTCGACCCGATCCTGCAAGCCCCGGTCCGGCTCGCACCGGAGATTGATCCCAATTTGCACTCGTGTGGCACCGTCATGCCGCACGGCGCCCGGGAACTCGCCCACCCCGAGGTCGGGCTGTATCTGGTCGGGATGAAGTCCTACGGCCGGGCGCCGACGTTCCTCGCGATGACCGGCTACGAACAGGTCCGCAGTGTGGTCGCCGCACTCGACGGCGACCACGAGGCCGCAGCCCGCGTCGAGCTGATGCTGCCGAACACCGGCGTCTGCTCCGGTGGCGGTCTGGCGGACGACCCGGCAGGAACCGAGGGTGGCGGGGGTTGCTGCGCGCCGCCGGTCGAGTTGCTCTCGATCGGCTGCGCTCCGGCGTCGGCGTAGGTGCTCTGGTGGTCGACATCTCCACCGGAGCGGGGCCCGCGGCCGGTCCCCGGCGGGCCCTGACAGCACTGTGCGTAACCACGATCGTCAGCTACGGAGTGCTCTACTACGCGTTCCCCGTCCTCGCCGAAGGGATCGCCGCGGACACCGGCTGGTCGCGCACGGCCGTGACCGCGGCGTTCTCGGCGGGGAACCTGCTGGGCGCGGTGGCTGGCGTGCCGGTCGGGCGCGTTCTGGGCCGGCGCGGCCCGCGGCCGGTGATGACCGCGGGCTCGGTCCTGGCTGTCGCCGCGCTGGCAGGGGTGGCCGAGGCGCCGTCGTATGGCTGGTTCCTCGCCGCGTGGCTGGTCGCGGGCGTGGCGATGGCCGGCGTGTTCTACCCACCAGCCTTCGCCGCGCTCACCAGCTGGTACGGACCCCATCGGGTCCGCGCCCTGACCACCCTCACGCTCGCGGCGGGCTTCGCGAGCACGATCTCACGGCGTCGCCTCCGTCAGAGGTCGTCTTCGGCGCGATCGTCGCCGCCTGACTGTCGGTCAGTTTCCTCGTCCGGTGCTTCGAGACCCGCACCCTCACCCCAGTCGCGATCGAGCGGCCCGCACCCTCCGGCTCGTCCGCGGATAGCGGAGACGGCCGCAGGTAGGAAACGTTCCCTCCCGGGCCGCTGGAGGGAACGGTCGCCTGGCGCACGGCGGTGATCGGTTCGGCCCAGTGTTCCGGGGCCTCCAGCCCCTGCGCTCCCGCGTTCGAGGGAGCACTGTGGAGGTAGCCGGAAGCGCGGGGGCGCTGCCAGGTTGAGGTCGTCCATCCGCTCTGTCCGGGAGGTGACGGCGATGATGTACTGGTACGACGACCATGGGATGCACGGCTGGGGCTGGTTCGCCATGTCGGTGGGCATGTTGCTGTTCTGGGTCGTGGTCATCGTCGGGGCTGTACTGCTGGTACGAGCGCTGATCCACCCCGGTGGGCGAGGTCGTACTCCGACGCAGCCACCCGCCGGTCCGCCTGCGGGCGGCGGCCCGGCTGGTCCGTCGCCCGAGCAGGTCCTCGCTGACCGGTTCGCCCGCGGCGAGATCGACGAACGGGAATACCACGCCCGCCTGGCGACGCTGCGCGAGACGGCCGATCGCCTCGTCAAACACTGACCGCCCTGCCGAGTGCCCCGTCAGGATGATCACGTCTTTGGCTACCATGCGGCGTAGCGGGAGATACCCAAGGAAGTTCGTGGCCGGGCGGGTCGGCGTCCCGATTCGTCGGTGTCTGGGCACTTTTGGCCGGGCTTCCCGTCATGCACGTGCTGCCACGTGGCGCCGGCTGAATCAGGCCGGCACTCCGGTTCTTACGGCGGTGCCCTGGACCAGGTCGCAGCCCAGGGTGCGGACCGCGGCGAGCTCCTGTGGAGTGTCGACGGACCGGACCGCGACTCGCAGATTCAGAACGTGCGCGAACTGAACGATGCCGGTCAGGGTGGCCAGCGGTATGCCGCCCTTGTCGATGCCGCGGACATAGCTCGCTCCCAGCCGCACGACGCCGATCTTCGCTGGGATGATGTCTTCCATCGTCGCGCGCAATGGTCCGATGTCGGTGAAGTCCATGCCGACGCCGACCCCTGCCCGGTCGAATTCGGCGGCGATGGCGTCGGCCGTGGCACGGTCGCGCTGCACCATCTCGTCGGGTAGGAGGACGGTCAGCTCGGGCGTGTCCGTGGCATGTGCGGCGCCAACCTGGCGGGCGATCGCGCCTCGCAACTCGGGGTCGGTCGCGCCGCGTTCGGAGATCCGCAGCCACAGTGGTCTTCGCCGCAGTTGCACATGCGCCGCGGCAATGGAGGCGGTGGCGTGTTCGACAAGCCAGCGGTCGAGCTCGCCGGTGAGCCCCGCCTCCCGAGCGATGCGCTCGATCTCGTCGGGGCCGAGCCGGCCTCGGCGAGGGTGCTGCCAGTAAGGAACGGCCTCTACGCCCACGACTTCACCGCCGTGGGCCGCGATCGGCTCGACACAGACGCCGAGGCCGCCATCGCTCAGTGCGTCGCGGAGCTCGGTCGTGTCGCGCAGCTTCGCGTCCAGCCCGGCGCGGATGTGCTCGTCGTAGGCGACGCACCGCCCCGGCCCGCTCTGCTTGGCGTCGTACATCGCCATGTCGGCGGCGTTGAGGAGCTCCTCCGCGTCAGCTAGCCCGGGGCCTGAGAGCGCGAGCCCGATACTGCCTCCGAGTCGGACCGTCCGGCCAAGCGCCGCGGGTTCGGCCAGTGCGGTCAGCACACGTCCAGCGATCGCGCGTAGGTCCGCCCAGCTGATGGCGTCGCACATCACGGCGAACTCGTCACCTGCGAGCCTGCCGACGACATCATCGGGCCGGACCGCCCGCTGGAGACGATCGGCGACTATGCGGAGCAGGTCGTCTCCTGCCTGGTGCCCGAGGGTGTCGTTGACCGCTTTGAACCCGTCAAGGTCGAGGAACAGCACGCCGATGGTGCGCCTGTCCGCGCGGGCACGCCGCAGGCCGCGTTCCAGCCGGTCGAGGAGCGCGGTCCGGTTGGCCAGGCCGGTGAGCGGGTCGTGCCAGGCGCGGTAGCGAGCATCGCCCTCGGTCCGGATCCGCATGACGGCCGTGCCGACGATGGCCGCGACCGCCCGGACGAATTCGAGGCTGTCCGGGCCGAAACCACGGCCGTCGCGGCGAACCATGATTTCGGCGACCGGGTCGTCGGCCCGGCCGACCAGTATCCGCATGACCTCCGACGTCCCCTCGACCGGAGGCTCGTTCCCTCCGCCGGACGCACGCGCCCCCGAGGTGCCCGCTGTGCCCGTGGCCGCCGCTGGTGACTCGTCCGCGGCCCGGTACGGCTGGATGGTGACCTCGTCGGCAGGGAGGTGGGCAGCCAGGATGCGTGTGGCGTGCTCATACACGCTCCCCGCGTCGGTGATCTCCAACGCATGCTGGGCGAGATCGACGAGCGCGGTCTGGCGGGCCGCGCGAACCCGCAGGTCCGTGACCTCCAAGGCGACCCCGCCGACGGCGGGTCCCGGTCCGGAGGCCGCGGCTCCGGGTACTGGCACCAGGTGGAGGTCATACCAGCGGCGGCGCGCCTCGATCACGGTGTGTGCCCGCTCGCCCGCGATGGCCCGGTGCACCAGCGTCAGCAGTTCCGGACACTCGGCGAGGACGTCGTAGACGCTTGACGCGAGAGCTCGCCGCAAGGCCGCGGCGGGCGGCTGGGAGGGCTCGCCGCCGCACACCAGGACGCGTCCGGCGCGGTCGAGCAGGAAGATCGTCGCGGGCGTGTGGTCAAGCACCAGCCGAAGCTGAAGTTCCGTCGAGACAAGTTCCGTGATGTCCATGAGCTGGACGAGATAGCAGGATTCGCCGTCCCACGGCACGATCGTCCCCGCCGCCAGGGTGTGGACCACAGTGCCGTCCGGGCGCGCGAAGCGGACGACCCAGCAGGTGCCCTCCATTTCACCGGGCCGGGTCTCGTCCTCCACCGTGACCAGTTCGTCGAGCTGCCTCGGGTCGACAAGCTCCCGCCAGTCCCGGCCAACGATGTCCGACTCGTCTCGGCCGAGGAGCTCACAGGTGGACTTGTTGACTCGCCGCACCCGTCCGTCCTCGACACCGGTCGTGATCAAGCCGAGGCGCATGACTTCGAAGAGAACCGCGTTCTCGCCGGTAGCACCGTCTGCGGTCACAGATACCGCCCTCCCCTCGTGAGCCGGCGGCGCGGTCGTCCCTGCCCGCAGTCCAGGGCATCTGACGCGTCTGTGTACCCGCGGGCTCGGCCGTGAATCGGCAACCTGCGGTCAACCCCGCTAGCGGTGTCGCGTGCGAGGCGCGATCGCGCGGGCGAAGTCCGGCCGGAGGTTACGCCGAACAACATCGGCATCTGTTCGATAGGGCTGTCGGTCCCGCGGGCCGGTTGGAAAGGCGCCGCGGTTTACCCGAGGTGATGCGGGCAGGAGGCGGTTTGACGTTCTCGGCACGCGTCATCGCCCGGCCCCTCGGTCGTCACGTCGCCGGTGGTGCATGTCACAAGGGAGGTGGCAGGGATGGCCCAGATCCGGGACAGGCTCCTGCGCCAGCCGATCACCGTGGGCCGGGCCACCACTGTCGGCGACGCGGCACGGGAGATGGAACGCCAGGGCGTCGGCGCGCTACTGGTCGTCGAGGGCGAACACCTGGTCGGCATCGTCACCGACCGCGACCTGGTGCTGCGGGGCCTCGCGCGAAGCGTCCCGCCGGACGCGAGGATCGACGCTCTCATGACCATCGACGTGATCACCCTGCCGGCGACCGCCGATACCGAGCGGGCGTACGAGATTTTCCGTGACCATGCGATCCGCCGGCTGCCGATCGTCGACGGCCGCCGCGTGGTCGGTCTGCTGTCGGTTGACGACCTGTTGGTGCGCTCGGAGCAGGAGATCGCCGAACTGGTCCACCCGCTCGCCGACGAAATCCTTGCTCCGCACCACGAAGCCCAGCCGCCGGCCGCGATCCGCGAGGGATCGTTGCCAGCGGCCCCCAGCCTGTCGCTTCGCCGCCTGGCGATGCGGGCCCGTGCCGGTGACACGCTGGTCATCCATCGCCGTTCCTCCGGGCAGCCCGACCGGCTTGGGGAGATTTCTGAGGTGCGCTCGCCCGCCGGCGATCCGCCGTTCACAGTGCGGTGGGATGACGACGGGCGGGTCAGTTTCATCTATCCCGGGCCTGACGCGGAGGTCCGCCACCACGATCGGTCGCGATGAACCCGCGCTGCCCGTGGGTCGCCTGGTTCAGCGAGCTGTCGCTGCGCGACGTCGCTCAGGCCGGGGGCAAGGGGGCGAATCTGGGAGAGTTGACGAGGGCCGGGTTCCCGGTCCCGGCCGGGTTCGTCGTGACGTCCGCGGCCTACCAGCGCGCGCTCGCTGCGAGCGACCTCGGTACGGAGCTCGCCCGGCGGATGGCGGAGGTCAACCCTGACGACCCGGCTGGCCTCGGCCGGGCAGCGGCAGCTCTGCGAAAGTTGGTGCGTACCGCGCCGATGCCGGACGACGTAGGCCACGCGGTGCTGGAGGCCTACCACAGGCTCATCGGCGGCCCCGGCCCGGCGTTGGAGGTCGCGGTCCGTTCGTCGGCGACCGCAGAGGACACCGCGGGTACCTCGTTCGCTGGGATGAACCAGACCTTCACCGACGTCCACGGCGATGAGGACCTGGTCGAGCGTGTCCGTGAATGCTGGGCCTCGCTTTACGGCGAGCGGGTCTTGGCCTACCGCGCCAGCCGCCAGGCCGAGGTCAAGGCCGAGACGGGCAGCCCGGAGCCGGCTCTTGCTGTCGTCGTGCAGCTGATGGTGAACGCGGAGCGCTCCGGCGTGATGTTCAGCGCCGACCCGGCGACCGGGGATACCTCACGGGTGGTGATCGAGGCGGCGTTCGGACTCGGCGAGGTCGTTGTCGGTGGGCAGGTTGTGCCCGACACCTACATGCTCGCCAAGGACGCCGGCACGGGTGCACCCGCGTTGCTGGAGACCCGGGTCGGCCGGCAGAGCCACCAGATCGTGCGGGGGCCCGAAGGTCAGGACGTCCGGGTGGAGTTGTCCGAGGCCGACGGATCGCGTCGGGTCCTCTGCAACGAGCAGGCCGTGGACCTGGCCCGCCTCGCGATCCGGGCCGAGCGGCACTACGGCGTCCCACAGGACTTGGAGTGGGCCATCGAGGACGGCGAGATCTACCTGGTGCAGTCCCGGCCGATCACCGCGTTAGGCGGCCAGCGGGCGGGTGCCGCCAGGTCCGACAAGCCTGCCAGGGTCAGCGACAAACCGCGGACGTCCGATGCCTCTGACAGCGTGGCACGCGACGATGGTGGGGGCGACGCGCCGTTGCTGGTCGGGCTCGCCGGCTCGCCTGGACAGGCGAGCGGCCAGGCGCGCCTGTTGCGGTCCCCGCAGGAGGGGGACGAGCTTCGTGACGGCGAGGTGCTCGTCGCCGAGATGACCTCGCCCGACTGGGTGCCCGTCATGCGCCGCGCCGCGGCCGTGGTCACCGACAGCGGCGGCGTGACCTGTCACGCGGCGATCGTCGCGCGCGAGATGGGCGTGCCCTGTGTGGTCGGTACCCGGGACGCGACCTCGACCCTGTCCACCGGGCAGCTGGTCACCGTCGACGGCACCCGTGGCGAGATCCACGCCGGCACGCTGCCCACGCCGTCGGACGAGTCCGCCGCGAGGACCGCACCCGCCGCGACAGGCGTGGCTGCCGCGTCGGCGACACCACCAATGGAGACGACGGCGACGAGGCTGTACGTGAACCTGGCGGTCGCGGAGCGGGCCGAACAGGTCGCGGCGCTGCCCGTGGACGGTGTCGGCCTGCTGCGCGCGGAGTTCCTGCTGGCCGACGCCCTCGGCGGCCAGCACCCCCGTCACCTGCTCGCCACCGGCGGGCGGGCCGAGTTCGTCGAGCGGATGTCGGGCTCGCTGCTGCGGATCGCCCGGGCCTTCGGACCAAGGCCGGTGGTCTACCGCGCGACCGACTTCCGCACGAACGAGTTCCGCGGCCTGCGCGGCGGCGAGCGCTTCGAGCCGGTCGAAGCCAATCCGATGATCGGCTACCGGGGCTGTTACCGCTACATCCACGACCCCGAGGTGTTCGCGCTCGAGCTGGAGGTGTTGGCCCGGGTCCGAGAGACCGCGCCGAACCTGCATCTGATGATCCCGTTCGTGCGCACCCGCTGGGAGCTGGCCGCGTGCCTGGAGGCCGTGGATCGCAGCCCCCTCGGTCAGCACCGCCGCGACCTGCACCGCTGGGTGATGGCCGAGGTCCCGTCAGTCGCCTACTGGATCCCGGAGTACGCCAGGCTCGGCATCGATGGCGTCTCGATCGGCTCGAACGACCTGACCCAGCTGACGCTGGGCGTCGATCGCGACTCCGAGGCGTGCGCCGAGCTGTTCGACGAGTCGGACCCCGCGGTGCTCGACGCGATCGGGCGGATCATCACCGCGTGTGGGGCGGCCGGCATCACGTCCTCGCTGTGCGGGCAGGCACCGTCGACACATCCGGAGTTCGCCGAGCGGCTCGTGCGACTGGGCATCACGTCGATCTCCGTCAACCCGGACGCCGTGGACACCGTCCGGCGCACCATCGCCGCCGCCGAACGGCGCCTCCTGATCGAAGCGGCCCGATCGAAGCGGCCCCCGCTACCGGTCACCGCGGACCAGACGGGGGCGTCAGAACTGGACAGGAATGAGTCCGGCTATTCGGCGTGGGTCCGTTCTGCGGAGGTCCGGTAACGCTCGGTCTCGGCGGCGATGGCCTGAGCGACGGCGCGGGCGGCGCGGATGACCTGGGGATGGACCTGCGTGGTATCGGTCAGCTGGTGCGCGGTGATCGTGTAGATCACGAGGAGCGGTGGCAGGTTCGCGAGTGCCTGGCCGATGCGGATGGCGTGCGCGATGCCCAGCCCGTGCGACGAGGTAACGGGTAAGACGGCAGGCGCCTCGCCGTCGACGACAGCGAGGCGGTGCACTGTTCCGGCCTGGGCGGGTCCGGTCAGCGGGGCAGGGGCCGCGGCGTCGATGATCCAGGCGGCGGCCGCGTCCTCCCAGAGGGTCAGCAGGTCGATCGGTTCGGCGCAGTCGATCACCTCAATTCCGTTGGTCGACTGGTCGCGCAGCAGCTGAGCCGTCAGGGGGCCCGCGCCGTCGTCGCCGCGGTACGGGTTGCCGACCCCGATGATGATCAATCGTGGGTGCGGTCGAGTGTCAGGAAGTGTGTGGCGCATGAGATGCACGGGTCGTGGTTGCGGATGGTCCGTTCGCATAGCAGGGTGAGCTCCTGGTCCGGCAGGTCGAGGTGGCGTTGGACCACGCCTCGCAGGTCCTCCTCGATGGCGCGCTGGTTCTGGGCCGTGGGCGGGTCGATCTTCGCGTCGAGGATCGTGCCGACGGCGTCGGTGGTGTAGCGGTGGTGCAGCAGGCCGCGGGGGGCTTCGGTGGCACCGTGGCCGGTGCCCGCCCGGGGCGGTGCCGGGATGGCTGGTGGGTCTGGTTCGGTGTACGCGTCGATAAGGCGCAGCGCCTCGGTGGCGGCATGGACCATCTCGACGCAGCGCACCAGGATGCTGCGGTAGGGGTTTCGCTCAGGTGGCTGCAGGCCGATCGCCCTGGCCACTTCGCGGGCGGCGGGGGCCAGTGTCGCGGCGTTGAGCGCGAAACGGGCAAGCGGGCCGGTCAGATACGCGCGGCCATCGACGAGCGTGGACTGCAACGCGTTCGACCAGGGCACCTGGTGCTCGACGAACGCGTCGTCGTACTCGGCGGGGGCGATGTCGAAGCCGTCGGTGCAGCGGATGCGCCCGCGTTCGATCGCGTACGCGCCGGGCTGGTGGAGAGCGACGAAGGGCTGGCGGATGTCGTCGTCGGGGAAGTCGAGGCCGGCGGCGAGCCGTGCCGTGTCGGCCGCGATGTCCCGGGCCCGTTCGAGCTCGCCGGTGAGGCGGCGCAGCTCCATCCGGTCCGGTGCGCGGTACCAGCCGCCGACACGGGCGTTGACGGGATGGATCGGGCGACCGCCCACCACGGACATCAGCGTGTTGCCAGCCTTCTTGACGGCGAGCCCGCGGCGGACGAGCTCCGGGCAGGACCGTGCGAGGTCGACGCCGCTGTCCTGGCCGTAGAAGTCGGGCAGGTGCAGCAGGAAGACATGCAGGGCGTGGCTTTCCAACCACTCGCCGCAGTAGACGAGCCTTCGCAGGTCGGCGGCGGGGCCGGTGACGTCGATGCCGCAGATCGCCTCGATGGCGGCGAGGGCGCTCATCTGGTAGGCGACCGGGCAGATGCCGCAGATGCGAGCGGTAATGTCGGGCGGTTCGGTGTAGGCCCGTCCGCGCAGCAGCGCTTCGAAGAACCGTGGTGGCTCGAAGATCGCCAGCTGGGCGTCGGTGACCTTGCCGTCGCGGATTCGTACGATCAGGCGTCCCTCGCCCTCGACCCGGGTCAGCGGCGGCGGAGTGAGGGTCCTCGTCTGCGACTTCGGCCCGGCTTCCGGTGTCGCTGAGTCGAGGGACCTGGTCGGTTCAGTCCGGTGCATCGCCGTCGGCCCTCTGGTCAGCCGCGCCCGTGGCCGGGCGGTCGCGTTCCTGCTGGCTGTGCCTGTTCGGGTCGGCCGGGCCTACTGGTACATCCCGGAATGCGGGCGCGCCGACGTTGAAGGTCCGCAGCACCCTGGTCACCCCGCCCGCGTCCATGCCGAGCACCCTCAGCTGGTGGATCAGCGCCGCGGTGTTCGGGCTCTCCATCGGGCCGAAGCAGCCGTAACAGCCGCGGTGGAACGCGGGGCAGAGCGCGCCGCAGCCTGCATGGGTGATGGGCCCGAGGCAGGGGGTGCCGTGCGCGACCATCACGCAGACCCGTCCGGCGCGCTTGCAGTCCGTGCAGACCGACGAGGAGGAGATCGACGGGCGTCGACCGGCGAGGAAGGCGCTGATGACTTCGAGGAGCTGGTGGGGATCGATCGGGCAGCCCTGAAGCTCGAAGTCGACCGGCACGTGCCGCGAGATCGGCGTCGACGTCGAGAGGCTGGCGACGTACGCGGGGGTGGCGTACACAGCCGCCAGATAGTCGTCGGCGTCCGCGAGGTTCCGCAGCGCCTGAACCCCGCCGGCGGTGGCGCACGCGCCGATCGTGACCAGCCGCCGGGACGCGGCGCGGACCTCGCGGATACGCTCGGCGTCCTGCGGCGTGCTGATCGAGCCCTCCACGAGGGACAGGTCGTACGGACCGGCGACCACCGCGCTCGACATCTCCCGGAAGGTGGCGACGTCGATCGCGTCGGCCAGGGCGAGCAGCTGGTCCTCGCAGTCGAGCAGGGTGAGCTGGCAGCCGTCGCAGGAGGCGAACTTCCAGACAGCAAGCCGCGGCCGGGGAGTCGGCGCGACCGGCGACGGGCTCGGGTTGGTCGTGGTCATCTAGAGCTCCCGTACGGCGAGAAGCGGTGCGAGCTGCGCGAAGTCGACGACCGGGCCGTCCTGGCAGAGCATCATCGGACCCAGCTGACAGCGGCCGCAGTGGCCGATGCCGCAGTGCATGTTCCGTTCCATCGACAGATGGACCTTCGACGGGCTCACGCCAAGGTCGACGACGGCCTGAGCCGTGAGCCGCATCATGATCTCTGGCCCACAGGTGAGCACCACCGTGTGCGCCGGGTCGAAACGGACCCTCGGCAGCAGGGCGGTGACGACCCCGACCTCACCGGTCCAGGCCGCGCTGGCAGCGTCCACGGTGACCAGCACCTGGACGTCGTCACGGTCCCTCCAGGCAAGGAGCTCGTCGCTGTAGAGCAGGTCAGCCGGGGTGCGTCCGCCGACGAGGAGGGCGATCTCGCCGACCTCACCGCGTCGGCGCAGCAGGTCTTCGACCACGGGGCGCAACGGCGCCAGGCCCAGGCCGCCCGCGACGAGAAGCATGTCGGCGCCTGCGATCTGGCCTGGGTCCAGTGGCCAGCCCCGGCCGAACGGCCCGCGGACTCCGAGCACGTCGCCGGGCTGGGCGCCGCAGATCGC
Source organism: Frankia sp. AgB1.9 (assembly GCF_016786355.1). Classification (GTDB taxonomy): domain Bacteria; phylum Actinomycetota; class Actinomycetes; order Frankiales; family Frankiaceae; genus Pseudofrankia. The sequence continues at coordinate 25,216 of NZ_JADWYX010000036.1, forward strand.
CTTGGTCACCGGGCCGACCGCCCGGACGGTGTGGATCAGAGGCCGCTCCTCGGCGGTCGAGTCCGCCCAGGCAGCCAGCGCCGTCGGGGCACCGCCCGGGGTGCAGCCGCCCGCGAGGGACAGCGGAATCTCACCGACGCCGAACGCGTACACCATCGTGAACTGCCCGGGACGGGCCTCGGGCAGCGGCGCCGAACTCGTGCTGGGCTGCATCCGCAGCGTCCAGGTGTCATGGGTTTCCTGGTGGCGCTGGCTGACCCGGAACGCACTGGGGGTCATCGCCCCGGCGGCGCACCGCTCAGCTCTGGTCTGGGTTTCCGTAGACATCGAGCAACCTCAGGCGGGTCGCGTGCAGCCGCTCGGCGAGCACCCGCGAGACCTGCAGCAGGACGTCGTAGGCGAACGCCGGATCGCCCGTGAAAAGGGAACGCAGGCGTGCGCCGTCGACGGCGTGGGCGGTGACGGGCGACAGCGCGTGCGCGTCGAAGACGAACCGGTACGGCGGGAAGAGCCACGACCAGCCGACCAGCCCGCCGGCGCCGACGGTCTCGATGGGAACCAGGCCACGGCTCGGGACGAACAGTTCGATCGCAACCTTTCCGGCTCTCAGCACGTAGAAGACGTCGGCTGGATCTCCTTCACGCAGCAATGCGGCACCCGGTCGCAGATCTACCTGTCGAGCATGTTCGGCGAGGAGCGCGAGATGGTCCTCGGGGATTCTCTGGAAGATTCCCGGTTCCGCGAGCGCGCCAGGGGGCGTGCTCATCGGTCCGCCGTCCCGGCGGCACCGCCGGTCGGCTTCGGCGCGCGGCCGTCGGACGCAGCACCGCTGACGCTGTCCGCGCGTATCGCGGCCAGCTCCTCGGTGACGTCGATGCCGACGGGACACCAGGTGATGCAGCGCCCGCAGCCGACGCAGCCGGACGTGCCGAACTGGTCGTGCCAGGTTCCGAACTTGTGGGTCAACCACTGCCGGTAGCGCGACCGCCCGGCCGCTCTGACGTCGCCACCGTGCAGGTGGGAGTGGTCCAGGGAGAAGCACGACTCCCAGGTACGCCAGCGTTCCGCCGTCTCGCCGGTCAGGTCGCTGACGTCCTCGACACTCGTGCAGAAACAGGTCGGGCAGACCATGGTGCAGTTGCCGCAGGTCAGGCAGCGCTCGGCGACGTCGTCCCAGCGGGGGTGCTCCAGGTTGTCCGCGAGCAGATCACGCAGCCCCTCCGCCTCGACTGTCCGCCCCATCCGTTCGCCGGCCGCGCGCACCGCGGCGGCCGCTGCCTCCCGGTCGGTCAGGTCGGCGGTCCGGCCGGCGAGCTGGTCGAGCACGTCACGGCCCCGGGAGGTACCCGCTTCGACCAGCAGCCGGTGCTCGCCGTCGAGGATCTCGCTGAGTACGAGGTCGTAGCCGGAGCTGACCGCCGGGCCGGTGCCCATGGACACGCAGAAGCACGTTCCGCCCGGTTCGTGGCAGTTGACCGCGACGATGAACAGGTCCTCGCGCCGCGCCGCGTAGTCGTCATCTCGGTGGCGACCGTCGGCGAGTATCCGGTCCTGGATGGCGATCGCGTGCAGCTCGCAGGACCGCACGCCCAGCAACGCCATCGGCCGGTCAGGTGGAAGTTCCTCCCGCACGTCGAAGCCGAGGTCGGGGTCGCGCTGGGCGCGCAGAAGCCGAAGCCGTGGCGGGAGCAGGCACCGCTTCCACGAATGCGGTCCGACCGCGTAGCCGAACCTCGCCTCGTCGGCCCGGCGTTCCAACCGGTATGCCGCAGCCTCCTGCACGTCGGTCCAGCCGGTCGGCAGCTGCGTGGCGGCCGTGATCTCGTCGTACACGATCGCGCCGTCGTGAATGGTCGGGCCGATCACCTGGTAGCCGCCGTCCCGGAGCACGTCCACGAGGCGACCTAGCTCGGCGGGCGCGATCACCGTCTGCGGCGCCTTAGTCTCCACGACCATGATCCCTCAAAGTGGTCAGCTGCGAACGTTAAGTGATGTTCGGGGGTGTTCCCGCCGTCGACCGGCTAACGCCCGGTCCAGCCGTGGTGTTGGGTCCCTATCCTTCGTGCGGGTCACCGGACTACGGCGACGGAGCAGGCTGCGTGTAACAGGCACTGCGAACTGGTGGAACCGAGCAGCAGCTGAGCGAAGCCCCCGCAGCCCCGGCCGCCTACGACAAGCAGCTGAGCGTGCGCCGCCGCGTTGATGAGGGAGTGCGCGGGGGTGCCCTCGATCAGACTCGTATCCACCTGGAGGCCCGGACGCCCCGCGAGGCCGGCGCTGACCGACTGCTCCAGAACGGCCCGCGCGGCCTCCCGCGCTGCCTCGTCGCCACGGCTGATCTGCGCGGCGAGGAACGTTGGAACCGGCTCCCACACATGCGCGACGCGCAACGGAGCCCGCCGTAGCGCGGCCTCATCGGCGGCCCAGACCAGCGCGTCCACTGAAGCCTGCGAACCGTCCACCCCGACGACAATCGGGGCGTGGCCATCCCCGTGCGGCTCCCCGCGGACGACGACCACTGGCACGGTCGCGCCGTGCGCGCAGGCGAGGCTCACCGACCCGGTGAGGATGCGATGTGTGCGGCTCGTCCCATGGACGCCAAGGACGAGCAAGGCCGCGTCATCGGCCTCCGCCAGCAGCTTCTGCACGGGAGGCCCATAGAGCGTCCGTGGATGAATCCGCGCCGACGGTTCGTCTTTGGTCACGCGCTCCACGACATCGTTGAGCATCCACTGCGCGGTCCACCGCGGGTGCTCCGGGGATGTTGCCGGCGGCGGATGGGACTGTTCGCAAGGAGGCCCGGCGGCCGCCCAGACCAGGATCGCCCGGACGCAGGCATCTCGCGGACGGGCCGCGTGCACCGCCCAGCGCAACGCCCGCTCCGCGTCTCGGGAACCATCAATTCCCACCACGATGTCGGCTTTCGCCATGACATTCCTCCTGCCGGTTCGCCCGCCAGAAACCTCCCCGCTGGTACTTCCGACCGCTTTCTGGATGGCTTCCCGCGATTCGGGCTCGCGGGCGCGTTTACCCGAACGCCCGTCTCGGTCCCGGCCGGGAGACGCGGGCGACCAGGCCGCGATCGTCGAGGCCGACCGCCGGCCCGTCGCCCCGCAGTAGATTCCCGGCCTCTCGGCGCCCACACCGCCATATCCGATGCGTACCCCAGGCCGTCCGCGGGCGGGCAGCTCCCGTCACGCCAAGCGGTCTGCGCCGGGCACAGCTACCCTCCGGTCACGTGGCGGCGTCCGATGCAGCGTCCGGCGACCCAGGCGGTATGCCGCCCGACCGACCGCAGGGCACGGGAAACCGACGGCGTCCGAGCGGTCACCCGGACTGGCCAGGTCGCGGCCTGGCTCGGCGGCGACCCGGGCTGGCAGCCCGGGTGGCACGGCGACGAGTCGCGGAGCCGTTCCATCCACGACTACGCCGGATGGCCACCGTTGACGAGACGTTCCCCGGACAGTTCGCCGTCCACGTCAAGGGCGCGCCCGAGGCGGTCCTGGACCTCGGTACGTCGCTGGCGACGCCAGACGGCGCAACCCGAAAGCTCACCGCCGCCGACCGCGATCAGGTCGCGACCCTGTTGGACGAGTTCGCCCGCGCCGGCCTGCGAGTGCTCTCGGTCGCAGACCGCAAGCTGCCCGCGCTTCCGGCCACAGGAACACACGGCCCGGCCGACCTGACGCGGCCAGGGCTGGAAACTGGGGTCCAGTGCCGCGACTGTCAAGGTTCGCGGAATCCGGACCGCTCGTGACCTGCACCGGCGGGCGTCGCAGGACGCTAGGTCCCGTGGGACCAGGACGTTCGAACCGTGATCTACGCCGTCCGGCGGCGCACAGTCATCCCAGGGGCTGCCCCGCGAATATGCGGCTACGGGGATCGCGAGGGCACAGACTTTGCGACGAACGAGAGGTGAGTGCTGTGGCCAGTGCGCCGAGTGCCGGCTCAGGCCGTCGGGCCGTCGACCACGCGGGCATGCGTGTCCTGTCTGACGACGAGTGCGCCACGATGCTGGCCAGCCGACAGGTCGGTCGGCTGGCCTTCGCCGCCGACGGCCAGATAGAAATCTTCCCAGTGGCATTTGTGCTTGACGGCTCGGCCGTGGTGCTGCGCTCGGGATTTGGCATGAAGCTCCTGGCCGCGCTCGACCGAACCGTGGTCGCGTTCGAGGTGGACCGATTCGAGCCGGCTAGCCGCACAGGCTGGAGCGTAGTCGTGAAAGGTACCTGCGAGGAGATCGAGGACACGGGCACGCTCGCCCGGCTGGAGACGACCGGATTTGAAAACTGGATCGAGTACCCCCATTACTCCTCTACCTACCGTTGGCTGCGGATCCGACCATATTCGGTGACTGGTCGTACTCTGCCGCCGCGAGCCATTTGACCGGAGTATTCATAGTCGGCGCCCCAGACTCGGCCCACCTGGGTCGCCGTAAAGAAACGGCCCTGTTGAGCCGCCCGCAGTGCGTTCCGCCGATGAACAGAACTCCAAATTGCTGCCCTCGTCCGCCGCCCCCTGGCTCCGTAAAAAATGCCCGTTCGCGCCGCATCGGCAAGCCGACGCATGACCCTCACCGGCGCGAACCGCATCGCGCCATCGACCGGACCGTCAACCCGTCGGGACGACGGAACGGGCAGCGGGGGCTCGGCGGGCTGGACGTCGGGCAGGTACCTGTCGGAGGTCCCAAAACGGCCGGTCGTCCGGGCCCTGCCTGCGGGTCACGCCACGCCGGACGCTGGACCTCGCCGGAACGGGTGCCCGCGACACCGTCCAAGGCGCGGCTCGACCCGACGTGGACCTGATTGGCCCGCTCGCGCGGTCGTGACGCCGCGGACCACCGAGGGGAGATCCACGATGTGGACCGAGTGTGATGTGGTTCTGCGCGACGGCGCGATCGCGCATCTACGTCCGGTACAGCCTGGCGAGGGGGACGAGCTACGGTCGTTGCACGCGCGTCTGTCGGACCGTAGCCACTACTTCAGGTTCTTCAGCTCGGGTCGGCCTGTTGCGGATCGCTACGTCGACCATCTCGTCGACACGGCTGACCCGACACACGGCGCTCTCGTCGCCGTGGTCGGTGGCCGGCTGGTAGCAGTCGCGGGCTATGAGGGGCTGGTGGACCCGGCTCGCGCGGAGATCGCGTTCGTGGTGGAAGAGGCCCAGCACGGGCGCGGAGTCGGCACGCTGCTGCTGGAACACCTTGCCGTCTACGCCCGCGACCACGGCGTGACGACCTTCGTCGCGCAGACCCACGCGCAGAACGTGGCCATGTTGCAGGTCTTCGCCGACGCCGGCTTCCCGGTCAGCAGGCACCGTGACGCGGACGTCGTCGACGTCACGTTCCCGGTGACTCCGACCGAGAGCCTGCTCGCCGCGCAGGACGGCAGGGAGTCCGAGGCCGACGTCCGCAGCCTGCGGCCGTTGCTGCGGCCTCGCTCGGTGGTCGTGATCGGCGCATCGCGTAAGCCTCACACGGTTGGCCACGAGGTCGTGCGCAACATCCTGGCGGCCGGCTTCGCCGGCTCGGTACACGTGGTGAATCCACAGGCGACCGAGGTCGCGGGAGTCGCCGCTGTTCCGACGATCCGTGACCTGCCGCACCCGGTCGATCTCGCCATCGTCGCGGTCCCGCCGGGCGTGGCCGGCGAGGTCATCGACAGCTGCGCGAAGGCCGGCGTGCGCGCAGCCGTCGTGCTGACGGCTGGATTCGCCGAAGCGGGCGCCGACGGCCGGGCCCGCAAGGCCGCGCTGGTGGCACGGGCCCGCTCGTCCGGGATGCGGGTCGTCGGCCCGAACTGCATGGGCATCGTCAACACCGCTCCCGGTGTGCGGCTGAACGCCACCTTCGCTGTAGCTCCCCCGCGCGCGGGGCGGATCGCTGTGGTCTCGCAGTCGGGTGGTCTGGGAATCGCCCTGCTGGAGCAGGCCAGCGCGCTGGGACTGGGCCTGTCGACGTTCGTGTCCACCGGCAACAAGGCGGACGTCTCCGGCAACGACCTGCTGCTGTGGGCCGAGCAGGACTCCGGGACCGACGTCGTCGCTCTGTACCTGGAATCGTTCGGGAACCCGCTGAAGTTCGCCCGGATCGCCCGGCGGGTGTCCCGTAGCAAGCCCATCGTGGCAGTCAAGGGCGGCGCCTCGCAGGCCGGCTCCCGCGCGGCCGCGTCACACACGGCCGCGGCCATGACGCCACACACCCACGTCGACACGCTGTTCCGCCAGGCCGGCGTGATCGCGGTCGACGGGCTCGGTGAGCTCCTGGACACCGTGACCCTGCTCGCGCACCAGCCGCTGCCCGCCGGCGGCCGGCTCGCGATCGTCGGCAACGCCGGCGGCCCGGGTGTGCTCGCCGCGGACGCCGCCGACCGTGCCGGGCTGACGGTGGCCGAGCTGGCGCCAGCCACCCAGGCGGAGCTGCGCGCGATCCTGCCGGCCGGGGCGGCGGTGGCCGGGCCTGTCGACACGATCGCCTCGGTGTCCGGGCCGGCGTTCGAGAAGGCCCTGCGTACCGTTCTCGCGGACCCGGGCGTCGACGGCGTGCTGGCCATCGTCGCGCCGACGCCACTCACCCAGCCTGATGACCTTCCGGCGGCCGTGCGTGCCGCCGCCGGCCACACCGGCAAACCGCTGCTGGCCGTCCTGCTGGGGCAGGTCCCCCGCGTGACGACGCTCGAACCCGCCGGCCGGGCGGTGTGCGCGTTCAGCGTGCCCGAGGACGCGGTTCGCGCGTTCGCCCGCGCGGCTGGCCATGCCACCTGGCTGGCACGACCGACCGGGACCGTCCCCGACCTGCCCGGACTGGACCGTGGCCGGGCTCAGGCTCTCGTCGAGGACGCCCTCGCGACGGCTCCGGGCGGCGGCTGGCTTCCGGCCGAGCGGGCTGTCGAGCTCGTCGCGGCCTACGGCATCCCGGCCGCGGCGGCCATCCGGGTCGACTCGGCCGAAGCGGCGGCCGACGCAGCCGAACGGATCGGCGGGCCGGTCGTGCTCAAGGCCGGCAACCCGGATCTGGTGCACAAGAGCGATCGCGGTGGCGTCGCCGTCGGACTCGCCACTCCCCCAGCAGCCGCGGCCGCCTACCTCAAGATGGCCGCGTCGCTCGGCGACGAGATGGGTGGCGGCCTGGTCTCGCCGGCCGCCGAGCCCGGTGTCGAGACACTGGTCGGCGTCGTACAGGACCCCGCGTTCGGACCGCTCGTCGCCTTCGGACTCGGCGGCGTCCTCACCGACCTGCTCGCCGACCGCGCCTACCGCCTGCTTCCCCTGACCAACGTCGACGCCGCCGAACTGGTCCGGGAGCCGCGCGGCGCCGCCAGGGTCCTGCGCGGCTTCCGCGGCGCCCCCGCCGGGAACCTCGCCGCCGTGGAGGATGTGTTGCTCCGCGTCGCCCGCCTCGCCGACGAGATCCCACAGATCCGCGAAATGGACATCAACCCACTCATCGTCACACCGGGCGGCGCGACCGCCGTCGACGTCAAGATTCGCCTCGCACCGGCCCCCGACTCCGTCGATCCCACCCTGCGACGCCTGCGCTAACCGAACCGGCCACGCCAGGAACAGCTCCTCGCCTGACCGGCCGACAGGGACGTTTGGACCGTCCGGGCAGGGCCTGTGTATGTCACCGGAGCTTCTGTCGCCCCACTACAAAAAAGCGCGCACGCGGCACAATGTGTTTGTCAGACAAATCCCTGGCCCTCTCCAGGGAAACCAGCAGGGAAGGGGTCCGGCGATGACACGCAGCCACGACCACGTCACAGTCGACCTGATTATCCTGCTTGTTCAATCACCGGGACCGGCACAGCCGCTGGCCGCGACGATGCGGTACGACCGGACCGATCCATTCGCGGTCGCCCTCGACATCCACTCCAGCCCCACCACGGTCGTGACATGGACGTTCGCGCGCGACCTTTTGCAGCAGGGAGTCTACGGGCCGGCCGGGGACGGCGACATCGAAATCTGGCCGGCGAACCTGCACGGAGGCCCCATCTCACTCTCCTTGTCCGGACCAACCGGAAAAGCACTGTTCGAGACACCCCGCAGGAAGGTGCTGACGTTCCTCACCCACACCTACACGGTCGTGCCCCTGGGAGCGGAGAGCCAGAATTTCGACGTCGACGCCTTCATCGCACCGCTGACCGGCCACGATTCAGTCGGCTAGTCCACCGATCCGCCGGGCATCCGCGGGAGCATCGACAATGTACGAGCAGATCGCCCGGAGCAAACCGCGATGTGTGTCGACGACCCTCTGCGACGGCCGGGGCCAGCACACCGCCGACCCGCCAGGCCGCGTAGCCCGGCATCGTGCTGACTCATGGGGCCGACAACGTCAGGACGTCGTGAGCGGCCAGCACGTCGACGAGCCGCGCCGTCAGGAGGGCCGGTCGGCAGGGGTACCGGCACCCCAATCGCTCCGGAACGGGTGTCGTTCGGCCTAGCCCGATATCCCAACGCCAGCCGCCCGGATAGCGTGAAGAGGGATCACCGCAGGCGCTCGACGCGCGATCCTCAGTCGCCCGGCGGGTCGCCATCGCTGACTGAACAACCCGCCGCGCGTAGCCCCCGACATCTGAAACGCCCTCCTGTCGCATCTGGAGTGTCTGGAGTGCCCGTGAACGTTCCCGTATCAGATCCACCGGCACGCGGAATCGGCGAGCACGCCGCGCGGGTCCGGGCGTCACGCCTGGAACAGGCGGTCGGGCATCTGTCAGCCGCCGACGCCGAGGCCGAGGCCGCCGAGTTCGCACGCGGACTGGACGCGATCAGACAATGGGCGGCCGCGCACGGCGGTACAGACCTGCCGCACGGCTGCGTCGACGAGTCCGGGTTCCCGCTCGCAGTCTGGGTCGCGACCCAGCGCGAGGCGCACCTGGAAGACCGGCTCGCCCCGGATCGCCGAGCCGCGCTCGAGAGCGTCCCGGAGTGGCGGTGGGCTCCGGGCGCACCGGACCACGGCCGTGCGCGGCTGGCATGATCGCGGCCATGAAATCCGACGGTCCCGGCACGGACCTCGACGACGCCACCCTGGACCGGTTGATCGACTACTGGGACGCCGCGAACTACCTGACCGCCGCGCAGATCTACCTGCGGGACAACCCGTTGCTGCGCCGGGACCTGCGGGTTGAGGACATCAAGCCGCGGCTGCTGGGGCCCTTTCGCCCTGATGTCGCGCGACTCGAGGCGTCGGGTACAGCCTGCCGCCTGCCGAGATCCGGGTCGGTCGGCTCCTCACTCACCTGCCAATCGGCAGGTGGCAGCGCCGGACGTCAAGCCTGTTGGTGATAGGCGATGGCCACTGGGGATGACGCCTTAGGTGACAGAGACTTTGCCCATGGGCTGGTTCTTCCGAGCGATCGAGCTTGCCGACGGCCAGTGGGCTTGCCGTCACGGTCGGCACGTCTACGACACTCACACCGAGCTGAGCGACGCCCTCGACCACCTTCACGATCTCGCAGCGGCGGTCGCGCCGGCCGAGCTGTTCGTCCACCGCCTCGACGGCAGCGTCGAACACCTCGGCGTCGCCTAGCAGCCAGACCTGGAACGACCATCGGCAAGCAGGTGAGCCTCAGTCAGGGGATGCCCGAGAACATGAGTGAACGTCCTACCTTGCGGCTGCCCATCGTCGGCGGGGATGTCGAGGTCTCGCTGCTCGGGGACTTCCTCGAAGCCGACGCGCGGCGGCCGACCAGTTTCATCACCAACTTCGGAGACTGGCAGCTGCCCGACGCGGTCGCCGCCGTCCTCAGCTCCCCGATCGCTCACCTTGAGTGGTTCCACGACACGGGCGAGCTCGTCGCGATTGGCGGCGTTCCGCATCGAGGCGAGGCGACCGTAGAGGTACCCCGGGCCGACGCGGCTCTCGACGAGGCCGTGGACGTGGTGGCCGGCCCGTTCGGCAGCGCCGGCATGTCGTTCCGAACAGCCGGTGGCGCTGTTCGTGCGTTCCCCGAAATGGTCGTCCCCGCGGCCACCCGCGTCGCGGTCCTCGCCGACATCGAGCATGGACCACGGGTCCACGAGGTGCTCTGGGGCTGGCACCGTCAACACCGCCGGCCAGAGGGATGGACGTGGCTCGGCGAGCGCCTGGCCGGTGCTCGCAACACCACGCCCCGGAGCGACTGACCCGTTCGGGGCGTCTGAACGAGAGGCTCGCGGGCCCGCAACTTGGCCGACGATGGACGGGGATGGCCACAGTTGCGGCCATCCCCGTCGCCTCTGCGGGTTTCTCCAGCACGGCAGGGCCGGGATTGGGCGGCACGATGGGCCGCGGCGCGGCTGCCGCCGGGTCCTAACCGGTCGGGGCGACGCGGCCGCGGACCACGGCGACAGGGCAGCGAGCCTGTGCCAGGCAGCGCTGGCTGGTGCTGCCGAGGGCCAGCCCGTCGAAGCCGCCGGCACCGCGCGCGGCAACCACGAGCAGCTGCGCGTGCTGGGCCGCGTCCAGCAGACGGCTCGCCGGGTCGCCCCAGGTCAGGATCGGCTCGATCCGAGGGGCTCCGGGCAAAGCCTGGATGCCGGAAAGCGCCCGTTCGCAGTCTTCGTCCGCTCCCTGCGCGGCGGGTGGCCGTGGCGACGGACCGGTGACGGCTGTCAACGACGTCCCTCGTGCCAGGTGTGCTCCGCGCCGAGCGATGACCGCCGGCTGCGCCACCACCAGTTCGGCGGGTCTGGTCGTCGGCGAGCTCGCTGGGCGCACGCACAGGACCTGCAGCGCCACCTCGCGTATCGAGGCCTCCTCGGCCGCCCAACGCAGCGCGGCGCCGGCCGTCGCCGAGCCGTCGTAGCCCACGAGGACGGGTCGCGGGTCGGGGCGCCGCAGGTCAGCGGCGAGGAGATCGCCAGGCACGACGACGACCGGTACCAGCGCTCGATGCGCGCAGACGTCGCCGACCGAGCCAGCCACGACGCCCGCTCCCAAGCCTTCGGCCGGACCTCTCCTCGGTACGTGGCGTGCCTGGCTGCCGACGACCAGGAGACCCGCGGTGAATGACTCGTGGATAAGTACGTGAGCAGGTGCACCGTAGACGATCTTCTCTTGCACCGGCACCGGGCCACGGCTCCAGCCGCGTCCGCCGGCTGGCTTGGCGGCGACGACTGCGCGGCGCAGCGCCCGGCTGGCGGCCGCGGCGAGGTCCTCGATCGCGGCTGATGCCGCGTCGGCGTCGACTGCGTGGGGGCGGCCGTCGTCGGCCCAGGCCAGTACGGCGCGGACGCCGACGCCGCGGCGGAACGCGTCGTCCATAGCCCACGCGAGCGCGGCCTCGCTGCCACGGGACGCATCGATGCCGACGACGACGTCGGTCCTCATGGAGATCTCCTTTCAACGCTGGCCAGTGGCCTCGCCAGCGGCTGTCGGCACCTGGCCGGCGGGCGGGGCTGTCTAGTCGGCGACGCGAACCGCCACGGCGGGGCTGATCGCTGCCGCGCGTCGCGCGGGGCCGGCGCTGGCCAGCAGGGAGGCGACCAGGGTGGCGGCCATGGTCGGCAGGATCGTGGCCCAGGCGATCGGGAAGGAGATGTCCAGGCCGCGAAACATCGGATTGTTGCTGAACATCAGCCAGGCAGTGAGCAAGGACAGCCCCGTGCCCGCGACGATGCCCTCGACGGCGACGAACGCGCTCTCGCCGAGGAACGCGGCCATCACGGTTCTGGACCGGACGCCGAGCGCGCGCAGGATCCCGATGGTCCGGCGGCGCTCGCGCACCGCGCGCACCATGACGACACCGAGGCCGGTGATTCCGACGAACAGGCCGAGGGCGAGGTAGCCCTGCATGAGGCGGAAGAAGGCCACGTTCGCGGCGAAGGTGCGCCGGACGTCGTACTCGGTCCGGTTGGAGACCAGGCCGTTGGTCAGGAACCGGCCTTGGAGCGTGGCGGCCAGCCGGTCCTCTTCCTCTCCGGGTGCCGCCCGTACCAGCGCGCTGGTGACCTTCGCGCTGTCGCCGTAGAACGCCCGGACGGTGGCGACGCCCGCGAACACCGGGTAGCCGGCCGGCTGGCCCGGGAACGTGTAGAAGGGGATCGCGCTGCGCACGATGGCGCCGACGGTCTTGTGAGCGGTCCGGCCTGTAGCCGGGTCGGTGAGAGTGAGGGTGGCGCCCGGCTTGATCGCGTTGCCCTGTGGCCCGGTCGTCGAGTCATAGAAGGGGTCGAGCACGACGTACCTGGGGTCTGCGAGGATCGCGCGCCAGGCCGTCGGCGAGTCAGTGCCCAGGGCGGGCAGCCAGGAGTCCAGCGCGAGCGGCCGGGCCGAGGCCGGCCAGCCGACCGCGACGACGGGCAGCGGCTCGTGGGTCCGCCCGGCCGGGTCGTCGGCCGTGCCGCGGCCGATTGTCAGCGGCGCGACCTCGGCGACCTGGCGAGCCAGGTCGCCGGAGCGCAAGGTCGTGGTCGGGTCGGTGACCGGGTTCGACCCGGAGAAGTCGACCCGGATCGAGTAGCCGGCCGAGGCCTCCGCGACGGCCTTGTCGGTGCTGGCGCCGATGATCGCTCCGATCTGCGCGATCAGCACCAACGTAAAGATGATCAATGCATACATCAGGAGAGTCGAGCCGGTCCGGAACTTGCGCGAGACCGGGTAGGTCACGGCGAGCCGCGTCGCCAGGCCCGCCTCCCCCGGGCGCTCGATGAGCGGGCGCAGCGGGCGCAACACGACATCCTGATTCGCGGACAGGATGATCACTGCGGTGGCGGTGATCAGCACACCGAGCACGATGTAGGTCGTCGTCGACCCGTCGTCGTAAAGACCGGGACGTACGAGATTCGCGACCAGCGCCCAGGCCAGGACTGCCGCCGAGGCTCCGGTCGCCACCATCCGCTGGCTCGCGACCCGCAGCAGCAAGGGGATGGCGAACGCCACGGCCAGCGCCGGGTACAGATAGGTCGTCACCCCCGCGGCGTTCGCGATCGCCGGCACAGAAGACGCGACGAAGGCCGCGCACAGGACGCCGCAGGCCACCAGGCGCCACCGACGGGGACGCCGCCCGATGCCGTCGGGCAGGTCCCGGATCGCGGCGATGATGTTCAGGCGGCTCACCCGGGCGCTGGTCGCCGCGATCGTCACGAACGCGATCAGAAAACCCGCGGCGAAGCCGTTGACGAGGCTGGTCGGGGTCACGGCGAACGTGAGATCCAGGGCATTCGGGCCGTCCTGGAAGGCCGCGAAGATCCGTCCGGCAACCAGCACCACCGCGGCGCCGACGCCGATGCCGGCCGCGACGCCGAGTGCCGCCGCGAGTACTCCGTAGACGCTTCCCTCCAGCAGGAAGCTGCCCACCAGGCGTCTGCGGCGCATGCCCATCGCGCGCAGCATCCCGAGCTGCCCGCGCCGCTCGTCGGTGAGCATCACGAACACGTTCACCAGGAGGAGCAGACCGGCGATGATGCTGAAGCTGCCGATGAACAGGAACAGCGAGCCGAGCTGGTCAGCCAGCTGCGTCGCGGTGGCCAGCGCGTCCTTCTTCGGCGTCGTGACCTGGGCGCCGGTGCTCGTCAGCCCGCCGAGCGCAGCGCGGATCTTCGCCTCCACGACGCCGGTGAGCCGGCTACCCGACTCGACTCCGCCGCGGTTCGAGATCAGGCTGATCGTCGTGGGCGTGGCAGGGCTGCCGGCGCGGGCCGCGGCGGCGGCGAGGGTCCCCGGTGCGACGAACAGGTCGCGGTTGGCGCCGCTGCTGATGCCGAGCGCGGCCAGCCCCTCTGCGGGTACGACCCGCTCGACGCGCAGCGGCGTCGCCCTGCCGTACAGGTAGGCGGTGATGGCGTCTCCGGGACGCAGGCCCAGCGGGCCGGCCAGATCGGCGTTGACGACCGCGCCTCCGGCCGCCGGGGTCTGGCCAGCCAGGTGGCTGCCCTCCGGGCCGCTCGCGCCACGGCCACCGAACACCGCGGCCGCGCGGAGGTCGGCCTCCACGACCATCGCCTGGGGCTCGGCGACGAGGGCCGCACCCACGCCGCGGCTGACGGCGGCCCGGTCCGCGAGCACGGTGAGCAGGCCGTCGACGTCCGGGGCGTCGCGCAGGGTAGCCAGCCGCGCGGCTGCCTCCGCCCCGCGCACCGGGCTGTCGCTGAGGACCTCCTCGTCGACCGGCCCCAGGGTCCGGAACGCTGTCGCCTTTACCGAGTGGTTGAGAGTGTCACCGACGGCCAGGCTGCCGACGATGATCGCCGTGCCGAGCAGCGAGCCGGCAATGACGAGGACGGCCTCGGTCGGCCTGCGAGACAGCTGCCGCTGCGCCAGCCGCCGCAGGAACGGCCGGGCCAGCGCGACCGCCGCCATCGCCACCACAGCGGCGGCGACCAGCACCACCAAGGGCCGGGTCAGCTCCGGGTACACGGCCGTCTCATCTCTCGTGCGTCAGCGTGGCGCCGAGTGCCGCGCGGGCCGGGCCCGGCGGCTCGCGCCGCGTGGCGGCTGCCGTACCGGCGGCCCCCGTACCGACCGCGGGCCGTACGGCGCGACGCTCGTCGCCTACCAGGGCGCCGTCGCGCATCAGGATCAGCCGGCCGGCGGCCGCGCCGATCGCCGGATCATGGGTTACCAGGATGATCGTCTGCCCCTCGTCCCGGTTGAGGGTGTTGAGCAGGTCCATCACCTGGGCGGCCATCTCGCTGTCGAGATTGCCGGTCGGCTCGTCGGCCCAGACAATCGCCGGACGGGCGACCAGCGCCCGGGCGATCGTCACCCGCTGTTGCTCGCCACCGGACAGCTCGTTGGGCCGGTGCGCGCCGCGCGCGCCCAGCCCGACCCGATCGAGCATCTCCGCGGCCCGTCGACGTGCTTCCTTGGGCCCGACGCCGACCAGCAGCAGCGGCAGTTCGACGTTCTCGATCGCGGTGAACACCGGAATCAGGTTGAACGCCTGGAAGACGAATCCCATGGTTCGGGCACGGTGCTCGGTGCGCTTTGCGTCCGGCATCGCGAACAGGTCGACACCGCCCAGCGTCACTCGGCCGCCATCGATGTCGTCGAGGCCGGACAAACAGTTCAGCAGTGTCGTCTTCCCGGAGCCGGACGGCCCCATCACCGCGACCAGCTCACCCGCGGCGACCTCGAGATCCAGGCCGCGCAGCGCCGCCACCTCGACCGCGCCGGTCCGGTAGATCTTGCGTACGCCCTCGGCGCGCAGCAGCGGCTGCGCCCCCTGTGTGCCCGTCTCGACCATGGTTCCAGCGAAACACCTCTGCCCCCGCCGCCTCATCTGCCGACCTGCGCCCCCAGAAGGACCTTCGGACCGCCGATCACGGGCGCATCTGCGCGTGCCATTGGTGGCCCGGGAAGCAAACCGGCCGGGGCGCGTCCTTCGACGCGGCCCGGCCGGTTTGTGTGCGACAGCCGTCGCGAGTTCTCAGCTGGCCGCGAGACCGGCGCCAGATACCGCGGCGGCCGGCGGAACCGCTTCGCCGTCGGTGTGAACGACGGCGGTATCGCAGGCCGCGTACAGGACGCACTGGTGGCTGACGGAACCGAGCAGGAGGCGGGCGAAACCACCCAGGCCACGGCTACCGACGACCAACAACTGCGCGTCACAAGACTCACGGATCAGCGCTCGAACCGCCGATTCGGGTGACAGGACGGCGTCCACGGAGAGGTCGGCGGCACCTTCGAGTCCGAGCGCCACCGCCTTGTCGAGGATGTCCTCGGCCTGACGGACGAGGGCACCCTGGGCGGTGACGAGCGCCTCAGTATACATCTGGTCCAGGCCGCCCCAGGCGTGCACCACCCGCAGTGGCGCGCCGCGCAGGGCCGCCTCGTGCGCCCCCCAGCGCAACGCGCCCAACGACAGGTCCGACCCGTCGACCCCGACAACGACCGGACGATCGGCACGCTGGGTGGACGCGGCCGGCTTGCCGTCGCTGCGGGCGACCACGACCGGAATCGGCGAGTAGTGCACGGCGCCCTGGCTGACCGAGCCGGCGGTCCGCCGGTGCAGGGGCGTGTGTCCGTGCTCGCCGACGACGAGCAGGTCGTAGTTCCTGGCCGCGACGGTCAGGGCCTGTGTTGCCTTGCCCTCGACGACCAGCCGACGCAGTTCGAGCGTCGCGGCCGGCTCGCCGACCCGCTTGATCGTGCGTTCGAGCATCTCGGCCGCGGCCGCTCCGAGCGTTCCCTGTTCGGTCTGCTCCGCGGCGCGGAGCACTGCGGCGGGCAGGCCGTCGCCGGTCCAGGCGAGCAGCGCCGTCACGGTGGACGCCGGGGCGCGGTCGTCCGAGCTCGCGGTACGCAGGGCCGCCTCCGCCAGCGCCCAGCGCAGGGCAGCCTCGGAACCGGGAGAGCCGTCGACCCCAACCAGAATTCGTAGCGAGTTGTTCATGTCCCACGCTCCAGGTCCGATACGACACCCATCCGCCGCACTCTCGGGCACGAGATCCCAGGTGATCTTCACCGATCGCCTGGCCCCAATCTCCGTGGTGACCGGGTTGATGGGACTGTTCCATCGACACCATCGGGAAAGCCTCGGCCAGCCGGCAGGCGCGGCCAGTCCTTCGGCTCATGCCCCAAAGGATCGAGATCGGGGCCAGCGCCTTCGACTGCCGTTGGTCCCGCTCTGGTCCCAAGAACGGCCCGTCGTTCCCCGGCCTTGGGCACTGCCGCTGGTCGGCTTCCCCTCGCAGCTCCGCAAGAGTCCGGGGCATGCAGTGTGTAACGAGGCGAATACGGGTAAGCCCTGCGGGTGGCCGACCTGGCGACGCGGCGCCGAACGTCCTGCCTGGGACCTCGATCGGAGGTTCAGGAACCCTCGACGGTCCTCGTCCAGTTGCTCGAGGCGCTGCGGCGCCGTCTCCAGATGGATTTCGCCTGGCTCGGGCGGCTGGACGGAGATCTACTCACCCTTCAGGTCGTCGATCATCAAGATGGACTGCTTCATCACGCAAGGCGGTCGGCCGGCCGCCGAGATGCGCGACGCCTGTTTCAGCAGACCGGTCCCTGCCGGTCATGGCCGAGCGTAGGAGCCCCACAGCAGCCGGTCCGGGGGGTGTGACGGAGCCGAAGAACCGGGCTGCGCCTTGGAGGGGCCCTGTGAGCCAGGACAGTGACCTGCGCCAGCTGTCAGCGCAGGCGGCCCAGGCGGGAAGGCGCGCGGCCGGGACGGCCGAGCCCGCCGATGAGCGGGTCGAACAGCTTTCCCGGGCCAACCAACGGGTCCAGGCGCTTTTGGACGCGGTGCTCGTGGTCAGCCGGGAACTGGAGCTACCCGTCGTGCTGCGGCAGATCGTGAGTACCGCGATGGAGCTCGTCGGTGCCCGCTACGGCGCCCTGGGTGTGCTGGACGCGGAGGGCGAAAGCCTGGCCGAGTTCATCCCGATCGGCCTCACCGAGCGGGAGTACCGCGACCTCGCGGGTGTCGAGCTTCCCCACGGGCGGGGCCTGCTGGGCCGGCTGATCAGGTCGCCCGGGTCACTGCGCGTCGACGATGTTCATGCGCACCCTGATTCGGTGGGGTTCCCCCCGGGGCATCCACCGATGCGCACGATGCTCGGCGTCGGCATCGGAGTGAGCGGCCGGATCTACGGCAACATCTACCTGTGCGACCGGTACGACGGGCGCCCTTTCGACCAGGACGATGAAGCTGTCGTCGTGGCATTGGCCGGTGCCGCCGGCGTCGCGGTCGAAAACGCCCGCCTTTTCAACCAGGTCCGCGCAAGCGCCGAGCAGTTCCAGCGACTTCTACTGCCTCGCCTGCCCGATCTGTCCCCCTTGTCCGTTGCCGCGGTTTACAAGGCCTCATCGGAGCGGGGTACCCGGGCCGGACATGTCGGGGGTGACTGGTATGACGCCTTGCTGTTGCCTGACGGCGCCGTCGGAGCTGTGATCGGTGACGTCGTCGGCCACGACCTCGTCGCCGCTGCCGCCATGGCCCAGACCCGCAACATGCTGCGGGCGCTCCTCTACGACAAGGGCGGGCCGCCCAGCACCGTGCTGGCCCAGCTCGACCGCACCTTGGAAGCCGTCGACGACAGTCCCATCGCCACTGCCTGCCTCGCGCGCGTCGAACCAGCGGACGACACCTGGCGAATGACCTTCAGCAACGCCGGCCACGTCCCACCCCTGCTGCTGTCTCCCAACGGCGCGAGCCGGTATCTGGACGGGGCCCCCGACGTACCGCTCGGCGTCGACGCCCGCCTGCCTCGACGCGACCACAGCCTCGTTCTGCCGCCGGACGCCACCCTGATCCTGTTCACCGACGGGCTCGTCGAGGACCGGTGCCACTCGATCGACCACGGCCTGGACACGCTCGCCGCGCTGGCCTCGGGCCACGCCGCGCGCCCGCTGCCGACCCTGTGCCAGGCCTTGGCAGACGAACATCCCAGCGATGGTCACGACGATCTGGCTGTCCTCGCGATCCGCACCCCAGGCACAGGTCGCCAGCCGAGCCCAGCCGCACGGTGCTAGTCGAGTTGCTCCGGACTACCGAGCAGCGGCGGGCGGCTCGCCAGAGCCCGTCATCGGCACACAGCGTCCGCTACGTCTCTCGCGGGCCGGGCAATTCGACCGCCGGCGCCCTCGGTGTGCGGCCCGCCGCTGGGAGTTCGGCGAGCTCGCTCGCCCAGATGCGGGCCTGGTCACGTTCGCCGTCTCGCAGCGGGCCCTGGGTGCCGGTGACGTAGAAGCTTCGGCGGCCGACGACGTTGGTCCCTCGACGGCTCAGCAGCCGTGCCGCCTTCGACGCGGCCGAACCTGGCAGCGGCGAGCGCACCTTGGTGTCGAAGACCGCGACGGTTGGCGCCGGCCGGCCGAGGTCCACGTTCGCGAGCCACTCCCGGATCCCGTCGCCCCTGGAGACAACCTCGAGGTTGAAACTGCCGTGCTCGGCGTCGGCGGCCAACTGGCGGGCCGCGTCCTGTCGGGTGCTCGGCCGGCTCATGCCCAGGGCGTGGGTGGGGCCGCCGACGACCAGGAGGTCGACCTCGCCGGGGACGACCGTGGGTGCGTCGGCGACTTCCATCAGTTCGATGTCCATCCGTTCCGCGAGGGCCGCCGCGACAGCTTCGGCAATCTCCCGTGTGTTGCCGAACATCGACTCGAAGACGATCATCGCGCGCATTGTGCCTACTCCATTCTCGCATACGTCAAGGTCGGCGGATTCGCGACGAACAAACGCCGCGGAATGTTGCCGAGACGGCCGAGTCTTCGACGGCGACCGCGCTCCTAGGCTGTGGTCTCGTCGCTTCGGACTACAGCGACGGAGCAGGCGGCGTGCAGGACACACTGGTGGCTGACAGAACCGATCGCCAAATCGGCGAACCCGCCTCCGCCGCGGCTTCCAACGACGAGCAGCTGAGCGTGGCAGGACTCTCGCAACAGCGCGACCGCCGGGCGTTCCGAGGCAATTACTGGATGAAGCTCAACCTCCGGCGCGCCGTCGAGGCCGAGTTTGACAGCCTCGTCCAGGAGCTCGCGGCCAAGTCGCAGGACGGCCTGCTCGGAGGACAGGAGCACGTCCGAGTAAAGCGGATCCAGACCGCCCCAGGAGTGGACCACTCGCAGCGGCACGCCCCGCGCCGCTGCCTCACCCGCGGCCCATCGCAAGGCGGCGAACGACGTCGTCGAGCCGTCGACGCCCACGACGACCGGCCGCGTCTCGGGCGCGCCGGGACGGGGAACCTCGCGCGCGACGATGACGGGAACCGTGCTGTGGTGGACGACTCCCTGGCTGGTGGAACCCACGAGCAGCCGACGCATCGCGCTGTCCCCCCGCGCGCCGACGACGACCAGGTCGGCCTGGGCCGCCATCTCGAGCAGCGCGGCGACGGGTTCGGCTCGTCGCACGACCGGTGTCACCGCGGCGTCCGGGTAGTCCTCGTGGACACGGTTGATCGCCGTGTCGAGAAGCGTGCGCGCCGCGTCCGTGAACCCGCTGGGATCCGCGTGCACCGCGAGGTGGTGAACACGACGCGGCCGTCCGTCGGCTGTCCAGACAGTCAGCGCCGTGACCGTCGCCGGTCGCAGCGCGGCCTCGTTGCAGGCCCACCGCAGCGCCGCCTCCGAACCTGAGGAACCGTCGACTCCGACCAGGATTCGCATAGGTTGGGCCGGCGCGTCAGTGCGGTCCATGGGGCACCTTCCGGGGTTCGGTTCGCTGTTGAAGTCCACTGTCCGCACAGGCGTAGTAGCCGACATCTGTCGTCGGGCCGGCCGCCGCGGTGCTTTGGTCCCACCCCCGGCGGTGCGACGGACCCCCGCTGTCTGTGATCTTCGAGCGACCAGCGCGGCGACGGGGGTCCTTTCGCCCCCGGAGCCTGACCGGCCGGCTCGGGAATACGCCTGGTCACGCGAGCAGAGTCGACCTACGAACTCGAAAGGCCCGCGACGCAGGCAAGGAGTGCCCAAATGCCAGGCCAGCGCACATCTGAGACAACGAGACTCAGCTGCAGCCTTCCCATCGGCCAGATGGTGGGCAACGGAGAACGGGTGCCGCTGACCGGCCTCCTACGCTTTGACCCCGCCGACCCGATCGCGATATCGCTCGTCATTCGGGTGACGAGCGGCCAGACAGTCGAATGGACGTTCGCGCGAGACCTGCTCGTCGCAGGCGGCGACCGACCCATGGGCGTGGGCGAGGTGCGAGTCCGACCATCCCAAGGCGCCAAAGGGCGAGTCCTCGCACTGACGCTGACAAGTCCGGACGGGCCGGCGGAGCTGGAACTTCCATCGCAACGCGTCGACACATTTGTGCGCCAGACTTATGCGGCCATTCCATCCGAGATGGAGGCCGATCTGATCGACTGGCCGTCCGAGTTTGCGTGGCTGCTCGGGCCGGAGGATCGCTCTACAGGTACGTAACACGACCAGGGTCATCCGCGCCGCCATTGTCCAGCGGCCGCACCGCAGCCGGCCCACGACCAAGAAAACTAGTGGGTCGAGGGCTCCTGCCCGAGGTGCTTGACCGCGAGTACGGCGGCCTGGGTGCGGCTGGTCAGCGAGAGCTTTTCCAGGATGCTCGACACGTAGTTCTTGACGGTCTTCTCGGACAGGTGAATACGCGATCCGATCTGGCGGTTCGTGAGACCTTCGGCGACGAGTCCGAGGATCTCGCGTTCCCGGGTGCTCAGCTCTACCAGGACCGGGTCCTCCTTCGGCCCCTCACGCAGCCGGGCGAGCACGCGCTGCGTCACGGACGGCGAGAGCAGCGACCCGCCCGCGGCGACCGTCCTGATCGCGCTGACCAGGTCGTTGCCGCGGATCTCCTTGAGAACGTAACCGGCGGCGCCGGCCATGATCGCGGAGAAGAGAGCCTCGTCATCGTCGAACGAGGTCAGGATCAGGAAGGCGATGCCCGGGTGTTCCACCTTGATCTCGCGGCAGACGTCAATGCCAGTGCCATCGGGCAGGCGGCCGTCGACGATCGCCACCGTGGGCAACAGAGCCGGTATGCGTCGTAGCGCCTCCGCCACGAGCCCGGCCTCTCCGACGACCTCGATGTCGTCATGACGTTCCAGGGTCTGCCGCAGACCATTCCTCACGATCTCGTGATCGTCGAGGATGAACACCCGGATCTTCTCCATGACGGGCACGATACGCGGCGTCAACGACGCCGGTGAACGTCGATGGAAGCTCGACCTCGGGACCTTCGGCATGCCCGCCACACGCCGCTCGACTACTGCGCCCCGCAGGTCGGAAGGGATTTCCACCAACGCGGGACCGCTGGGGCCGCGGTCGTCAGATCGGGGCTGTCCAGCGCAGGTGCGTGCCGCCCCCGGCGGGGACCGTCAGGTTGAACGTCCCGCCGAGTGACTCGGCCCGCTCTCGCAGATTGGTCAGTCCGCTGCTGCGGGCCGTGTCGCCGATCCCCACGCCGTTGTCCTGGACCTCCGCGACGATCTCGTCGTTGTCCAGGGCGACGCGTAGCCGCAGTTCGGACGCCCCGGAGTGGCGAGCCGCGTTGGACACCGCCTCCCGGACCACGGCGAGCAGGTGCGCGGCCAGCGCGTCGCTGACGACCGAGTCGAGCGGGCCGGTGCAGATCACCGTCGGCGCGAAGCCGAGCGCGGCTTCGGCGTCCGCGGCGATCTTCTCGATCGCGCTGCGCAGACCGCCGCGTCCGGCCTGGGCGTTTCCTTGCAGTTGGAAGATCGACCGCCTGATTTGCTTGATTGTCGCGTCGATGTCGTCGACGTAACGGTTCAGGCGGTCGGCATTGGCGCTGTTCTCGTACTGCGCCACATCCTGGATACCCAGCGCGACGGCGAACATCTGCTGGATCACGTGATCATGAAGGTCCCGGGCGATACGACCGCGGTCGGCGAGGACCAGCAGCCGTTCGCGGTCGGACTTCGCGCGGGCGAGTTCAAGGGCGAGCGCCACGTGCTCCGCGAAGCTCGCCGCCATGTCGAGATCGGTGGCGCTGAATGCCTGATGTCCGTGGTCGCGTCCCAGGAGCAGGACCCGGCGGTCGGGCTCTGTGCCTGCCCCCAGCGGTAGGGCGAGGAGTGACCCAGTGTCAGGGCCTCGTTCCGCGTCGCAGGCGTCCAGGAGGGCGTCGCCGCTGAGGAGGGGATGCCGTTCGGCGAACACGCGCCCAGCCAGGCTGCCGTCAAGGGGAACCGCGTTCCCGATCGTTTCTGCGCCGACCGCTGCCTCTATGGACGCAGCAACCGCATCAGTTCCACGGGTCACCATGACTGCATGGTCGGCACGCGCGGTGGCTTGAGCGGCCTCGACGACCAGGACGATCGGGTCGGGGGGATCCGCCATGACCTGGCGAGTCACCGCGGCCGACGCGCTCATCCACTGGTGCCGCTGCTGAGCCTCGTCGAAGAGCCGAGCGTTGTCGATCGCGACGCCGGCGTTGGCCGCCAGAGCGAGCGCCAGCTCCTCGTCCTCGGCGGTGAACGCCCGACCGTCGCGCTTGTCGGTCAGGTACAGGTTGCCGAAGACCTCACCGCGCACGGTGATCGGTACCCCGAGGAACGTGTGCATCGGAGGGTGTCCCGGCGGGAAACCGGTGGCGTTCACATCGTGGGAGATGTCGTCGACCCGGCGGGGGTGAGGGTCGTCGATCAGGACGCCGAGCACGCCCTTACCGGTCGGGAGGTGGCCGATGAGTTCAACCTCCGCGGGGTCCATGCCGACATGGACGAATTCCTCGAGGGTCCGGTCGGGCGCCACCACGCCCAACGCCCCGTAGCGCGCGTCGAGCAGCTCGCACGCCGCCTCGACCACCATCCGCAGCAGCACCGGCAGGCGCAGGTCAGCCGTGACCATCTGGTTGGCGCGCAACAGGCCTCGCAGCCGTCCTTGCGTGGCCAGGACGTCCTGCGCACGGTCGACCAGTTGCGTCAGCAACTCGTCGAGCTCCAGTCGACCGACTGTCGGGAAGGTCAGACTGCCCCTGTCCGACAGGGCCAGGCGTTGATCTTCAGGCTGGTCGGCCCGAACGTCGGCCCGCGTGAACGCATCCACAATCTGGAGCGTAGCTGGACCGAGTTCGAGGATCAGAAATTTCGGTCGGACATTCACGTCGCCGACCCCGGGGATGCTCCCGTCGCGCCACTAGTCTTCCGCAACGGAAGAGTGTGGGACGTCGTCAACGGCCTCGTTCCGCACAGGCCACCCGAGCCTGTCTCCGCGATCGGAAGCCCATCACGTGAACCGGCACAGATCGTAACGCTCCACCACTGAACTGGTGATTCTGGCTGACGCCGCGGCGCTGACCGCGCACCAGCCCGGTCGGCGCCGCGCGGGTCAGGCGTCAGCGGTTGACGAGATGGCGGATCTCGGCGTCTGGGCCGGGATAGAAAAACGTCACCTTGCCCGTATCCGACCAGCGCACCAGGAACGGCGGGTCTCCGGCTGGCGAGCGCGCCTCGATGATCTCCCCGTCCCGGTCAGGCTCACCGACAGCGTGCCGGTGGATGACGATCTGGTCGCCGACGCTCGCCTGCCCACGGCCCCTTCTGGCGTTGGCCACAGGGGCCGGCCGGGTCGGCAGGCGAGCGGGAACCGGCAGCGCGGCCTCGTGGTGCGGACTACGCGCGGCCGGACCGGTCGGCTCGTGCCGCTGGTCACAGCCCCGTGCCGGAGGACCATGGGTCGGCGGTCCAAACGACTCCATCTCCTCAGCGCCTTCGGTCGGTCGTGCGATGCCTCGAGACGTCGCAGCATGACGAAGAAGTCGGCGACCGTCCGGCGCCGATTTGTTCCGCCGGAGGAGGCACAGGTGGACGCGCAGACCGCCCCACGAGATGGCGGCTCCGGCGAGCAGAACGATCAGCGGTCCGACGAGCGCGGCGCGCTCCAGGTCTCCTCGGACGACGTGGCCCATCTGCCGGTCCATACGGTGATGACCCCACTCCTGTTCCGGCTGACCCCAGTACTTCCTGGCCCTGGCTGAGGTCCGGTCACAGGCGTGCCTTGGCAGTCTGCTCGATACGGCCGCACCCCCACCCACTTCCCATGGAATG
Organism: Frankia sp. AgB1.9; assembly: GCF_016786355.1. GTDB lineage: Bacteria > Actinomycetota > Actinomycetes > Frankiales > Frankiaceae > Pseudofrankia. Next base: position 49,621 of record NZ_JADWYX010000036.1, read on the forward strand.
GCGATGACCGTCCTGCAGACCCTGATCACCCGGGGCGAGGCCGCCGACACCTTCGGCGCGCCGGGCCACGTCGAGGCCAAAGAGACCCAGACCGCCACCTTGTTCTTCCTTGGCGACCACGTCTACAAGCTCAAGAAGCCGGTCCATCTTGGTCCTGTCGACCTCACGAGCCGAGCGGCGAGGCTGGCCGCATGCGAGGCGGAGGTACGTCTCAACCGCCGGCTGGCTTCGGACGTCTACCTGGGTGTCGCCGACATTCGGGACGACCGCGGCCGGCTGTGCGACCACATGGTTGTGATGCGCCGCCTTCCGGCCCAGTCCCGGCTCTCCGCGCTCATCCGACAGGGCGAGCCCGTCGACGAACAGCTCCAGGCCCTCGCCCACCAGCTCACCGGATTCCATGAGCGATGCGCCACCGGAAGGGAGATCTCCCAGGCCGGCAGTCGGGAGCACCTCGAGGCGCTGTGGATGACGGCCATCGCGAGGGTCGTCCCGTACCGCGGTCTCCTGGGCGAACCCGAGATTCTCGACGAGATCGGACGGCTCGCGCTGGGCTATCTCGCCGCTCACGGTCCGCTGCTGACCGACCGGATGCGCACCGGATGGATCCGGGAGGGCCACGGCGACCTCGACGCAGACAAGGTCTACCTCCTGCCCGATGGTCCGCGCGTTCTCGCCTGCGTCGAGTACGACCAGCGGATGCGCGTCGGCGACGTGCTGGGCGACGTCGCGCTCCTGGCGGTGGATCTCGAACGGCTGGGCGCCGCAGCCGCCGCGACGCGCTTCCTGGCGTGGTACCGCGAGTTCTCGGACGGCACCTATCCCCCGTCGCTCCAGGATGTCTACGTGGCCCACCACGCACTCCGGCAGGCGGCAGCCGCCGGGGACCGGCATGGTCACGGCGATCCGGACGCCGCGGGGGAAGCTCGACTGCTCGCCGACGCCGCGCTGGCTCATCTGCGCCGGGCACAGGTGTCAGAATCCGCAGCTTGAAGGTCCCTGCCGAGGTCGGAGTCCGGTCGAGGTCCGGGTCGGCGAGCTACTTCGGTGACAACGGCGAGGAGACAAACCATGGGCACGGACAGCACCACGGTCACGACCGAGCAGGTGTACGCGGCCGTCGAGGCCGGTGGCCTCGCGCCGTCTATCCACAACAGCCAGCCCTGGAAATGGCGGTACCGCGAGGGGACCCTGGAGCTGTACGCGGACCTCTCCCGCGCCTTGCCGGTGATCGACCCGGACCACCGCCAGATGCTGATCAGCTGTGGCGCCGCGCTGCTGAACGCCTGGCTGTCGCTGCGCGCCGCCGGCCTCGACATCGAGGTCGGTGACGTTTCCGACGGTCCTGACCTCGCCACCGCACCGGTCGCGACGCTGCGCATCGAAGGCACCCGCCCACCGACGCCGGACGAGAATCGACTCGCCGCGGCGCTCACGCTTCGGCACACCGACCGCCGCCCGTTCACCACCGCCCCGCTGCCCGCCGAGCAGGTGCACGAGCTCCGGCGGGCCGCCGAGGCGGAGGGCTGCTGGCTGGCGGCCCTGACCAGTGAGGACGCCCGGGTGGAGCTGGCGGTGCTGCTGGCGCGGGCCGACTGGGTCGAAAAGCACGACCCGGAATACCAGGCCGAGCTCGCCTCCTGGATCCGCTACGACTCCGAGGCCACCGACGGCATCCCACGCCCCACGGCCCTGTCCAGCGCCGAGCCCCGCGTCGAGGAGTTCCCAACGCGGGACTTCACCGGCGGCAGGAACGGCGAGCCGGCCAGCCCCAGCGAGGCCGAGGAGCGGGCCCGGACGGCGCAGGTCGAGCGTCCCGAGGTGCTGGTGATCGGCACCGACGCGGACGGTCCCACGGACCGCCTGCGCGCAGGTCGGGCGCTGAGCCGTGTGCTGCTCACCGCTACAGCTGCCGGACTCGCCACCTCGCCGCTCGGACAGGCGCTCGACATCGAGGCGACCCGCGCCCTGGTCCACTCCCTGACCGGCGGCACCGGACTGACCCAGATGATCCTACGGGTCGGATACCCGGACACATCCGCGCCCGAGTTGACTCCCACTCGGCGCCGTCCCATCGCCGAGGTACTCGAGCACCTCAGCGACAGCCAAGCGCGGCGCCGCTGACAGAAAAGCCAGGGCTCGTCGGGTGATCCGACGGGCCCTGGCTACATTGCTCTTGCGGTGCCGGCGCTCACCGCGGGTTCGTGATTCCCGGGCTGTTCCTAGGGTTCTCCCAGCCAACTCCCAGGTTCCACCGCCACTGTTCGTGGCATGAGCGCCAGACAGGCCCCGTCGGACAGGACGACGCCCCCAGGCAGGACAGCACCGCCCGGAGTTACCCGCGTCCCCGCCTTCGGCGAATCGCCGACCATACCCGGCCGGCGCGTTGGCCCGCCACGTGTGGACACACTCGTTCGGCAGTCGGACACGCTGCGTTCAGGCGGCGGAGGCGAGGGTGGGTCCGGCGGAGCGCCGGGCGGATGGGTCCCGCGGCCGTCGCCGGGCTGGCGGGGCCGGCTCACCGTCCGGGTGGGTCTCTCGGCTTGGGGTCTCGTGGTCGTGGCCTTGTGGTGGATGAGCACGACAGCGCGCAGCGTGCACGGCGGTGCCGCCGTGATGACCGACCTGGGGCGGGTCAGTGGGTTGCTCGCGGCGTATCTGATGCTCGTCGAGTTGCTGCTCATGGCGCGGGTGCCAGTGCTGGAACGGGCCGTCGGGCTGGATCGGCTGGCAGCCTGGCACCGCGGTCTTGGGACCAACATCGTCGTGTTGATGGTCACGCACGTGTTGCTGATTGTCTGGGGCTATGGGCTGAGCGACCATCATCAGCCTCTCTCCGAACTCTTCACGGTTGTGACCACGTACCCGGAAATGTGGAAGGCGACGATAGGCACCGTCCTGTTCGTCTCGGTCGGCGTGGCCAGCGCCCGTCGCCTCCGACCGCGGATTTCATACGAACTTTGGTATCTGCTGCACCTGACCGTGTATGCCGCAGTTCTCTTGGTCTACGGCCACCAGACGGCGAACGGCGCCGAGTTCGTTGGCCATCCGGTGAATCGTGTTCTGTGGCAGCTCATGTACGTAGCTGTCGCGGCCTGCCTGGTGATCTGGCGGCTCGTTCTCCCACTGGCCAAGATTGCCCGGCATCGGATGCGGGTGGAGCGGGTGGTCGAAGAAGCTCCAGGTGTCGTGTCGATCTGGATCCGAGGTCGGCATCTGGACGATCTGGACATCCGATCCGGCCAGTTCCTGCTGTGGCGGTTCCTAGCTCCGGGGCACTGGCTTACCGCCCATCCGTACTCGTTGTCGGCCGTGCCGCAGCCCCGCCGGCTTCGCATTACCGTCAAGGCGGCCGGCGACCACTCAGCCGCGATCGCCCGTCTTCGTCCCGGCACCTTCGTCGTCGCCGAAGGCCCGTTCGGACACTTCACCGCAGCGCGGGCGAGCCTCGGCAAGTCGCTTCTCATCGCCGGCGGCAGCGGCATCGGACCGGTGCGGGCGCTCGCCGAGGACCTGGCCGCACGGGGCGACGACGTCATCGTCGTCCATCGGGCACGCACCACCCGGGACCTCGCCCTGTGGCGGGAGCTTCGCCGGATGGCCCAGGAACCGCGACTGCTGGTGCACGGCGTCATCGGCTCCCGCAAGGAGCTTGGCTATGACCCACTGGCCGCCGACCTCATCGCGGCGTCGGTGCCCGACGTCGTCGAACGGGACGTCTTCATCTGCGGTCCGCCCGGCCTGACCCACGGTCTTGTCCGTTCGCTGCGGCTCCTTGGTCTGTCAGACGAGCAGATCCACACCGAGGAGTTCTCGCTCCGGTAGTGCCTCTCCCCGACTCGACAGGGTTCGTGGCGCGACAGGCCATCGCCGGTATGGCGGCCGGACTTCATTTCTCTCCTGGAAGGAGGCAGGCGGCGACCAGCTCGAAGGGGCTGCGCGTCGCCACCTCATATGAATCTCAACGCCGGGAAGGCATACCGGGCTCGGCTCGGTTTTGCCGGGTTGCTCGGTGCCGTCGTCGTGGTCGTCGCGGGCAAGGCCGCGGCGGGACATGGTGAGCAGGCCGCCGCGGCGATCTCCATGCCCGGGGCGACAACAGGGGCGCCCCAGCCGACCTCAAGCCAAGCACCCAGTCCCACCGTGGCGGCCGCCGCGACCGCGTCGCCGGCAACCGTCGGCACGCCCACCGCCACGACCGGCGTTGGCACGGTGAGTGGCTCGACAGGCGCGGCCTCGTCCACCCCGAGGACGGTGGTCGGCGACGTGGAGGACACCCACTACGGACCCGTGCAGGTTGAGCTCATCGTCGCCGGCGGCAAGATCACGAACGTGATCGCACTGCAGTTGCCGAACCAGGAACGGCGCGACATCGAGATCAGCTCCCAGGCCGTGCCCATCCTGCGCCAGGAGGTCCTCGCCGCGCAGAGCGCCAAGATCGACGCCGTGTCCGGTGCCTCGTTCACCAGCAGCGGCTATGCCTGGTCGGTACAGTCCGCGATCGACAAGGCCGGGCTCTAGCCATGGGCGACACAACAACGGGCACCACCCGTGATGATGGGACGACCCGCCGGGTGCACGCGGAACCGGTGATGGGAACCGTCGTCAGCATCGACGTACGCCTCCCGGCCGGCCCGGTCACCACGGCGGGGCCCGTCGGGCCCGCGAGCAACCAGCCCAAACTCACCGCCGCGGCCGTCGACGCGGCGATCGCGTCCGCGATCCTCGCGCTGCACCGGGCCGACGACGACTTCAGTACGTTCAGACCCGCGTCGTGGGTGTCCCGGCTCCGCCGCGGCGAAATCGATGTCGACGACTGCCCCGAGCACGTTCGGGAGGTGCACCGGCTCGCCACAACGTGCCGGGAGCGCACCAGAGGGTATTTCGATCCCGGCTGGCGCGCCGACGGCACGCTCGATCCCACCGGCCTGGTCAAGGGCTGGGCCGCGGACGCGGCGTCCGCCGCGCTGACCGCGGCCGGAATCACCACTCACTGTGTGAACGCCGCCGGCGACCTCCGCGCCAGCGGACAGGCGGCGCCGGGCCGGCCGTGGCGAGTCGGGATCGCCGACCCCTTCGACCGCGGCCGGTTCGTGGCCGTCCTTGAGTGCACGGATCTCGCTGTCGCGACGTCGGGGGTCGCCGAGCAGGGCCAGCACGTCGTCAACCCGCGGACGGGAGCGCCCGCTTCGGGACTCGCCTCCGTCACTGTGGTCGGGCCCGACCTGACCTTGGCCGATGCGTATGCCACCGCTGGCCTCGCCGCCGGCCTGGAAGCGTGGGACCTGCTCGCGGACCTCGGCCAGGACGGATGGGAGTGGCTGACCGTCGAGGCCGCCGGCCGGTTGCGATGCTCGCCCGGTCTGCGCCAGCAGCTGGCGCGCCACGCGTGACTCGGATCTGGCGCTGCCCCGGGCGCCTCTCGCCGACGCGCGGACGGTTAGCCGCGCTCTCGGCAGCGACCGAGCGCCCAGCGCCGGGGACTGAGGTCGGCCAGTTGGGCCAGGTGAACGAGTCCCTCACCTGGCCAGGGGACACTGGGTGGGTGGTGGCGCGAGTGAACCCGTCAATGGACGATCTGCCGGCGACCCCGGATTCGACCAAGGACGTGGCGAACCCGCGAGTCCACGTGCTGGTGGTGGACGACGAGGAGGCCATCACCGATCTCGTCGCGATGGCACTGCGCTACGAGGGATTCGAGGTCGAGACGGTGCGTTCCGGACAGGCGGCGCTGACCAGGGTCGCGCTCGACCCGCCGGACCTCCTGGTCCTGGACGTGATGCTCGGTGACATCGACGGGTTCGCGGTGTGCGAGCGGCTGCGCGGCGCCGGTCACCGCGTCCCGACGCTGTTTCTGACCGCGCGGGACACGACCCAGGACAAGGTGCGCGGCCTGACGCTCGGCGGCGACGACTACGTGACCAAGCCGTTCGCCGTGTCCGAGCTGGTCGCGCGGGTCCGCGCCATCTTGCGACGCGCCGGTTCACCGGTGCCCAGCGACGGCCATCCGGCGCCGCTGCGCTTCGCCGACCTGGAACTCGATCCCAGGACCCGGGAGGTCCGCCGCGCGGGCCGACTTGTCGAGCTGACGGCCACCGAGTTCCGGTTGCTCCAGTTTCTGCTGGCCAACGCCCGCGCCGTGCTGACCAGGGCCCAGCTGCTCGACCACGTCTGGGGACACGACTTCGGAGGGGAAGGCGGCGTGTTGGAGACCTACATCAGCTACCTCCGCCGGAAGATCGACGGCGTCGAACCGCCCTTGATCCACACTGTACGTGGCGTCGGCTACGTGTTGCGCCTGCCCCGCTAAGCCGGACCTCCGCCATGTCGCTGCGCGGCCGCCTGCTGCTGGCCCTCATCGGGCTCCTCGCGGTCGGCCTGTCCCTGGGCGCCGTCGGCACTCATCTCGCGTTGCGGTCCTACCTGATGGGTCGCCTCGATCAGCAGGTCCGCGACGCGCATCCGGTGATGGAAAAGACGCTGCTGCGTGGCACGCCCTACGGGGACAACGATCCCTACAGCTCTTCGGCGGGAGCGAGCGGCCAGGGCGACCCCGACGATCGAAACCCTCGGTTCGGCAGCTCGTACCTCGTCGGCACCTATGGCGCGTTGTATGACCGGACCGGACGCCGTTTGCTGGAGTCAAGCCCCTCCCCCGGCGGGGCACGGACGCCGACCGAGCGTCCGGCTGTCACCGTGCGCCAACTGGCCACCGCCGAGGTGCGCCCCAACCTGGCGACGGTCCCCCTGTGGACGGTGACGGCCGCCGACGGCCAGGACGACCACTTCCGGGTACTGGCCGAACGCTACGACAGCGGGGACGTCCTCATCGTCGCCGTTCCCTTCACGGAGCTGGACGCGACACTCGATCGCGTCACCCGCATTGAGATCATCGCGAGCTCCGTCATGATGGCGGCCCTGGCCGCACTGGCCTATCTCCTCATCAGGGTCGGGCTACGCCCGCTGACCCGAATCGAACACACGGCAGACGAGATCGCCTGGGGCGACCTGACGAGACGGGTCACCGACACCGACCGCCGCACCGAGGTCGGCCGGCTCGGCCGCGCCTTCAACGCGATGCTCACCCAGATCGAGGCGAGCTTCCGAGCACGAGAGGCGTCCGAACAGCGGCTACGTCGCTTCGTCGCCGACGCGAGCCACGAACTGCGCACCCCGCTCACCTCGATTCGCGGTTACGCCGAGATGTTCCACCGCGGCGCCGACAGCCGGCCGCAGGACCTCGCCATCGCGATGCGACGTATCGAGGAGGAATCCGCGCGCATGTCAGAGCTGGTCGACGACCTCCTGCTGCTCGCGCAGCTCGACCAGGGACCACCCATCGAACACGAACCGCTCGACCTCGCCGCGATGGTCCGAGACATCGGCACAGACGCCCGTGCCGTCGCACCGAACCGCCGCATCGATATCGACACGCCGCCGTTCCTCGAGATCACCGGCGATCAAGGCCGACTACGTCAGGCGGTCGGCAACCTGGTGCGCAACGCCCTCGTCCACACCCCGGCCGGGACCCCGCTGTCCCTCACCATCACCACCACCGTCGAATCCACCTCACGGCTACCGAATGCAGATCCGGACATCTCGGGAGCGACCAGGCCGGGGCCCACGCTCTCCAAGGTGGTGATCTCGGTGATCGATCACGGCCCCGGAATCCCGGCGGAAGCCGCGGACCACGTTTTCGAACGATTCTTCCGCGCGGATCCAGGGCGGTCCCGGAACGCCGGCGGCACCGGCCTGGGCCTCTCCATCGTCGCCGCGGTGGCCGCCGCCCACGGCGGCCACGCCGACTTCGAGCCGACGCCGGGCGGCGGCGCGACCTTCCGCCTCACCATCCTCCGCGGCCAAGCGCCGCACCGATTCACCGACCAGTAGCGCCGAGCGAAGCCTTCGGCCTCGGCGAGCGACAAGCGCGGACGGTCATCACCGAGTCGGTCGGCCTGCGCCGAGGCCCCATCGCCGCCGGTAGCGGCGATGTCCACGAAGTACTCCCGGCTGGTCCGGACCGCCCACAGTCGTACGGCCTCACCGGACGGGAGCGGCCGCGACCCCAGACCACGCGGCTTTGGCGCCGCTGTGCCCGATTCGGACGATCTGGACGACACTGCCGACGGCGGTCGCTATGACCAGCGCCATAGCCAGAGCTGTCACCCAGTTCGTGCCCCGCGCCACCGCATGCCGCGCTGTCGAGTGTGTCGAGCTGGCCGCGCCACCGGGCCGCGTCGGCGACGCCCAGGCGGTGGGCCGCCAGCCGTCGTTCCACAGCAGCAGCAGCGCCGCCACGAACAGTCCGGCGACCCAGGGCAGCAGCGTGTCGCCGAGCTCGGCGTGCCGCGCGATCAGCGGGTTGTCGGGAAGCCGGGCTCGCAGTTGCTCGCCGCTGTGGGAGGTGATGGGTACGAGGATCAGCGCACCAAAGGCGGCGAGCGTCGGCAGGGGGCCGAGGGCCCGGCGCAGCCGAGGCCAGAACGCCGCCACGCAGAGCATCAACGCTGTCAGCGGCACGAGCACCACCGTGGCGTGGATGATCAAAATGTGGGTCGGCAGGCCGAACACGGTCGAGGGCACGGGGTCTCCAGGCTGCGGCCGATCGGCGCGACCAGAGTTGGTGGAGGCCGATACGGCGGTCGGTTGGGCAGGTCAGGTGTCGCACGAAGATCGGGCCAAGGCGCGCCCTGGCGCCGGAAGCGCGACCACGACGTGCACCGTGCCGGCCGAGTCTGGGAAATGGCTGGGAAATCCCTGTGCATAGGACGGGAATCGACCTCATCCCCGCGCGAACCACTCGTGGTCCGCAGGTCAACTCGGACGTAACGGGAATGCGCAGGCCCGGTTCGGCGCCTTCCGGCCCAGGCGCCGTCTGGCGCCGACGCACTGGCTGGGCGGGCCGGAGGTCGTCGGACAGGGGTGCCAACGTCCCGAGACGCGGTTACCTCCTGCTGCCGCTGCTACCCCGTCGAGCGTCGATGCTGGACTTGCTGGAACCAGCGAACGAGGTGCAGGAGGCACGATGCCCGGGCAAAGCTCTCCTAGCCCACGAACGGAGCCCAGTCGCCCGACCTGGAGCCTCAACGCGATCCCGCCCGGAGAGACCGTAGAGACGCACACCGCGATCCTGACCTTCGCTGGCGACCGGGTCTACAAGCGAAAGAAGGCTCTCAACCTGGGCTTTCTCGATTTCCGGGAGCGTGAGGCCCGGCTAGCCGCCTGCGAGGCCGAGGTGGCCCTCAACAGCCGGCTGGCGCCTGATGTCTACCTTGGTGTCGCCGACCTGCGCGACGCGACCGGCCAGCTCATCGACCACCTGGTGGTGATGCGCCGGCTACCGGAGGACCGCCGACTGGCGACCCTCGTCCGGCACGGCGAGCCGGTGGGCGACGTGCTGCGGGCCATCGCGCGCCAGCTCGCCGCGTTCCACGAGACCTGCGAGACGTCCGACGAGATCGCTCAGGCGGGCAGCCGGTCGACGTTGTCCGGGCTGTGGCGGGAAGGCGTAGAGGGCGTCGCCTCCTTCCGCGATGACATCCTCGATGATGCGGTGATCGACGAGATCGACCGGCTGTCGTCGCGCTACCTCGCGGGTCGCGGGGCGTTGTTGCTGGAGCGGATGCGGTCTGGGCGGGTCCGCGACGGACACGGCGACCTGCTTGCCGACGACATCTTCTGCCTGACCGACGGGCCACGAATCCTCGACTGCCTCGACTTCGACCAGCGGCTGCGAGTCGGCGACGTGCTCGGCGACGCCGCGTTCCTGGCGATGGACCTGGAACGACTCGGCGCCGGCGGCGATGCACAGCGGTTCCTCGGCTGGTACCGGGAGTTCTCCGGCGAGACGCATCCATCGTCACTCGAGCACCTGTATATCGCCTACCGCGCGTTTGTGCGGGCCAAGGTCAGCAGCGTACGGGCCGCGCAGGGCGACCCGGACGCCGCCGACCTCGCCCGGCAGTTCGGGACGCTCGCTCTGGACCACCTGCGCCGCGGCCGCGTGCGCCTCGTCATCGTCGGCGGCCTTCCCGGTACGGGAAAGACGACCCTCGCGGGCCACCTCGCCGACGCCGAGGACGGCTGGGTGCTGCTGCGCTCCGACGTCGTGCGCAAGGAGCTCGCGGGGCTTCCTACGAACGCTCCGGCACCACCGGAACTCGCAGGACTCGGTACCGGCATCTACGCGCATGAGACGACCGACGCGGTCTACACCGAATTGCTCCGCCGGGCCGGGCACGCGCTCGCCCACGGGGAGAACGTGCTGCTCGACGCGTCCTGGTCGGCGACGACGCAGCGGACGGCTGCAGCACGGGTCGCCGCCGCGGCGAGTGCCGACCTCGTCGAGCTGTGCTGCGTGACGTCGTCTGCCGTCGCGGAGGCCCGGATCGCCCGGCGGGCAGCCGCCGGCTCGGACGCGTCCGACGCGACGTCGATGGCGGTCTACACGGCGATGGCCTCACGCACCGACCCGTGGCCGGCGGCCGCGGTCGTCGACACCGCCGTCCCGCTCGCTGAGGCCGCGGCGACCGCCTCCCGGCTGCTCCGCTAGCCGGAACCGTCAAAGGCGCAGAACAACAGGACCGTCACGTCTCAAACTCCCACAAACCGCAGGGTGGGTCCCGGCAACCGCATGGCTCTGCCCTTCGTCCCGAAGGCCGTCTCCGGGGCGACCGGCAGGCCGCACGCAGTGGGGAAGACGAGTGTTCGAGCCTGGAATCTCGAACTCGCTGGCTCCAACGGGCCGGCGTCTCGTCACCCCGCCGGTGCGCCATCCGGAGGGGCCGGTGTTTCCCCGGGAGCCGCCGATGGTCTCGACGGCATTTCGAAAAGGTCGACTTCCGGCACTTGTCGGTCATCGTGATCGGCCACGAAGAACAATGCGTCTCGGAAGCTGAAGATCCCGGCAAGCAGGTTCTGAGGGAATGTCTGCGACGCCGTGTCGTAGTCGCGGACGCTGGACACGAGAAAAACCGCGATCACAGCTACATGCGTCATTCCTCCCGGCCGCTGTTCGGCACACGGTCGGATGCTGGAGAGGCTAGGCGGGGCGGCAACACTGTGTGGCATTCGTCGTGTTCGAAAGGCGGAGGAGCGACCTGGTGGTCATCACGACGGCAGGCGGATCGGGCTTCCAACGGGGGGCGAACGTCCCTGTGCATCCACGGGCTCGGTCGAGATCCTGACGGTAGCTCTCCGTACCGGGGGGAGAGGATTTGAGGCTGGCTAGGCCGCCCGCGTCGCGCGGGCCGCGCTACACCCGCCCAACCCGATGGGAGCACAAGATGATCGTGTCCTCCGCTCGCCACGCTGCCGGTGCGGCGTTCCTGAAGGTGTCATGGCACCAGGAGCCGGTGGCCGGCTGCCTCGGCGGCGACTGGATCGACACAGTGCATCTACCCGGCGGGCAGGTCGCGGTGACGATCGGCGATGCCTCCGGGCACGACGGCCAGGCCTCCGATCTGGACCGTGTCCTACGCGCAGTCATCCGCACGGCACTCCGCGAAGGTGTCGGCGGTCACGCCGTCGGGGAACCGTTGCGGCCCGTCCGATCCGCATGACCCGCTCGTCCTACTCGCCCGCGGCCTCAGCCGATCCTTCCGGCGGTTCGAGCGTGGCGAGAACGACGAGCCCGAAGCAGCGTGTCTCGGCGGCCGGTCGAGGCTTGGCCGTGACCGAGATGGCCAGCGTCGCTGTTGACGATGTGCTTGCTCGGGTCGGGTCAAGCGGTGCTGGGCTCACCGCGACGTCGGCGCGTCAGCGACTGGACGACGTCGGCCCGAACGCCGTCATGTCGCACCGCGCGCGCTTCCTGCCAGTGCTCTGGCACCAGCTGCGTTCGCCGCTGCTGGGTCTATTGCTCACGGCCGCCGCCGCGTCGTACTTCGTCGGAGAACGCAGCGACGCGATCATCATCGCCGTCATCGTGGTTCTCTCGGTCGGGCTCGGCCTTGTCAACGAGTACCGGGCGGAGAAGGCGGCCGAGGCACTGCACTCACAGGTCACCCGCCGCGCGCTGACCATACGTGACGGGCAGCCCACCACCGTCGACGTCGCAGCGCTGGTGCCAGGAGATGTGGTCGAACTGCAGCTCGGCGACGTCGTCCCCGCGGATCTACGCCTGATCGCCTGCTCTGATCTCGCCTGCGATGAGTCCGTCATCACCGGGGAGTCGCTCCCCGTCGACAAGAACACTGCTGTCGTGTCCCCTGACGCGGTACTGGCTGAGCTGACGGGCTCTGCGCTCATGGGCACGGTCGTGCATTCCGGTACCGGTCGTGGGGTGGTCGTGGCCACAGGCGCCGCGAGCGCATTCGGGCGCATCGCCGCGGGCCTGACCAGTCACCAGACCGAGACAGCGTTCCAGGTTGGGCTGCGCCGGTTCTCCATGCTTCTCGTCTATGTGGCCGCCGCCCTGACCACGGGGATCTTCGTGGCCAACGTGCTGCTTCACAAACCGATCCTCGATGCCCTCCTGTTCTCCCTCGCGATCGCTGTCGGGATCACGCCCCAGTTGCTCCCGGCGGTCGTCTCGACCAGCCTGGCTTCCGGATCCCGCCAGATGGCAAAGCAGCGTGTGCTCGTCAAGCGCCTCGTCTGCATCGAGGACCTCGGTGACGTCGACACTCTGTTCACGGACAAGACCGGTACGCTCACCGAGGGCCGGATCAGCTTCATGCGCGCTGTGCCCACCGGCTCTATCCAGCAACGCGATGTGCTGCGGTGGGGATTGCTCTGCACCGACCGGGCCGTCGACGGCGCGCGGACGTCGCACGGGAACCCGTTGGACGCGGCCTTGTGGGAATCCCCCGCCGCCGCGGAGGTTTCTCGCGATCTGGTGATCCAGACGACGGTGGCGGTCTTGCCGTTCGATCACGAACGTCGCATGATCACAGTCCTCGTCCGCGACGCCGACGGACGTCAAATCCTGATTGCAAAGGGAGCACCTGAGACGGTGCTCGACCGCTGTGTCGACGTGACCGCGGACGCTCGCACGGCCCTCGACGCCGAGTTCGCCGCGGGAAACCGGGTGGTTGCGGTCGCCACCCGACCCGCGCCCGGCCTGACCACGGTGGCCGCCGCCGACGAGGCCGAACTACACCTCGCCGGCCTGCTGGTATTCCTCGACGCGCCCAAGCCCAGCGCTGCGGCGGCACTAAGGCGACTGACAGATCTCGGCATCACCGTCAAGATCGTCACTGGGGACAACGCCGTGGTCGCCGCCAAGGTCTGCGACGACCTCGGTCTGCCCGCCGCGGCCGTCCTGACCGGCGCCGCCATCGACGCACTCGAGGACGACGCACTCGCCGCCGCGATCCCCGCGACCACCGTGTTCGCCCGGGTCAGCCCCGAGCAGAAGGCTCGCATCGTCACGATGCAGCGCCAAAGCGGCCGCGACGTCGCCTTCCTCGGCGACGGGGTCAACGATGCTCTCGCGCTGCACGCCGCCGATGTCGGTATCTCGGTGGACTCCGCCGTCGACGTCGCCAAGGACGCCGCCGATGTGATCCTGCTCGAGAAGGAGCTCGACGTACTGGCCAACGGCGTCGTCGAAGGACGTCGTGTTTTCGCCAACACCATCAAGTATGTCCTGATGGGGACATCGAGCAACTTCGGCAACATGGCCTCCGCGGCCGGCGCCTCGCTCCTGCTGGCCTTCCTGCCTATGCTGCCCTCGCAGATACTGCTCAACAATCTGCTCTACGACACCAGCCAGCTTGCAATCCCGACCGACAACGTCGACCAGGACCAGCTCCGCAAACCCTCGCACTGGGACATCCGGTTCATCCGCCGCTTCATGCTCTACTTCGGCCCACTCAGCTCAGTGTTCGACTTCCTCACATTCGGGCTGATGCTCTGGGTCTTCCATGCTGGCGCCGCACAGTTCCATTCTGGCTGGTTCGTCGAGTCGTTGGCAACCCAAACATTGGTCATTTTTGCCATTCGTACGCGCCGCATTCCGTTCTTCCGTAGCAAGCCCAGCCTTCCGCTCACACTAGCCGCCATCGGCGTCGTCGTCGTCGGTGCCGTCATCCCCGAAACGCCGCTGGCTCACGCCCTTGGATTCGCACCACTACCCTTCGGATACTTCCTGACGCTCGTCGCCATGATCGCCGGATACCTGGCCCTCATCGAGACCGGCAAGCGACTCTTCTACCGCCTCAGCTCACAGCAGCCGACTACTCCGCCCATGCCGGCTGGACACCGCCACCTTCGCCGGCGCGCGGGCCGTTTCAGCACCGGCTGATCGCCCCGTCACCAGGTTCCGTATCGGCGATCGTTACGTCGCGCGGAGGTCGGCGATGCCGTGCAGAGCGTCGGCGTCATCTCTGTAAGACCGCTGGTCCGGCGGTCGTTCATGGTCTACATCGGCGGAAGGAACGAATGTGAGCATCGAGGACAGCCGGGAGATTCTCGTGGGAATCGACGGCTCGCCGGGTTCGGAGTCTGCCCTGCGCTGGGCCTATGCGACGGCGCGTCTGGAGAGCCGGCCTGTGACCGCCCTGCTGGGCTGGACGGCCGACGGCGTACCTCGGCCCGTCTACCAGGCGGCCGCCAACGTCGACCACCTCGGGCTCATGAAGGCCGCGGACCTCACCTTGGACCGCGTGATCACACACGTCCCCATGCCCGACCCGCCGGTAGAGCTGCGCCGGCTCGTCGTCGCCGGAGATCCCGTGCAGGCGCTCGCCGACAACGCCAGGACCGCCGCAATGATCGTGGTCGGTCCACGCGAACCCGGTATCGCGCATCGCATCACGGCCGGGTCCGTGGCCCAACGCCTGCTGCACTGCCAGGCCAGTCCCGTCATCGTCGTCCATGGCCCGCAAACCGATGCCGGTTCACGCGGCGGGCGGCCGATCGTGGTCGGTGTCGACGGCTCGGCGCCTTCCAGTGCCGCTGTGCGCTGGGCGCTCACTCAGGCCACCGAGCGCGAGGCTCCCCTACACCTGGTGCACGCGTACAGCATCTACGTGACTCCGCCCGGACCGCCGTTGGTCGACTTCTACCCGTCACTTCAGCGGAACGCCGAGCGGCTGCTCGCCGACGTGATGGGGTCGGACATCGACACCGGCGCCGGGGTCGAGATCCACCGGATCGCCGTCGACGAGTTCCCCAGCCGCGGGCTGCTGCAGGCCGCCCGGGATGCCCAGCTCCTGGTCGTCGGCTCCCGGGGCAGGGGCGGCTTCACCGAACTCGTCCTGGGCTCGACCGCGCACCAGTGCATGCTGCATGCGCAGTGCCCCGTCGCCGTCCTACGTTCCTAGCCCGCGCGACCCCGGGAACGAGCGGGCGGCCGCATGCGGCGTCCGGAATGCCGCCGCCACCTCGCCGGAAAGATCTGCCCGGGTGACTCGCCGCACCCTCTCACTCGTCTCGCGGGATCTCGCGCAAGCGGCTCGGGCGAGGCGTGTGGAAAACGGCCTCCGAGACGATGTCTCCGCGCTGCTGCTCGAAAGCGCGCAGCGTTTGCGCGTGCCTGGAGTCAGGACCGGCCTGGTAGGGCCCTTCAGCCTGTACGTCATCCGGCTCGACGTCGGCGTCTTCGGAACTCGCGCGCTCCACAATGAAGTCGTCCGCGAAGTCGCTCGTCGTCATACCCTTCTCGATCGACCTCGCGACCATTTTCTCGCGCCACTTGTCCCGATGGTAGTCACGAAGGCCACTGAGGACGGTGGCGGTGAGGCCCGCCGCCGTTAGGACGATGCCCACGGCCGTATAGGGCGATCCGGAGATAGCGAAGGTGAAGACTGCGCCGACGACGAGGAGCCCGAAGCTGAATACGGTGATCATGTCATATCTGTTCCCACGCGGACGGCGGTCAAGGTAAGCCGGAGGTCACGTCACGGCGGTGCATAGATCGCACACAGCAGGACCTTCGGCATGCTCGCCGACGGCGCCGCACCTCGTGCCGGGGCCGTTTCAACGCCTGGCGGTCGAGAAGGCCAGCGGGTGCGCCTGACATAGGCAACGGCAGGTCGTCATCGGTCTGACCGATAGCCTGGACCCGCTCGCGGAATGCGTCCTGCTGGTCCGCGGCCAGTACCCGCGCCGGCTCTACGACCTGGTCACAGGCCTGGACCGGTGGCGGCCTCGCGAGCGACTCACGCAGTGCCGTGGGCGCCGCCTGCGCACGGCATGCCGCTGCCCGGGCCCGCTCGGGCGGGTCCGGGTAGCTGACGTGCGGATCACCTGAAGGTATGCGTGGGCCCGCCGACGACGAGCAGGTCGACCAGCTCGGTCTTCATCCGGTCGGCGCGACCTGCCGCGACCGCCTCGGCGACGGTCCTGGCGTTACCGGACATCGACTCGGCCGTGACCAAAGGCGAGTTCCTCGGCCGGGCCAGTGCGTCGCAGGTGCAGCAGACCGAGGCCAGTCAGCAGCAGCAGCATCACGCCACCGAGCACGAAGCTGGCGATTGCCGCGACGAGCGCGATCTGGCCGAGCTTCCAGAACCCGTAGGCCTCCAGCAGCAGACCTCGCAGCGTCTCGCCCCGGAACAGCGTCTGCACCTGACCGGCGAGCTTGGCGTTGGTCGGGTCGGCCTGGGCCTTCGTGCTGACCTCGGCGTAGGTCTGGCCGCCGGCGACCTCGGTCAGGTGAACCTTGATGAAGTGGTCCGCGTAGGCCTCGGCCTGCGGCCCGGTGACCAGCTGCTGGCCGGCGTACTGGTTCAGATAGGGACCGATACGGGGGTCGGCCAATGCCTGGCCTCCCTTGGCCGGGAAATAGATCTGCTCGGCGGCGAGCTGGTTGCGATATGCGCGCCCGCAGCGAGGACGCATGGCCGAGGAGTCAGCTGACAGCGCTTCCGCCAGCGCCGCGCCAACCGATGACCATCGGCCGACGCGGCGCGCTCGCAAGCTGCACGGCTACCCGGCGACGAGGGTCGCCGCTCCGATCGGGTTGGTCTCGACGGCGGCGACCGGCTCGGGGCGGACGACGGCGACGTCGCAGGCCGCGTGCAGGACGCACTGGTGGCTCACGGAACCGAGCAGCAGACGCGCGAGGCCGCCGTGCCCTCGGGTGCCGACGACAAGCAGCTGGCTGTCGCGGGCCTCGCGCAACAGGGCACGAACCGCCGAGTCGGGCGACAGGACGGTGTCGACGGTGATGTCCAGCGCGCCGTCGAGGCCCAGCGCCACCGCCTGGGCGAGAACGTCGGTCGCCCGGCGGACGAGTGAGCTTTGCGCGGCGACGAGTACCTCGGCGTACATCGGGTCGTAGCCTCCCGAGGCATGCACCACGCGTAGGGGCACCCCGCGGACCGCCGCGGAGTGCGCCGCCCAGCGCAGCGCGGCAATCGACAGATCCGACCCGTCGATGCCGACGACGACCGGACGCCGATCGGGCTCGACGACCGCGTCGCGGGAGCGGACGACCACGACGGGAATCGGCGCGTGCGCCACGATGCCCTGGCTGACCGAGCCGGCGGTCATCCGATGGAGGGGATCGTGGCTGCGCTCGCCGACAACCAGCAGGTCATAGTTCCGAGCCGCCGCGACCACCGCCGGCACCGGGCTGCCCTGGACGGCCATGCGGCGCACCTCGACGCCGGCAGGCGGCGCACCCGTTCGCCCAACGACGCGCTCCAGCATTTCCTGGGCGGCCGCAGCGAGCCCGTCACGGTCGTCACGAGTCGTGGCACCCACCCCGGCGGCCACGCTGTCGCCGGTCCATACCAGCAGCGCCGTCACCGTCGGCGCCGTGTTCCTTCCTCTGCAGCCGGCGGCCCACAGCCCGGCCTCCCGAAGCGCCCACCGCAGCGCCGCCTCGGAGCCCGCCGAGCCGTCGACCCCCACCAGAATGCGCACCGAGCTGTCCATGTCCCACGCTCCAGGTCCGTTGCGGTACCCGCTGTCACTTTCGGGCCGCCGACCCCGACGCTGTGTCGCGATCCTCGCGGATCGCGGCAGATCGGCCTCCGACGGCGATCGACCCGTGATCACTGTCCCATCGCCGCCAGCCGGTGAGCCTCTGTCACCCAGCCGCTCGCGCCGGTGCGTTCGTCCCGCGAGGCAGGGGTCCGATCGGCCCGCGTCCGCCCGGACGTGAGCGTTGGGAGTCCGCCTCTTCCCCGTTCCGCCCCCCAGGACGGGACGTCCCGATCGGGCCGCCAGCCGCTCTGTCGGGCAACACTGGCTGGGACGCAGGTCGACGACCAGGACGACCTCGAGAGGAGTACGCAATGCGCATCGAGCAGGTCATGACGTCTCCGGTGTCGGCCGTGGCACCCGAGACACCCGTGAAGGACGTGGCGATGTGGCTGGTCCGGCACGGCTTCGGCGCGGTGCCCGTGGCCGGCTCGGACGGGCGACTAATCGGAATCATCACCGAGGCCGACCTGATGGCCATCGAGGAGACGCCCGACCCAGGCCTCCACGCCCGCCGAGACCTGCCCGAGGAGGCCCCGTCACCGCACACCGCGGCGGATGTGATGACCACACCCGTGATCGCCGTCCGGGTCGGTACCGACACCGCCGACGTCATCAGGATCATGCGAACGGAACACCTCACCCGCGTCCCCGTCCTCGACGAGGACAGCCGCCCGGCCGGCATCGTGAGCAGAAGCGATCTCGTCAGGCTGCTGACCCGCCCCGACGCGGAGATCGAGGTCGACGTCCGCCGCATCCTCGCGCCCTGGCCCGTCGTCGGCGTGACCGACATCCGCGTGGCCGCGGGCGAGGTCACCCTCGACACCTCGACCGGGCCAGGCCGTCCGCTTCTTGATCACCTGATCCGCGCGATCCCCGGAGTGATCAGCGTGAGATATGCCCCGACGACCGCCGGAGCGTCCGCGTAACCATCGGCAGGACGGGCACCACCGAACCCGGAGCTCTGACGAAGACCTGGATGGTGCGGTGCCGCACGGTTCCCCCGACCTGGACATGCACGGGTACAGCGCACGACGGGGACCGAGCATCGTTTGAATCTGCTTCCAGTCGACGTCGACCGCATAGGCCATCGTCGCCGCGGTGTGCCGTAGGGCCTGCGGACCAAGGTGCAGTAGGCCCGCCGATTTGCACAGCGAGCCAGGTGGGTCCTCGACCACGCCCACACCCACCAGCTACTCGTTCGGGCCTTCGACCCCGCGCAGCACCATCCATCCTCAGGCCCAGGCGCTGAACTGCTGCGCCGCCAGATCGCCGACTGCGACGGCAAACTCGCCATCCACCGCGAAGCCCTCGAAGACGGCGGCGCCGCCGAGACGATCCTGGGATGGATCAACGAGGTGACCGCACGACGCCAAGCCGCCGCAGCTCAACTGACCCTGCTCACATCGAGCGGGGGCATGGACGGACGACAGACCACGCTCACCGGCCGACAGATCCAAGAGCTGATCGTGGGAGTCGGAGGCATCTTCACCGCACTCAAGACCGCCGACGCGGCAGACAAGGCCAAGCTCTACCAGGAGCTGGGACTGCAGCTGACCTACGACGATCTGACCAAGGAGATCAAGGCCGAGGCCAAACCAACATCATCTGCTGGCGTATTGGTTGTGTCCGAGGGGGACTTGACCCATTCGTACATGCCCGGTCTCCGTGAAGTATTCGACCTCGCCCTCTTGGCGGCGGGGAACGGTGAGCACCGATGACGGACGCCGAAATGCCGGTCGCCGCTGGTGTTGGAACCCGATCAGACCCGAGTCACCTGCCATCGAGCGCCTTGAAGTCTCCGCCTATGGCTCCCCCGGCCAACCAGCGGCTCGCGCTCCACGCGGTGACCACCCTGATCTCCGTCGTCGTCGCCTTGAGTTTCCTGTTCGGATTGGGCAACGTCTGGGCGTTGGGTATCAGGCTCGGTGTCCCTGCCTACATTGCCCCACTAGTCGCGCCGGTCGTTGATCTGTCTGTCGTCATCCTTGCCCTCAACACCACAGAACCGATCATCGACGGCCACGTCCAGATCATCAGCCACGACCCGATCGACGGCCACCACGCCCTGACCGCGATCACCGACCCGGTCATCACCGTTAACGGCCGCCGCGTCGCCGGGATGCGGTTCACCGACCGCCGCGTCGACGCGCTGCTCACCGCGATCCTCGTCTTCCGCCTCCTTCCGACGGCTTCACCAATCGGGACCTGCGCACCCACCTCGCGCCCCTGCTCGGACGTCACCGAGCACCATCAGCAGCGGACAGATGAGCTACGACCTCCGCCGCCTACGCCTCCACGGAATCATCGAACGCATCCCCGGCAGCACCGCCACCACGTCACCCCCGACGGCCGACGCCACGCGATGTTCCTGACCCGGCTCCATCACCGAGTCATCGCCACCGGCCTCGACGACCTCACCCGCACCGACGACGAGCCACCAGCGTTACGCAAGGCCGCCAACGCCTACTACACCGCCCTTGGCCAGCTCATCCACCAAGCCGGACTCGCTGCCTGACCCACAGCTCACAAACTTGACCCACCCTCGACGGCTTCGCCCGTCCAAGCCCTCTAGGCCGCGGCGAGCAGCAGCAACGACCGGCTCTCGGCGGGCAGCTGGCGGGCGCGGCGCCGGAACATCTCCTCCGCGCCGCCGGGCACCGTCATCGCGCCAGGCAGGGCGAATCCGCCGGCCAGCGGCGCGGCGGCCAGTTCGCGTGGCAGTTCCACGAGCGCCAGCGGGTTGCCCCGCGTCTCGGCCACAAACTGGTCACGCACCCCCTGATCCAGCTTCACAGTCAGGGACCTGGCTTCGTAGGTGACAACGGGAACCAGATGTATGAACCGCCCCGGGGTGTCCGGAGGCTCAGGTTGTTGAGTGGCTGGCCCCGGCCTCGGCGGGAGCCTTGTGTCGTTCACGGTGGGCGGTTTCGAGTTCGGCGGGCGGTAGGTCGCCGCAGGCATGGTGCAGGCGGCGGTCGTTGTACCAGTCGACCCATTCCAGCGTCGCGACCTCGACCTGGTCGGCGGTCTTCCAGGGTCCGCGGGGTTTGATCAGTTCGGTCTTGTAGAGGCCGATCGTGGTCTCGGCCAGGGCGTTGTCGTAGGCGTCGCCGACGCTGCCGACGGACGGGTCGGCGCCGGCGGCGGTGAGGTGTTCGGTGAACGCGATCGAGGTGTACTGGCTGCCGGCGTCGCTGTGGTGGACCAGGCCCGCGGGCGGGCTGGCTCCTTGCCTGCGGCGGGTCCAGAGGGCGTGTTCGAGTGCGTCGAGGACGAGGTCGGTGCGCATGCTGGTCGCCGCGCGCCAGCCGAGGATGCGCCGGGCGTAGGCGTCGATGACGAACGCGACGTAGACCGTGCCCGTCCAGGTCGGGACGTAGGTGAAGTCCGCGACCCAGGTTCGGTCCGGGGCCGGTGGGTCGAACCGGCGGCCCACCATATCCGCGGGACGCGCGGCGGCCGGGTCGGGAATCGTGGTCCGGCGCTGGCGGCCACGGCGGACGCCTTCCAGGCCGAGGTCGCGCATGAGCCGCTCCACGGTGCAGCGGGCAACCGGGACGCCTTGGCGGTTGAGCGCCAGCCAGACCTTGCGCGCTCCGTAGACGCCGTAGTTGTCCTCGTGCACCTGGCGGATCAGCGGCTTCAGCTCCGCGTCCCGGCGCGCCCGGCTGCTCGGAACCCGTGCCAACGCGTCGTAGTAGGTGGACGGGGCGAACTGCAGACCATGCTCCGAGAGCACCCCGCAGATCGGCTCGACGCCCCAGCGCAGCCCACCGTCCGTGCGGTCGGCGTGCTCACGGACGAACCTCACGAGAACCTCGAGTCTGTGCGGCGCGGCGACACGTTCACGGCAGCCTCCAGATCTTAAGCCTGAAGTCGAGCTCCGCACCGTGTGCAGTCACGACGAGGCAGCCGTCCGGGCTGAACGCCGCATCCGTTATGCGTCCGGCCTGCAACATCGCATTCGCGATCGGCTGCGGGCGTGCTGGGTCACTGATATCCCACAGAACTTGATCGGGATCAGGACCGGCGGTGACGAGCAGGCGACCGTCTGGACTGATCGCCGCGTGGGGGCCAGCCGACGACGGACAGTCGATGCGGGCAAGGCGGACTGGGGCCTCAGTGCTGGATATGTCCCAGAGATCGGTCGCTCCGGTCCCGTCAGCCTCGTGAGCCGCACAGGTCACCAAGATCCGATCATTAGGGCTGAACAATACCTGGTGCGCGCCGTCGTCGGTTGTCATCAGAGAGGCAAGCTCCACCACGCGGGCCGGGTTCGCGACGTCCCAGAGGGCGGCCGTCAGTCCCCAGCCAGCGACCGCAAGCAGGCGGCCAGAACGGCTAAAAGCCACGGTCTCGGCGATGTCCCGCCGGTCGAGCACCTCCGGCGCTCTGACGTCCATCGCTGTCAGTTTGACCGGGGCGGACAGGTCGGCCGTTTCCCAGAGAGTCACGCGGCGGTCCATGTCCGCTACGGCGAGGACGTTTCCCTGCGGACTGAATGCCAAGCCGGTGACCAGACTCCCCGCCACGAGCACGGCCATCGGCCTGGGACGCTTTATGCGCTCCATGCTCCAGATGACCACTTGGTCTTCCCCGCCGGTGACAAGCGCTCTACCGCCCGGTGCGATGGCCGCGCACTGGACCCAGTCACGGGCATGTATCCGAAGCCGCGAATTCGCAAACCGCCGAGGGTGCGTCGGGGCGTCAAGATGCCATGCCAGCAGCCTGTTCTTGGAAATTGATAGCAGCGATCGGCCAGCTCGGTCAAACCCGACATATGCAACCGCCCAAGACGAATCTGCAAGCTCGACGATAGGCGTGGCGGATCGACTCCGGTCTGGCGGCTCTTCAGCGATCATCTAATCAGTCACCTCGAAGCACACGGCAGCGATATCCGGGGGGCATCAGGATCGGACAAACGAGGCCGGTCTCCATCCACGTCAACTAACACCCATTCCGGCTGTGACGGATCGCACACCACAAGGTCCTAGTAGGTCGACGCCGTCGGACCACTGCTCCTTATCGGCTGGGCCGAGGTCGGCCCGGGTCTCCTGTACGTGATGCAAGCGGCGACCGCCGGTCGACGGCCGGAAGATTCGCGGGTCACCGATGGCTCAGGCAGCGTGGTCCAGCGTGGGCGGCCGGAGCCCGTTTCCGCGGGCGAGCCTTCCCATAACGGGACTTCCATTGCGGGCTTGTTGTCGCGCCAGGCCGCACGGGAGGCGCACGCAGGACCTGCTTCATCGCGCCCGCGCCGAGGACGTCCTGCACTGACAGCACCACCAACGCCCAATCTCCGCTGAGACCGTGCGCAAACGGCTGCTGGGCGCCGACACCGCCCGCGGCCTGGTCGCGCAGATCCGTAGCGACACGCATCTGACACTCGACAACCAGCCGCCAGAGGCGGCCTCAACTTAGCCCGCGCCGGTCGGCGTGCATAGGACCGTTTCGACGTGGGCCGACACGGTCCTATGGGCTCTGGTGCCGGCCCCGGCCTGCCGCGGCCGAGAGTCGATCCCGGGCGCCGACGGTACAGGCCACCCACATGCTGAAGCATCACCCCAGCGGCAAGATCGCCATCACCGCAGAGCGAGCGACACCGCGCGCCAGGGACAGGTGCGCGGCCGGCGAGCGGCGTCCAGGTCTCCGCGACGCGGCGGGCTGACCGGACAGCAGGCCGGCCGCCCCTACTGCGCCTTGCTGAGATGGACCATGGCGTCGTAAAGCTGCTCGGACGTCATCGGCGGCTCGGGGATCGGATGTGCCCGCTCAGCCCGGTAGGCGTCGAGCATGAGGTGGAGGTAACGCCGCCAGGCGTTGGGCGCCGTGGCGCTGGTGGCCTCGATGATCCTGCCGTTGGACCAGATGAGGTTGACGATGTCGGCCAGGGTGATGTCGCGGCGAGCCTCGCCGGCTTCTTGGGCCCGGGTGAGCATGTCCACGATCTGTTGGCACATCTCGTCGTGGATGCGCTCGGTCTCGGCGCTGTCGGTGAAGCGGCGGGAGAGGAAGTCGTTGAAACCCCGGTCTCCCGCCTGCATGCCGAACAGGTGCTCCAGGTAGTAGACGAGCCCTTCCCACGGGTCGTTCATCTCCAGGGCCTTGTTGGCCCCGTCGAGGAACTCCTGAAGCCGGGGCTGGAAGGCGGCCATGAGCAGGTCCAGGCGGGTTGGGAAGTGGCGGTACAGGGTGCCGATGGCAACGCCGGCGTCGCGTGCGATCTTCTCCAGGGAGGCGTCCACGCCGTGTGCGGCGAATTCGCGCTGCGCCGCGGCGAGGAGCTTGTCCCGGCGCTCCCGGGCGTCGCGGCGCAGGGGCCTGCGCATCTGCTCAACGTCGCTACGGCTCACTTCGTCAGTTTACCGGCGATGCTGAGGGCAGCCTCCCTTTCTGCGCTGCTCAGGAGCCCGGCCGAGCGCGGTTGACCTCGGGGAGCTCGTCGGCATGGTCGTGCGCGACGTGGCTGACGCCGCGCGGCAGGACCATGGCGCCCGCCAGCTGGCTGACGATCCCGGTGGCCCTCCCGCGAGCATGACGTTCGTCCGGTGCGGTGGCATGGCTGAGGACAGCCCAGGTGGCTGCCGGGACCCGGGCCGGTACCCGGCCTGGATGTCGCCGCCGTCGCGGGCAGCGTTCGCGACCAGGCGGCGAGGGGCGCCTCGTCTCCCTTCGTCTCTTGGGTGCCGCCAGATGTCGAGGCCCGAAACTTCTGCCAACTTGAGGCACCCCTCCGGAATAGAGTGAGGCACCCCTCCGCTTGTGTAGGCAACAGCGACCGGAGGGGTGCCTCATCTTGGCGCTCTGACTTGACCGTACGAGGAGCGAAGCAGATGAGCACTAGGGATTCCTCCGGGGCGCAGGCGCCTCAGCGGCCCGCGGAGGCCGTCGGCGCGCGTCTGGCCGCTTCGCCCGATCCCCATGACGCGCGGCGTTGGATGGCTCTGGGTGTCCTCGTCATCGCCCAGATCATGATCCTGCTGGATGCGACCGTCGTGAACGTTGCCCTGCCCTCGGCGCAGGCCGACCTCGGCTTCTCCGACGCCAGCCGCCAGTGGGTGATCACCGCCTACGTGCTGGCCTTCGGCAGTTTGCTTCCGCTGGGAGGCCGGCTGGGCGACGCGCTCGGCCGCAAGACGATGTTCATCGTGGGACTGCTGGGGTTCGCGACTGCCTCCGCTGCCGGCGGCGCGGCCCCGAACATCGGCACGCTGATCGCCGCCAGGGCCGTCCAGGGCGGGTTCGCGGCAGTTCTCGCGCCGGCGGCGTTGTCGCTGATCACGGTGATTTTCACCGACCTCAAGGAGCTGAACAAGGCGTTCGGGATCTTCGGTGCGGTGTCCGGCAGCGCCGGCGCCGTCGGCCTGCTGGTGGGCGGGCTGCTGACGGACTACGTGGACTGGCGCTGGTGCATGTACGTCAACATCGTCCTCGCGGTCGCCGGGATCATCGGTGGCCTCACGCTGCTGCACAACTCCGCCGAGCCCGACAAGCCCAGGCTTTCCGTGCCGAGCACGGTCGTCGGCTCGGCGGCGATCTTCGGGTTGGTCTTCGGGTCGGCCAAGGCCCAGACCGACGGCTGGGGCTCGGCGGTCACCCTGACCCCGCTCATCGCCGGGGGTCTCCTGTTGGCCGGCTTCGTCGTGCTCCAGCAGGTCGCCCGCCACCCGCTCATCCCGCTGCGGGTGGTCGCCGACCGCAACCGTGGTGCCGCCTACCTGACGCTCTTTCTGGCGAACGCGGCGGTGTTCGCGCTGTTCCTGTTCCTGACCTACTACTTCCAGGGTGTGCTGGGCTACTCGCCGATCATGACCGGCGTCGCGTTCCTGCCGATGATGGCCACGATCGCCGTGGTCGCCACGCTGACCCAGGGCGTGCTGCTGCGGCACCTGACCATGCGGGTCATCGTCGCCGCCGGCTTGATCGCCTCCGGTGCCGGAGCTGCACTGCTGACCCAGGCCGGTGCGGGCAGCCCATACGCGGCCTGGGTGCTGCCCGGGCTGGTCCTGGTCGGGACCGGCATCGGGTCGGCCGCCGTCGTGGCAGTTGCGGTCGGGCAGCAGGGTGTCGATCCGCGCGACGCTGGTACGGCGGGGGCGCTCAACAACGTCTCCCAGCAGCTCGGCTCGGCGCTCGGCGTCGCCTTGATCAGCACCTTCGTCGCCACCGCTACCAGCCACTATCTGACCCGCCACGGCAGCACCGGCGTCGACGACGCAACCGTGCACGGGTTCACCGTCGGCTACTGGTGGGCCGCTGGCGTCTTCTGGGCCGCTGCCGTCCTTTGCGGTGCCCTGATCCGCGGCGGCACCCGGCTTCATCACGAGGCCGGCCAGCCCGAGCCCCTCGACGAGATCGTCAGCGGACTGATCTGACAGCCCGTGGCGGGCGGCGCCCCGGTGGCAGGACGGACTGCGGCGCCAACCACCACAACACGAACCACAACCGACAGAAAGGCCAGTTCACCATGCCCAAGCTCGATGGCAAGGTCGCAGTGATCACCGGAGCGACGTCTGGGATGGCGCTCGCAACGGCCAAGCTGTTCGTGGCTGAAGGCGCCCACGTGTTCATCACCGGGCGACGCAAGGACAAAGTGGACGAGGCGGTCACCGCCATCGGCCACAACGTGACGGGCGTGCAGGCGGACTCAGGAAACCTGAACGACCTCGCCCGCTTGGCCGAGACCGTGCGGGAGCAGCACGGACGAGTCGACGTCCTGTTCGCCAGCGCCGGCATCGGGTCAGTATCCGACCCGCTGGGCAGCATCACCCCGGACTCGTTCGACACGCTCGTGGCCGTCAACTTCCGGGGCACCGTGTTCACCGTTCAATACCTGCTGCCGTTGATGAGCGACGGCGCGTCGGTCATCTTGAACGGCACGACCAGCGCGACCAAGGGCATCCCCGGCGCCGGGGTGTACTCCGCCAGCAAGGCAGCCGTTCGCTCACTCGCGCGCACCTGGGCTGCGGAGCTGAAGGACCGCCGCATCCGGGTCAACGTCATCAGCCCCGGCTCGATCGACACCGCGCTCTTCAGCACCGTCACCCCGGAATTCCGGGAGCAGATCACCTCCGCCATCCCCCTGGGACGGCTGGGGGCCAGCGAAGAGATCGCGGCCACCGCGCTGTTCCTCGCCTCTGCCGACTCCAGCTTCATGACCGGCGCAAACCTGGTCGTCGATGGCGGGTTCAGTCACGTCTGACGCCATCCGGCCGGGGCAGCCGGCCCCCGATCCCACAAAGCAAAAAGTTCATCCCAGACTGCAGAAAGTGAGCACCCGTCCATGAGCAGCGTCAGCTTCATCGGCCTGGGCGGCATGGCCCGCGCCATAGCCACCCGCGCGGTCGAGGGCGGCAACGCCGTCGAGGTCATCGGCCGCGACCAGGCCAAGGCCAAGGACCTGGCCGCCGCCCTCGGCGGCGGCGCGACGGCGGGGACTTTCGGCACCGCCCCGGCCGGCGACATCGTCATCCTCGCCGTGCCCTACGCCAGCGCCGCCCAGGTCCTCGCCCAGTACGTGGACGCGCTGGCCGGCAAGGTCCTCATCGATATCTCGAACACCTTCAACGCCGACGCCACCGCCCTGGTCACCCCTGACGGCACGTCCGGCGCGCAGGAGATCGCCAAGGCCGCACCGGCCAGCGCGCACGTCGTGAAGGCGTTCAACACCGTCTTCGGCCACGTCCTGGCCCAGGGCGGCCCGCTGGACGTGCTCATCGCCGGCGACGACGCGGACGCCAAGGCGAGCGTGTCGGCGTTCATCGAGAGCCTCGGGCTGCGCCCGCTGGATGCCGGCGACCTGGCGGCGGCGCACTGGCTGGAGGCGGCGGGCCCGCTGCTGATGGGCCTGGCCAGCCATGGCGCAGGGTTCAACATCAGCCTCGGCGTCAACGTCCCGGACTGAAGCCCCGCTCGCAGTTCCAGCGCCGCGCACTGGCACCCGGCGGCCATCCCGGGCAGGCAGGGTTCCGCCTGCCCGGGATGGCGGCGGCCCCTGGGCCATCCGACCTGCAGGCAATCGACTCTGACCACCCGGGACTGCCCGCGTCCGGCACCGGCGAAGACGTCATCAAGCAGGTCGGCGACAACATCTCATCGGGGCTGGCCACACACGAAAGACCGAAGGAGACACCCGTGCCTGACTACCTCCATCCGCTGCGTTTCGCAACGTTCATCTCTCCCGCCAACTCCCCGGCGCACCGTCCGGTCGAGCTGGCGCAGCACAGTGAGCGGCTCGGTTTCGACTTCGTCACCTTCCAGGATCATCCCTACCAGTCGAGTTTCCTCGATACCTGGACCCTGCTGAGCTGGGTGGCAGCGCGGACCGAGCGCATCGGCGTGTCCGCCAACGTGCTGAACCTGCCGCTACGCCAGCCCCCCGCCGTGCTCGCCCGCGCGGCTGCCAGCCTCGACCTGCTCTCCGGTGGACGGACGAGCCTCGGGATCGGGGCCGGCTTCTACTGGGACGCCGTGCAGGCGGCCGGCGGACGGCGGCTGACCCCGCTGCAGGGCGTGGCGGCACTCGGCGAGGCCATCGACGTGATCCGCGGGATCTGGGACGCCGACGCGCCCGGCACCCTCAACGCCGACGGCGAGTTCTACAACGTCCGCGGCGCCGAGCGCGGACCCGCGCCCGCACATGAGATCCCGATCTGGCTCGGCGCCCACAAGCCAAGGATGCAGGACCTGGTGGGACGCAAGGCCGACGGCTGGCTGCCCTCGCTGCCGGTCATGGGGCTCGGCGGCCTGCCCAAGGGAAACGCGATCATCGACGACGCCGCACGGGCCGCGGGCCGCGACCCCCGCGAGATCACCCGTCTGCTCAACATCTTCCCAGACCAGCAGACCCCGGAAGCACTGGCCCAGATGACCCTCCAGGACGGCGTCAGCATCTTCATCCTCGCCAGCGATGACCCGGACCTGCTCGAACGCTTCGCCGCCGAATCGATACCCGCCGTACGCGAACACGTCGCCCGAGGACGCAAATAGCACACGTGCGCGCTTCGGCATCGCTCACGCGCCGGCCGCCGACCGGCCTGAGCTCTACCTCGAAGCATTCCTGACCTCCCGTCCGCATGCGGGCGCGGGCGTGCT
This sequence comes from Frankia sp. AgB1.9, assembly GCF_016786355.1. Taxonomy (GTDB): domain Bacteria; phylum Actinomycetota; class Actinomycetes; order Frankiales; family Frankiaceae; genus Pseudofrankia. Next base: position 78,595 of record NZ_JADWYX010000036.1, read on the forward strand.
CGCCTGGTTCAGGAAGGTCCGCGGCTGCTGTTGGATTCGGTCGCGGCCGACCCCGAGGCGACGGTGTGGACGGGCGTCGGCCCGCGGCCGGCCCGCTGGTGGATCCGCAGGATCCTGAACGAGTCGGTGGTCCACCGGGCTGATGCCGCGCTGGCGCTGGACGTCGCCTATACGGTCGAGCCCGCGCCCGTGGCCGACGCGATCTCGGAGTGGCTCGACGTACTGGCCGGGCTGCCTGGCGTCACGACGGCGCCGGCACCGCAATCCTTCCCACCGGGATCTGCCTGCACCTGCATGCCACCGACCGGCCTCGGCGCCGACGGGGAGTGGACGATCCTCGGCGGGCCGGCCGGGATCGGCTGGGAGCAGCGCCACGGCACCGGCGATGTTCCGGTGTCCGGTGCCGCCGCGGACCTACTGCTCGCGGTGATGCGCCGCATCCCCGGCGACGACCGCCGTCTCCAGGTCGCCGGCGAGCGACAGCACTGGACGACCTGGCTGGTGAACACCCCCGTCTGACCGTCCACCTAGCCCATCGCCTGCAACCGATGGACCGTGCCCGCCCGGCGGGGATCCGGTCTGCGCGTCAGTAGGCAGGCGGTCGACGGTTCCGGAGGTCTTGTGCTGTCGCCGGAGTCCGTCGTGCGGTAGCAGCTGTCCAGGGCGGGCGGGGCCGGGCGCCCCACGCCCGCTCTGAAGGTGGAGGCGGGCGTGGGTGCGACCGTCCGGGTAGTGACCATCGATGTCCGCAGGGTCGAGTCGGCGAGGAGGTACTAGACGGCGGTTGACTGCGGCCGGCCGTCCGTGCCGATGGTGGTCAGGACCGCGGTCAGGGTTGGGTGAGCAGGTCCAGGTGTGAGTCCGGGATCTGCGCGGGTGTCGGGGTTGTCATGGGGCGATGAACTGGAGGTCGAGATCGATTTTGATCTTGTCACCGAGGGCGAGTTTGCCGGCGCCGAGGGGCATGTTGAAGTCGATGCCGTAGTCGCTGCGGCGGATTTCGGTGGTCGCGGCGAACCCGGCTCTGGTCCGGCCGTCCGCGGGGTGGACGTCGACGCCGTTGAACTCGACCGCCAGGGTGACCGGTTGGGTGGTCGCGTTGATGGTCAGTTCGCCCTCGACTTGGTAGCCGTCCTCGCTTTCGGTAATGGATAGTGACCGATAGTGCATGGTCGGGTGGTGTTCGACGTCGAAGAAGTCGGTGGAACGCAGGTGGGCGTCTCGGTCGGGCTGGTTGGTGTTGACCGAGGCCATGTCGATCGTGGCGTCGATGGCGACGTCCGCGAGCGTCTCGCCGATCGTGAGTGTCCCGCTGAACAGGTCGAACCGGCCGCGGACGTTGGTCAGGCCGAGGTGGCGGACCTGGAAGTAGACACCGGAGTGCGCGGGATCGATGGGCCAGACGCCGGCAGACAGCGGTAGCCCGCTTCCCGTGTCGGGGAGGGCTGGCGCCGAGGGGTTGGACACGGATGGAGTCGTCATGGCGACCTTCCTCGAAAGTTGATTGCTCAACCAACTTACGGCTTATTAGATGACGCGTCAACCATCTGTGGGACGCGGTCTTCTCGGACGGCGTGCAGTCCGCTCAGCGGTCCGCCGTCCACCTGCATCAGGCGTCCCATCTCAAGTCGGCCGAGGTCGACGGGCGCGAATCCGAAGTCCTCGACAACGGAGCGGAAGAGACCCTTCGAGGTCCCGTCGTCGCCGGCGTAGAAAAGGATCCGGCGGCCGGCGTCGGTGACGGGGTCGGCGGCGATGTAGGGGCCGTACATGTTGTCGAAGGCCTTGATGACGTGGGCGCCGGGGATCAGTGCGGCGACCAGTTCGCTGCCTCCGATCTCGAGGTGGTCGGCGACGAAGGTGGGGGTCAGACTGGCCCACTGGTTCGTGGCGTCGATAACGATCCGGCCGTCGCGGAAGGGCAGGTTGCCTACCACGTCGCGCACCCGTGTCCAGCGCACGGCGAGCACGACGAAGTCCGCGGCTCCCGCCTCGGCGACGGTGCCGGCCGACGCGCGGGGACCGAAGGCGTCGACGACGGCGTCGAGGGTGCCCGGACCGCGACTGTTGCTGAAGACCACGTCGTGACCGGCCTTGACCACGTGGCCGGCGATGGCGCGCGAGACCGTTCCCGCGCCGATCATTCCAAACTTCATGGGTGGCTCCTGTTGAGTGGGCGGCGTGGGAGCTGCCGGGATCCGGGCGTGCCCGGCGCGGGACGACCCTGCCGGATGGCGTCACGCGCCGGATGCGATGGAGATGTGGCTCTGGCTGTGCAGGCCGACGATGCTCACGATGTGTTTCCCGGAGCGCCGAGATCTTGGTTGACTCGTCGACCGTATTGACCCTTGGTTGACGAGTCAACCAGCAGGTAATATCGCCGCATGCCGACGGAACCGACCTGGCTCAGCCCCCGTGAAGACCGCGCCTGGCGGGCCTTCATGCACGCGCACCACCAGCTCGCCGTCCGTCTGCGCCGGCACCTGCTGGAGGACTCCGGACTGACGGAGGCCGACTACGAAATCCTCGCTGTGCTCTCGGAGCACGCCACGGGCAGCCTGCCCGCTCGGGAACTGTGCGCCCTGCTGCAGTGGGAGAAGAGCCGCCTCTCCCACCAGACCCGACGCATGCAGGAGCATGGGTTCATCGTCCGGGAAACTAACCCAGCCGATGCCCGCAGCTCCATGATCCGCCTCCTGCCCGCTGGACGCCGCGCCATTGAGGACGCCGCGCCCGGGCACGTGCGCAACGTCCGCCGGCACTTCATCGACCTGCTCACCCCCGCCGAACTCGACATCCTCGCCGCCCTCAACGAACGGATCCTGGATCACCTCGCCGAGGACCCGTTCCCCGAACACTCCACCCCAGACGAACCCGCGCTCTCGCCCTGAGCGGCGTGCGAACGGGTTGCCCTGCACCTTCTTGGTGCTGATCCAGCGGACTGCCGGTGGCGATCGCGGGTGTCCCCCGAAGCCGCCGCCCAGTACATCCGGCGAGGCGGAGGGGCGCTGTTGCGTTGGCGGGCACCGTGGTCGGGCCAGCCGCTCGGGCATGATCGACCGGTGCATCGTCGGCGTGTCCGTCCAGTGGTTCCGGCCTCCGAGTTCGCGGGATTCCGATTCCCGCCGGAGGTCATCACGTTGGCGGTGCGGTGGTACCTGCGCTACAGCCTGTCCTACCGGGACGTCGAGGAGTTGCTCGCCGAGCGTGGCATCGTGGTCGATCACGTCAGCGCCTACAGGTGGGTGCAGCGGTTCACGCCGTTACTGATCGACGCGGCCCGGCCGTGCCGCGACATTCCGGGCAGCAGGTGGTTCACCGACGAGACGTATGTGAAGGTCGCCGGTCGCTGGACATACCTGTACCGGGCAATCGACCAGTTCGGCCAGGTCATCGACGTGCTCGCCTCCGAGAAGCGGGATCTCGCTGCGACCCGCCGGTTCTTCACCCGGGCGCTGGCACACGGCCGCCGGCCGGTCGAGGTGACCACCGACCGGGCCGCGGCCTACCCCCGCGTCCTCGACGAACAGCTCCCCACCGCCCACCACGTGGACGCCCGGTACGCGAACAACAAGGTCGAAGCCGATCACGGCAGATTGAAGGCACGGCTGCGGCCGATGCGAGGGCTCAAACGGCTGCGCTCCGCCCAGGTGATCAGCTCCGGGCACGCCTTCGTCCAGAATCTCCGCCGCGGCCACTACGAACTCGGCACCGACGCCGAACCCCGTCACCGACTCGCAGCAGCATTCACCGAACTCGCCCTGACTCTGTGACCAGGCGACCAGCCCGCCCGAGCCCTGCCCGGGCCAGCTCAACGCAACAGCGCCCGGGCAACTCCTTCCCCGCACTCGGGGCGCAACAAGATCAACCGGTTCGGATGCTGGTACACAGGGTCCACCTGGGTACTGATCATGCCTCTGACCTGCGCGGGTGTGGTTTGCGATCTATCGCTGTTAGGTCGGCGCCTCGGAGCGGTGCTGGTCAAGACCTCGATGGCTGGTTCGAGCCCCGGGTAGACGACCGGTTTGCTGCCACACGAACCGCTCTCTCTAGCTAGACGTCGGGCATTCGCGCGGCCGGTAGGGCGGAGTGTCGTAGGTGGGCGAGGACTGCGAGCACGCGGCGGTGGCCGTCGTCCACCTCGGCCAGTCCAAGCTTGATTAGTAGATGGCGTACGTGTCCTTCGATGGTGCGTTCGCTGACGACCAGCCGCCGGGCGATGGCGGTGTTGTTGAGGCCCTCGGCCATCAGCGCGAGCACGTCCCGTTCGCGGGCTGACAGTCCGGCCACCGGGTCCGCCGTGCTCTGTGCCGCGAGCAGCGTGCCCACGACGTGCGGATCCAGCGCCGAACCACCGCCTGCGACCCGTCCGGCGGCCGAGAGGAACTCGTTAACGTCGAGGACCCGGTCCTTGAGCAGGTAGCCGAACCCGCCGAGCGCCACCAGCCCGACGGCGTACCGGGCCTCCACGTGCTGCGACAGTACGAGGACGCCGACCTCCGGATAGGCGTCCTTCACCGCGCGGGCGGCTCGGGCGCCCTCGTCGGTGAAGGATGGCGGCATCCGGATGTCGAGCACGACAAGGTCCGGCGTGTGCTCGGCGACCGCGGCCAGCAGTCCGGTCGCGTCCCCGAGGGCGGCGGCGACGGTGTGTCCGCGATCCTCGAACAGGCGGACGAGGCCTTCTCGGAGGAGCACCTGGTCCTCGGCGACTACGACGCGCACGGCAGCCTCACCGTCAGCGTCGTGCCCGCGCCGGCCGGGCTCTCGAGCCGCAACTGCCCGCCGAGCGCTCCTACCCGGTCGGCCAGCCCGCGCAGGCCAGATCCGGCGCTCAGCTGGGCGCCCCCGATGCCGTCATCGCGCACGTTCAGCACGAGCTCGTCGTCCTCGCGGTTCGCCCGCAGCTCCACTGTGTTGGCGACGGCGTGCTTCACCACGTTGGTCAGTGCCTCCGCGGCGACGTAGTAGGCCGCGGCCACGACGGCGTCCGGTAGCGGGCCGGGCGTGGCCTGCACCCGCACGGGCATCGGCGCCCGGCCGGCCAGCTCGCGCAGCGCCAGTTCCAGCCCGTCGTCGAGCCGGGCCGGGCGGATGCCGTGCGCCAGGTCACGCAGGTCCTGGATCGCGCCGCCGATCTCGGTGACGGCGGTCTCGATGTCGCTGGACGCGGGTTGGTCCCCGAGCTGGTGCTGCACGTGTCGCAGCGCGAGTCCCGCGCTGACCAGCCGCTGCTGCGCCCCGTCGTGCAGGTCGCGCCCCAGCCTGCGGCGCTCCTCGTGGGCCGCCGCGACGATCCGGGCACGCGAGGCCTCCACCTCGGCGAGCCGGTGGCGGACCTCCGCCTGGAGGCGCGCGATCTCGATCGCCAGCCCGGCCCGGGACAGTACGTCGCTTAGCGGTTCGCCCTCCGGCACCGCGTGCGTCACCTCGGCGAGCGCAATCCCCGAGCGCTCGATGAGCGTTCGGACACTGCCGCCGGCGTCAGCGCCATCCGCGGGGGGCGACGTCGACTCGCCCGGCAACAGCAGGCGTAACTCCAGCGCGGGGTCGCGGAGCACATCGCGTAGCAGTCCCTCCAGTTCGTCCGCTGAGGCCTGGCCGGCGCGCAGGTCTTCCAGGTAGGCGTCGACCCGGGCCAGCGCATGGTGCCGCGCGCGCCGGTACGCGTGGTCGACGCCGTCCTGCACCCTGCGCCGCAGTGGCAGGAGGGCGGCCGCGGCCGCCGTCGTCGCGCCCGCGGTGACCCAGGCCGAGCCGCCGCCCAGCAGGGCGCCCAGGATGAGCGCGGTGCCGCCCCAGGCCACGGCCAGCAACGCGGTCAGCGCCGCGTAGGAGATCGTCCGGGCGATCAGAACATCGACGTCGTACAGCCGGTAGCGCAGGATCGCCACGCAGATCATGACCGGCAGCATCGGCACCAACAGCGCGATCGCGACCTGCACGACGACACTGCTGTTGAAGCCCACAGCCGCCGCGGGGCCGACCACCGCGAGCACACAGGCAAACCAGAAGATCAGCTTAAGCTGCTGCCGCTCCGCGCCGCCGGCCCGCCGGAACCGGCTCACCAGCGACACGATCGAGAACAGGAGCGACGCCACGAAGGCGAACTCGCCGACGGTGTAGATGAAGTCGAGCCCGTCAAGGGCGTACGGGTTGCCGCCCCTGGTGAAGGTGTACGAGTCGTCGTTCGCATGCGACAGCGCCGCCCCGAGCACGAACGTCGCGGTCACCCCGACCGTGAAGGGCGGCAGCCAGCGCCACCACCGGCCCGCCGCATGCCCGTCCGGGAACAGCGCCAGCACGGTGGCGGTGCTGCCGATGCCGACCATCGCCCCCCAGGACGCGCCCCACTGCGCGGTGAGCGCGCCCGGCCAGGTGTCGTGGTAGCCGTAACCCTCCAGCAGCTCGACCAGGGCGGCTACCAGGCCGACACCGGCCAGCAGCAACCCAACGCGATGCCGCGACAGCCGCAGCCGGATGAGCGCGCCAGCCCCGCCGAGCGCCACCGCGTTGAGCGGGTAGAGCGCGGTGTCGATGACGGGCTCCAGGCCGGCCGAGAGCGGCACCGAGGCGACGGCGGCCGCGCAGGTCAGCACCAACAGCGCCACCGGGAACTGGCGCGCGCGGGCGTCGGGACCGGCCACCGGCTGATCATCGCGCGCCGCCCCGGCGGGTGGCAACAGTGCCAGCACCTGTCGCGGGTCAGGTGCCGGCCCGGCTGCCACGAGCCCTACCCGGACGGCAGCCTCAACGACACCCCGACGACCCATCCAGGAGGTGGACGATGACCGGCAACTACGACGTCACGACCCGCACCGCCGCCAGCCCGCGGCCGACCCCGGCCCAGCCAGCCGGCCGAGCATTCCCGCGTCTGTCCGGCGCGCTCTGCGCGGTCGGCGGCCTGATCGCGGTGGTGGGCGCGGCCTGGAGCGCCACCCTGACCTCGCCCGTGCCCACGGAGGAACTCAGCTGGCCTTACGGCCCCGGCCTGTTCCGGGGCACCGAGACGATCTGGACCGTCACCCACGTCCTGACCTTCCTCGGCGCGCTCGGCCTGGCCCGGTCCGGCCTCGCTGGCCGCGGTCGGGCCGCCCGGGTCGGCACCCCGATCATGCTCGTAGGGATGGCCCTGCTCGTGCCGTGCGAGCTGGCATTCATCCCGCTCGCCCACGCGGCGGCGGACGACCCAGGCGCGGTCCTGGTCAGCACGCTGATCGGCATCTCATCGATGATCGCCGGCGTCGGGTTCGTGCTGACCGGCGTGGGTGTGCTGCGCGAGCGCGCCCTGGGCGGCGCCGGCCGGTTCGTGCCGCTGCTGTGCGGCGTGTTCGTCTTCCTCGGCCTCACCCCACTGGTCATGGCCGGCGGCGACATATTCTTCCTCGGCGTCGGCGGCTGGAACGTGCTCCTGGCCCTGCTCGGAGTGGTGATCGCCCGTACCGCCATCACCCGAGAGTGAAGGTGTGACCACCCGGTAGGTGCGGCGCCTCGCCCGCCCCGCCAACGCGTCCCGGATCGCGACGCCGCAGGACTACCTCGACGTGGAATTCTTCCACCTCACCCTCGGTCTGGTCCTCGCCGTCACGGCGACCGGAGCCGTCTTCCCGCGCGCCGTCCGACGGCGGGAGAGGCTGCCATTGCATTCGATTTAAAAGGGAAGGACGACATGACTCGTCTAGGAAAACTGGCAGCCGGTCTCGTGCTGGTCGCGGTAGTTGCCGCCTGCACCGCGAACGGAGAACCGACCCCGTCGGGCGGGTCGTCGTCGACTGGACAACCGGCCGCCAGGCTCCACGGCACCATCCTGTTCACCAGAGCCGGTGGACCGTTCGGCGAATCGACCGTCTTCACCGCCCACGCCGACGGGACGAACGAGCAACAGATCAACCAGCTACCAGACGGTTGCTGCCCACGATTCTCACCCGACGGCACCCGAATTCTCGCCTCGGCGACCACCGCGGACGGTCGCATCACCACAGCGATCTACCAGGGCGCCGGAGCGTCACACCCGCTTGAGCTCCCCGACGGGACTATCAACCTCGGTCCGGGCGCATGGTCCCGCGACGCCCGCGAACTGGCCTTCGAAGGCTGGGACGACCAGGACCCGGGACGCAACGGCATCTACACCGCACCCCCCGTCGACCAACCGGCGGTCCGGCGCCTCACGACCGCACCCGCCGGATACCACGACATCCCAATGGACTACTCGCCCGACGGCACACAGCTACTCTTCCTGCGCGCGACGACCGCCGACGGCTCCCCCCACGGAACGCTCTACCTCACCGCCGCCGACGGCTCCGCGCCCCGCCAGGTCACCCCCGCCGGCGTCGCCGCCGGCCCGGCCCGCTGGTCCCCCGACGGGCAGACAATCGCCGTCGGCGCCGAATCGGTGACAGCCGCCGGCCCCCGCATGGCCCTCCCCCC
>NZ_JADWYX010000037.1:0-16074 GCF_016786355.1 Frankia sp. AgB1.9
CGCAAATAGCCAGCCCACGGCAGTAGGCCCCCAGTAGCACCAACATCAACCGTTACACCGTTAACTTGACACTCCCGAGGATGAGCCCGCCGCAGATGAGGGTCGCCAAGGTGGCGAGCGTCGTACGGATGAGAGTGTCGGACCGCGTCTGCGGTTGGTCTCTGATCGACCCATGGGTGTCGACCCAAACCGTGAGAAGGCTTCCCGCCGGCTGTCCGGCGGGCGCGTGGACGAGGCCGATGTGTGCGCCGCCGTGCTCGTCAACCCATCGGGCTGGCACCGGGGGCGGCGGCGGATCGGCACCGCGCAAGGGGACTCTGTGGTCCGAGCGGGTGCCCGCGAGCAGGACCGAAGTCGTGGAGCGCACTCCCGCGTCGGCACGCTCGCGGCGCAGGCCTGCCTGGTAGGTCAGGGTGCCGACAGCGTAGGCAGCGCCCACCGTGAGCGACGCCCCCACCGCCAGCGCGACAAGACCGAGTATCACCGGGCGGGTGCAGCATCGGCGTAGCAGGACGACGCGCCGAAGCGCCGCCGAGTGGAGGTGAGGCCGCCGCGCGGGCATCAGGGGATCACTGGTCAGCCGCCGGACCGGATGGTCGTCGCAAGGCCTGACCGACGCGAGAATCCGGACAACCGGGGACGGTTCGTGTGTCTCTCATAGCTAAACGGCTCCAGGTCGCGGACGACACTTCGCCGACCCGTCTTCCCGGCACACCGCGCGGCATTGTCCCGCAGGCCCAGCATAGGGCCGCTACATCGAGCAGGCCAGTCCACGCTTGGATCGTCGATGCCACCGGGAGGCGATCACTCCCGTCATGCTGCCCTGCACATTTCGCGGCTGTGGTGACCGCGCCTGATACGGCCGCCTGTCGGCTTGCTTGGGGTGGCGGCGTTGCGCGCACCCGGGGGTCGCGGTGAGGTGCAGCCCGCGATTTCGGAGCGCCATCTCGGCTAGGTCAAAGGCTCGCGCGGCCGTCGCGGCGAACGTGCTCAGCGCGGCGGAGCTGACCGGCGAGCAGGTCGAAGGCGAGGAACGTGGCGAGGCTGACGCCGAAAGGCGGGAGCGCCCAGGCGACCGCGACGGCGACCGGCAGGCCGATGATCAGGACGGTTCTGGGGAGCTGGCGGACGGTGCCGCGGGCGGGTGGTGTCCCGAGCGGGCGGGTGTGCCCGGCGCGGGTAGGCCGGCGTTGCCACCACATGCGGGCCGACGCCGTGCACCGGTAGGGCTGGCTCCGTCAGACCCGCGCCGGGGCGGCGGTCAGATGCCGCTGGTGCCCTCGTCGCGTTCGGGGTGTGACCAGCTGAGCAAGTCGTCGCGGCCGCGGGCGACGCGGGAGCGGATGGTGCCGACGGGGCAGCCGCAGATCTCGGCGGCCTCGGCGTAGGACAGGCCGATCAGCTGGGTGAGCACGAGGGCCTCGCGGCGTTCGTCGTCGAGGGCGGTGAGCATCAGGTTCGTCTCGACGAGGTCCTCGAAGCCCGCTGTCGGCGGCGCCGCCGTCTGGGCGCGTTCGGCGGCGGTCTCCCAGTCGAGTTCGGTCGCGGTGCGGGGCCGGCGCATGCGGGCGCGGTGGTCGTCGATGGCGGTGCGGCGTGCGATCGCCAGCAGCCATGTGCGTGCCGAGGACTGTGCGGAGAAGGTCCGCAGGCTGCGCAGCACCCGCAGGTAGGTCTCCTGGGTCAGGTCGTCGGCGGCGGCGGGCCCTGCGAGGTAGGCGAGGAAACGCCACACGTCGCGTTGGGTGGCGCGCACGAACGACTCCAACGCCTGGCGGTCACCTCGCCCGGCGGCCAGAGCCCAGGCGGTGACCGTCTCCTCGTCCGTGGTCACGGGGCGGATCTCTTTTCGGTTCGGGGCACACCGGCTCGGCCGGGCCTCAGGACGCCGCAGCCCAAAGGCCACCGACAGCGGACAACGCTAGCCGAGCCGACCACCGCAAACGACTCAGGAGGCCCGCCGAAACCTACACGCGACGTCACCGTCCGGTCGCACTGAGAAAAGCTACGACGATAGGAGGTGGGCCGGGAACTCGGCTGCCCTCGACGACGACTGGTGAGGTAATGGACTGCAACCTGTGCCGCGAGGCGCTCTCCGCCAGGATCGACGGCGAGGTCGAACACGCCGACCCGGCGGCCGTCGAGGAGCACCTGCGCGGCTGTGCCTCCTGCCTGGCCTGGCAGGACCGCGCGGTCTCGTTGACCCGGTCGTTGCGCCTGGGACCCGCCGTGGCGACGCCCGACTTCACGACGGCCATCCTCGACGCCCACGCGCAGCTGCCCCAACCGGCGCTCGCCGCCCTGCGCCCGAGGCTGCGCCGTTCCCGGTCGCGCGAGCGGTCCGGGGCGCGCGGCCTGGACGCGGCGTCTGGGTCGAGCGCGCGCCTCGCGCTGCTGCTCGTCGGCTGGCTGCAGATCGGCTTGGGCCTGCTGCAGCTCCTCGACAACCACGGGTTCACCGGTCACCACGTCACGGCGCAGGGGACGAGTAGCGAGCATCTGTTCAACGAGTCCGTCGCCTGGACCGTCGGGGCGGGTGTCGCGATGTTCTGGGCCGCCGTCCAGCCCCGACGGGCCGCCGGCCTGCTGGTCGCGCTGGCGGGCGCGGTCCTGGTCCTCGGCGGCTTCTCGGCCTACGACCTGTTGGTCTCCTCGGTGCAGCCCGCCCGCGTCGCGACCCACGTCGTACTCCTCGCTGGCCTTGGGCTGGCGTACGCCGTCGACCGCGCCTACCAGGCCGGAACCCCCAGCCCCGGCCGCCCCTCGAGGCGCCACCCGAACCTCAAGCCACACACCATGCCTGCCGCGCGGCCGGAGGCGATCGGGCACCGAGGCCACGGCGGCGGCACACCGCTGCGACCGGCCGGACGCCGCCATGCTGCCTAGCCAGCCACGGCCCGGCCACCCGCCAACGCAACTCGTCTTGACCACACACAGCGATCCGCTCCGTGAAGCATCCGGACCCGGGCGCGCGCCCGGCAGGCCGAGGCCGACGGTCGGAGCCGGGTTCGGCGTGGGTAGCGACGGCCGTTTCGCCCGACTCGCCAGGACCCCAGGAGGCTGACGTTGGCATCGAGATCGCCGGGAACCAGCAGAGGCGAGCAGGCCCGCGGCCCGAGGGCGGTGAGCGTCCCCGAACGGCGGCAGGCCCGGGTAGCCGCGATGCGGGCTGAACAGGCTCGCCGGGAGCGCCAGCGCCGCGCGCTGTGGGTTAGCGTCACCGCCGTCGCGGTGGTCGTCGTCGTGGTCGGCGTGCTTGTCGGGGTCAAGGTCTCGGGCGGCGGGAAGTCGACGACGGCGGCCCCGAGCGGCCCGGCGTCCGCGGCCGTTGTCCACGCTGTCACCGGTGTTCCCGCGGCGACGCTCACGACTGTCGGGGCCGGCAAGGTGCAGACCCTGCCCAAGCCGATCAGCGCGCCGGCGCTGACCGCGGACGGCAAGCCGCGGGTCCTCTACATCGGTGCCGAGTACTGCCCGTACTGCGCGGCTGAGCGGTGGCCGATGGTGGTGGCGCTGTCGCGGTTCGGGACCTGGGCGCACCTGGGCGCGACCAGCTCCTCGTCCTCCGACGTCTACCCGAGTACGGCGACGCTTTCCTTCCACGGCGCGACCTATACCTCGGATCTGCTGTCGTTCGCCGGCATCGAGCAGACGACCAACGTGCGGTCCGGGAGCGGCTACACCCCGCTGGACACCGTGTCCGCCGCAGATCAGCAGTTGCTGGCCACTTACGACGTCCCTCCCTACGTCGGCTCCGACAGTGCCGGCGCGATCCCGTTCGTCGACATCGGCGGCCGGTATGTCATCAGCGGGGCCAGCTACAGCCCTCAGCTGCTCGCCGGCAAGACCCACGGACAGATCGCCGCCGCCCTCACCGACCCGGCCAGCCCCGTCGCGCAGGCCATCGACGGCACCGCGAACGCCATCACCGCCACCCTGTGCGACCTCACCAGCCAGAAACCAGCCGCCGTCTGCGCCAGCCCGGCGATCTCCACGCTGCGGGGCACGATCCATGCTGACCGGTGACCGCCAGGACGACCAGGCCGTCGAGGACGCCTGGCTCGACACCGACCTGCCCGATCCGACCGGCGCGCCCAGCTGGGTGCCGCTGGCCGGCCTGGCGATCGTCGCCGCCGGGTTGGCGGTGTCGATCTATCTGACCGTCGCCCACTACGACAGCTCCTCGATCCTCGCCTGCCCCGGCACCCACCTGATCGACTGCCAGCGGGTCACGACCAGCCCCGAGTCCCGCATCCTCGGGATCCCGGTCGCAATCCTGGGCTTGGTGTTCTTCGCCTTCATGGCCGCCGCGATGCTGCCCGCCGCCTGGCGGACCGGCCACCTGGTCGTCCGATACGGCCGGGTGCTGTTCGCGCTCACCGGTGTCGGCATGGTCTTTTATCTGGTCTACACGGAGCTGCTCACCCTCGACGCCCTGTGCCTGTGGTGCACCGCCGTCCACGTCCTCACGGTCGCACTGTTCGTCGTCACCCTCGCCGGCACCGTCCTGACCACACCAAACAACCGGCCCTGACCAGCCGGGCCGCCAGACCGACGCCGGGGACCTGGCCCCCTCCCAGCCCCCGGCCCACGGACCTACGCCGGTCCGGTGAGGCCGACGACCGGCACGACCAGGGAGACGGAGCCCGCGTGCGTGAACGTGAGGGTAAGGACCAGGGTCTGCCCCTGGGCCAGCCTGCGAACCGGATTCATGATCATCAAATGTTCGTGACCCGGGGTGAGCCGGACGGTCTGATGCGCCGGGATGGTGAGGTCGCTCATCGCGGTCATCGTGCCGACCCCGCCGTCCTCGACGGTGTCGTGCAGCATCGCCTGCGCGGCACCGGTCGCCTGGACCGCGACCAGCTCGTCGGCGGCGTCGCCCTTGTTGGTGACCGCGAAGTAGGCGGCGGCCTCGTCCTGCGAGGTCTGCTGCGGGATGTACGCCCCACTGATGTGCAGGCTGCCGATGTCGGCGCTCCCCGTCCCGCTGCCTGCACGCGACCCGGATCCGGTCACGCTCGGCGAAGAGTTCCTGGCCTCCGAGGAACCGCAGGTGGTCACCCCGAAAATCAGCGCGCCGATTGCCAGCCATCCGGCGGCGGCGAACGACGCCAGCCGCCGGACGCCTCGACGTCTGCCGTCGTTGGGGCGTGCCCTACGAGCCATGCTCTCCCGCCTGGTGCCGTGTCGAGAGTCGACGGGGCGACGCGACTCGGCCGATGGACGGCCCGCGACTACCTGCCACTCGCGATATTCTACAGTTCGTAGAAGATCCGGACAACGATCTGCGACACCCTTCTTCTACAGCCCGTCGAACTTCTACACTGTGTCCCCGTGAAGGGTTTCTCGCGGACACGTCCAGGGGTTGTCGCGGTGAGACGACCGACTGTGGCGCTGCTTGTGCTCGCGGTCGTCGGCGTAGTCCTCGCGGGCTGCGGTTCGGGGACCTCCAGCTCCGCCTCGGGTTCTGGGTGGGTGGTCGACAGCCCGTCGAACAGCAGCGGGCTGCGTGGCACCGAGCTCGGCGCGCCGGTCGCCAAGCCGGACCTCGTCCTGACGGACACGACGGGCAAGCCCTATGACCTGAAGGCAGCGACCGCTGGGCGGCTGACGTTGCTGTACTTCGGCTACACCCACTGCCCGGACGTCTGCCCGACCACCATGGCCGACCTCGGTGTCGCGCTGCACCAGCTGCCCGCCGCCGTTCAGCAGCGCACGGCGGTCGTGTTCGTCACCTCCGACCCGGCGCGCGACACCCCCGCCGTCCTGAAGACGTGGCTGGCGAACTTCGACACCACGTTCGTCGGCCTCACCGGCGACCTGAAGACCATCGACACCGCCGCGAACGCGGTCGGGGTTCCCCTCGAACCGCCCGTCCGCCAGTCCGACGGCACCTACACCGTCCAGCACGGCGCCCAGGTTCTCGCGTTCGAGCCCGACGGGAAAGCGCGGATGGTCTACCTCGCCGGCACCCCGGTCGCCGACTACGTCCACGACCTCCCACTGCTCGCCAGCGGCCAGCAGTGAGCACCGAACCGACACCGGCCGACACCGGCCGACACCGGCCGCTCCGCGCGGCCATCACGGCGCGCACTCGTCGCCGGCGGCCTGACGGGCCTGGGCGGCGCGGGCATCGCGCTGGCCACCGACCGCCTCACCGCCAGCGGACCGACCCCGGCCGAGCAGGCCCGCGCCGCCGCGCAGGCCCCGGTGACCGGCGACGGGACCCACCAGCCAGGGATCGTCGAACGCCCACCCGCCCAGCTGGTGTTCACCGCCTACGACCTCACCGCGACCGACCCCGCCACCGCCCGCGCCGCCCTCACCTCGGTGCTGCGGACCTGGACCCCTGCCGCGCGGACTCTCATGGCCGGCGGCCGGCTGCCCGGCAACGAACACGACGCCGACGGACTTGGACCCGCCGGCCTGACCGTGACGATCGGACTCGGCGCCACCGTGCTAGGCCGCGCCGGCCTCGACAACCAGCTACCCGGACAGCTCGCGCCCCTGCCGGCGTTCTCCACCGACGCGCTCGACCCGGCCCGCGGCGGCGGTGACCTCGCCGTCGCGGTCTGCGCCGAAGACCCCATGGTCGCGTTCTCCGCCGCCCGCCAGCTCCAGCGCCTCGCCTCCCCGCACGCACGGGCGCGCTGGTCGCAGCGCGGCTTCCTGCGCACCGCCGCCGCGGCCACCGACCCGAACGCCACACCCCGCAACCTCATGGGCCAGCTCGACGGCACCAACAACCCCACGCCCGGCACCGCGACCTTCGACACCGCCGTCTGGGCCGGCGCCGACGGACCGGCCTGGATGGCAGGCGGCACCTACCTGGTCACCCGGCGCATCCGGATGCTCCTCGACGGCTGGGACCGGCTGTCCGAAGCCGGCCAGGAACACGTCATCGGCCGCCGCAAGACCGACGGCGCACCCCTGTCCGCCGACCCGGACACCGCCACCGAGACCACGCCCCCCGACCTGGCAGTCACGACGGCGGACGGCGCGCTGGTGATCCCCGCGAACGCCCACATCCGCCTCGCGAACCCCGCCTTCCACGGCGGCGTCCGGATGTTCCGCCGCGGCTACTCCTACGACGACGGCCTCGACGCCACCGCCACCCCCGACGCTGGCCTGTTCTTCCAGGCCTACCAGGCAGACCCCCGCACCGCGTTCGTCCCGGTCCAACGCACCCTCGCCAGCTCCGACGCCCTGACCGCCTTCATCCAACACACCGCCAGCGCCCTGTTCGCCATCCCACCCGCCCCACGGGGCGGCGGCTACCTCGCCCAACCACTGCTCGAAACCTGACGGGCCGCGCGGGTGGCGGGAGCAGATGGCCAGAGCCCGGAGGCCCAGGGCTGCTGGATTGACGAGGTCCCGATGACGGCCGCAGGTGGCGTTGGGCCGTTCGATGCACATGGACGGCCCCGGGCCGCGGCTTCCTCCGCTCCAGCGAGACCATCCCGCCCAACGGGATTCCGACCGGACAGGACGACCAGCGTGACGACGGCCGTCCCGAAGCTGTCTGGAAGCGCGCGTCGGATCGGGCGCGTGTCCGATACGTTCCCGTCCGTGCACGCGAGGGGTATTGTTCCTCGCCGTGAGAATGTTGATCTCTTTGTGCGTCGTGGCTGGCGCCCAGGTGGCGGTGGTGGCGGAATGACGCAGGCGCTGGGCATCCATGCCCATCCGGATCGCAAGCTGGGCCGGCGGCCGAATGACGCGGCGAAGCCGCGTCTGCTGTTCGCCGAGTTCGTGGCGGCGGCGCCGGCGCACCCGGTCGCGGACCCCGCGCCGGACCTGTCGTGGCCGATGGATGGTAACGACCAGTTCGGTGACTGTGTGGTTGCCGGTAGCGATCATGCGCTCCAGGCGATCTACACGACGCTCGCCGGGAGCTACACGAACTGGACGTCCGATCAGATCGTCGCTTTCTACCGGACGCAGAACCCGGACTTCGACCCGGAGACCGGGTCTGGGGACGGCGGGATGGTGATCCAGGATTTCCTGTCCTACCTGGTGAAGCAGGGTGTGATTCTCGGGTTCGCGGCGATCGACCCGCACAACGAGGACGAGGTCAAGGCGGCGGTCTATCTCGGG
Organism: Frankia sp. AgB1.9; assembly: GCF_016786355.1. Taxonomy (GTDB): domain Bacteria; phylum Actinomycetota; class Actinomycetes; order Frankiales; family Frankiaceae; genus Pseudofrankia. The sequence goes on from NZ_JADWYX010000037.1 coordinate 8,101, forward strand.
TTGGCCATCGTCACCGGGGAGGATCTGGACGTCGCGCAGCAGACCCAGACCATCTGGGATCATGTGGCTGGCTCGGCCGAGTGGGGTGGGCACTGCACGGTCTGGGTGGGCTATCCGGGCAGCCCGGACTATGACACGTGCGTTTCCTGGGGCCAGGAGGTGCAGATGACCCAGCGGTTCGTGACGAGTCAGGTGTCCGAGGCGTGGTTCATCGTGACCCAGGCTCATGTGGACCATCCGGCGTTCCGCGCCGGGTTTGATCTCGCGTCGTTCGCCGCGGCGTACACCGCGATGACCGGCCGTCCGTTCCCCGTCGACGTTCCGCCGGGGCCGACCCCGACGCCTCCCACGCCGACGCCACCCACGCCGGTTCCGCCGACGCCGCCGGCCGACGCGGACGCGGAGTTGTGGCAGTCGGTGCGTTCCTGGGCGAACGGTCGGCATGTGGGCTCGGCGAAGAAGGCCGCGAGCGCCCTGACGGCCTGGGCGCACGCGAAGGGCTATTCGTAAGGTGCGCACCGGGTAACCGGCGGCGAGTCCGCCGGTTCCCCGGTGCGGTGGACGCGACCCACTTCGTCTACCGCGGAGCCGGCCCGAGCCGGCGGCCGGCGTTCGCGCCGACGCCGCGCGGCCTGCTCGTGCGTTGCCCAGGCGTGGGCGGGACCTCGTGCCGCGATCAGGTTGGCGAGGGCCGGCGTGTCACCTCTAATGGAAATGGTTTCCGTTACGATCTCGGTTAGCGTGAGTTCGGCAACGTCGCCATGACCTCGGAGCGTCCCTCGTGAAGATCGCTTTTGTCGGTAAGGGTGGTAGCGGGAAGACCACGCTGTCCGCGCTGCTGTGTCGTCACCTCGCCGCTGCCGGCCGTCCGGTGCTGGCCGTCGACGCGGATATCAACCAGCATCTCGGCGCCGCGCTTGGCCTGCCCGACGGTGTGCTCCCGGTGCCGGTGGGCGAGCATCTCGGGGAGATCAAGGACTACCTGCGCGGCGACAACCCGCGGATCCCGTCGGCGGAGCTGATGGTCAAGACCACGCCTCCAGGTGCGGGGTCGCGGCTGCTCACGCTGGCCGAGGACAATCCGGTCTGGTCGGGCTTCGCCCTGGATGCCGGGGGTGTGCGGCTGCTGGCGACGGGCGCGTTCACCGAGGCCGACCTTGGGGTGGCCTGTTTCCATGCCAAGACCGGCGCGGTGGAACTGCTCCTGAACCACCTGGTCGACGGTGCCGGCGAGTATGTGGTCGTCGACATGACGGCGGGCGCGGACGCGTTCGCGTCCGGGTTGTTCACCCGGTTCGATCACACCTTCCTGGTCTGTGAGCCGTCCCGGCAGGGTGTGTCGGTCTACCGGCAGTACCGGGACTACGCGGCCGATTTCGCCGTGCGGCTCTCGGTCCTCGGGAACAAGGTCACGGACTCGGGCGACGTCGCCTACCTGCGCTCCGAGGTCGGTGACGCCCTGTTGGCCTGGTTCACGCAGTCGGCGCCGGTGCGGGCGATGGAGCAGGGCCGAGGGTTCGACCTCGACGACCTTGAGCCGGCGAACCGGTCCGCGCTCGGCGCGGTGCAGGCGGCTGTCGATGCCACCGTCCAGGACCGGGACCGTTTCGTCGCCCAGATGCACGCGATCCACCTGCGTAACGCCCACGCCTGGGCCAACGACGCGACCGGCATCGACCTGGCCGCCCAGATCGACCCCGACTTCCGCCATCCCACCGAGCCGGCCAAGACGGCGATCCCCTCAGCGACGGCTGCCTCCCGGCCGCTGCCCGCCCTGACAGCCTGACGCCCTTCCCGCGCTCCGGGACCGGCGGGACATTGGCGGTCCCACCGGTCCTTCGCCCGGCCCGGCGCCAGCCCTGACCCTGCGCGCCCGCGAGACGACGATCCGTTCACACATCTGGAGGAATGCCATGTCGCTCGATGTCCCCACCGCCCTGTTGGAGAAGGCCGAAGCCGGTGTCGTACCCGACGCCGAGTTCGTCGACTGCGTCCGCCAGTCCCTGCCGTATGCCTGGGGTGTCGTCAGCCAGGTCGCCGCGGACCTTGCCGCAGGTGGCGGCGAGTTCGCTGACCACGCGGTGCCGCCGCCGAGTGAGGCCGAGCGCGGGCAGTTGCTGCGGGCGCTGGCCAGTGACGCGATCCGCGGCGGTCTGGAGCAGCACTTCGGGGTGAAGCTCGCGTTCCAGAACTGCCACCGCGTCGCCGCGTTCCACCCCGCCGCCGTCGGCGGCGACCGGTATCAGGCGTTCACCTCAGCCCGCGGACAGCTGCTCATCCAGTCCCCGACGCTGCGCGACTGCTGACCAACCGGGCCGTGGGCGTCACACACCCGCCGCCCACGGCCCGGTTCATCCTCACGGCTATTGAACATGAAAACCGTTTTCGTTAGGTTCAGGCAGGCTCATCCCGCTCACACCGGAGGTCTGCTGTGTCCTCGGTCCTTCCCTCGGGCGCCGCCCCTGGCCGTCTCGCTCGCCGGGTCGTCGGCGCCGCCGCGCTGGTCGCGCTCGTGCTCGCCGGCTGCTCCACCTCGTCCGGCGACAAGGGCTCGGGCGCGTCGGCCGCACCTGGTGTGATCAATGTGGTGGCCGCGGAGAACTTCTGGGGCAGCCTCGCCGCCCAGCTCGGCGGCTCCCATGTGAAGGTCACCAGCATCATCGACAACCCGGACGCCGACCCGCACGACTACGAGCCCACCGCCGCCGACGGCCGCGCGATCGCCGCCGCCCGGCTCGCGATCATCAACGGGGTCGGCTACGACGCCTGGGCCACCAAGCTCGCCGACGCGAACCCCTCGGCGTCGCGCACCACGCTGACGGTCGGCGACCTGGTCGGCGCGAAGGACGGCGACAACCCGCACCGCTGGTACAACCCCGACAACGTCCGGACCGTCATCGACGCGATCACCGCCGCCTACAAGAAGACCGACCCCGCCGACGCGGCGTTCTTCGACACCCAGCGCACCACCGTGCTGACCACCAACCTCAAGACCTACTTCGACACCATCACCGCGATCAAGACCACCTACGCCGGCACCCCGGTCGACGCCTCAGAGTCGATCTTCGCGATGGTGTCCCCCGCGCTCGGCCTGAACCTGCTCACCCCACCAGCGTTCCTGACCGCGATCAGCGAGGGCACCGACCCGACCCCGGCGGACAAGGCCACCATCGACACCCAGATCGCCGGCAAGCAGATCAAGGTCTACGTCTACAACAGCCAGAACGCCACCCCCGACGTCCAGGAACAAGTCGACGCCGCCAAAGCCCAGGGCATCCCGGTCACCACGATCACCGAGACCCTGACCCCGGCCGGCGCCTCCTTCCAGGACTGGCAGGTCGCCCAACTCCAGGCCCTCCAGAAGGCCCTGGCCGCCGGGACCGGTAAGTGACGCAGCTGCGCGACGGGGACGCGGCGGTACGCAACGCACCGCCGCCTCCCCGGCACGACCCGGCGACCGGACCACGTCAGGACGCCGCGCCGGCGCCGGCCCGCTCGGCGGACCGCCATCCGCCGGTGGAGATCCGCGGGGCGGCGGTCGCCCTGGGCGGGCGAACCGTCTGGTCCGGCGTCGACGCCACGGTTCCAGCAGGCGCGTTCGTCGCGGTCCTCGGCCCCAACGGCGCTGGGAAGTCCACCCTGCTCAAGGCGACCCTCGGCCTGCTACCACTGACGGCCGGCAGCATCCACGTCCTCGGCCGCCCACCGCGACAGGTCAGCGACCGGGTCGGCTACCTGCCACAGCGGCGCAGCTTCGACCCGTCGACCCGCATCCGCGGGACCGACGTGGTCCGCCTCGGCGTCGACGGCGACCGGTGGGGCATCCCCCTACCCGGCCGCCGCTCCCGCGTCGCGGCGGCGCGGGTGCGCGAGCTCGTCGGCCTCGTCGGCGCCACCAGCTACGCCCACCGGCCGATCGGGACGCTGTCCGGCGGAGAGCAGCAACGCCTGCTCATCGCCCAGGCGCTGGCCGCCGGACCGGAGCTGCTCCTGCTCGACGAGCCGCTCGACAGCCTCGACCTGCCCAACCAGGCCGCCGTCGCCGCGCTCGTCTCCCGGATCGCCCGCCAGACCGGCATCGCGGTGATGATCGTCGCCCATGACGTCAACCCGCTGCTGCCCTACCTCGACCAGGTCATCTACCTCGGCCACCAAGCCGCCGCCACCGGCACTCCCACCCAGGTGATCACGTCTGAGACGCTGTCCGCCCTTTACGGCGCGCCGGTCGAGGTCCTGACGGCCTCGGACGGCCGCCTCGTCGTCGTCGGCCAACCCGAACCGCCGGCCCGCCACACCAACCGCCACCCCGACCGCCGAGACGGCAACCCGGCATGACCGGAACCTTCCACTGGGACCTGGTCGCCGACCTGCGCGACATGTGGTCAGCGGCGTTCATGGTCAACGCGTTCCGCGCCGGGCTCATCGTCGCCGTCCTGGCCGCCACCACCGGCTGGTTCATGGTGCTACGCCGCCAGACCTTCGCCGGGCACACCCTCGCCGTCGCCGGCTTCCCCGGCGCGGCCGGCGCGGTCTGGCTCGGCGCCGGCCTGACCTACGGCTACTACACCTTCTGCCTCGCCGCCGCGCTCGCCATCGCCGCCCTGCCACGGCGCGGCGACGGCGGCTACGCGGAACAGTCCGCCGCCATCGCCACCGTGCAGGCCTTCGCCCTCGCCGCCGGCATGCTGTTCGTCTCCCTCTACAAAGGCTTCCTCGGCGGCACCAACGCCCTGCTGTTCGGCAGCGTCCTGGGCATCACCACCAACCAGGTCACCACCCTCACCCTCGTCGCCGCCGTCGTCCTGGCCGTCCTCGCGCTCCTGGGCCGGCCGCTGCTGTTCGCCTCCGTCGACCCCGAGGTCGCCGCCGCGCACGGCGTGCCCACCCGGACGCTGGACACCGCGTTCCTCCTCCTACTCGGCCTCACCGTCGCCGAGGTCAGCCAGATCACCGGCAGCCTGCTCGTCTTCGCACTCCTCGTCCTCCCCGCCGCCACCGCGAGACAGTTCACCGCCAGACCCGTCGCCGGCCTCGCACTGTCTGTCGCCCTCGCGGCCGTCACCGTGTTCGCCGCGCTGTTCGTCGCCTACTACTCGCCCTACCCGGTCGGGTTCTGGCTGACCACCCTCGCCTTCGGCCTCTACGTCACCGCATCCGCCACAACGGCCGCCCGGACCCGGCTCGGGCAGCGCACCGCCAGGCCGGCATCCGCCATCACGCCCGCTGGAGCCTGACCCTCGTGTTCGCCCACCCGTTCATGCAGCACGCGTTCCTCGCCGGGACCGCCGTCGCGCTCGCCGCCGGCCTCGTCGGCTACTTCCTCGTCCTACGCGCCCAGGTCTTCACCGCCGACGCCCTGTCCCACGTCGCCTTCACCGGCGCCCTGGCCGCACTCGCCGCCGGACTCGACGCCCGCCTCGGCCTGTTCACGATCACCGTCCTGGCCGCACTCGGCATGGGCACCCTCGGCCACCGCGCCCGACCCGACGACGTCGTCATCGGCGGCGTCTTCGCCTGGGTCCTCGGCCTCGGCGTGTTCTTCCTCGCCCTCTACACCACCAACCGCAGCGGCACCGGCAACGGAACCGCCAGCGTCACCATCCTGTTCGGCTCCATCCTCGGCCTCACCACCCACCGCGCCACCCTCACCACCGCCATCGCCGCGGCCATCTGCGCCGCGACCCTCACCATCGCCCGCCCCCTACTGTTCGCCAGCCTCGACGAAGACGTCGCCACCGCCCGCGGCCTCCCCGTCCGCCTCCTCGGCTACAGCTTCCTCACCCTCGTCGGCCTCACCACCGCCGAATCCACCCAAGTCGTCGGCGCACTCCTCATCCTCGGCCTCCTCGCCGCCCCAGCCGGCACCGCCAACAGACTCACCACCCACCCACTCACCGGCCTCGGACTGTCCGCCCTCATCGCCGTCGCCAGCGTCTGGACCGGCCTCACCATCAGCTACTACCTACCGAAACTCCCACCCAGCTTCGCCATCCTCACCACCGCCACCCTCACCTACCTGGCAGCGATCACAGCCACCCGATCCCGCTCCAACCACCGCACCACGACGGCGGCCCCCATCGCGCCAACACCAACACTCAACGCCTGATACGCCGTCGCGCCGATCACGCTCGACGGACGCGGGGCGGCATGCCGCGCGACCTGCCGCGCATCGACACCACCGACCTCGGCCGGCCTCGCCATAATGAGAGCGCGGCGCCGGCCTGTAGTCTTGCCCACCGGTCCGGGCAGGGCACGGAAGGCGTCGAGCAGGACGGTCCCGCCGGGGCTGCCCCCAGCCGGCGTCGGCGGGGTTTCTGGCCCATGGCTTGATCTGCTAGTACCCGGCGCCAGCTATGGTGCTTCCCTCTGGCGCATCATCGGCGAAAACACCGTAGGGCGCGCCGCCAGCGGTGTGACCGGCGACGAAGAACGCGCGGCCGTCGAGCGTTATCCATGGGTCGCCATGGAGCCACTCGTGGTCGCGAATTTCGGCTCGGCGACCCGGGATGGCCGCCGGACGCTGCGCCCACCGGCGCGCGGAGTCCGGGAGTTCGACGCCAAGCCAGGTCAGGTCGTCATACGCGGTATACAGGTCAACCGCGTACCGCCTCGCGTAGCCGCCAATGGTGACCTTGACACCCGTGCGGACCCATTCGCGCGCCGAATCACGACGTTGCCCTTGGCGCATGCGCTGCCGGCGCGACTGCATGACGTCAATGCTAACGATGACCTGGTCCGGCGCGACGCCCGTGTCGTCGCCGGCTGCCTGAACGAGCGCCGGCTGGCCGAGGTGCGCGCCTTCGGATGGGCCGACCGCACGAGGAGCCTGGCGCGTCTGGTCGAAGAGTGTCGGCCCGCGGGATGCTGCGCGCGCCGACAGCCCAGGCCGAGTACCCCGCGCTACCGCCACGCGAGCACACGGCCCACCGAGCTCCGCCAGGCGGGCAAGTTCCGCCAGAACCACAGAAAGCCCCCAGCCTCCCTCCCCGATCCGACCCGCACCGACCCCACGCCGGCCGCCGACGACACCATCACGCCGTTGACGGCCGAACCTGCGTGGCTGGCCGGGGTGCTTGGCTGTCGAGGGTGCCGTGGGTGTCGGAGCGGAGATGGGTGACGAGCTTCCGGGCCTTGCGGGAGCCGACGTGGAGGCGTTTGCCGAGGGTTTCCGCGGAGATGGGGCGATGGTGTTGCTGCCAGTGCAGGACGTCTTCAGCGCGGGCTCGGTGGAAGAGGTCCTGTTCCTGCGCCCCCTCACCGGTCTGACTCCGTGACGGCCCCGATAGATCCGCATCACCCTCGTTGAGCGTGCCGTTGACAGTCGACGCGGCGACGGCGCCTTCCAGCACGATCTTTTCCTGGGCGACCCTGGGCACGGCCCGTTTGTCGCCGTCGGTCTCCGACGTTGCGGTGGGATCGGGCGTGACGGTGGCTGGTCGGGTTGGCCGAGGCTCGGCCATTACTCCGGGGAGTCCAGGCCCGACCTCGCCCCAGCCGATCAGCAGGAGCGGGCCGACGGCATCGAACGCGGCCTTCCCCGGATTCCCAGCAAGCGCAGGTTCGGCCACGTTGAGCGCCAGGGTAACCAGGCTCGCGAACAGCAGCAGCCGCCGCGCGGCGCGAACCTCCCGAACCGGAGCGCCCCGCACAGCCAACTCACGAATGGCCACAAGCAGCCCCAGCACGGACAGATCAACCGCCGGCGCCACAAGCGGCGCCACGTAGCCCGGCACTCCGAGCCGCAGCGCCAGCAGCCACACGTTGCCCAAGCCAAACAAAAACGTCAGACCGACTACCATCGACATGATCACAGTTACGATGTGAAACGCAGGACCACGCCCCTCAACACGCGCCGGCGCGGTCACCGCGCACGACCCGGCAGCTCGAAGCCGGCCTCCAGGACCAGTGTCCCGACGGAAAGTGCCTGGTCAGCGCTGCACCCTTCTGCGGAGTGCCCCGCCGAGGGCTCACCGC
>NZ_JADWYX010000037.1:16174-85698 GCF_016786355.1 Frankia sp. AgB1.9
AGGTCCGACTCACCCCGAGGGCTCACCGCAGGTCCGACTCACCCCGAGGGCTCACCGCAGGTCCGACTCACCCCGAGGGCTCACCGCAGGTCCGACTCACCCCGAGCTTGCGCCTGCGGCGCAACGCTCGGGAACCTTCCCCTCTTACGGGCACGACATTCCCGGCCACTGCATCACACCCCGGCCTGTACCGCGGGCCATTCGCGGCGGGCGGTGACGATCGCGCTGGTTTCGCACGTGCCGGCGTGTCATCAGGCTGTCAGGTTGAAGGCATTCGCGAGCGTGATCAGGACGTCGATGTGACCGTCGGCCGAGCCGTTACCGCGGCCCACCGTTGCCACCGAGACCTGGGGCTTCCAGCGGCCTGCCAGGCATCGATCTCCACGGCGGCGCCTTCGACGCACGCTTCGAGTTCCGCAGCTTCTCTAGCCTGCTTGAAGCCCGCTGGCGGGAGCGTCCACCGGACCAGGTCCTGCCTGCCCGCACTTCAAGCAGCTCAATGGCACCCTCGCCGGATCCGCGCTCGACTCGACGCGTGCGACGCGCGCTGGCCGCGGTCGAGACCGCCTGGGGTCGCCACAACCGCCGCAGCGCTGACGGCGCGACCATCTCAACGGTTTACTCGTCCGCGTTCACAATCGGCCACTGAATGGGACCTGAGCAGTGATCGCGGCCCGCGTCCGCGCCTGCGTGGACGGTCCCCCGAGGCCGGCTCAATGGTCGCCACATCCGACCCGGCATCAGATGGTTCGCCCGCCCGGACAAGCCCGACACGCACGGTTCCTCGTCTCGACGAACCGTGCGGCACTCCTCGGCAGCGTGTAGCACCAGCAGCCTTTTTTGATCTTCGTGGGGTTCACGTGTGCGCGACGTGTGCGCGAGTGCTTCCGATGACGCCGCAGTCCTCCTCTTTCCGATCATCAACGGCGACCCTCTGGCGAGTCGGTGCCGTTGCAGGGCCAGGTCGCCGTCATGCAGGAGTTCACCACCGCGATCTGGCACCGTTGCATTGGCCAGGCGTGCCAGTAAGGACGTCCGGTCGGCCCGCCGGGCGCATCGGTCCGCAGCGCTGGCGCCGAGGCCGCTGTGAAATCAGGCCCTGGCCGGGACACGGTCGTCGCGTGATGGTGAGCCAGATGCCAACCGATCATGTCCGCGCCCGCATCCAGCCCGGCCTCGGCCAGCTCCTTACGTAACCGTAGGACTAGCTCGACTGTCGCTGGCGGAGTCGCGGTCGGCGACGAGTGCGGCTGCCGCGACCGCGGCTCGAACGCCGCCTCACCCTGGCAGCCGCTCTCACCTGCTGGGAGGCGACGCCCCATGTGAGACACGCTCTGAACGCCAAGCGCCGTCCCAGACGATCGCGCGCAGGTCCGCTGAGGAACTGCACCGCGTCCCGCGGAACAGCGCTGCCAAGGCGGTTGCGTGCGTATCATTGTTCCCTGGCGGGAAATATAAGCCGCAGCTCGGCCCCACCGCCCACGCCCAGGTCCCTCGGCCGGTGTGCCGCTGTCCCGCGAGCTACGTCGTTGATCGTCCTCGGGTGTGCTTCCCAGCCACGTCCGCGCCGGCGCACCGGACCGTGGTCAGCGCTCGCCGCGACCGTCGGCCCCAGCCGCGCGCCCGCCAGCAGCTTCTCGGAAGGACGGACGATGACCCACGTTGACGTGAGGTTCCCCTACCAGGACGCGACCCTGCCGGTCGACCAGCGCGTCGAGGATCTACTCGCGCGGATGGACGTCAAGGACAAGGCTGGGTTGCTGTTCCAGCCGATGGCGCAGATCGGCGATTTCGACGAGCCGGGCCTGTTCGGCAAACTTCCGCTGCGCAGCTTGCTCGAACGTCGCATCAACCACTTCAACATCCTGTTCGTACCGTCCGCCCGAGAAATCGCACAGTGGCACAACGCCGTGCAGGAACAGGCCCTTCAGTACCCCCTGGGCATCCCGGTCACCATCTCCAGCGATCCCCGACACTCCTTTACCAACAACCCGGCTATGGCTTTGCTGGCTGGGCCCTTCTCGCAGTGGCCCGAGCCGCTCGGCTTGGCGGCCGTCGGTTCGGAGGAGCTTGTCGAGCAGTTCGCCGACGTCACGCGCCGGGAGTATCTGGCGGTCGGCATCCGTACCGCGCTGCATCCCCAGCTCGATCTCGCCACTGAGCCGCGCTGGGCCCGCACCTTCGGCACCTTCGGGGCGGACGCCGGGCTGGTCACCCGGCTCGGTGTCGCCTACGTACGCGGTCTGCAGGGCGAGCAGGTCGGACCGCATTCGGTCTCGGCGATGGCCAAGCACTTCCCCGGCGGCGGCCCGCAGAAGGACGGCGAGGACCCGCACTTCCCCTACGGGCGGGAGCAGGTCTATCCCGGCGGCCACTTCGATCTGCATCTCGAGCCGTTCAAGGCGGCCATCGCCGCTGGGGTCTCGCAGATCATGCCGTACTACGGGTTTCCGGTCGGCACGGACTACGAGGAAGTCGGTTTCAGCTTCAACAAGGGGATCGTGACCGGCCTGCTGCGCGAGCAGCTCGGCTTTGACGGCATCGTCTGCACCGACTGGGGCATCCTCTCCCACACCTACTGGGGCGTGGAGCAGCTGAGCCACGAGGAACGCATGATCAAAGCCCTGAACGCGGGAATTGACCAGTTCGGCGGCGAGGACGACGCCTACACCCTCTTTACGCTGATCGCCGATGGAACGGTCAGCGAGAAGCGCATCGACACCTCGGTGCGACGCCTGCTGCGTGAGAAGTTCAGGCTCGGTCTCTTCGAGGAGCCGTTCGTGGACGCGGGCCAGGCCGACACGCTCGTGGGCGGCCCCGAGGCGCGGGCAGCGGGCCTGGCCGCGCAGGCGGCCGCGCACACGCTGCTCAGGAACGCCGAGGACGGGCCCGCCCGACTGCCCCTGCGCGGCTCGCCACGTCTTTACGTCGAGGGCCTCTCGACCGCGGCGATCGGCGACCGCGCCCAGGTCGTCGACACTCCCGACCAGGCCGATGTCGCCGTCCTGCGGCTCGTCGCCCCATGGGAACAGCGCGGCGAGCCCGGCACCTACGAGACGTTCTTCCACGCTGGTTCGCTGGCGTTCCCCGCCGCCGAGATGGCCCGGATCCGGGCCATCTGCCGGACGACGCCCACGGTGCTCGACGTCTACCTCGAACGACCCGCCATCCTTGCTGACGTCGCGGACGACGCCGCGTCCCTGATCGCCAACTTCGGCGCGTCGGAGGAGGCGTTCGTCCAGGTCCTGTTCGGGGAGGCCGAGCCCCAGGGCCAGCTGCCCTTCGACATCCCCTCCTCCATGGCCGCGGTCGAGGCCAGTCACTCCGACGCACCCTTCGACACCGCAGACCCGACGTTCCGCTTCGGGTTCGGCCTGCGGTACGCCTGACAGGCTGGCGGGGGATGCCTCACCGGCGCGTGACCGGCCCGCCGAGGTCCTGCCTGGGCTCATTGCCGGGTGCGCGTCCGCCCACAGCCGCGGGCCCCGGCGGGCCTGGCTGGCATTATCAGGTCTCAGGTAGCCGACCTCGGGGCACCTCGTCGGTCCTGTCACGCAGTGGTCCGGCCCTCTTCGCTAGGAGCGCAGGCACGTGACCACGTCATCGCCGGCCGCCGGCAGCGGCGCGAAGCCTGGTACCGCCGGCCGCCGCGGTCCGGGACGGCCGCCGCGGCTGAGCCGCGAGCTCATCCTCGAGGCCGCCGCCGAGATCGAACCGGAGGCCCTGACGCTGCAGGCCGTCGCCGACCGGCTCAACGCGGACCGCAAGGCCATCAGCTACTACGTCGCTGGACGGGACGAACTGCTCGCGCTGGTCGCCGAACGGGCTCTGGTCGCCGAGCTCGTCCGCCTCGTACTGCCGGTCGGCGACTGGCCCGAAGCGATCCGCGTGTTCGCCAGAAGCCTCCGCGAGGCGCTCATGCGGCGCAGCTCGCTGGCCCTCTACGTCACCCGGCTGCCCGGCGCCGGCGTCCTGGCCCCCGCGGACCAGCTGCTCCAGGCGTTCCTCAACGCGGGATTCGACGCCGACGCCGCCGGCCGCGGCCTTACCCTCATCTCCGCGGCCGTCTTCGAAGACGCACGGACCGCGCTCCTGGCCGACCGATTCGGCGAGCACCCCACCCAGGCCGACGTCAGACGCATTCTCGGCGAGCTACCCGACGAAGCGCTGCCCGCAATTCGTCGGGTGTACTCCGAGAGCCAGTCCAGCGGCCAGGACGGCCTCGACTTCTACCTCGAAACCATCATCGCCGGGCTCGGGCGGTGGCTCGAGCAGCAGCCTCGGGGCTGAGGAAATCAGCGAACCGGCGGCCTGTCGATCGGCAGATATCGCCAGCGAGTAGACAGTGTCAGGTCGGGCTGTGGTCGGCTGCCAGATCGTGGCTGAGGTAGTGGCGCATGACCTCTGTCTGGTCCAGGTCGGCCGCGCTGCCCTGGAAGGTGATGCGGCCGTGGCCGATCATGTACACCTTGTCCGCCACGGCGAGAGCCCGGTTCACGTATTGCTCGACGATCAGCAGCGCCGTACCGCGCGCGGCCAGGGTGCGCAGCGCCTCGAAGATCTCGTCGACCACGATCGGCGCCAGGCCCATGGAGACCTCGTCGAGCATCACGAGCGACGGCGACCCGAAGAAGGCACGGGAGAGTGCGACCATCTGCTGCTGGCCGCCCGAGAGCCGGCCCGCGGTGTCGCCGAGGCGGGTCCTGAGCGCCGGGAACATGTCCAGCGCGGGGTCAAGTGACCTGTCCTTCTCCCAGGGCGGGATCTGGAGGAGGAGGTTCTCGCGGACGGTCAGCGACCGGAAGATTCCGCGGCCTTCCGGAATCAGACACACGCCATGGCGACGCCGGGCGCTCGGCGCCTCGCGGGTGACGTCCCGGCCCGCGGCCAGAATGCGGCCGGCACTCGGGCGCATCAGGCCGGATGCGACGCGCAGGAGCGTCGTCTTCCCGGCACCGTTGGAACCCAGCAGGGCCACTACCGACGCAGCGGCGATCTCCAGGTCGACGTCTCGCAGGACCGTCGTTCGGCCGTACGCCGCGCTGACGCCCTCGAATCGCAACTGCGGAACGGTCACGACTGGATCTCTCTCACTGGTTGCGAAGCCGTTGCCTGCGTGATCTCGGCGTCCCCGCCCAGATATGCCGCGCGCACGGCGTCGGATGACAGCACCTCGGCGGTGGGGCCAGAAACGAGCAGCTTTCCAAAGTCGAGGACGTAGAGCTCGTCGCAGACTTCGCTGACGAGGGCCATGTCGTGTTCGACGAGCAGAATGCCCACGCGGCGTTCTCTCACCGCTTGGCGGAGGATCTCTCCGAACCGAGCCGTCTCCGCCCGATCGAGACCGGACGAGGGCTCGTCCAGCAGCAGAATCCGGAAGTCTCCGGCCAGGCATCGAGCGAGTTCGACGAGCCGGCGTTGTCCGGTGGAGAGGGTTCCCACCTGCCGGTCGGCCAGATCGACCAGATCGCACAGGTCCAGAGCGTGGGCGGCCGCCGCGCGCACCCGGCCGCCGTCAGAGCGCCGGGGCAGGATCTGCCGCAGTGGATTGCCGCCGGCCAGTCCGGCCTCGAGCCCGAGGGCGACATTTTGCCGCACGGTCATCGTGTCGAACAGCTCCATGACCTGGAACGTCCGTCCGAGGCCCCGACGCGCCCGGGCCGCCGGGCTCCGCCGTGTCACGTCCGCGAGATCGAGCTGGAGTGCGCCCCGCGTGGGGTGGACCAGTCCGGAGATGGCGTTGAAGGTCGAGGTCTTGCCCGCGCCGTTGGGACCGATAAGCCCGGTGATGGTCCCGGTGCGGGCCACGAGATCGACGTTGTCGACCGCGACCAGGCCGCCGAACTGGACCCGGAGCCCCTCGACAGCCAGCGACAGCGGCCGAACCTGCGCGGCGGCCGCGTCGCCTTGCGCGGGCACCACCGCGCCCCGCCCAGGACCGCTGGGTAGCCCGCGTCGGAACAAACGGTCAAGCGCATCGCGCAGCCAGGGCGGCGCGGTGCGCCTGGAGGCGGGCGTCAGCGCGTAGACGATCACGGTCACGCTCGTCAGGAGGGTGATGTACTCCCCGATGTTGCCCAGGGTGATGTAGGACGGGACCAGCGTCAGAGCCACCGCCGCCTGGAGGGCGTACCAGGGCTCGGAGCCGGTCGTGACGACGATCAGGGTCAGGTAGGTCAGGGACATCAGCGGCTGGTAGTTGTCGGCCGCCACCGTGATCTGGGCCATCCCGGCCAGGGCACCCGAGACGGCGGCGATGAAGGCCGACAGGCAGAAGACCAGCACCCGGGTCGTGTTCACCGAGACGCCGTGCGTGGCCAGCGCGACGGACGAGTCGGCCATCCCACGCAGCAGGCGGCCGAGCCGGCCGCGGTCCAGGGCGATGATCCCGACGGCGGTCAGCACGGTCAGGATGAGGCAGACGTAGTAGAAGCCCTTGTCGGAGTCGAGGCCCCACACGGCCGGGCGTGGCATCGACAGCCCCAGGTTGAGCTCACCGAACATGAAGCCCTTGGTGTAGAAGAGTTGCTGCACCGCGATACCGAAACCCAGGGTGGCGAGAGCCAGGTAGAGGCCGCCGTGGCGCGTCGCCGGGATCGCCAGCAGCGCACCGACGGGCACGGCCACCAGCCCGGTCACGGCGAGCGCCAGCAGCCACGGCCAATGGTGGTCGACGGCCAGATGAGAGAAGGCGGCGGCGCCGATCGCGGTGAACGCGACGTGGCACAGAGATACCTGTCCGGAGGTGCGCACCAGCAGCCCGAGCGACAGGAAGAGCATCACCGTGGTTAGGGTGACCGTCCAGTCGCCGAGGTGGAAACCCGCGAACGTCGGGGCCAGCGCGAGGACGGCGAGAAGGACGACGCCCATAGCCACCTGCAGCGCCGGCGGTGTCGCCCAGTCCGCCCGGCGGTCCGGCGCGCTCGGTATGCGGGACTGCAGCCACCGCTTCGGGAACAGCAGCAGGACTCCGAACAGGACGATGAACGGCAGGCTGGCCGGCACCTGGGCGAGGAAGCCGGTGGTGAGGTACTTCGTGCCCAGTGAACCGAGCAGCCCGATGGCCAGCCCGCCCAAGAAGGTGACCGGCAGGCTGGTGAACGATCCCATCGCCGCGGCGCCGAAGGCCTGGACGACCAGCAGGGTGAGCGTGGTCTGGTCCAGCGGCACCGACGACGCGAGCAGCAGGCCGGACGTCATCGCGAAGACGACGCCGATGGCCCACGCCCACTGGCGGGCCCGGTTGGGGTTGGTGCCGGCCAGGTCGAGCAGGTCCGCGTCGTCCACGACGGCGCGCATCGCGATGCCCAGGCGCGCGTAGCGGAAGAACACCGAAAGCGCGACGGTCGCCGCCACCGCGACGGCGAAGATGATGATTTTTTCGGTGGTGACTCGGGTGCCGAAGATCGTGACGACTTTCGTCGGGAGGAAGGGCGGAATCTTCCGCGACTGGGTGCCATAGAGAAGCTGGAATCCGGTCTGCACCACCAACAGGACGCTGACCGTCGCTGTGACCCGCAGCGCGAGGCTCGCTCCGGTGAGCGCCTTGGCGAAACGGGCGAACACGACGCCGCCGATGGGGCCGAGCACGACCAGGATCAGGGCGGCAGCGAGCGACCACGGCATTCCGTGCTGCACATGAAGAAAGTAGAAGGAGTACGCGGCGATTGTCGCAAGGGCGCCATGGGCGAAGTTGAAGACGCCCGAGGTTTTGTACGTCAGGACCAAGCCAGCGCCCGCGAGCCCGTAGACCGCGCCGGTTACCAGTCCGGCGATGATGAAGGGCAACACTTCACAGACCCTTTCGTGCTCACGAGAGCGGGTAGCCCGGGCGGGCGGCCGAGAGTGCACGGCCGTCCCGCCCGGTCCGGGCCCGGTCAGCTGGCGGGGAGCAGCTTCTCGAACGGAGCCAGCTTCTGCTGGTCGACGCAGGCGGGCTTGCCGCCATCTGTGGAGGCGAACTTGCCGTCCTTGATCGTCAAGGTGAAGTAGCAGCTCGACGAGGCCAGGTTCTGGTCCGCCCCCTGCGGGTAGCTGAGCGGCGGCAGCAGCCCGTCGGCGGTGTAGCCCTTGAGCCCGTGCAGCGCGGCGGTTACCTGGGCGGGCGTGGGGTTGTCACCGAGGTGAGCGGCCTGCGCCGCGCCCTTGAACACCTCCGCGATCGACCAGGCGGCGGAGGTGGCGGCACCGGTCGCGACACCAGGCGCGTACTTCGCCATGCCGTCCAGGTAGGTCTTGATGCCCGGGATCGAGGTGTCATACCACGGTGCGTAGCCACTCACCGCGATCATGCCTTCGGTGTTCTTGTCCTTGAGCCAGTCGGCCGGCTGGATCGCCTGGGCCGGGACGGCGACCCGGGCCTTCAGGCCCTGCGCGACGCAGGAGTCCAGCACCCGCAGAACGACGTCGGAGCCCGCGCCGATGAGCATCGACTGGACGCCGGCGTTCTTCATCTGAAGACACGGCGCGGTGTAGTCGGCGGCCGAGGAGGAGACCTTGACCGCTGTCGTGGTCTGACCGAAGCTGGCGGCCGCCGCCTGGATGATCGGCAACGACTGGGCGCAGCCCGCGGACTCCGCGCAGTAGGCGAAGCCAAAGCTCTTCGTGCCGACCCGGCTTGTCTCCTGGCTGACGGAGAAGACGCTGGCGAACGGGTTCAGACCGACGTTGAAGAATGACGGGTTGCGGTAGTCAGAGTTCCCGATGATACCGATCGCCGGAACGTTCTTGGCCTTCAGGTAGGCGCTGAACGTGTAGGACGGCGGAAGCCCGATCAGGGCGATGACGTGGTCCTGCTCGACCAGCTCACGCACGTTCCGCAGCCCGGTCGCCGGGTTTCCGGCATCATCCTTGACAATAAGGTCTATCTTGTGGCCGTCGATGCCGCCGCTCGCGTTGACAGACTTCGCCCACGCCTTTATCGCGTCACAGTAAGGCCCCGCCGACGAGGCGAGCGGACCGCTACAGGTCAGCTCAGAGCCCAGTTTCCAGGTCCCGCTCGCGCTGCTCGCGCCGCTGGAGCCGCCGGAACTCGACGAGCAACCAGTCGCCGCGGCGGCGATCGCCAGTGCGGCCACCCCGGCCGCTAATGTATGAAGGCGCATCTGATTTTTCCTCTCGATAAGCGATCCTCGGACGCCGGGCTGTTCGACGACGAAGGCAATGCGTTTTCTTTGTTTCCGGACGACCTCGCCCTCGCGACGAGACGGCCGGAGCGGGCCGCGGCGGTCACGGGCCCGCGGGATGCGTCCGCCCCGATACGGAAGGGGCCCTCACCGGGATGACGACGGACTTCGGCTCGCAGCCGTCAGTCGTCACGGTGACCGTGACCTCGCCGGTTTCATGGCCGGCCCGGACAACCGCGAGCGCCCGTCCCCAGTAGGTCGAATGCCGGCGATCCGAGAAACCCTCGTCCGTGACGGGTTGAGCGCTCCCGAATCCGAGGAGCTCGCCGGCGCCGGTCACGTCGACCGTGACGACCCGGTCGGCGAGGGGCCGCACCGTTCCCGCGGCGTCTGTGAGCGCGATGGGGATGTAGGCGAGGTCGGCCCCGTCGGCCTGGAGCTCGGCGCGTTCGGGCCGCACCTGCAGCCGGAGATCGGCACCGGCGCTGGTCAGGGTGTCGCGCCCGAGTTCCTTGCCGTCCGCGTCATAGGCGACGGCGGTGAGGTCTCCTGGCCGATAGGGCACGGAGAACGTGGTCAGATAACCCTTGTCCGGTCCCGCTGGGCCGGCCCCGATCTGGTTCCCGTTGAGCAGAAGCTCCACGCGGTGGGCGTCGGCGTACACCTCGACAACCGCGGTCCGACCCTCGCAGCCCTCCCAGCTCCAGCTGTGGATGGAGTTGGTGCTGCGCCAGGCGTTGGAGTACTGCTTCTCGCCGGAGTGGTTCACCGGCTGCACGGCGAGGTAGGGGTCGGTCCGCAGATGCCAGACGATCTCGTTGAGATACGACTGGGTCTGGCGGTGCCCCGTGATGTCGATCACCGGTTCGCCCGCCAGCAGGCTCGGCCAGGGGCCGAAGAGGGTCGGCCGCCGGCCATACGGGAGGACCGCGATCGCGGCCTCTCCGATGTAGTCCCAACCGGTCCAGGTGAAGTCGCCGATGACGTGCGGCCTGGACTCGATTTCTCGCCATACCGCGACCGTGTCCGTCGGCCCGGTCTCGCTGCCGACGATCACCCGCCCGGGGTGAATCTTCGCGTCCTTTCGGTAGCGGCCGATCATGTAGTTGTACCCGGCGACGTCGAGGGCGGCGTAGGCGTCACGGGTTCGCTTGTCGACCGCGGGCAGACGGACGATATGGCGAAGCGCCGGGTGAAGAACCCCCATGAGCAGGTTGAGAACGGCGATGAGGTTCTTGTTCGGAGTCGCGTCGTCCTTGCGCTCGACGGGCCTCTCGCCAGTGCCCTCCGCACGCTTCTTCCGGAAGATGAGATTGAGGAAGCCGTTGACGCAGTTGGTGACGAGGCGCGTGGGGTCCAGCTCGCGGGTACGCTCGGCCATCTCGCGGTTGCGCTGAATGCCCCGGGCCGTCGCGGTCTCGGGAATCTCGTTGCCAATGGAGTAGAGCACCACCGACGGGTGGTTGAAATCCTTCGCGACCAGCGATTCGAGGTCGCGCTCCCACCACTGCTCGAACTCCTCGGAGTAGTCGGCGCCGCTCTTCGGCTGCCACCACACGTCCGTGAGCTCGTCCATGACGAGGATGCCGTGCCGGTCACACGCGCGCAGGGTCGCCCGCGAGACCGGGTTGTGCGCGCTGCGGATCGCGTTGAAGCCGCTCTCCTTGAGGATGCGGACCCGGCGCTCTTCGGCCGCGTCCAGCGTGTGCGCACCGATGACCCCGCTGTCATGGTGGATGGCTGCCCCGCGCAGCTTTACGGGCTCGCCATTGATGCGCAGGCCCTGCCGGTCGTCCACGGTCAGGGTGCGGATCCCGAAGTCGACGGCGGCCTCGTCGACGACCCGGTCACCGTCAGCCAGGACGACGGTCGCGGTGTAGAGCCGCGGGCTCTCAGGGGACCAGAGCTCCGGGGCCAGGACCTCGACGCGCTGGCGTAATGTCTTCGTCTCGCCAGATGCGACCGACAGCCGTTGCTCGATCGGCCCAGTAATGGCGCTCGGGCCCTGCAGGGTGGTGCTGGCCGTCACGGTGCGGTCGTCGGCACCGTCGTTGAGAATTTCGACCACGACTTCGACAGTTGCTTCGGCGCTGCCTGTCGAACTCGTGGTGACCCGCAAGCCGTCAGGGGTCACCCGGAGGCGATCACCGACCAGAAGATGCACGGGCCGGTAGATGCCGCTGCCGGAGTACCAGCGGCTGTTCGGTTCACGATCGTTGTGTGCGACAACCTCGACGAGATTGTCCGCGCCGTACACGAGATGGTCGTCCAACGCCACTCGGAACACCGCATAGCCGGATGGACGGCCGCCGGCGAGGTGGCCGTTGACGAACACCTCTGAGCGCATGTATACGCCCTCGAACTCCAGGGTGGCACTGCGCCCCCGCCACTCCTCGGGCACTCGGAACGATTTTGAGTAGCGATAGACGCCACCCGGGAAGTATCCGGTGTTGTAGCCGTTGCGAGTCTCAGGGTTTCGCCGCTCAAACAACATGGCATCGTAGGGCAGCGTCACCGGTCCAACCGGTACGTCCGAACCGTCACCGCGCTCGCCGCTGACATACCACCCCTGGTTGAACGACTCGCGGATCATGAAACTCCCTACGCAAAGGGCCCGCGGGCATGGGGCGTACTGCGGACGGCCCAGAATGGGACAGTCGCCATGATCGGGAAATAGACAGATCACCCACGGTTTCGCCGCCGAGCCTGCGGCGAACCGATTCCTGCCGACCAACCAAGCGCCCGGCCGCTTGGCATGCCCTGGTGTGACGTCCCACATGACCCGTGGCGCGCCACCAGGGGCTAATATCTCCCTCGCGGGAGAAACTACTAGTGAGCGCCCGACCGGTCAAGTCGTGGTCGCGGCGACGCACAGGGCCCTCGGCGTCTCACCGTCCGCCGTCGATCAGGGCGAGATCACCACGGCAGGAGCGGTTCCGGTGGTTCAGCTGCACCCAGGAGCCCGAGCGCGGCCGTCGGCAGCGCGCGAGGTGCCATTCCCCGCGCTGGGGGCGGTGCCGGTCGCGCGAGCGCACGGTCCGGCGGCCCGGGCTGCTGGAATGGAGGACAGACGAGTGCAAAGACCCAAGGTCATCGAAGCGCCCGGCGGCTCGGTCGGCCCGAGCGACTCGAACCAGTCAGGCGAGCTGGGCCGATCCAGCGGGTCAGCCGACCTGACTGTCGGGCCGCCCGTGCGGGTTCCGGGTACCCGCACGGGCCTGATGAGAAGGGCCACCGCTCTGCCGGACGGCCGGCGTATCACGTACTACCAGCTCCCTGCTGTCGACCCGGACGGCTCGGATGAGGCTCCCCGTGGCGCGGACGGTGCGCGATGACCGAACGTCGGTACGACCCGACCGCCGACGAGTGGGTGACCTTCGCGACGCACCGCCAGGATCGGATGTACAAGCCGCCGGCCGACGGATGTCCGTTGTGCCCGACCCGCCCCGGCGGCCGGCTCACCGAGGTACCGCTTCCCGCCTACCAGGTGGTGACGTTCGACAACCGATTCCCTTCGCTGTCGCCCGAGCCTCCGGCACCCGATGTGGAGAGCACGGAGTTGTACCCGGTCGCGCCGGCGTTCGGTCGCTGCGAGGTGGTGGTCTACTCCGACGACCACGACACGACCTTCGCCGACCTGTCCCTCGAACGGGTCCGAATGCTCGTCGACGTCTGGGCCGACCGCGTCGCCATCCTCGGGGCGACGCCTGGCATCTCGTACGTGATGCCGTTCGAGAACAAGGGCGAGGTCATCGGGGTGACGCTCGCCCATCCGCATGGCCAGATCTACGCGTACCCCGAGGTGCCGTCGCGGCCCGCCCGTGAGCTGCGGGCCGCTGGCGCCTACCGGGACCGCACCGGCCGGTGCGTGGAATGCGACGTCGTCGCCGCGGAGGCGGCCGGCCCGCGGCGGGTCCTGGCCAACCAGGCCGCGATCGCCTTCGTCCCGTTCTGGGCCCGCTTCCCCTACGAGGTGCATGTGGTCCCGCGCGCCCACCGACCGGGCCTGGGCACGCTGGGCGAGAACGAGCGGGCCGACCTGGCCGATCTCCTGCACCGGTTGGCCCAGGGTTACGACCGTCTGTTCGGTTTCTCGCTGCCGTACGTGATGGCCGTGCACGGCCGGCCGACCAACGACGAGCGCGACTGGGACGCGGTCTCCCATCTGCACGTCGAGTTCGCGCCGCCGCACCGGTCCGCGACCAGGCTGAAGTACCTGGCCGGCTCCGAGCTGGGCGGCGGGGCGTTCCTGACCGACGTCGCACCCGAGCAGGCCGCCGCCTCGCTGCGAGCGGTGATGGGATGACCGATCGAACCGCCCTCGCGGCCCACCTCGCGGCAAGATTCCAGGACTTCGTGGGCCGGCCTGCGGCCGGCGTGTGGGCGGCACCGGGCCGGGTCAACCTCATGGGTGAGCACACCGACTACAACGATGGTCTGGTCCTCCCGTTCGCCATCGACTCCGCCGCGCTGGTCGCGGTGGCGCCGCGGGTCGATGATCGACTCACCTGCCGGTCACTGGATCGTCCGGACGTGGCCGCCATCCACGCGGGGGACCTGGCGCCCGGGTCCATCACCGGGTGGCCGGCCTACGTGCTGGGCGCCGTGTGGGCGCTGGGTTGGCCACAGGCCGGGCGGCCGGGTCTGGACATCGTCGTGACGTCAGACGTACCGGCCGGCGCCGGACTGTCCTCGTCGGCGGCGCTCACCTGCGCGGTCACTTTGGCCGCGGCGGAGATCGCCGGACTGGAACTGGACCGCACCGCGCTCGCGACCGCCGCGCGCCGGGCCGAGACGGACATGGTCGGCGCGCCGGTCGGGATCATGGACCAGATGGCGGCCATGTACGGCCAGGCCGGCCACGCGCTGCTGCTCGACTGCCGGTCGCTGGTAGTCGAGCCGGTGGTGTTGCCTGGCCAGGAGTCGGATGCGGCCGTTTTGGTCGTCGACACCCGGGTCAGCCACGCCAACTCCGAGGGCGGCTACGCCCGAAGGCGCGCCGTCTGCGAGCGCGCCGCCCGGAGGCTCGGCGTCCCCGCACTGCGGGACGCCACGCTCACCGCGGTCGAGACCGCGCTGGAGGGCGACGAGCTACGCGTCGCCCGGCATGTGGTCACGGAGATCGAGCGCGTCGGGACAGCGGTAGCCGCGCTCCGCCGGGCCGACCTGGCCAGTCTCGGTGAGATCTTCGCGGCGTCGCACGCGTCGATGCGCGACGACTTCCGGATCTCCTGTGCCGAGCTCGATCTGGCCGTCGATGCCCTGCTCGGCGCCGGAGCGGTCGCGGCGCGCATGACCGGCGGTGGCTTCGGCGGATGCGCGGTGGGCCTGCTTCCACCGGCGGCCGTTCCCGCCGCGACCGTCGCGACCACGGCTGCCTTCGAGGCGCGCGGGTTCACCTCGCCGCGAGTCTTCGAGACACGTCCGTCCGGCGGTGCGGCTCGCATCCGTTAGCTGTGTCTGCCGCGGTCAGACCCCGGCGTGGACGCTGAGCCAGGTGGTGAAGACAGACATCGTGTGCGCGAAGGGCACCGAGTCGGGATGGTTGAGGTGGCCATGGCGCACGCCCACCTCCATCTGGCAGTCGGCCTCGACACCTCGCGGACGCAGGTCGTCGGCGAAGGCCTCGCCCGACGCGCGTAGCGAGTCGTGCTCCCCGGTGACGATCAGCGTGGGCGGGAAGCCATCGAGGTCCTCCCGGGCCGGGAAGGCCCCGGCGACGCGGGAGGTGTTCGCCGCTCCCACGAAGTTGGCGGCCATCATCCGGACCGAGCGTTGCGCGACGCGGCCCAGGAACCGTGCGCGCAAGCCACGGGCACGCTCGGTCGGCCTGGCCGGCAGCACCGGATGCAGCAGCGGGTAGGCCAACAACAGGCCAGCTGGCACCGGGGCGCCCGCCGATGCGGCACGCAGCGTGCTCATGACGGCGAGGTTGGCACCGGCGCTTGCTCCGCCCGCGAAGATCTGGCCGGCCTTCAGGCCGAGGGGCTCCGCTTCCTCCACGAGCCGACGCCAGGCGGCAAGGCAGTCGAGCACGGGAACCGGGAAGCGCACTGCCGGTGCGCCCCGCCAACGCCGTACGCGGCTCAGTGGCGGAACGCGTCGGTAGTCGACACTGAGCACCGCTACTCCGGCGCGCGCGAATGCCCGCGACACCGCGTCGCCCTCCGGCATGTCGATGGACCCGCCGGAGAAACCGCCACCGTGCATCCACAGCAGCGCCGCGGTGCTCGGCGCTCCCGCAGGCGTGTACAGCCTCGTCCGGATCGAGGCATCACCGACGGATACGGCGACCTCGCGGATCGCCACCTCACGGCCGACCGCCGTGGTGCGATCATGAGCAAAGCTTTCGGTCATGCGCGGCTCCAGTCCCCGTGGATTGCGTTCCCGGCAGGCCGGTCCCGCAAGGCCTGCCGAGGAACCGACGTGATCGGGCTCGACCGACGACTACGGATTCCGGCTCGCGCCGACTGGCGCGACCTCCACGGTCGGCAGGAAGGTGCGCTTGTCGGGGCGAAGGACGCGCCGATCCCCGACGACCAGCAGCGAAGCTTCCAGCCGCCGGTCGTCCGAGGATGTGCCGACGAACAGGTCGACCTTGGCGGCCTCGACCGCGACCCGGTGGTCGAGGCCGCTGAACGCGAACTGGTCGGCCGAGACCTGGAAACTCACGCGGGCGGCCTCGCCCGGCTCCAGTTCGACGCGCGCGAATCCGGCGAGTTGCTGCGCGGGTCGGGTGACCACCGCCGCGTTGACCCGGGCGTAGAGCTGGACCACCTCGGCGCCAGACCGGTCGCCGACATTGGTCACGGTCAGCGCCGCCGTGAGGGCACCGTCGGTGCCGATCTCCGGAGCGACGTCGAGGTCGGACAGGGCGAACGTGGTGTAGCTACGGCCGAAGCCGAAGGGGTACTGCGGCGTGGCCGACAGGTCGCGGTAGTGCATGCCACGGATGACCGCCTCCCGGCGGTATCCGCTGTCCGCACGCTGGTAGTGGTAGATCGGGAACTGCCCACCGTGCCTTGGAATGGTGTACGGCAGCTTGCCGCCGGGATTCACCTCGCCGAAGAGCACCCGCGCCAGCGCGCGCGTTCCCGACTGGCCGGCGAAGGAGGCCACGACCAGGGCAGATGCTTCGAGCACGGACGGGGGCAGTGGATAGGGACGGCCCTGGATCAGGACGGCAACGCAGGGCGTGCCGGTCGCGGCCACGGCGTCGGCCAGCTCACGCTGCACGGCCGGCAGGGCGACGTCCGCGGTGTCGGTGCCCTCCCCCTCGGTGCCTCCGCCGATCGCGGCGCTGTGGCCGCCCAGCGCCAGGACGACGACATCGGCGTCCCGGGCCGCGGCAACCGCCGGCGCGATCGCCTCCCCGTCGAGGGGGCCAGTCAGCCCGCAGGCCGGTTCGACGGCGACCTCGGCCGCGCGGTCGGCGATCTCCTCGGCCAGCGAGCGCGTCCCGTAGCGGAAGCGCACGTAGCCCTCGGAGTCCAGGTCGCGGGTGTCCGCGCCCTCGGGGTCGGCGCGGAAGAAGTCCATG
The DNA here is from genome assembly GCF_016786355.1 of Frankia sp. AgB1.9. GTDB lineage: Bacteria > Actinomycetota > Actinomycetes > Frankiales > Frankiaceae > Pseudofrankia. The sequence continues at coordinate 32,840 of NZ_JADWYX010000037.1, forward strand.
CCTTCCAGATTTCCCAGGCCGCCCGACTCCATGAACCGGTACATGTCCCGGCCGACCGGATAGGTGTAGGTCGCGAACTGCTGGCGGGCCTCGTGGCCGAGCGGTCCGACAACGGCGACCTTCAGTCCTGGCCGCAGCGGAAGGATGCCGTCGTTCTCCAGCAGCACCACGCTGCGCTCGGCCAGCGCTCCGGCCAGGTCCGCGCCCGCGGCCGTCGTCGGGGTGATATCCACGGGGCCGTCGGGCGCGTACGGCTGCTCGAAGAGGCCGAGCTCGAACTTGACCGTCAGCAGGCGCAGCACGGCGGTGTCCAGTTCCGCGACCGGGACGCGACCGGCCTCGACCTCGGCCGCGAGCGTCTCGCCATAGGCGAAGATGAACGGCGCCTCCAGGTCCAGGCCGGCGTGCAGCGCGTGACGCGCAACCTCGGCCTTGTTCGTCGCGACCAGCTGGCGGTCCAGCGCGTGCTGCATGGCCATGTAGTCGGCGATGACGAAGCCGTCGAAGCCCATCTCGTCGCGCAGCAGATCGTGCAGAAGCTCTCGGGAAACGCCGGCGGGAATGCCGTCCACGTCGCCGTAGGAGGTCATCACCGACCGCAGCCCGGCGGCGTTGATCGCGGCCTCGACCGGAAAGGCGACCACGTCACGCGTGAACCGGCTGCCCGCTTCGAAGGAGGAGGCGTTGAGGCCGCCCTGCCCCAGCCCGAAGCCGAGAAAGTGCTTGGCGGTGGCCACGACGCCGTTCGACAGGTCGTCGCCCTGGATTCCCCTGACGAACGCGACCCCGAACGTCGCGGCCAGCAGCGGGTCCTCGCCATAGGTCTCGTGCACTCTCCCCCACCGCGGGTCGAACGCGATATCGAGCACCGGTGACAGCGCGTGCCGCAGACCCAGCCTGATCATCTGCCGACGGATGATGCCGGTCATCTGGCGGACGAGCTCGGGACTCCACGTCGCGGCCAGCGCGATCGCCGTCGGGAACACCGGATGCCGCGGCGCCACAACACCGTTGAGCGCCTCCACCTGGAACAGCGCCGGAATGCCCAGCCGGGTGCGCTCGACCAGGAACCGCTGGACCTCGTTGACCCCCGTCACGACGCGCGAGGGATCCTCGGTCTGCGGGGACACGACGGCTCCGATGCCGGTGGTCAGCATCTTCGTCGCCGCGTCCTCGATCAGACGGCCCTCCCGCAGCAGCAGCATCGGCATCAGGCACGTCAACTGCCGGGACTTCTCCGCGACCGTCATCTGCGTCAGGAGCAAACGGGCCCGCTCCTGGGGAGTTCTGGTCGGATTCAGGTGGTCGGCGGCGCCGGTCACGGCGTCCTCCTGGGGATTATCGGCACCGTCGGGTTCAGCCGAGCAGCTGGGCGGGGACGAGCTGGTCGAGCTCGTCGAGGGACCACGGCGGCGACGTGCTCGGGTCGCCGCGGAAGATGGAGCGCACCTCCTCGTAGTCCGACCACACGCTCACCTTTCCGCCCCTCGCGTTGAACACGCGGCCAGTGACGTCCGAGGCGGCATCCGTGCACAGCCACGCAACGATCGGCGACACGTGCGTCAACGGGCCCGGGCCGGCCTTGGCCGCCTCGAACATCTCCTTGGTGATCTTGCCCTCCCGATACGCCTGTTCCATCTGCGGGATCACGACCTGGGACAGGCGCGTCGTCGCTCCGGGCGCGAGGCAGTTGGCGGTCACGCCCCTGCCCCGGTAGTCGTTGGAGATGCCCTTGATCAGGGAGACCACGCCCCCCATCGCCGCGGCGAAGATCGGGTTGCCGACGGTGCCCCGCGCACCCTCCGACGTGGCGGCGATGAAACGTCCCCACCCGCGCTCGGCCATACCCGGGACGGTCTCCCGGGCGAGCCAGAACTTCTGTGAGAGGTAAAGGTCGATGAACCGGTGGTAGCTCTCGTCCGACGCGTACAGGTCGCCCGGCAGGATCGCGCCGGCGCAGCCGACGACGATGTCGACCGGGCCGAACGCCTGCTCGGCGATGCTCACCGCATGGGCTACCCCGTCCGACGTCGCGACCGAGTCATAGCTCGCCTCCGCCTTGCCTCCAGCGGCCCGGATCTCCTCCGTCGTCGCGTCGGCGGCGGACGTGCTCTGCCCCTCGGCGAACTCGCTGGTCCCGAGGTCGTTGACGACCACCGAGGCACCCTGCGCCGCGAGGGCGAGAGCGCACGACTTCCCCACGCCGTTCCCGGCGCCGGTCACCAGTGCGACTTTGCCCTTCAGCCGTTCGCCCATCCAACTCACCTCAATCTCGGGCGGCTGCTCCGCTGCCCGCTTCGAATTCGCACTAGGAGAGTTCCGACTTCGCGCCGCCAGCGCCCGCTTCTCGGCGGCCAGCGCAGAGGCCTTTCACTCAGCCGAGCATGACGCCGCCGGCGTCGACGATGATCGACTGTCCGGTGATGGTGCGGCTTTCGTCGCTGACGAGAAACAGCGCGGCGTTGGCGACGTCGGTGGTCGAGGAGATATCGCGCAGCGCGGTTCCCGACAGGACGGTGGCTCGACGATCGTCGTAGTCGATGCCCTGTTCGGTGGCGGTGCGTCGCACCCAGTTCTGCCAGAGTTCGGTGTCGATGCTGCCGGGCACGAGGCAGTTGCAGCGGATCCCGTACTCGCCGACCTCGTTCGCGACGGTCTGGGTGAAGGCGCGTAGCGCTGTCTTCGCGGTGACGTAGTGGGTCTTGCGGGGCATCCCGCGGAAGCTCGCCGTCGAGGAGAAGTTGAGAATAACGCCGGTGCGGCGCTCCATCATCGACTGCTTGAGTACCTCACGGGTGCACAGCATCGCCGCCGTCACGTCGATGCCGATGGTGGCGTTCCAGTTCTCGAGGGTCTGCTCCCAGATCCAGGTGTCCTTGCCCGGAGCAGCCGCGTTGTTGCACATGATGTCGACCTGCCCGAACTCCGCCACCGCGCGGGCGACCATCGCGATCACGTCGCCCTCGTCGGTCACATCCGCGCGCATCGCGAGGGCGTCCGGCCCGCAGGCGGCCGCCGCCTCCCGCACGAGTTCCTCCCGGCGGGCGGTGAGCAGCACCTTCGCTCCCTGCTCGACGAAGAGCTTCGCCATCACGGGCCCGAGGCCGGTACTGGCACCGGTGATGATCGCGACCTTGCCGGCCAGGCGTCCGGCGGTCATCGGGCGATCGCCCCGAGCAGCTCCCGGACGGTGCCGGCGAGCAGGTCCCTACCGGCGCCGGTGTCATCGAGCAGCCGATTGGTCCGGCGTCGCACCGCCCAGCCGCCGTCTTCACGGGTCAGGTCCCAGCGTGCTGCGCTGACCCGCCACAGGTAGTACCGCCCGTCCGCACTGTCGCGGCGCATGATCAGCGAATAGGTGATCGCGGTCGCCGTGTCACCGTCGACGTCGACCAGCGGCGGCCCCGCCACGTGGGCGACTCCAGCCCGGACCAGACCCTGGTGCCCGTCCGTCCGCAACATCGCCGCCACGGCGGCCCGGCCCTCGTGGGGCGCGCCGTTCGCGTCCCAGTCGTAGACGCCGTCCTCCCGCCACACCGACGCGGCCACCTCGGCCAGCCCCGCGTCCGCCGCGGGACCGTACGAAAGGATCAACCGCCCGATCGCACGCTCATCCTCGACAGCACGTAACCGGGCCTCCAACGCGGCAAGATCTTCCGCGACACCCACGAGCACCTCCTCATCCCGCGGCGGCACCAACCGCCGCTCAGACCGACTCCTCCGTCCGGCGTGGGCCTCGAGACGAAGCCCGCGACGGGAGCGGTCCGTCATCGGCCGCAGGCAGGGTCGAACTTGCATATCGACGTCAACATTGATGTTGGGTCGCGATGTGGGCCTGTCCACGGCCCGCGAACGGAGCGTACCTGAGGATCGGACAGTCTTGCATGCGTGTCCGATCCTCGGACATGATGCGCTCGCGTGGCGGCCCGCGCCAGCGGCACGGAGAGCGGAGGTAGCCCGGGTGATCAGAGTGAAGGCGGCATTCTTCAGCGCGACGGGTCCAGCGCCGGAGGGGGACGACGGCAGCTATCTGCGCTGGCACCTGCTCGACCACATGCCCGAGCAGTACCAGCTACCCGGACTCGTGTACGCGACGCGGTGGACCACCGACAGCGCCTACCTGGGCGCACGCATCGCCGGCACCGGCCCGCTGGCGGACGTCGCCAACGTCGTGAACTACCTCGTCGGGGACCCCGTCCAGCAGACCCACGACGACTTCCTGGAACTCGGCGTACGCCTGGCCGAGGCCGGACGCTTCCCCATTCGCCGGCCATCGCTCCAGCTGCGACTGCTCGCGCTGCTGCGCTGGTACGCGGCGCCGCGCGCTCTGGTCGCCGCCGAGGTGGTGCCCTTCCGGCCACATCGCGGCATCGCCCTGATCATCGAGGAGCCGGCGTCCGACGACGTCTCAGACTGGCTGCGATGGCTGCACACGCAGCACTACCCGGAACTGCTCCAGGTGCCGGCCGTCGCCGGCGCCTGGCAGTACGGGTCGACCGACTTCTGGCGGCTCAACCCCGCTGCCGACGGCCCGCCGCAGTTCGTCACCGTCGTCTACCTCGACGACGATCCGCTGACGACCGTCAAGCTGCTCGCTCCGATCATCGAGCAGCGGTGGGCGTCAGGAGCCGTACGGCCACTCTTCGCGGGACCACTGAAATCCATGATCCAATGGGATGCGTGGACCAGCTGACCGTCCTACGTCCAGGCCCGGCCTACCGAGCGGCTCGCCAGGGTCGCTCGACCCCGGGAAGAAGTCCGGGCACCACGTAACGCTCAACGAACTCCCGCTTCGCCCCGTCCGAGCGCTGCGCCCACGGCGGGCCCAGCAGGAGCAGCGCCACGGTGTTCATCCACCGGCTCGTCTCCCGAAGATCCAGATCCGCCCGGAGCTGGCCCTCCGCCCGCCACTGGCGCAAGAGGGGACCCAAATGCTGGTGAAACGCATCGACGACAGCCTCGGAGCGCAGCTCCAGCGAGGTGACCATCCAGCGACTGTCCGTCGAGAACAGTGCCTCGTTGAGCGGATCACCCGCCACGAGGCCGACCGCATGCATGATCAGATCGACGACGGACCGGGCCGCGTCGTCCGGATGCTCCAACATCCCGAGCACCCGCCGCATCCCGGCGTCGATACGACTGAGAACCACACCGAGGACCAACTCGTCGCGGGACCTGAAATACCGATAAACCGTGGACCTCACGACCGCGGCCTCTTTCGCCACCTCGTCCACCGTCAGCCGCGTCGTTCCCCGCGCGACCAGAATCCGCGCCGCCGCCGCCACCAGGCGACGCCTCGCCTCATCGTCATCCACGAGCGCCGTCTCGCTACCCCACCGCACCCGACCTTCCGGACTCAGCCCGCTGGCAGTTCTGGTCTCGTCGGACGGCACAGCGTCCGACTCTACGGAACCCCACACGGGCAGTCGTGTGCTCACGACGCGACACGCATCGCCCGCAGCCACCCCCGGGCACTGCCCGCTGCGACTGGGGTCTTGACGATCAGGCCGCAAGATCATTAACCGAGCAATCGGCGTTCCAGACAGGAGAATTGGGTGACCCCGATCGAAGGCCTTCCGTCGCTACACCTCCCGGCGCGAGACATTCCCATTCCGTCGTCGGTCAGCGCCGAGGCACGAGCGATCCTTGCCGCGCCTCGGCAGGCAGCAGCCGCCTATCCGCCGCCTGACGATGTGCCCGCCTGGAAGGCGATGATCGCCGCCCAGGACGCGGCGGTGGCGGCGATGGTGGACAGCCGGCCGGTCGACGCCGCGGTGACCGTCGAAGACGCCGAGTTCGACGGCGTTCCGGTCTACGTGGTCACCCCGCCTGGCGCCACCGAGGGCCGGGTCTACCTGGAACTGCACGGCGGCGCGCTGATCCTCGGCGGTGGCCTGATCTGCCGGGGGATGGCTGCACGTACCGCGGCCCGGATCGGGGCTCAGGTCTGGTCGGTCGACTACCGGATGCCGCCCGACCATCCGTACCCGACGCCGCTGAAGGACTGCGTCGCCGTCTACCGAGCACTGCTCAAGGACCACCGGCCCGAGCAGATCGTCATCGGCGGCGGTTCCGCCGGCGGCAACCTTGCGGCGGCGCTGCTGCTACGGGCACGCGACGAGGGTTTGCCACTGCCGGCCGCCCTCGTGCTCAACACGCCGGAGGTCGACCTCACCGAGTCCGGCGATTCCTTTCAGACGAATCTTGGCCTTGACCCGGTGCTGCAGCGAAGCCTCATGCCGGTAAACCTGCTCTACGCCGCCGGTCACGACCTGACCGACCCCTACCTCTCCCCGCTGTTCGGCGACTTCACCAAGGGCTTCCCACCCACCATGCTCACGACCGGCACCCGGGACCTGTTCCTCTCGAACACGGTGCGGCTGCACCGCGCGCTGCGCGCCGCAGGCATCAGGGCCGACCTGCATGTCATGGAAGCGGCCGGCCACGGAGGCTTCCTCGGCATGGCCCCCGAGGACACCGAACTCGACCGCGAGATCCGCCGCTTCGTTGACGCCCACTGGGCAGACTGAAGCCTCGCCGCAAGACCCGTACCGAGATCCAGGAACTGGCGGAGTCCGACCTCGGCGGTGACGGGCAGCCGGTCGGTCCGGCCGTGGATGGACCGGTAGCGGGTTCCCGCCGTCCCGTGGCCGCGCCTGCTGGAGTGTCACCCCGATCGGCGCGGAGATGCTCCCTGATCAGGGTGACGAGTGCGCAGACGGGTAGAGCGAATTCTGCGCCCTCGCATGCCGAATGTGCGGGGATTGCCACCGAATGGGTGGTGATGACACGGTGAGATCGGAGAACGGGTTTCCGCCTGCCGATCTGTTCGATCAGATGCAGATCGGCCTGGCGATCATCGGCGACGACGGTCACCGTGTGATAAGGGTAAATCCGGCCATCTGCCGGGTCCTCGGCCGCAGCGAGGCGGAACTCGTCGGGGCAGTCTGGGACAGCTTGGTTCACCCGGACGATCGGGACCCGCAAGGGAAGGGTGGCGGGCTCCACGCGGCCTCGATACCGTCCGGCGGACAGAAAGTCGTCCGATTCGTACGACCAGACAAGTCTCTGGCGCAGGTTCTCGCGACATCGGCGCCTATATCCTGCGATCGCGGACGCAAACCCTGTCGTATCGTCCAGTTTCAGGACGTCACCCAGGAGATGGCCTCGTATCACCATCTCAAGCTGCTGCTCGACAACACCCGAGTCGTCCTAACCCTCATTGACCGCCATGGCCGCAGTGTTCTCAGCGAGGGAGCGCAGGCGAGAGGCGAATACGCGCACCGGCGATCGATCGCCCGGTGGACCTCCATCCTCGAGGCCTACGCCGAGTTTCCCGAGCCGATGGGGCTGGCCCGCGAGGCGTTGGCTGGCAGGCCAGCCTCGGGCGTGTACGAGGCGGCCGGGTTGTGGCTGGACAGCCACGCTGTGCCGATCTTCGGTGCGGACGACACCGTGGATTCGGTCGCGATCATCACCACCGACGTGACCGAGCGGGAACTCGCCCTCTCCCTGCTGCGTGCCCAGTCCGCCGGGCAGGCGATCGTCGCCGAGCTCGGCCGGTACGCGCTTGACGACCCCGAACCGGCCAGAGTGTGGCGTCGCGCCGCCCGAGCGATCCGGGAGCATCTCCAGGCCGATCGGGTGACACTCCAACAGACGCGGCCACGGGACGGCGGGAGGCCGCTCGTCGTGAGCGCCGACGCGGGCTCGGCGCGCTCACGCTGCCCGCCGACGCGCCCCGTCGTGGCTCGTGCGCCCGCTCTCGGCGGAGCGGCCGCGCCGGATCAACCTCGCTCCTCCTCGCCGTTGTCCCGACCGGTGGGACGGCCGGACGACCCCTGCGCCACACTCACCGTCCAGCGCGCCGCGCCCGACGCCTTCACCGCTCGCGAGGTGGAGTTCCTGGAGGCCGTCGCGACCGTGCTGGCGGCCGCCGACGCGCGGTTCCGCGCCGAGGGACAGGTACGCCATCAGGCCGTGCACGACGGGCTGACCGGCCTGCCGAACCGGACCGCCCTGCTCGACAAGCTCAACCGCGCTGGCCCGCGTTCGGCCGGGACGAAGCGTCGGACTGTTGTTCCTCGACCTCGACGGCTTCAAAATCATCAACGATTCGCTCGGCCACCAGGCCGGGGACCAGCTTCTCCGCGAGGTCGCCGACCGGCTGCGAGCGGCGGTGCGCCCCTCGGACACCGTCGCGCGCCTTTCCGGAGACGAGTTCGCCGTACTCTGCGGCAACGTCCGTACGCTGGCGGCGGTCCAGGGGGTCGCGGACCGGATCGTCGCCCGCCTCGCGGTCCCGGTGGTCCTCGCCGGCCGGCCGGCGACCGTCACCGCCAGCCTCGGGATCGCGCTGTCGGGCCTGGGACCGTCGGGCGACAGCGACCCGGCCGGCGGCCTTGACCCGGCTGGCAGCCTGGGCCCGACCGGAGCCGACGGTCTTCTCCGCGCCGCCGACCTCGCCATGTATGCGGCCAAGCGCCAGGGCCGCGGCCACATTGCGCGCTTCGACGAGAACATGCGGTCCGACGTACGAACCCGCCTGGGCATCGAAGGCGATCTTCGCGAGGCACTAGCCCGCGAGGAACTCCGGCTCTGCTACGAGCCGCTGACGACCACGACCGGCGACGTCGCCGGCGCCGAGGTACTGATCCGCTGGCACCACCCCGACCGCGGGCTCCTCACCCCTGAGGTGTTCCTCCCCGTCGCCGACGAGACGGGGCTGACTGCTCCGCTCGGCCGATGGGTCCTCGAGACAGCCTGCCGGGAGGCCAGCCGATGGCCCCCACGGCCGCCGGACGCACCCACACCCCGCCTCGCGATCGGCGTCTACGACCGCCAACTCCACGACGAACGCTTCGTCGCGGACGTCCGCGCGGTCCTCGACGCCACCAACACCGAACACCGGTACCAGCTATGCCTCGAGATCGCCGAGAGCGCGCTCCCCCGCGACGACACAGCCGGGGAGGCGACTCTGCGCACGCTGCACGAGCTCGGCATCACCGTCTACCTGGACGACTTCGGGTTCGGGCCCGTCTCGCTGAACCGCTTGTGCGAGCTGCCGATCGACGGCGTGAAGACCGACCGACGACTCGTCGCCGGCCTGACCAGCAACCCAGCCGATCACGCCCTCATCGTCGCCGTCATCCAGCTCGCGCATGCCCTCGACCTCACCGTCATCGCCGAAGGCGTCGACACCCCCGACCAGGCCTCCGAACTCGACCGCCTCCACTGCGACTTCGTCCAGGGCTCGTACCTCGCGCACCCAGCCAGCCATGACGCTCGGCCGCCGCATCAGCCGCGCCACGCAGTCACAGGTCAGCTGAGCGCGAGCGATCCGGAGTTAAAGGCCAGATCGCGTCAACACAGCAGGTGTCCCCGGCGCTGGGCCACGCCGCTCAGCCGGCCCGGGAAGGGCGCGTGTTCCGGCCGGGACTGCACGCCTTTCGCGACCTGAACTGGCCCATTGTCTCGGCGAGCGGGCACGCGATATGGTCCCCGAGATCGAGGTTGACGTCGACATTGACGATAGATGGTCGACGTCACCTGTCGGCAGCGACGGTGGGGCAGCGACGGCGCAGTGCGTCCGCGCACGCCTTCATGCCGCTGGGGGCGCTCCCGTGCGTTCGGCGCCGCCCCGCGTCGCTCAGGCCGTGACAACGCCATCCGAAATCGTTCACGGATGCGAGACGGCGACGACATCCCAGCCAGGACTGAGGAGAAACATGACCAGGGGTCGAGGTAAGTGTCAGGTGTCAGCGACGACCGCGGCGCTCGCATTGGCGGCCGTTGCGGCAGGATGTTCATCCTCGGCGGCCAACGGCGCCAACAGCTGCGTCTCGCCGGGCGTTACCGCAAAGCAGGTGAAGGTCGGCTTGCTCTACCCAGACACAGGCCTTGTGTCCAACGGTCTTTTATCCGTTCGCGCCGGGGTCACCGCCCGTATCGGCCTGGCAAACGCCTCCGGCGGGGTGCGCGGTCGTCAGATCATGCTGGTTCCTGAGGACGATCACTCCGATCCGGAAGCCAACCTGTCCGCCGCACGCCATCTGGTGGAAAAAGACGGTGTCTTCGGCATCGTCGAGGAAACGGCGGTGGCCTCCGGCTCGGCCTCATATCTTGACCAACAAGGCATTCCGGTGACCGGGCTGGCGGTCGAGCCCGTATGGGCCGAACGGCCGAACATGTTCACCGACGTGCTCCCCTTCAACGGCCCGGCCGTCACCACGTTCGGCCTGTTCGGCAAACAGCAGGGCGCCACACGCGCATTCGTCCTCCAGGACACGAGTCTGGCGACATCGCAACGGGTGACGTCCTCATTCGCCGCCAGCTTCGCGTCGCAGGGCATCGCCCTCGTCGGCAACGCCGACTACTCAACGAACACGTACAGCGCGGATACGATCGCCAAACAGATCATCGCCGCCAGGGCCGACGCGATCATCGGCGGAGTCTCCGCATCGAGTCTCGCCCAGATTCTGGTGGCGGCCCGGCAGAGGGGCGCGCAGATCAAACTGACTCTGGCGCTCAGTGGCTACGACCAGCGGCTTGTTCAGCAGTACGGCAGCCAGGTTGCCGGCATGTCCGTTCTGCTGACCTACGCACCGTTCGAGTCGAACTCACCGGCACTTGGCGCCTACAGAACAGCGATGGCCGCCTATGCCCCCGAGCTCGTTCAACCGGACGACACGGTCGCGCTTACGGGCTATGTGACCGCCGATCTGTTCCTGCGTGGACTTGAGGCCGCCGGGCCCTGCCCGACCAGGGCGGCGTTCATCCAGGCGCTCCGTGCCGTGACGGACTATCGCGGGACCGGGCTACTCCCAGGACCAGTGGACCTCCGGAAGGAGGCCGGTGGTTCCCAGACGTGCTACTACTTTGTCCAGGTCAACAGGTCGGGCACCGGCTTCGATGCCGTCCGGCAGAACGACGGTCCGGGCGACGGCCAGTGGTGCGGGAAGGAACTTCCCGCGACGGGGTAGGGCAGGCTGGAGGTGGCCGCGGCGCGGTTTCGTCAGTCGGGCGGCGGCGGGACCACCGACCAGAAGGCCGGGCGACGGGAACCGGCGGAGGCGGAGGCCCCTGGCCTCGCCCCGCCGGCTCCCGCCTTCCGATCAGTTCTCGATCGGCGTCGCGCCCACGAGCTTGTAGGTTCCCGGGTCCCCCTTGGCGTCGAGGACCGAGACGATGCCGCCGCGTACACAGGTTGACGGCGCACTGGGATCGGCCTTGCCGTTGCACCGGAAACCAAGCCCCAGCGAGCCGGGAATCTCGCGTTCCGGCATCTTCTTGAACGTGGCGATCACGGACTGCGCGGTGACGTCGCCGCCGATGCCCTGAAGCGCTGTCTGGAAAGCGGAGACCTCGGTGAAGGCGGTCATACCGATGGCCCGGCTCGTGTCGATTCCGTTGCCATAGGCCTTCGCCACGGCGTTGTAGAGCCGTGTCGAGGGATTGTCCTCTCCGATGGGCACGTTCGCGGAGATCGTGATTCCCTTGAGCTGGTCGCCGGGCACGGCCTTGCGGGTCGCGTCCGTGATACACGCCGAGATGGCGGAGATCGGGCCGGTGTACCCGACCGCGCGCAGCCCGTTCAGGGCGCTGATGCAGAACGAGTCGTTCCCCAGGATGTAGACGAGCCCAGGGTCGCCGTGGGTGAGGTTCTGCATCTGCGGTGTCATGTCCGCGGTCCCCGGCGGGACGGGGACGACATTGAGAGCGATGCCGGCCTTCTTGAACAGCGCGGGCGCGGTGTTCTTCAGTCCGTCCAGCGCGGCCGGAACATCGATCACGATGTAGCTGACCTTCTTGAGGCCGGCGGCCTTCGCCTGCTGCAGCGGAAGGTTGATCGCGCCGAAGTTTCCGTCCGAGATCGTGAAGGTCGACTCGGTGTCCCCCATCATCGCCTGGTTGACGCCGGCGTAGACGAGCGTGGGCACGTGGGCCGCGTGCAACGGCTCCCAGATGCTCGCGAGCACGGGAGACGCCCCGATGATGACGGCGACGACGTTGTCCTCCACTATCTGGTTCGCGCAGTCGGCAGCCCTGCTCGGGTCGGCCGCGGATTCGCAGGTCACCAGCTCGATGGGCCGCCCGCCGATCCCCGACCTGCGCTCGTTCAGGTACTTCACGGTCGCCTTGGCGACGTCGAACTCGATCGAGTTGTCGGCGATCTGGCTCTTGCCGTCCGAGACCAGCCCGACCCGCACCGGAGCGCCCGACGCACGCGCGATCGGGCCGAGCAGGTCGTTGGCACTCGCGGAGGCCTGCGGGCTCGCGGGCGTCTTGTCCCCGCCGCTGCCGCAGGCGGCGCCGAAGACGAGCAGCGCGGCCGCCACGCCGGCCGCGGCGCCTAACCGGCGGCCCGACGGGCGCCTACCTAATTGCCTTCGGAGTGGACGGTCTGGCGAGATCTCGTCTCTCACGGCACCTGCCTCGTTTCTGTGGTGGTCGTCTTCTGGCGTCGCCGAAACGGCTGTCGGCGGTAAAAGGAGGGGAGGAACGCCGGCGGCGCGGCATTTCCGGATGTCATCCGGCGGTCACGGGGCAGGTCAGTGCCGTCCGGCATCGCCCGACCGAGCCGAGGGCAGGTGGCACCGGCGTGGCTCAACCTGCCCTGGCCCACGTCGTCGCCGTGACCTCTCTGTGCGTCCGGCTGACGTGCTGGTGACGGTAGCCATCTTCGAGTATGACGTCAACATTGACTATTGACCCCCAGGGATCGCCGACGCCTGGGCCTCGATCCCGGGTGCGCCACCACTGATTGCTCTTGCTCTAGCTCATTCCCGGGCTGGGACGAGGGCACGGACCAGGTAGCGGTCGAGGAACTCGCGCTTCGCCTGCGACGACAGCTCGAGCCACGGCGGCGTCATGAGCGTGATGGAGACCAGGTTGATCCACCGTGTCGTCTCGCGGAGGTCGAGGTCTGCGTGCAACTGCCGATCGGCCTGCCACCGCTCGAGCAGCGGCGAGATCTGGCGGTGCATCGCGTCGACGATGGGTTCGGAGGCGTACTCCAACGCCGCGACCCATGATCGGCTGTCGGCGGAGAAGAGCGCCTCGTTGAGCTGGTCACCACCCACCAGCCCGATTGCCTTCAGGATGAGCTCGGGGATCGACTGGGCCGCGTCCCCGGGCGATCGCAGGGAACGCACCACGGCGCCGAGTCCGGAGTCGATCCGGCTCAGCAGCACGGCGAGGATGACCTCCTCGCGCGTGCCGAAGTACCGGTACAAGGTCATGCGTGAGACGCCGGCCTCGGCGGCGATGTCCTCGGTCCGGATCTTCGCCGTGCCACTGCGGGCGATGCATCGCGCGGCCGCCGCGATCAGGCGGCGGCGGGCCTCGTCGTCGTCGCCGAGCGCGCTGCCGGTCCCCCATCTCGTGCGCCGATTCGCTCCCGCGGGCGTTGCTCCGGTCACGGCAACGATGCTACGGACGGGGCCCAGGCGGCAGATCCTCCCGACCGGGTTGCCGGCTGCCGGCCCCATCACCGGTCCACCAGGTCGGCGTTCACCGCGGCGAGCGCCTCGATGAAGTCGAGGTATTCGCCGAGGGTGTCGCACGCGTGGGTCACCGCCACGACGGTCGCCCCGGCGGCCGCCGTGGCGGCGAGGATGTCCTGGGTCTGGCGGGGTTCCCTGACGGGGTCCAGCCCGCCGGCGGGCGGGAGCACCACGGTGAAGTCGGCCGGCAGCTCGACCTGGCGCAGCCACTGTTCGGCCTGTGCCGGCTTCACGGCGAAGGGGCACCAGCCGTCGCCGAGCGCGGCGGCTCGGCGCAGCGAGCGCAGGGTGCGGCCGCCGACCCAGATCGGGACGTGCGCCTGCACGGCACACGGATCGACGACCAGGTCACCGAAAGCGTAAAAGTCGCCCTGGTAGGACGGCTTGGATGCGGACAGCGCGGCGCGCAGGGCACGAAGCGCGTCGTCGCTGCGGGGCCCCCGGTCGTCGTAGGGCGCGCCGATCAGGTCGAACTCTTCCCGCAGCGTCCCGACGCCCACTCCGAGGATCACCCGGCCGTCGCTCACCACGTCCAGCGTCCCGTAGCGCTTGGCCAGCTCGAGCGGGTGGTGGTAGGGGAGAACCAGGACGTTGGTAGCGAACCGGATCCGACGGGTGCGGGCGGCGAGGTAGCCGAAGGTGGCGAGCGGGTCCCAGTAGCGGGCGCCGCGGCGGGCGAGCTCGGCGGCCGGCAGCGCGATGTGCTCGCTGCACGTCAGGTGGTGATAGCCGAGCCGGTCGGCCGTTTCGGCGACCCGGGCCACGTCCTCGACCGACGCCGACTCCTCCCAGGCCCCGTGCGCCCCGGGGGTCATCGTGACGACCGGTGTGCCAATTGCCAGCTGCACCTTCACGAGTCCTCAGCCTTCGCGTAGCTACTGCGTCCCGCAGGAGTAGACGGTCTGGTCACGGTCGCGTCCGTCGGCACGGGTCCGAGGGTCGTATCGCCCGCGTGATCCAGCGCCGACGCAGGTGGCTCCTGGCGGCACCTCCTAGGCATACTCGGCCCCGGCGTGACATGTGACGGTACGCTAATGCTGTAACATCTCGTCTGGCAAGAGCCAGCCAGCCGCCCTTCCATCGGGTGCCGCCAGGGCCGGCCCCCAGCGGCGGATCACGGCGTTCGAGCTGTTGACGAGTCTCTACGTTGACGTCAATCTCGATGTCAACCGAGCGTGAGATTCCCTGGAGCCCGATAGGAGACAGCCTCGTGGAGTCCGAGGTAAGCAACGCACGCCGCATCCGGCAGCTCGCCGAGGAGCACCCGGACGAGATCGCGCTGCGGCACATCGCGCTGGACGGCGGCGAGCCGGCGTTCACCTGGGAATGGCTGGACCGGCGGTCGAGTCAGCTCGCCGCCGCGCTTCTCGCGCGCGGACTCGACGTGGGCGACAACCTGGCCCTCGGACTGCGCAACACACCCCAGTTCGTGCTGGCCGCTCTGGCGGCCTGGAAGGTCGGCGCGGTCCCGATCCCGGTGCGCTGGGACGTTCCCGACTGGGAGCTGGCCCGCATCCGGGAAGTCATCGCGCCACGGATCTTCCTGGGCGCCGCCGACCTCTCATGGATCGACGCGACGGAGAACGACCCCGTTCCCGACCTGCCCGACCGGGTCTCGCCACAGGTGAACGGCATCTGCAGCAGCGGATCGACCGGTACACCGAAGGTGATCCTGACCAGCCGGCCGTCGGTCTACGACGCCAGGCTGGCGACACCCTTCGCCCAGTCGTGGGGACCGGTGCCCCTCCCCCAGACGATCCTCGTGCCCGCGCCCATGTACCACGCCAACGGCTTCACGACCCTGCACAACCTGCTCGGCGGCGACCGACTGGTCGTGATGGAGAAGTTCGACGCGGCCCGCGTCGTCGACGTCATCGAACGGCACCGGATCAGCACCTTCACCGCCACCCCGACGATGCTGCAGCGGATCGCCGACCTGCCCGGCATCGAGAGCCGCGACCTGTCCAGCCTCGACTGGTTCATGCAGGGCGCGGCGCCCATGCCGGCCTCCCTGGTGCACCGGTGGGCGGGCCTGATCGGCGCCGAGAAGATCGTCATGGCCTACGGCATGACCGAGGGACTCGGACTCACCGCGCTACGCGGCGACGAATGGATGACCCACCAGGGCAGCGTCGGCCGCGGCTACGCCGGCACCGAGGTACGCATCCTCGACCCCGAGGGCACCAGGCTGCCCGCCGGCGAGATCGGGGAGATCTACCTGCGCTCGACCTCGTCCCGCGGCTACCAGTACCTCGGCAACGTCGCCCGCATGAAGGCCACCCCCGACGGTTTCCAGACCGCCGGTGACATGGGCTACCTCGACGCCGACGGCTACCTGCACCTCATCGACCGGCGCGTCGACCTCATCATCACCGGCGGCGCCAACGTCTACCCCGCCGAGGTCGAAGCCGCCCTCATCGACCACCCCGCCATCGCCGACATCGTCGTGGTCGGGCTGCGCGACCCCGAATGGGGCCGCCGCGTCCACGCCATCATCGAACCCGCCCACTCCAGCGACCCCCCAGCCGCGGCCGACGTCATCGGGTACGCCAAAAGCCGCCTCGCGCCCTACAAGGTTCCGAAGACCATCGAGATCGTCGACGCGATCCCCCGCAGCGAAGCCACCAAAGTCAACCGCGGCGCCCTCGTCGCGGCCCGTGGCGGCTGAACACCGCAGCCGCACTCCCCCACATCAGCCAGGAGCCCGAGCTGAGGCACCTGCCATCCAAGGATGCTCAGGGCAGGACAGGCCGCGGGCCGCCCTGCCTTGCCTCGTCAGCTCGACTCGGATCGAGGTGAGCGGTTGCCGGGACCGTCGGACCGGCAGACAGCGCCGGCCCGATCCACCGCCGAAGGAACCTGCGAAGATCGTCGCCGGAGCGCGGCTGCTCCAGTGGCGCGATGACCATCGACTGGATGATCCGTAGCAGGAACTCTACGAGTTCGTCGAGCGCTCGGTCGTCGTAGCCGAGGGCGGCCCAGTCGATGCGGGTGTCCACGAGGATCATCCGGCATCGGGCGATGGCGGTCGACGTCAACATCTGGCGACTGAAGAGCTCCGCCCGTCCGCTGGTGAGCAGCAGCGTCAGGAACAACTCGTTCGGCAGCTGCTCGATGACGTAGGCAACCGCCTCGACAACCATGTCGATCGGGCTGTACGCCCTTGCGACGACCGCCCGCGTACGCGCGACCCAGTCGTCGAGTGCCAGCTCGGCGACGCCGCCGAACAGGTCCTCGGTGCTCATGAAGTAGCGGTAGATGGTCCGCCGGGTGATGCCGAGCTCAAGCGCGACGCCGGACAGGGTGGTCCGCGCTGGTCCTTCCCGCTCGATGCACTGCACGGCCGCGTCAAGGATGCGCCCGCGCGCCTCGCCGTCGTCTCTGGGCGGGGAGCCGCCCCAACCCCTACGCCCCAACGTCGGTTGACTTCCCCAGCCGCATGGGCTAACTCTATCTCAAGTTACAAACTTCCGATCATGTGCAATCAGGAACGGTCGCGCGTCCTGGCTCCGCGTGACCAGGTCGCCCGTCACGACGCACCCGTTCGAGTCGTGGCGAGCCGCCGGGTCGTCGCTTGGCCAGCGCCGAACCGCTGCCAGGCACGGAGCGGTGACGGCAGCCGACGTCTCGACCGGCGCTCGGGCGCAGGCGCCGCAGGCGCGGAGCCGCGGCTGCACGGTCCAGGGCACGGACACCGGCATGGAGGGTGAGTGGACAGCATCGAGGACCGCATCGATCTCGTGGACGGCGCGTTCTGGGGACGCAACCCGCACGACGAGCTGGCCTGGCTTCGGGCTAACGCGCCCGTCTGGCGGGACCCGCGGACCGGCGTCTGGGGGGTCGCGACCTACGACCTCGTCAAGTACGTCTCCACCCGTCCGGAGCTGTTCAGTAACGCGGGCGGGATCCGACCGGACCAGGATGCCGTGCCGATGATGATCGACATGGACGACCCGGCGCACTGGAAGCACCGGAAGCTGGTGAACAAGGGGTTCACCCCCAAGCGGGTCGGACAGAAGGAGGCGTCGATCCGCCAGATCGTCGACGTGATCCTCGACGGCGTGTGCGAGCGCGGCACCTGCGACCTCGTCCAGGACATCGCGGCCTGGCTCCCGCTGATCGTCATCGCCGACGAGCTGGGAGTCGACCCCGCCGACCGCGCGCAGCTGCTCCAGTGGAGCGAAGACATGATGGGGGCTCTCGGGCAGCGCGACGAGGAGGCGATGCAGCGCGCCGCGCGGGCCGGGATGGGTTACTACGCCTACGCCCAACGCGTCATCGACTCGCGGCGTGAACGCCCGACCGAGGACCTGATGAGCATCCTGGTGCATGCCGAGGTCGACGGCGACCGCCTCGAGGACAGCGAGATCATCAGCGAGTCGCTGCTGGTCCTCAACGGCGGTGACGAGACGACGCGCCATGTCATCTCCGGCGGGGTCTACGAGCTGCTCCGCGCGCCCGCCAACTGGGAGGCGCTCCGCCGCGATCGAGCCCTGATCCCCGCGGCCGTCGAGGAGATGCTGCGCTGGGTCAGCCCGATCAAGAACATGGCCCGCACCGCGACCACCGACCTCGACCTCGCCGGCCAGCGGATCGCCGCCGGCGACACCCTGCTCCTGCTCTACCCCTCGGCCAATCGCGACGAGGCGGTCTTCAAGGAGCCGTTCAGGTTCGACATCCGCCGCAGCCCGAACGAACACGTGGCCTTCGGCTTCGGCGCGCACTACTGCCTCGGAACGAACCTCGCCCGCCTCGAACTACGCGTCGTACTCGACCGACTCCTCGACCGGATGCCCGACCTCGCCCTGGTCAACGCCGACGAGCCGAAACACCGGGCGGCGAACTTCGTGAGCGGCTACGAGAGTGTGCCCGTCCGTTTCACTCCTACCCGGCCGCTCGGTGTCCAGGCGGTCCATCAGTGACGGCGCCGTTATCCGTCTTCGAGGACGCGGAAGGGGAATTGCCATGTCGCAGTTGCTAGTCGAGCGTGACGGCGCGGTCCTGCAGCTCACGTTGAACCGTCCCAAGCGACTGAACGCGATCACGAGCACGATGCTCGCCCGCATCGTCGACGCCTGCGCCGAGGCCAGTGCTGACGACGACATTCGCTGCATCGTGATCACGGGAGCCGAGGGGAACTTCTCGGCGGGCGCCGATCTGCGGGCGATGGCAGGTGACCCGGATGACGAGGGTGCCGCCGACCTCGCCCAGCGGCGGATCGTCGACCCGAGGTACGTCGAGCGGGGCTTCCTGAAGATCGGCCGACCCCCGAAGCCGATCATCTCGGCCGTCGAGGGGGTCTGTATCGCTGGTGGAACCGAGATCCTCCTCGGGACCGACATTCGCGTCGCCGGTCGTGGTGCCCGCTTCGGCTTGTCCGAGGCGCGCTGGTCGCTGTACCCGAACATGGGCTCGCCGGTGCGCCTTCCCCGGCAGATCTCCTACACCAAGGCGGCCGAGATCCTGCTGACCGGTCGGCACATCTCGGCCGACGAAGCCGAGCGCATCGGCCTGATCGGCCGCGTCGTCGACGACGGCGAGGCGCTCAGCGCGGCGCGCGAGATCGCCGATCAGATCTGCGCGAACGGCCCGCTCGCCGTGGAGGCGATCCTGGCCACGATCCGGGAGTCCTCGGGCCTGACGGAGGACGAGGGATTCGCGCGGGAGCTGGAGCGAAGCCGCGCGGTGTTCGCGTCCGAGGACGCCAAGGAGGGTCCGAATGCGTTCACCGAGAAGCGAACTCCGAATTTCCGGCGTCGATGACCGGCGTGGAGAGGATGTCGAGATGAAGGACTTATACCGGCCGATGTTTCTGCCTGATCTCCTGATCAGGGCGCTGGAGAGGAACGGTGACCGACCCGCGGTCAACATCGGCGACGAGACGCTCTCCTCCCAGCAGACGCGCGACGCGATCAGCCGCTATGTGCAGGCTTTCCGTGCCCGAGGCCTGGAACAGGGAACCGGTGTGGCGACGCTGTCGAAGAACCGCGTCGAGGTGCTGTTCTCCATGGGCGCGGTCATGGTGTCCGGGTGCCGGAACACCGCGCTGCATCCGCTCGGCTCGCTGGAGGACCATGCCTACGTTCTCGAGGATGCCGGTATCGGGGCACTGCTGTTCGACCCGGCTTTCTCCGATCACGTGCGAGAGCTAGGCGAACGCCTTCCCGGTCTTTTGCTGCTCTCCTACGGCGAGGCACCTGTCGGCGAGGACCTGATCAGCCTCGCGGCGACGTTCGCGCCAGCGCGGCTCGTGGCTCCTGCGGTGGATTCCGAGGACATCTCGGCCCTCGCCTACACCGGTGGCACGACCGGCAGACCCAAGGGCGTGATGGCCACCTACCGCAGCAGCGCCGCGATGGCGCAGATCATGATGTCGGAGTGGCAGTGGCCCGCCGAGGTCCGCCACCTCGTGTGCACCCCGCTCAGTCACGCCGGTTCGTCGATTTTCGTGCCGTTGCAGCTGCAGGGCGCGGTGATGTTCGTGTTGCCGACGTTCGAGGCAGGCGCGGTGCTCGAGGCGATCGAGCGCCACCGCATCACGACCGTCATGCTCGTCCCTTCCATGATCTACGCGCTTCTCGATCACCCGAGGTTCGCGGAGACCGACCTGTCCAGTCTGCAGTCGGTGTATTACGGCGGGTCGGCGATCTCGCCCACTCGCCTGCGGGAAGCGGTCGAGAAGATGGGACCGGTCTTCGTCCAGTTCTTCGGGCAGACGGAATGCCCGATGACGGTCACTGTGCTGCGCAAGGAGGAGCACCTCACCGACGATCTGGCGCGGCTGGCGTCCTGCGGCCGGCCCGTTCCCTGGGCCCATGTCGCGCTGCTCGACGACGACGGCAAGGAAGTAGCCAAGGGCGAGCCCGGCGAGTTGTGCGTCCGCGGCCCGCTGGTGATGCGAGGCTACTGGAACAAGCCCGAGGAGACGGCCCAGGCGTTAGAGGGTGACTGGCTGCACACCGGCGACGTGTGCCGCGAGGACGAACAGGGCTTCCTCACGATCGTCGACCGCAAGAAAAACATGATTGTTTCGGGCGGGTTCAACCTGTTCCCACGCGAAATCGAGGACGTGATCTCCAGGCATCCTTCGGTCGCCGCTGTCGCTGTCGTCGGTGTCCCGGACGAGAAATGGGGCGAGGCGGTGAAGGCGGTCGTGGTCGCCCGGCAGGGGAAGGCCGTCGACACCGCGGAAATTATCGCCCTGGTGAAACGGCACAAGGGTTCGCACCACGCGCCGAAATCGATCGACATCGTCGATGCGATCCCGGTCAGCCCGTTGGGAAAACCAGACAAGAAGGCTTTGCGCGCCCGTTACTGGGCCGGTGCCGAACGGCTTGTCCACTGAGCACGACCGTGACCCGCCGACGTTGGCCCGCCGGGTGAAAGAGGAAGCATGAGCGTCACGAAGGACACCCTGTACATCGGCGGCGAGTGGGTGCGATCCCACGGTTCCGCAACGATCGAGGTCATCTCCCCGCACACCGAGGAGCTGGTGGCGACGGTGCCGGGGGCCGATGCGGGCGACGTCGATCGCGCCGTCACCGCTGCCCGGCGGGCCTTCGACGAGGGCCCATGGCCCCACACCTCGCCGAAGGACCGCGCCGAGGTGATCCGCGCCATCAGCGCGGCCATCAAGGCCCGGGCGCAGGAGTTCGCCGACACCGCGACCCGGGAGATGGGGTCACCCAACGGGTTCGCCCTCATGGGCAACGTCTATGCGTCCACGCTCGTACTGGACGGGTTCGCTGGCCTGCTCGACACGTTCGCGTTCGAGGAACAGCGGCCGGGCCTGCTGGGGATGTCCCGGGTCGTGAAGCATCCGGTCGGGGTGAGCGCCGGTATCGCGCCGTGGAACGTACCGCTGTTCATCATCGCGATGAAGCTCGGTGCCTGTCTGGCCGCCGGTTCGACCATGATCGTGAAGTCGGCGCCCGAGTCGCCGCTCACCGGCTACCTGCTGGCGGAGGTGCTCGACACGGCCGGGCTGCCGCCTGGTGTCGTGAGTGTGATCGCGGCCGGCGCTGAGGCGAGCGAGGCACTGGTCCGTCATCCCGGGGTCGACAAGGTGTCGTTCACCGGCAGCACCGCCGTCGGCCGCCGGATTGGCGCCATCTGCGGCGAGCACCTCAAACGCTGCACGCTGGAGCTCGGCGGAAAGTCGGCCTCGATCATGCTTGAGGACGCCGACCTGTCCAAGGCCATTCCGGAGCTGCTCCCGGCGGCGTTCATGAACAGCGGGCAGGCGTGCGTCGCGCAGACCCGGGTACTCGTGCCCCGCAGCCGCCACGACGAGGTCGTCCAGGCACTCGCCGACGCGATAGGCGCCATCAAGGTCGGCGACCCCGCGGACCCGGAGACGTTCGTGGGCCCGCTCGTGGCCCAGCGCCAGCGCGCCCGGGTGGAAGGCCTCATCCAGGCCGGGGTGGACGAGGGCGCCCGGCTGATCTGTGGGGGTGGCCGGCCCGCGCACCTCGCCCGCGGCTGGTACGTCGAGCCGACCCTCTTCGCCGACGTCGACAGTCGCATGCGCATCGCGCAGGAGGAGGTCTTCGGCCCGGTGCTGTCGGTGCTGCCCTACGACAGTGAGGACGAGGCCGTGCGCATCGCCAACGACTCGCCTTATGGGCTCTCGGGCTCGGTCTGGACCAGCGACGTCGAGCGCGGGACCGCGCTGGGCAGGCGGGTGCGCACCGGCACGTTCGCGGTCAACTCCGGCGCGGTGATCGACCTGCTGAATCCTTTCGGCGGTTTCAAGCAGTCAGGGCTCGGCCGTGAGCTCGGCCGCGAGGGCCTCGAAGCCTATCTCGAAACCCAGACCATCATTCCGCCCGCAGGCTGAGCGGACAACCTCGGCTAAGGGCGCGCCCCTGCCGCGGAAACACCTCGAACAGCTGGATCGAAACACAGTTCCGGCTTCGATTTCGCATTGGAGTAACCAAGCTTCCATGAAGACGCGCGCCGCCGTGATGTGGGAAACAGGCCAGGACTGGACGATTGAAGAGGTCGACATCGACACCCCCGGGCCGGGTGAGGTAGTCGTCGATATGAAGGCCTGTGGCATGTGTCATTCCGACGAGCACGTGCGCACCGGTGACATGCCGGTGCCGCACTTTCCCTTCATCGGCGGCCACGAGGGCGCCGGCGAGGTCATCGAGGTAGGTGCCGGGGTGACCGCCGTCGCGGTGGGTGACCATGTGGCGCTCTCCTTCATGCCCGCGTGCGGCCGTTGCGCGTGGTGCGCGCAGGGAATGTCCTACCTCTGCGACGAGGGCGCGAAGCTGTTCAACGTCGGGATGATGGCCGACAACCGGATCGCTCACCGCATCGGTGACAGGCCACTCGCACGGTTCAGCCAGCTCGGTGCGTTCAGCGAGAAGCAGCTGCTCTCCGAGCAGTCGGTCGTCAGGGTCGACCCCGACGTCCCGTGGCACGCGGTCGCGCTCGTGTCGTGTGGCGTGGCGACCGGCTACGGCTCCGCCGTCGACCGGGCGGGAACACAGCCAGGCGACGTCGTGGTGATTGTCGGCGTCGGCGGTGTCGGCATCTCCGCCGTGCAGGGCGCGAGTCTCGCCGGCGCCTCGCGCATCATCGCCGTCGACCCGTTGGCGAGCCGCCGCGAGGCGTCGAAGACCTTCGGTGCGACGGACACCTTCGCGTCGATGGAACAGGCGCTGCCCGCCGTCGCCGAGATCACCCGAGGCGCCATGGCGAACCGCGTGATCCTGACCCCGTCGACCCTGCACGGCTGGATGATCGAGCCAGGGCTCCAGCTGACCCGCAAGGGCGGTGTGTGCTGCCTGACCGGGGTCGCGCCGATGGCCGAGAACGACGCCAAACTCAATGCGTTCACGTTCGCCATGATGAACAAGACGCTCGTCGGCTCGATCTACGGCAGCAGCAGCCCGCGTGAGCGCATCCCTTTCCTGCTCGACCTTTACAGGCAGGGCCGGCTGAAGCTGGACGAGATGGTCAGCAGGACCTACACGCTCGACCAGGTCAACGAGGGATACGCCGACCAGGCCGCCGGCACCATCATTCGGGGCGTCATCACCTTTTAGAACTGGACGCCGGGGCGTGAGCACGTCGCCGGCCTCGCTCGATTGTCGAGGAGTTCTATGACCAGGTTCGTCGAAAGCACCATCACATTCCCGTACAAGCGGTCGCTGGGACCTGTGACGGGTGCGTTCATGACCGCGCTCGCGGAGAAACGCATTCTGGGCGTGCGCAGCGGCGCGGCCGTGCTGGTTCCGCCGATGGAATGGGATCCCGCCACCGGCGCCGAGCTGACCGCCGATCTGGTGGAGGTCGGCCCGGCGGGCACCGTCGAATCGTGGACCTGGGTACCGGCGCCCACCGAGCAGCATCCGCTCGACCGGCCCTTCGCATTCGCCTTCATCCGCCTGGACGGCGCGTCCGTCCCGCTGCTGCACGCGGTGGACGCCGGGTCGGCCGCGGCGGTGTCCGAGGGCATGCGGGTGGCGCCTCGCTGGCGGGGACAGCGGATCGGCCACATCACCGACATCCAGTGCTTCGTACTGGGCGAGAACGCGGAGGTCGACGGACCCGACGCCGGTTCGCCGGCGCAGCCGGTCGAGCTGATGGACTACACGGCCGCGGTCACTTACAGCACGCCGGTTCCGGTGATGGCCGACCGCGCCGTGGCCGCGACCCGGGAGCAACGGCTGATCGGCCTGCGCTGTCCGGCCTGCGCCCGGGTGTACGTGGGAGGCGACCGGCCCTACTGCCCCGTCGACGCCCTGGAGCTCGGCCCGGACTCGGAGGTTGACCTCCCGAGCACGGGGACCATCACGAACTTCATCGTGGTCGAGCCGGTGCGCTATCCGGGGCAGACGGAGACCGAGCCGTTCGCGCGGGTGTTCGTCCTACTCGACGACACCGAGGTGGTTCTCACCTACCAGCCCGTGATCGACCTCCCGGTCGGCGACATCCACGTGGGCGTCCGGGTGGCCGCCGTGTGGGCGCCGAAGGCTGCCCCAGTCGACACCTTCAGTGGCATCGGTCGCCCGATGGGCAGCCTGCTCGGCTGGACCCCGAGCGGAGAGCCGGACGTCAACGACCCCGATCTCGTGAATCGGATCTACTGATGACCTCCAAGACGAGCTCGAAGACGAGCACGGACATCGCTGTCATCGGCTGGGCGCAGGCCGCGATCTCGCGCCGGACCGACCAGAACGAAACCCAGATGCTGATGGCCTCCATCACCGACGCGCTGACCCCGTTGGGGCTCACTCGGGACGATGTCGACTTCACCTGCCTGGGGTCATGTGACTACATCACCGGGCAGGCGTTCTCGTTCGTCGCCAACCTCGACGCGATCGGCGCCTGGCCCCCGAAACGCGACTCCCACGTGGAGATGGACGGCGCCTGGGCGCTCTACGAGGCGTGGCTGCGGCTGCACGAGGGCGACATCGACATCGCGGTCGTGACTGGATCGGGTCGCTCGTCCACCGGCGACCCGTCGCTGATCTACCCGATGGAGATGGACCCCTACGTGCTCGCCCCGCTGGGCGCCGACCTAGTCACGTTCGCCGCGCTGCAGGCCAGGGCAATGATCGCCGCCGGCCTCGCCGACGAGCGAGCCATGGCCGAGGTCGCGATCCGCAGCCGCGGCAAGGGCACCGTCGAACAGCTGCTGGCCGGCGAGTACGTCCGCGAGCCGTTGCGGCGCCATGACCTGCCGCCCATCACCGACGGCGCCGTCGCCATGGTCCTGGCGACCGGCGAGCGGGCCCGCCAGCTGGTCGAGCGCCCCGCCTACATCACCGGGTTCGACCACCGGACCGAATGCCACAACCCGGCCTTCCGCCGCCTGGACGACTCGCCGTCCACCCGGATAGCGGCCCGGGAGGCCGGACTGGACGACCGCCCCGTCGAGGTCGCCGAGCTGCAGGCCTCGTTCACCCATGAAGAGCTGCTGTTGCGCCACGTGCTGGGACTGGGTGAGGACGTGGCCGTCAACCCGTCGGGGGGCGCCCTGCGCGCCAACCCGATCATGGCTACCGGTCTGGCCCGGATCGGCTATGCGGCCGACCACATCTTCGCTGGCGGCAGCCGGGCGCTGGGCCACGCGACGAGCGGGCCGTGCCTGCAGCAAAACCTCATCTGCGTGCTGGAGGGCCGGTCGTGATTCCCTGCGCGGTGGTCGGCGTCGGCCAGACCCACCACAAGTCGCGACGGCGTGACGTGTCGTTCGGCGGCCTCGTGCGTGAGGCGGTCTTCCGGGCCCTCGACGACGCTCGGATGACGATGGCCGACATCGACGCCGTCGTCCTCGGCAAGGCGCCGGACCTGTTCGAAGGCGTGATGAAGCCGGAGCTGTACCTCTCGGACGCGCTCGGCGCGGTGGGCAAGCCCATGTTCCGGGTCCACACCGCCGGCTCCGTCGGGGGGACGACCGGCCTGGTCGCGGCCTCGCACGTGCGGGCCGGCAAGCACCGCACCGTGCTCGCGGTCGCGTTCGAGAAGCAGTCCGAGGGCAACGCCCAGTTCGCCCTCGGTGCCGGGCGAGGCGCCTCACTCGGCGCCGGCGGCTCCTTCGCCCCCTTCGTCCGCGCCTACATCCACCGCAGCGGGGCGCCGGAACACATCGGGTGGACGGTGGCGGTCAAGGACCGCCGCAACGCGCTGAAGAATCCCTACGCCCACCTGAAGATCGCCGACATCTCGATCGAGAAGGTCCGGAACTCCCCCATGATGTGGGACCCGATCCGCTACCTGGAATCCTGCCCGTCCTCCGACGGCGCCTGCGCGGTCGTCATCACCGACGAGGACGGCGCCAACGCCGCGGCAGCCGACAACCGGCAACCGGCGTGGATCCTCGGCATGTCCTCGCGCAGCGAAGCCGGCGGCTTCCCCGGCCGCGACCCCGTCCGGCCACAGGCCTGCCTGCAATGCGCCGACGACGTCTACCAGGAAGCCGGCATCACCAGCCCCCGCGAGCAGATCGACACGGCCGAGCTCTACGTGCCGTTCTCCTGGCACGAACCACTGTGGCTGGAAGCCCACCACCTCGCCGATGAGGGCGAGGGCTGGAAGATGACCGACAAGGGCCTGACGGAGATCGGCGGGGCATTCCCGGTCAACCCCTCGGGCGGCGTCCTGTCTACCAACCCGATCGGCGCCTCAGGTCTGCTGCGTTTCGCCGAGGCGGCCAACCAGGTGCGTGGCGCCGCCGGCGAGCACCAGGTCGACGGCGCCAATGTTGCCCTCGGCATGGCCTACGGCGCGCAGAGCCAGTACTTCTCCATGTGGATCGTCGCCAACAGCCTCCAACCCTTCAGCTAGAGCACACCGTCAGCGAGCTGAAAGGCCCCACCATGGACCAAACGATTCCGGCTCCGATCCGCGAGCTCACGCCGAGGGTCCATGCCGCGGCGCTCGCCGGCGTAGGCGATCTCGCGCCTTCGACGATGCGTATCGCCAACGCGCGCTACACCGATCCCGCCATCGCCCTCGCCGAGCGACGGACGACGTTCAGTGAACCGCTCCTGCTGACGCCGAGCTCCGCCGTCGCCGAACCGGGCAGCTTCCTGACCCTCGACCTGCTGGGCACCTCGGTCATTGTCGTCCGCGGCGGCGACGGACGGATCCGGGCGCTGCTGAACGCCTGCAGGCACCGGGGCGCGACGCTCACCGAGGGCTCCGGCTGCGTGCGCCGGTTCACCTGCTCGTACCACAACTGGATCTACGACACCGACGGCTCTCTCACGGGCATACCCGACCGACGCAGGGGCTTCAGCGACGTGGACCCCGCGACGCACGGACTCGTCGAGTTCCCGAGCGAGGAACGCCACGGCTTCGTCTGGGCCACTCTCAACCCCGGCGGCGCGCTCGACCTCGGGAGCCACCTCGGCCCGCTCGACGCCGAGCTGGCGGCCTGGGGCCTGGACTACGAGGTCGCGGCGACGATAACCCTCCAGATCGAGGCGAACTGGAAATGCGCGCTGGAAGCCTTTCAGGAGACGTACCACTTCCCGTACGTCCACAGCGAATCGCTCGTCGGCCGGGGGACGATCTCCAACATCGTGACCTTCGACCAGCTCGGCCGCCACCATCGGCTCGGCGTGCCACACCGCACGATCGGCACCGATCCGCAGCCCGCTCCCGGCGAGAACATCTCCATCATCTACTACATCTATCCGTTCTCGGTGATCGCCACCTCACCGCTCGGCGGCGAGCTTCTCCAGTTCTATCCCGGACCGAACCCGGCGACATCCACGGTTCGGCACACCGTTCTCTCCCGTTTTCCGGTGGCCGACGAAGGCGTCGCCGCGTTCTTCGAGGACTACACCCCGCAGATTCAGGGGGTCGTCCGCGACGAGGACGCCATCGTGCTGGCGCGCTCGGGCCGGGGACTGGCCGCCGGCCGGACGGACGTCGTGCTGGGGCGCAACGAGATCGGATGCCAGGCCGCGCACCGCCAGCTCCTCGCCGACCTTGCCAGCCTTGATGACACATCTGCACTGGGAGGCCTGGCGGAGCAGCGAACGCTCACCACGACGGCGAACACCTGAGCGACCCGGCTGGCGCCGACGCGTGTGCTCGAAGCATCGTTCGACGAAAAGGGGAGTTCATGACAGTCGACGGCGATCTCGTGGCCAATTTCGCGGGCATCTTCGAGCTCATCGCCGACGCAGTACCGGACCGGCTCTTCCTCGTGGCGGGAGAAGTCCGCCTGACCTACGCGGAAATGGACGGGCGCGCCGATCGGGCCGCCCGACTCCTGCGCGAAGCCGGCGTCGGGCCGGGCGATCACGTGGGCATCTACGCGATGAACCGGGCCGAATGGGTGGAGGTGATGATCGCCTGTCTCAAGCTGAGAGCCGTGCCGATCAACATCAACTATCGGTACGTGGCCGCGGAGCTCAGCTATCTCCTCGACAACGCCGATCTGGTCAGCATCGTCGTCGACGAGCGGTATCTTGCGACGCTGGAGGCGGCCCTTCCGGGCATCGCCACCGTGCGCTCCGTGATCGTCCTGCCGGATGGTGCGTCGCCCAGCACCGCACCGGCCCGGGGTCGCGCGCTCGGCGGCTGCGCGGTGATGGACTATGAGAGCGAGCCGGTCGACGGCGCGGCGGTACGCGTCCCGCGCTCAGGCAACGATCCCTTCGTCACGTACACCGGCGGCACCACCGGAATGCCCAAGGGCGTGATCTGGCGAAGCGAGGACCTCTTCTTCGCGTCCACCCGCCGACCGCTACCCGATGGGTCTATCCCGCGGCGGGTCGAGGACCTGCTGGCCCACACCTCGTCGCCGCCGGTGGTCACGCTGACCCTCGCCCCGCTGATGCACGGCACGGCCCAGCAGGGGATTCTCACCGCCTTCGCGGCGGCCGGCACAGCCGTGCTGTGGACCGGCCGCGAGTTCGACGCGTCCCAGGTGCTGCGTCTCGCGGCGACCGAAAGGGCCGTTTCCTTCGCCGTGGTCGGCGACTCGATGGCGGCACCGATCCTCGACGCGCTCGGCGCCGACCCGGATCGTTACGACCTGTCCGCGCTAGCCACGCTGATCAGCGCCGGCGCCCCTCTGTCGGAAGGGGTTCGCGAGCGAGTCCGAACCCAGCTGCCGCACGTGGTGATCCGCAACGTCTACGGCGGTACGGAG
The DNA here is from genome assembly GCF_016786355.1 of Frankia sp. AgB1.9. Lineage (GTDB taxonomy): Bacteria > Actinomycetota > Actinomycetes > Frankiales > Frankiaceae > Pseudofrankia. The sequence goes on from NZ_JADWYX010000037.1 coordinate 61,973, forward strand.
GTGGGCCATACCGGCACCGAGGTCAGCAGCGCAGGGCGGCCCCGGCGATTCCGGCTGTCCGCGGACGCCTGCGTGCTCGACGACATGCTGCGTCCGATCCAGCCCGGCTCACCTGCGGTCGGCCGCATCGCCCGCAGCGGCCGGATCCCGGTCGGCTATTACAAGGACCCGGCGAAGACCGCGGCGACCTTCCCGACGGATCCTGACGGAACACGCTGGGCGATACCCGGCGACCTCGCGAGAGTCGAGGAGGACGGAACGGTGCTCCTGCTCGGCCGGGAGAACACCGTGGTGAACACCGGTGGCGAGAAGGTCTTCCCCGACGAGGTCGAGGAGGCGCTCAAGGGCCACGACGGGGTAGCCGACGCAGTGGTCATCGGTGCACCCGACGCGCGCTTCGGCGAGCGCGTCGTCGCCCTCGTCGTCGCACGGGGTGGGCGTGCGTTGGACGTCTCGGCGGTGAAGGCCCACTGTCGGAGCCTCATCGCCGGCTACAAGGTGCCCAAGGAGATCCTCGTCGTTGACGCCCTCATCCGCAGCCCCAGCGGAAAGATCGACATCAGGTGGGCGCGGCGCACCGCAGCGCAGTTATCTGCCGCAGGCTCCTGACGGCCCAGGACTCCACGTGCGGGCGCGAACCTCGCCTAGGTCAGGGCATCGACGCGGCCGAGAAAATCCTCGCCGGAGTCTGACACCGACAGACCGGTCCGGGGGCCCCCCCCCCCCCCCCCCCGGGGGGGGGGGGGGCGCCCGCGGGGGGGGGGGGGGGGCGGACCGGGGTGGCCGCGATGCCGGGGGTCTGGGCGGGCGACGCGCCGAAGATCTCGGTGTGGATGCGTCCGGCGTCGATCCCGAGCGCGACGAGCGCGGCGGAGATGTCAGCCATGAAGCGGTCGGGCCCACAGATGTAGGCCTCCGCGTGGCGGGGCAGGTCCAGGGCGGACAGGACGGGGCCGGCGAGCCGCCCGCCGCTGTACTGGTCATCCACGTTGTCGCCCGGGGCGGGCTGGCTGAGGCAGACCAGCCGCCGGGCGCCCGGGAGGCCGGCCACGAGCGCCCGCGACTCGGCGGCGAAGGCCTCGTCGGCCGGAGTGCGGGCGCCGTGCAGCCACCAGATGGTCCTGCTGGATCCCTCGGCCGCCAGCGCGTGGAGCATGGCGAGGACCGGAGTCGCCCCGACGCCCGCGCTGATCAGCAGTACCGGTGCCGGTCCCGGCCGCAGCGTGAAGGTGCCCCGGGGCGCACCGACCTCCAACTCGTCGCCCACCCGGACCCGGGCGTGCAGGAAGCCGCTGCCGGCGCCATGAGGTTCCCGCTTGACGCTGATGCGGTACTGACCGGTGCCAGGGGCGCCGGACAGCGAGTAGTTACGCAGTACCGGCTGGCCGGTGGCGTCGGGGCGCAGCCGCAAGGTCAGGAACTGCCCGGGAAGCGCGGCCGGCAGCGCGGCGCCACCGGGATCGGCCAGGTAGATCGAGGAGATCGTCGGGGTCTCCGGCTCGATCCGGGCCACGGCGAGCGGGCGGAAGCCGGGCCAGGCCGGCGGGGGCGCGGCGGCGACGAGCCCCGCGTTGCCGCCGCCGCTCTTCTGCTCCAGGATCTGCTGGAACGACGACCGCCAGCCGGGGCTGAGCGCCGGAATCCGCAGCGCCCGGGCCACCTGGTGGCGGGACCGGCCCGGCAGGTAAAGCAGGGCGTCGATCTCCGCGATGGTCATTCCTTCCGGCCCGGACCCGACCTTCACGATGTCGTCGCCGGCCTGGACGGCCCCCTCGGCCAGAACCCGGAAGTAGAACCCGGGCCGATGCTCGGCGACCAGTCGGGCCGGCATCTGGGGGTCGTCGAGCCGGATGCCGACCCGGTAGCAGGTGACCCGCGGCTGCGTCACCTCGAACACGGCGTCGCCGATCTGGTATCGGTCGCCGATGCACACCTCGTCGTCGGCGAGGCCCTCGACGGTGAAGTTCTCCCCGAAGATCCCGGGCTCCAGGTCGTCACGGCCCAGCGCCGCCCGCCAGTACCGGTAGGACCCGAGCTGGTAGACGAAGACCGCCCGCTGCTCACCGCCGTGCCCGGCCAGGTCGCCCTGGCCATCACCGTCGATGTTGAGGCGCCGGACCGGCCTCGGCCCGTCGACCGGCCGCTTCCACACCGCGGTGTGGACGGTCCGGCCGTGCCAGGCGACGTCGCGCGGCAGGCCCACGTTGAGTGACCGCAGGACTCCTGCCGTCGTGACGGCACCAGCGGTACCAAGGGTCGCCGCGGGACTGGACACAGACACATGGTCTACCCGAGCAGGACGCGGTCCCGCATCCCGAGGACCGACGCGCCCGCCGTGACAGCCGTTCAGCGCTGACTCGGCCCTGGGAGCTGGCTGGCGACGCCGTCGAGGAAGATCGCCAGGCTGTGGTCGAAGATCTCGCCGGCCGGCGCGGAGACGTAGATGTCGCCGGCGGCCCGCAGGGCGGCGAACTGGCCGGCCGGCAGCGCGTCGAGAAGCTGGTCGAACCCGTCGGATCCCGCCGCGCCGGTCGGGGACTGTCCGCGGTGGGCCCGGCGGATCGCCGAGCTCGCGAGGAACTCGAGCATCGTGATCGTGGCGTAGCCCGCCTGCTCCTCGGTGAGGCCGGCCTCGAGAAACAGGCCAAGCGCCGCGTCGACGACGCGCAGCATGTTCGGTCCGTAGCCCGCCCGGCTGCGCGTCGACGGCGGCAGCGGCTGGTCCACGCTGATGCGGTGCATCCGTCGCATCAGCACCTCGATGTCGGCCCGCCAGCCGCGTCCGGTGCGGTCGAACCGGATATCGCCCATGACGTGGTCGCCGATCAGCGCGATGAGCTCGTCCCGGCTGGCGATGTGCCGGTAGAGCGAGGCGATGGTGGTGTCGAGCCGCACGGCGACCGAGCGCAGAGTCAACGCGTCGAGCCCGTCGTCCCGGAGCAGCGCCAACGCCGCCTCGATGATGCGCTCGCAGGACAGTCCGCCTGGCCGGGGTCGCCGCCGGCTCTCGGCCGCCGCGCGCTGAGCCCACCAGCGGGCCGACCCCGCCTCGGGCGGCGAGGTCGCGCCGCCGGGGCCGGCCGGTCCACCCGCCCCGGGACCGGGGCCCCGCTCGTGCGCCGTGTCCGAGCCGTCGAGGACGCCAAGCCGGGCATCGTCGCCTTCCGCCAGTGATCGCCCCTGCACCCTCCCATTCAAGCACCATCTTGACAGTGCGCGATCGACGATCGCATACTTCGGCCACTCGGAAGGCGATCGGCGATCGCATGCGGGGCCGTAGTGGGAAGTCCTGGCCGCGCGGCGGCGTACGCCGACCACGTGACCGAGCCCCGGACGTGTTCGAGACGTCTGCGCTGTGGCGTGAACCGGCAAGCGAGAGAAGGCCAGAATGACCGCGGACCTGTACTGGGATCCCTACGACAAGGCGATCGACGTGGACCCGCACCCGCTCTGGCGGCGGATGCGCGACGAGCAGCCCGTCTACCGCAACGAGAAGTTCGACTTCTACGCGCTGTCACGGTTCGAGGACGTGGACGCGGCCCACCTGGACCCGGCCACCTACAGCTCGCGCTACGGCACGGTCCTGGAGATCATGACCCCGGAGCCCTGGGACACCGGGCAGATGATCTTCATGGATCCGCCGGTCCACACGACGCTGCGGGTGCTGGTCTCCCGGGCGTTCACCCCGCGCCGGGTCGGTGGGCTGGAAGGTGCCATCCGCGAGACCTGCGCCGAGCTGCTCGACCCCCAGATCGGCGGCGGTGGGTTCGACTACGTCCAGGACTTCGCCGCCCAGCTGCCTTCCATGGTCATTTCCCGGCTGATCGGGGTCGACCCGGCGGACCGGGAGGACGTTCGGCGCATGATCGACGGAACCTTCCATCACGACGAGACCGCTGGCATGGCCAACGAGATCGCCATCGCCGCGGCCACGAAGCTGCACCTGTACTTCGCCGAGCAGATCGAGGCCCGCCGCGCCGTCCCCCGCGACGACCTGATGACCGCCCTCGTCCAGGCCGAGGTCCGCGTCGCCGACGGCGGCACCCGGCGGCTGTCCACCCGGGAGGCCACCGACTTCACCACCCTGCTGACTGCGGCCGGCACCGAGACCGTCGCCCGCCTGCTGGGCTGGGCGTGCGACGTGCTCGCGGCCCACCCCGACCAGCGGGCCGCGCTGGCCGCCGACCCGTCGTTGCTGGCGGGCGCCGTCGAGGAGACCCTGCGCTACGAGGCGCCGTCCCCGGTGCAGGGCCGGGTCACCACCCGCGACGTCGAGCTGCACGGCACCACGATCCCGGCCAAGTCCAAGATCCTGCTGCTGACCGGCTCCGCCGGCCGCGACGACCGCGCCTACACGGATCCCGATGTCTACGACGTCCGCCGTCGGTTCGACCGGCATGTCTCCCTCGGCCACGGCATCCACTTCTGCCTGGGCGCCGGGCTTGCCCGGCTGGAGAGCCGGATCGCGATCGAGGAGACGCTCAAGCGGTTCCCGACCTGGGAGATCGACCACGAGCACGCCGTCCGCCTGCACACCAGCACGGTCCGCGGCTACGAGAAGCTGCCCATCGCGGTCTGACCCCGGAGGCCTCGGCGTGCGGCCACCCGATCCCGCTGGGAGTATGCGCATGGGCGCTTTGCGTGCTGATAGAAAGCCGGCGGCCTGCTCATCCCCGCGACGATCGTGACCGTGCGCCGAGGTCTAGCGAAGGACTGCCGTGACCGATCGGGAGCAGCTGACGGCGCCGGAACCCGGGTCGGCGGGGCCCTCGGGGACCCATGGTCCGGGGACGTCTGACACCGTGCGGCTCGCGGTCGTGGTCGGCGCGCTCGGCGTGGTCTTCGGGGACATCGGGACGAGCCCGATCTACACGCTCCAGACCGTCTTCAACCCGCGCGACCCGCATCCCGTCCCCGTCAGCCAGGGCAACGTGTTCGGTGTCGTGTCGCTGGTCTTCTGGTCGGTGATGGTCATCGTCACGGTCACGTACGTGCTGCTGGCGATGCGCGCCGACAACGACGGCGAGGGCGGCATCATGGCCCTGATCACCCTGCTGCGCCGGATGGGGAAGGGGCGGGGCGGTCGGACCGCCGGAATCCTGGCCGGGCTGGGCATCTTCGGGGCCGCGCTGTTCTTTGGTGACAGTATGATCACCCCCGCGATCTCGGTGCTGTCCGCCGTCGAGGGCATCAAGATCGTCGAACCCTCGTTCGAGGAGCTGGTCGTCCCGATCACCGCGGTGATCATCATCTTGCTCTTCCTCGTGCAGCGGTTCGGCACCGCCACGGTCGGCCGGATGTTCGGGCCGGTGATGATCCTCTGGTTCGTCACCATCGGCGCGCTGGGAATCACCGGTATCGCCGGTCACCCGGCCATCCTCAAGGCGCTGTCGCCGACCTACGCGGTCGGTTTCCTCGCCCACCATTTCGGCACCGCGTTCTTCGCCCTCGCGGCGGTCGTTCTCGCCGTCACCGGCGCCGAGGCGCTGTACGCCGACATGGGTCACTTCGGCCGGCCGGCGATCAGCCGGGCCTGGCTGCTGCTGGTCTTTCCCGCCTGCGTGCTGAGCTATCTCGGCCAGGGCGCGCTGATCCTCGACAACACGGACAACCTCAGCGGGCCGTTCTTTCTCCTCGCCCCCGGCTGGGCCCGGCTGCCACTGGTCATGCTGGCCACCGCGGCGACCGTGATCGCCTCCCAGGCGGTCATCACGGGGGCGTACTCGGTCGCCTCCCAGGCCGCCGAGCTCGGCTACCTGCCCAGGCTGCGGATCATCCACACCTCGGAGTCGACCTTCGGGCAGATCTACGTTCCCTGGATCAACTGGGTGCTGATGGTCTCGGTGCTCACCCTGGTCTTCGCGTTCCGCAGCTCCACGGCCCTCGCCTTCGCGTTCGGGATGGCGGTCACCGGCACGATCACCATCACCACCCTGATGTTCTTCTACGTCGCCCGCTGGAAATGGCGGCTACCGCGCTGGCTGCTCGGACTGGGCGCCAGCCTGCTGCTGCTCGTGGACCTGCTGTTCGTCGCGGCCAACCTGACCAAGCTCGTCCACGGCGCGTGGCTGCCGCTGCTCATCGCTCTGACGGCGTTCACCGTCATGACGACCTGGCAGCGCGGCCGCCAGATCGTCACCGCGCAACGGCAACGCCACGAGGGATCGCTGCGCGAGTTCGTCGACCAGCTGCGCACCGGCGCCCTGCCGACGACGCGGGTGCCGGGGAGCGCGGTCTTCCTCAACCGGGGCAAGCAGACCGCGCCGCTCGCGCTGCGCGCCAACGTCGAGCACAACCACGTGCGGCACGACCTCGTCGTGATCCTGTCCATCGAGACCCTGCCGGTGCCGCGCGTACCGGCGAGCAGGCGGACGGCCGTGGACGACCTCGGCTACACGGACGACGGCATCACCCACGTCACCGCCTGGTTCGGCTACCTGGAGACGCCCGACATCTTCGGCGTCCTGCGGGACCTCGACCCGGCGGTCACCGAGGGGCAGCTGGACCTGGCCCAGGCGTCCTTCTTCCTGTCCAAGATCCAGCTGACCAGTGGCGAGGCGCCGACCATGGCCCGCTGGCGCAAGCGGCTGTTCATCGCCACGTCCCACCTCACCGCCGACGCCGCCCAGCACTTCGGCCTCCCGCGCGAGCGCACCGTGATCATGGGCTCGCACATCGAGGTCTAGGCAGGGCCAGCCGGACACCCGGCCGCGACGATCACGGTTCGACGGACGCCTCCGCGGCGGCGGGGGTGGTGAGCCGGGCCAGCTCGGCGTCGACCATCGCCTGGTGTTCGGCGTCCCGGCGCCGCGCGGTGCTCGGGCGCCACGGCCCGGCCATCAGGAAGATGAGCGGGATGAAGACGATCTCGCCGCCGACGGCGATCCAGAAGTAGGTCTGCCACTGGCCGGGGGAGTCCGCCGCGGCCTTCTGGACCTTCGCGCCGTGCTTGTCCAGGTACATCAGCACCGCCTGGACCTTCGGGTTCTGCAGCGGGGTGCCGTACTTGTCGAGGTAGTCAAGGTCCGCGCCGGGTACGGCGGCGAGCGCGGTGAGCTGGTCGGCGGCCTTCTGGACCGCGTCGCCGTTCGAGTCCATGAAGAGCAGGTCAGGCAGCGGCACGGCGCGCAGGGCGGTGAGCCTGGCCTGGGCGTCGTCGGGGGAGATGTTGAGCTTGGCGGCGATCTCGCCGTCGGCCTTGGCCGTCGCGGCCGCGTCGCCCGGGTTCGTCAGGACCGTCGCGATCGTCTGGTCGTCGATCGCCTGCGCCGTGGCGAGCTCCTGCGTGTAGCGGCCGCTGAGGTCGATCACCCGGGCGACGTCGGCGACCGGCTTGCCGGAGATCTCGCTGAGTGCCGCGGCCTGCGTCGCGGTGTTCGCGGGGTCCTTCGTCAGCGCGGCCTGGGTGGCCGGGGTCAGCTTCGCCGCCGTCGCGAGCTGCGTCTGGTACTTCGCGGCGAGGCTCTGGACCTTGTCGACGATGGCCGGGTCGGCCGCGACGGCCTTGACGATCGCGTTCTGCACCGGATTGAGCGTCGGGTCCTGCCCGCTCGCCGCGGCCTGCACGGTCGGGCCGTCCTGGACCAGCGGCGTGACGGTCGTGACGATGTACGGCAGCAGGAACGTCGAGACGGTGACCACGGCCCGGATCGTCAGCCCCCACAGCGCCAGCCCGGTGGCGCTGAGCGCGGGATTGCGCCGCTCGACGGTCTCGGTGAAGCTCGCCATCCAGGGCGCGAACGCGAGGCCGAGCGAGATCGCGAGCGGCACGAGGATCGCGACGAACGTGTAGTAGCTCGTGTCCGCGTGACCGGTCCGGTCGATCAGCACCAGCGTGCAGGCAACCGCGCCGACCGCGCCGACGACCATGAACGGCTTTCGGACCCGCAGCCGGTCGGACACCCAGCCGATCAGGATCAGCGCCGCGGCCTCGCAGCCCCACATCCAGTTGCCCAGGGCGTTGGCCTGCGAGGTGCTGAACCCGAACAGCGTCTGGAAGAAGATCGGGAAGAAGCCGACGGCGACGAAGTAGATGAACAGGAACAGGCTGATCGCCAGGGCCGAGCCGACGATGTCCAGGTGCAGCATCTGCCGCCACGGCCGGCGCAGCGCCGCTTCGATGTCGGCGGCGTCGAGGCCCTTGGCTCGTGCCTCGACGAGGGCGCGGTCCCGTTCGCTGACCATGATCTGGTCCCGCAGCCGCGGCGAGAGCTCGCGCAGGAAGAACAGGGCGATGAGGAACACGCCGATCCCGGCGAAACCGGCGATCACGTACTGGTCCCGCCAGTCGGTGAGGTGATCGGCCGTGTTGCTGACGACGGCGCTGACGATCAGGCTGCCGGCGACGGGGCCGATCGTCCAGAAGCCCATCGCCGACGCCCGGCCGAGCTGCGGGCTGAAGTCACGGATCAGGGCGGGCGTCGCGACGAGCACTGTTCCCTCGATCGCGCCGAGCAGCGAGTAGAGAATCCCGACGCTCCAGCCCGAGTCGACGTTCGGAAAGCCGAACAGGCAGATGAGCGCGCAGAGCAGCACGCCGACCGTGACGACGTTCGCGCGGCCGTAGCGGTCGCAGACCCCGCCGGCGAGCGAGGCCAGGGCGCTGGCGAGCGCGGACACCACGTTGATGTTGACGAAGAACAGGAACGAGATGCCGGTACTGGTCAGCACCTGCTCGCTGACTCCGCTGATCAGGTAGTACTGGTAGTAGAACAAGATCGTCGTGAGGACCACGATCGCCAGCGCGGCCAGCCGAGGCCCGAACGCGGGGTAGTGCGCGAGTTCTCGGCGCCACAGCCGGCTGACCCCGAGTCCTGCCTCGCCCCCGGTCCCAGCGCCGGGCTCAGCGCCGGTCCCGCCAGGCGGGAGATCGGGCGGAGAGGTGCTGGCGGCGGCGGTTGCGCTCATGGCGGGTCCTGTCGCAGGTGGGGCGTCAGATGCGGCGATCGACGCCGTGTGCGCAGGTTAGGGCTAAATAACATCTGTTTTCAAGCAATTCGCCCCGATCCGGACATCATCTGGTGCTCCGCCTGGCGAGCACTCGGCCTGGCCGGGCGCCCCGCCGGCCCCGGGTCCCCTTGATTGCCGTTTCGGCCCTGCGGTGGTCGCTACCGGGCCTGTTTCGTAGCCACCGGAAGGGCGCAAACAGCGATCAAGGTGCCGGATCGACCGGCGCCGAGCTGGCGAAGGTGCCGGACCGGCGATCGTCATGGCGGATCCTGACCTTCACCGCCTTGGCCGTGGCGAGAGTGCTGTTCGTTTCAGGCCGCGAGGGCCCCCTCGTGCCACGGAAAACTCGGGTGCGGTCGGCGTTCGGACCACTTACCGTCGGCTTCATGGACGTGCGTTTCACGAGAACCGGGTCCCGCCAGTACGGAGTCGCCGTTTCCCTCGACGGCGCGTGGGGTCCGACGCGGACGGCCCCGGGATTCGACGCGTACCTTCCCCACGACCTCGTACATTTCATGGTCGAGGCGGAGTTGGGACTGGGCCTGGGCGTCTTCGGCCGGCAGGCCGCCGGAGGGGGTCAGTTTCCCCTGGCGAATCCGGCGGTCGCGCGTCGGCAGTCCAAACGACAGGAGCGCCTGAAAGCGCACGGCCACCAGGACATGGCCCGCTCCGAGGCGCTTACCGGGGTCTGCACAGTGCTGTGGAAGCTGCGCCACGGGCTGATCCAGGAACGTCCTGACTGGCTGCGTGGACGAACTCCCACCGGGTCCGCGCTTCCCGTGGACGGGGCCGACGGCGAGCACATCGAACGGGTCCTCGCCCGCCTGGACGAAGCCGCCGAGACGTGGCAACGCCTGGGCGTCGGCGAGTCGATGGTGCTGCCCTGGCCACACCGGCCGGCGAAGCTGACTGGCCCGGCAACCACCGTGCGGACCCGAAACCGCGGCTCGACGCGGCGACCCCGTGACCGTTCCCGGTGAACGCGCCTCGATGCCGCGCCGCTCGCTCCAGATGAGGTCCGGTCATACTTTCTGGTCGTCAGACGACGCCTGAGAACGACCTAAGGTAGGTCCCGAACGAGCCGACTAATCAAGGCCACCCGCCCTGACCATGGCGGACGTGGCGCTAGCGATGGCCGGTGCCCGTGGCGGCCAGCACGAATGGGCCGAGGATGCGGGCGACGGCCTGCCCGGTCAGCTCGGGTGCCCCGCTCGGCAACGTCAGGTAGCTCATCGCCAGCCGGACGACGCACTCGGCGACGAGACGCCCGTCCGCCGGGTCGCCGTCGGGCCAGGTCCGCTGGAAACAGGTCTCCAGCCGGCGGCGGGCCGCGTCCAGCAGCGGGGGGCCGTGCTGGGCGAGCAGGCCGGCCAGCTCGCCATCCTGCGCCATCATCGCCTTGACCAGTGTGTCGTCGGCCGCCGCGCGCAGGAAGACCTCGAAGGCCGCGGCGACGGCCGCCTGGGCGTCGTCCGCGTGACCGGCGACGGCGTCGTCGACGGCTTCGAGGAACCCGGCCGTCTCCCGCAGCAACAGTGCCCGTACCAGCGCGTCCCGGGAGCCGTAGTGCTGGTAGAGCGTCTGGCGGCTGACGCCGGCCCGGCTCGCGACGTCGGCCATCCGGGCCCTGGCCGCGCCCTGCTCGCGGACCACCTCGGCGGCGGCGTCGAGCAGGGCCGCGCGCAGCCGGTCGCGGGTGACGCTGGCGAACCGCGTCGTCGGCTGCCCGTCGGGGCCGGATGCCGTCATGCGGAGGCCGCGTGTTCGCCGCCGTAGCGGGCGAGCAGCTCGGCGCGGCGATGGGGGGCGAGGTTCGCCAGGGCGACATCGCCGCCGTAGTGCGCGACCACCCGGTGGTCCATCACGCGGCGCCACAGCGGTGGCACCAGCGCCAGCAGGATCATGGTCGCGTAGCCGGACGGCAGCTGCGGTGAGTCGGCGAAGGACCGCAGCGCCTGGTAGCGCCGCGTCGGGTTCGCATGGTGGTCGCTGTGCCGCTGCAACTGGTAGAGCGCGAGGTTGGAGATCACGGCGTCGCTGTTCCAGCTGTGCCGCGGATCGACCTTCTCGTAGCGTCCGGCGGCGGTCGGCTGGCGGGCCAGGCCGTAGTGCTCGAGATAGTTGACGACCTCGAGGAACGACAAGCCGATGACCGCCTGCGCCGCGAGGAACACCAGTGCCCACGGGCCGAACGCCACCGCGAGTGCCGCGAACAGCGCGACCGTCAACGCCCAGGAGTGCAGCACCTCGTTGCGGACCGACCAGACTCGGTGACCGCGCAGCCGCAGCCGGCGTGTCTCCAGCCGCCAGGCCGAGCGCGCGGATCCCGCGACAGTGCGCGGCCAGAACCGCCAGAAGCTCTCACCCAGCCGCGAGCTGGCCGGATCCTCCGGTGTGGCGACCCGGACGTGGTGGCCGCGGTTGTGCTCGACGTAGAAGTGGCCGTAGGCGGTCGGCGCCAGCATGATCTTCGACAGCCAGCGTTCCAGCCGCTCCCGCTTGTGCCCCAGCTCGTGCGCGGCGTTGATCCCGACGCCGGTGACCGCGCCGGCTGACAGGACCAGCCCGACCCGGCCGAGCACTCCGAGCCCGCCGGCCGTCCAGGCCTGACAGCCGAGCACCAGGCCGACCCCGGTCAGCGGAAGGTAGAGAAAGGCCGCCCACCGGTAGTAACGGTCCGCCTGAAGACGGTCGGCGACCTGCTCGGGCGGATTGCGCGGGTCATGCGGGGTGGTGGCGTCCAGCAGCGGGACCTGCACGAAGACGAAGAACGGCGTGAGCCACCACCAGAGACCGCTGCCTGTCTGGTGCCACAGCCCGTAGGCGACGACCACGAGCACGGGCGGGATCAGCCCGGCGAGCCACAGGTACCGGCGGCTGTCCCACCAGACGACGCCTTCGGGTGCGGTCAGGACGGATGACGCCATGACGGACCTCCCCAGGTGGAGGCGAACGGATCGCCCGCTGGACACGGAGCATCGCAGATGTCATAAAGGCTTACAACATCTTCGTTCCATGTCAGGCAAGGCGTAACCGTCGACGGGGGTTGGCCATGGAGGACATCGTGCAGGCCACCGCTGGTGACAGGCGCCGGCCGCCGGGCGAACCGCCCTGGCACGGCGGACTCTCGATCGGTCTCTTCTTCGCGAGCGCCCTCGTGTTGATCACGTACACGCTGCTGCCGCTGCCCGGCCAACGAGCGTTCGGCGCGGGCAACTACTGGCTGGCCGGAGCGCTCTTCGTCGGCCAGGTGGTGGTCAGCCGGTACTTCCAACGGCGTGCGATCCGCGGCGCCACGGGCGGCTGACCGCTGGCAGGTCTGCGCCCGCCCGGGCTCGGGTCAGCCCGGGCTCGGGTCAGTCGCCCGAGCCGCCGGCCAGTGCGGCGACGGCGGTCTGCTGCTCGGCGAGCAGAGCGCTCTTGCGGTCCTCGGGCAGGAACGAATGCCGGACGGCCGCGGCGGCGAGCTCGGCCACGGCGGCCCGGCTCAGGCCCAGGTCGCGCAGAGCGTGCAGGTACTCGTCCCGCAGCGTGGTGCCGAACATCGGCGGGTCGTCGCTGTTGATGCTCACCGGGAGGCCCTCGGCGATCAGCGTCGGCAGCGGGTGGCTCGGGTAGTCGGCGACGACGCCGGTGCGCAGGTTCGACGTCGGCGAGACGTCCAGCGGGATGCGGTCGGCGCGCAGCCGGGCGACGAGCGCCGGGTCATCCAGGCAGCGGATGCCGTGGCCGATCCGGTCGGCGCCCAGCTCGTCGATGCTGTCCCAGATCGTGCGCGGGCCGGTGGTCTCGCCGGCGTGCGGGAGGCTGCGCAGCCCGGCCTCGCGGGCGGCGCCGAACGCCCTGGCGAACTGCGGGCGTGGCACCCCGACCTCGGCGCCCCCGACGCCGAGGCCGATCACGCTGTCGCCACCGTGCCCGACCGCGTATTCGACGGTCAGGTCGGCGGCGGCCACGATGTCGACGTCGGGCAGCCCGCCGGGGATGTCGGCGATCCACCGGATCTCGACCCCGGTCGCGGCCTGGGCCTCTAGTCGGCCGCGGTTGATACCCGCGAAGACCTCGTCGATCGGGATACCGCGCCGAGTGTGGATGAACGGGGTGAAGTACATCTCGGCGTACCGGACGTTCTGCGCGGCCAGGCCGAGCGCCGTCTCCCTGGCCAGCAGCGCGAAGTCGTCCTCGTCGCGCAGCACCTGCACCGCGGTCCGGTAGACCCGCAGGAAGTGGTTGAAGTCCTTGAACGCGTACCAGTCCGCCAGCGCCGCCTCGGTCGTCGGGATGTCCTCGACCTGATGGCGGCGGGCGAGCGCCAGCACGGTGCCGGGCAGCATCGAGCCTTCGAGGTGGACGTGCAGCTCGACCTTCGGCAGCGCGTCGACGAACGCCTCGTCGCCGGCGATGCCGACCGTGGCCTCGGCCAGTGCCCCGATCTCCGGGCCGGTTGTCATCTCGGTCATCGGGTCAGGTACCTCCACCGCCGGGCGGCACGCGGCCGCTCGATGTCTGCCATCGGCAGGCCGGCCACGAGCCGGCATGTCGGACGATCCGCGTCGGGCCGGCCCGGCGTCAAAGAGGCTGACAACAACCGGTCAGACCGCGGGTGGCTCGGTCTCCTTGACCAGCGCCGGTGTGGTGGCCGTGGTGGGGGTGACGTCGTCGGAACGCTGCGCGGGGGGTTCCTCGGGCCGGGCGGCCGTGAGGTCCGCGGGAGCCGGCCCGGTCGGTTCCTCGGGGGGCGGGGGAGCGGAGCCGCCGAGGTGCGCGGGCTGCCACCAGTCGGGCTCGCCGGGGGCGGGCGCCGGGTAGCGGTGCTGGGCCTCGTCGAGCAGCTTGCCCATGACGTCGCACAGCAGCGCGGTGCCGGCGGCTGTGTCCGTCAGCTCCTCGGGCGGGACGGGGGTGCCGAGCGACATCAGGATCGGTGTGTGGCGCGCCTTGCGCAGGTTGCGGGGCTGGCCCTTCGTGAGCAGCCGCTGGCTGCCCCAGATGACCATCGGGATGACCGGGACGCCCGCGGCCGCGGCCATCCGGGCCGCGCCCGACTTGAACGGGGCCAGGCAGTAGTGCGGGTGGATCGTCGCCTCGGGGAACACCCCGACGAGCTCGCCGGACCGCAGCGCCTCGACGGCGGTCAGCAGTGAGCCGGCGCCGGCGGACCGGTCGACCGAGATGTGGTGCATGCCGCGCATCAGCGGGCCAGTGATCTTGTGTTCGAAGGTCGACTTTTTCGCCATGAACCGGACATAGCGCTTCTGCCCGCGCCAGAACGGCACGCCGGCCAGCGCGAAGTCCAGGTAGGAGATGTGGTTGATGAGCACCACGGCGCCGCCGGTCGCGGGCACGTTCTCCTGCCCCCGCACGTCGATCTTCAGGTCCAGCCCTCGGAACAGGCCCAGCGCGAGGCTGATCACCGGCCGGTAGACGTACTCCGCCACCTCTTCGTCCTCCGTCCTGACCCGAGCGTCCAGCGGCCGGTGGCTGGGTGGCTCGCCGACGGGCCAACATTACCGCCACGGTCGGACACGTTCGGCCCACGCCGACCGGGCCGGAAGGCGGGGCGGCGGCGCTGGGGAGCGGTGGTCGCCCCTGTTCCGTTGACAACCGGTATGAAGGGTGCGGTAACCGGACACCTGCCGGACAATGGTTCGATCTTGACTAATCGCTCGGCCCGCAACGTCGCGTACGTCACCGTGCGGCCAGCGCGGCGGGCTCACCGCCGGCTCGCCGCGCCCGACAGCCAGCCCGCGACCTAGGGAGTCCCCCTGTCCGACCTGCTGCACCGGGCGCTGGTCGTCCAGCCAGCGCCGACGCGCTGGGTGCTCGTCGTCGCCGGCCTGCTCGCGCTGGGCACCGTGGCCAGCGACCGGGTCTGGCCGCAGGCCCGGCACGTCGTGACCATCGTGCACGAGGCCGGTCATGCCGTCGTGGCCCTGTGCGCCGGTCGCCGACTGGCCGGGATCCGGCTGCACCACGACACCTCGGGGGTCACGGTCTCCTCGGGGCGCCCGACCGGCCCCGGCGTGGTCTGCACCGTCGCCGCCGGCTACCCGGCCCCGGCGTTGCTAGGCCTCGCCGCCGCCGGGCTGCTCTCGACCGGGCGGACCGCGCTGCTGCTCCAGCTGTTCGTGGTCCTGCTCGTCGGCGTGCTGGTGGTGATCCGCAACGGGTTCGGCCTGCTGTCGGTGGTCGTCAGCATGGGCGTCGTCCTCGGGGTGTCGATCCTGGCCCCGCCGGCGCTGCGGGCCGGGTTCGCCGCCTACGTGACCTGGTTTCTGCTCATCGGCGGGGTGCGGCCGGTCTATGAGGTGTCCAGGACCCGGCGGCGCCGCCGGGATGGCCTCTCCGACCCCGACCAGCTCGCCCGGCTCACCGGCCTGCCCGGCGGCCTGTGGGTCACCGTCTTCGGTGCTGTCGCTCTTGCCTGCCTGGCCGGTGGCACGGCGCTGCTCGCCGGCGTCTGGTAGCCGGTGACGGACCCTGGTTCGTGACCTCGTGACGATCACGGCCCGGGATCGTCGTAGGGCCGCTCTAGGCTGAACGCATGTGCGGTCGGTACACCCAGACGCTGAGCGCGGACGATCTCGCCACCGCGATGTCCGCCCAGGACGACACCGGCGGCGAGGTGCGCGAGCGCTACAACGTCGCCCCGACGACGACGCAGCCGATCGTGACCGCGCGACACCCGACGCGGGACGCGAAGGCCGAGGCCGACGAGCCCGACCCCGAGGCCGGTGGCCGGGTGTTGCGGCTGGCCCGCTGGGGGCTGGTGCCTTCGTGGGCGAAGGACGTCTCGATCGGCTCCCGCATGATCAACGCCAGGTCCGAGACGCTGGCCGAGAAGCCCGTGTTCCGCAAGGCGTTCGCGGCCCGGCGCTGCCTGGTCCCGGTCACCGGTTTCTACGAGTGGCACCGCCCCGGTGGCAAGAAGCGCGGCCAGCCGTACTTCATCCACCGCAGCGACCACCCCGGCGTCGGCCCCGCCGGCCCGCTGCTCGCCTTCGCCGGTCTCTACGAGGTCTGGCGCGGTGCGGAGCAGCCTCTCGTCAGCTACACGATCATCACGACGGGTCCGGCGGTTGGTACGGAGTTCCTGCACGACAGGTCGCCGGTCGTCCTCCCGGTGACGGCCTGGGACCGCTGGCTCGACCCGGACTACGCCGACACCGACGCCCTGGCGGCCCTGCTCGCCCCGGCCCCGGCCGGCGTCTTCGAGCTCTACCCGGTCGGGCCCGAGGTCGGCGACGTCCGCAACCAGGGCCCCACCCTTGTCGAGCGCTTCGAGCTTCCCGCTGGCACCCCTGACCCGCGGGCGGCCGATCCGGCCGGGTCGGCACCGGTGGCCGGTGAACCGGCTACCGGCGCGGCGGCGGGCCAGGCCTGGGCCGGCGCCGCCGAACCGCTCGACCTCACGCTGTTCGACGACGCCCGCTGACCCGGCCGGGCCGGGCCGCTCCTTGGCCGGCTTGGCTACTTGGCCGGCTTGGCCGGGATGGTGGTGAGGGTCGCGAAGCCGGCGT
Organism: Frankia sp. AgB1.9; assembly: GCF_016786355.1. Taxonomy (GTDB): domain Bacteria; phylum Actinomycetota; class Actinomycetes; order Frankiales; family Frankiaceae; genus Pseudofrankia. The sequence goes on from NZ_JADWYX010000037.1 coordinate 78,442, forward strand.
TGAAGGCGCCGACCTCGTCCGTCGGGTTCGCGGTCGAGGCGCAGTCCTGGCCGTTGGTGATCGCGGTAGCCATGTCGGTCACGGTCGCCTCGGTGGCAAGCTCGCGCTCGCCACGGATCTTGGTGGCGCCGCAGTTCGGGATGTTCAGGTTCGTGACGGTGCTCAGCGCGGCGCCACCGGTTCCCGTGAACGTCGCGCGGTGCGCGGTCACCCAGGCGGTGACCAGCGTGGCGGCCTGCGAGTAGTCGAAGGCCGGCCCGAGACCCATGCTCGTCGCCAGCGAGGGAATCCCGTGGGCGGCTGCGGCCCGCGCGGCGCCGACCGTGCCGGACAGGTCGACGAACGGGCCCAGGTTCTGGCCCTGGTTGATGCCGGTGACGACGAGGTTCGGCTTGACCCCCATGACGTCGAGGGCGACGTTCACGCTGTCGGCCGGGAAACCGTCGACGGCGGTCGCGGCGACACCGCTGGCCGTGGTCGCGTCGTGGTGCGCCGGCGTCGTCGGGGAGGTCTTCCCACCCGTCCCGCTCTGGTTCGTGGCGGGGGCGACGACGTCGACGGTCACCGCGGGAAGGCCCCGCAGAGCGGTCACGACCGCGTCGATGCCCGCGGAACCGACACCGTCGTCGTTGCTGACCAGGATGGTGAGCGGCTGGGGCGCCGCCGGGGTCACCACCGCCGTGGTCGGTGCGGCCGCAGGACTGCCGCCGGAGGAGCCGCCGCAGGCCGTGGCCCCGGTGACCAGCGCGGCCGTCGTGCCGACCGCCATGACGGTCAGCCTCGTCCGCGCTGCCCACGCGGCCTGCCGCACTGCACCCATCGTCGAACCTCCTGAATCTGGGCGCCCGGCGGCGGGGGCCGGCCGGGCGATCTGGTCACCCATCCGTCTGACCGGCTAGCGCCGCGCGTGGAGTGGGCCGCCCTTTTTACCCCGCCCTGGCCCCGGGCGGTAGTCCGCGCCAAGGGTTCACTGTTTGCTTGCTGGCTATTCAGCGGCGGTCGGCCGCTCAGCGATGCAGGATGAACGACCAGCCGGCGCAGGTCAGGATCGACAGCGGGACCCCGAGGCCGACCAGCAGGCTGGGCAACGGCGTGGCCAGATCGCGGCGGGCGGCCATCAGCGCGCCCGCGACCATCGGCGGCATGGTCGCCTCGAAGAGCGCCACCTGGATCGCGCGATCATCCAGCGACCCGAACAGGGCGTAGCCCCCGACGATCAGAGCCGGCGCGACGAGCAGCTTCACCGCCAGCCCGACGGTGAGCTCCCGCCGCCACCGGCCGACCGCGCGTACCTCCAGCTGCAGGCCGATCGCGAACAGCGCCAGCGGGCTGAGCGTGTTCCCAAGCTGGGTCAGCACCTCGGTCAGCCAGCTCGGGTAGCCGACAGGCCGCAGCGCGAGCCCGGCGAGCAGCGCGAGCAGCGGCGGCGCGGTGACCATCCGCCGGCCGATCTCCCGCGGCGTGACCCGGCCGTCGTCCTCACCGGCGGTCGCGACGAGCGTGGCGACGACCGTGCTGAGCAGCACGAACGACCCGAGCTGGTCGACGAGCACGGCGATCGGCACCTGGCCCGCGCCGAAGAACGCGGTCACCATCGGGATGCCGACGAACGACGTGTTCGCGCAGGCCGTCGTCGCGACGAGCGCGGCGACCGACTCCCGGGACAGCCTCAGCGGCCGGGCGAGAACCAGGTAGAGCACGGAGGTGACGGCGAACAGCAGGTACGGGACGGCGACGACGGCGAGGATCGAGCCCGGGAACCTGACCTCGTGCATCACCCGCAGCGCGAGCGCCGGCAACGCGACGTTGAGCACCCAGAAGCCGACGGCGTGCTGGGCGTCCATCCCGATCTTGCCGCCGCGCCGGAAGGCGGCGCCGGCCGCCAGGCCCACCAACAGCACGACGAGGGCCGACACCCGCCCGAATCTCCCAGCCGGAATCCCGACTGGCCGGGCAAGTGGGGCAATGTGGGTGGACTCACCACCCGGTGTGGGCCGACCCGCCGGTCGGCGCACCCAGACGCGTCTCAGCCGCGCCGGAGTGGCCGGCGCGGCTGAGAGCTCGCGGTCCTGCTGCCTGTCCTGTTCGGGCTGCCTGTCTTGCCGGGGCTGCCTGTCTTGCCGGGCTGTCCTGCTTGGGCCGGCTGTCGTCGCTTGGGCTGACTGTCCGCGCCCGGGCTGGCTCTCCGCGCGGTCAGGCGGTCTTGATGGCCGAGACGTCGAGCTGGATCTTGATCTTGTCGCTGACCAGGACGCCGCCCTTGTCGAGCGCGACGTTCCAGGTCAGACCGAAGTCCTTGCGGCTGATGGTCGTCTCGCCGCTGAAGCCGGACCGGTCGTTGCCCCACGGGTCCTTCTGGCTGCCCTCGAACTCCAGCTTCAGGTCCACCGCGCGGGTGACGCCCTTGATGGTCAGGTCGCCGGTCACGACGTACTCGTCGCCGTCCTGGACGACCTTCGTGCTGGTGAAGGTCAGCGTCGGGAAGCTCTCGACGTCGAGGAAGTCCGTGCCCCGGACGTGGCCGTCGCGGTCGGCGACGCCACTGTCGAAGCTGGCGGTCTGGATGGTCACGGTCGCGCTCGACTGGGCCGGGTCGGAGCCGTCGAGGACGAGGGTGCCTTCGAAGTCCTTGAAGGAGCCGCGGACCGTGGTCACCATCGCGTGCTTGGCGGAGAAGCCGAGGCGGGAGTGAGCCGCGTCGATCGTCCAGGTACCGGTGAGCGCGGACAGCTCGGTGGTGGCGGTGGCTTCGGACATCTGGGTCCTCCTGGTGAACGGGGCCCACCGCCGCCGATGACGGTGGGCGCGTGGATCGGGCCGCAGACTTCGCGACCGATCGTTGCCTGAGCAACTATATAGAGCGGCTCCGGTATTCCGGTCGCCCCGTGACACGCGCCATGCCCCTGTCCTGCCGGCTCCGCGGGGGGTCCGGTCGATTGACCGGTCTGTGGACGGACGGTCGATTTCCACTGGGCGCGGCAAGCGGGCGCTGGCCGCCCCAGGCGGGCCTACCTTGCGCCTCATGACCCGTCTCGACCGCCCTGACCTCGCCGAACCCGCCACCGGGCGCCCCCGCGCCGCCTTCCCACCGTCGGATGTGCCGGACCTCGTTCCGCGCGGCCTGGACCCGTTCGACATGGCTCACGCGGCCCTCGGCGCGAGACCAAAGGCCACGCGGAGCCCGGACCTCGCCGGTCGCGGTACGGGCCATGCCGAGCCGGCCGCCGAACCTGACCTCGGCCCGGCGACCCTGCTGCGCTCTGGCCTTGGCGACGACGACCCCGACACGGGCCCCATTGCCCGATGGCCCGAGGACGACCGGGCCGACAGCGAGGCCGACGGCCTGGGCGGCCTGTTCGACGCCCACGACGACCTGCGATACGAGCGTGATGAGCCCGACGACCCGGCTGATCGGGATGACTATGACGATCCCGTCCAACGGGGCCACGGTCTGGGGCGCCGGCCTGGGCCGCGTCGAGGCCTCACCGGGCGGCTGCCGGCCGCGCTGCGTGGCGCCGTCTGGGACCCGGCTACGCGAGGCGCGGTGATGCTCGCCCTGACCGCCCTCGTCGCGGCAGCCGTCGCCGCAGGCTTCGCGTGGCACGCGAGACCAGCCCGGATCGGCACCGACGCGACGCAGGAGCCCACCCGTCAGCCCAGCGGCAGCCTCACGACAGGCAGCTGGGTCGGACCGGCGTCCGCATGGACGACCAGCCCGCCGACTCCCAGCTCGACCCCGAGCGCGGCGACCGAGGTCGTCGTCGACGTCGCGGGCCGGGTACGCCAGCCAGGGGTGGTGAGCCTGCCCGCCGGATCCCGGGTCGCCGATGCGATCGACAAGGCCGGGGGAGTGCTGCCGGGTACCGACACCACCGATCTGGCACTGGCCCGCCCACTCGTCGACGGTGAACAGATCCTCGTCGACGGCAAGCCAGGACCGGCGCCCCCCGGACCTGCAGGCGCGGCCGCCGCCGGCGGCGCGGGTCCGAGTGCCTCGGCCGGCCCGGTCCATCTGAACTCCGCGACCGTGGACCAGCTGGACACGCTGCCCGGCGTCGGTCCCGTCCTCGCCCAGCGGATCGTCCAGTGGCGCGACGCCAACGGTCCGTTCACCTCACCGAACCAGCTGGGCGAGGTACCCGGTGTCGGGGACCGGCGGCTCACGGAGCTCCTTCCCTTGATCACGCTGTGAGGGCGGCCGAAGAGACGGCCCCAGCGCCATTGGATCTACGGCTGGCGGCGCCCACGGCGGCCCTTTGGGCCGGGGCGGCGATGGCTGACCGCTGGGTGCCATCGCCCGCTGGTCTGGTCGCGGTCGCGGGTGTCGGCGGGCTTGCCGCGCTGCTGGGCACCGTGCTCTGGGCCCGGGAACACGCCCGAACAGGCTTCGGGGCGGACGCCAGAAGGCGGGACCCGGGGGTCGCCACCTCGCCTGAGCCACGGGACGGCAGCCGTCGCGCGACGCTGGCCGTCGCCGTGACGGCCGCGGTCGCGGCGGGCGTCTTCGTCGCCGGTGTCGGCGGGCAGGATCGGCGGGCCGGTGTGCTCGCGCAGCTCGCCAGCCGCTCGGCGACGATCAGCGCCGAGCTCGTCGTCACCGACGACCCACGTCCGAGCGCCCGAAGCGCCGCCGGCTCGGTCGGCGGTACCCGAACGATCCTGGTCCCGGCCAGAATCGTCCGGCTGGCGACCGGCCGAGCTGTAGGCGCCGTCTCCGGAGCGCGCCTGTCCGGGCCGGGAGCCACTCCGGCCGTGCCCGCGCCCGCGGCTGGTGGCGGATCCGGTGCTGGGCAGGCCGGCTCCCGCCGTCCCGGCGGGCGGTCGTCCCCGGCCAGCGGGGCCGCGGCAGCCGACGTGACCGCGCGCCTTGACGTGCCGGTTCTCGTGTTGGCGCTTGTCGGCGGCGATGACCGATGGTCCGGGCTGCTTCCCAGCACCCGGGTCATGGCGACCGGACGGCTTGGCCCGCCTCAGCCGGGCGACCAGATCGGTGCGGTCCTGCTGGTCCATGGGCCGCCGCGACAGGTCAGGGGGCCGGCCTGGTATCAGCGGCTGGCCGGTCGCCTGCGGGCCGACCTGCGGATCACCGCGAGCGGCCTGCCCCAGCCGGCCCGTGGTCTGTTCCCCGGACTGGTGGACGGCGACGTCAGCGGGCTCGACCCGGCGCTGCGGGACGACTTTCGCGCTGCCGGGCTCACCCACCTGACCGCGGTGAGCGGCGGCAACGTCATGATCACGATTGGCGCGGTGCTGGCGGCGCTGCGCCGGACCAGGACCGGGGTCCGGTCGCGAGCGTTGTGGGCGGCCGGCACGATCGTCGGCTTCGTCGTCGTCGCGCGGCCGTCGGCGAGCGTCCTGCGGGCCGCGGCGATGGGTCTTCTCGGCGTCGTCGCGACCGGCACCGGCCGCGGCTCCTCGGTGCTGCCCGCGCTCGCCGGCTCGGTCGCCGTGCTGCTCCTCGCCCGTCCGGACCTGGCGCTGTCCGCCGGGTTCGCGCTGTCCGTGCTGGCCACGGCCGGGATCGTGATCGTCGCGCCCGGGTGGCGCGACCGGCTGGCCAGGCGGTTGCCTGGTCGGCTCGGCCGGCTCGCCGAAGGCGTCGCGGTCGCCGCCGCCGCGCAGCTGGCGTGCACCCCGGTGATCGCCTGGATCGGCGGTGGGGTCAGCCTGGTCGCGATACCGGCGAACGTGGCGGCCGAGGTGGCGGTCGCGCCCGTGACGGTCCTCGGGCTTGTCGCGCTGGCCGCCGGACCGGTCAGCGGGCGGCTCGCCGGGTGGGTCGCCTGGCTCGCTGGCTGGCCGTGCCGGTGGCTGGTCCTGGTCGCCCAGACGGCGGCGCATCTGCCCGGCGCGACGATGGGCTGGCCGGGTGGCCCGGCCGGCGCGCTAGCGGCGGTCGCGGCCCTGCCAGCCGGCTATGGCCTCCTGCGCCGCCGCTGGGGGCGCCGGGCCTGCGTGGCGCTACTGGCGGGCCTGCTCACCGCTCGGTCCCTCGCCTCCCACAAGCCGGCGACGCCGATCGCCGAGATCTTCCCTGCCGTCCAGGCCTCCGACGCGCGCCGGCAGTGATCGTGGCATGCCGGCCCGATATGCCATGCTCGGTCTCGTGCCGCCATCCATCCCGCCGTTGCTGCTCATCCAGGGGGATGAGGAACTGCTGGTCGCCCGCGCGGTCCGGGAGGCTCTCGACGCGGCCCGCGCCGTCGATCCGGAGCTCGAGGTCGTCGATCGGGCCGCCGGCGAGTTCACCGACTCCGATGTCGTCGACCTCGGGGCGTCGTCGCTGTTCGGCGGGCTGCGCGCCGTCGTGATCCGGGCGGCCCAGGAGCTGACCGACGAGCTACGGGACGCGCTGATCGCCTACATCGCCCATCCGATGGACGACGTGATGCTCGTCGTGGTCCACAACGGCGCTGTCCGCAACCGCAAGATCGTCGACGCGATGAAGGCCGCCGGTGCTCGGGCCGTCGCCGTGCCGAAGATCAGCCGGCCTCGTGAGCGACATGACTTCGTCGTCGCGGAGGTGCGCCGAGCCGGCGGGAGGATAGCGGACGCCGCCGCGGCGGCGCTGCTGGACGCGGTCGGCAGCGACCTGCGCGAGCTCGCCGCCGTCTGTGAGCAGCTGGTCGCCGACACCGACGGTCCGCTCGACGAGGCCGCCGTGCACCGCTTCCACCGGGGGCGCGCCGAGGCCAGCGGCTTCGCTGTCGCCGACGCGGCCATCGGTGGCGATCTTGGATCTGCGCTCACCCTGCTGCGCCAGGCGCTGGAATCCGGCACCGCCGCCGTACTCATCAGCAGCGCGGTGACCGGCGGGCTGCGTGACCTCGCGAGGGTCGCGGGCGCCGGCGGCGGTTCCAAGTTCGACCTGGCCCGCGCGCTCGGCATGCCGGACTGGAAGGTCGAGAAGGCCCAGCGGTCGGCCCGCGCCTGGTCCGACGACGGCCTCGCCCGCGCGCTGCGGGCCGCGGCGGCCGCCGACGCCGGCGTCAAGGGCGGCGCCGCGGATCCTGCCTACGCACTCGAGACGTTGGTCCACACCGTCGTGGAGTCCCGCGGCCCCAGCCGCCCCCCCCCCCCAGGCCCGGGCGCCCCGCTACACCCCCGCCCCCCGCCCGGCCGGCCCCCCCCCCCCCCGCCGCCCCCCCCCCCAACCCGGGGGGGCGGGGGGGCCCCCCCCCCGCGCCTGGCGGGTCGTCGCGTTGTCATCGAACGCATCGCGTCGTCATCAGACGCGTCGTGGATGGTGATGTCGTC
>NZ_JADWYX010000038.1 GCF_016786355.1 Frankia sp. AgB1.9
CCCGGCAGGCGGGTTTTTCCCCCTCAACACCTGGCCGAGGCACTCATCGAGACGATCCAAGAGATACGTGACCGGCCGAACGAACCGCGACGACACCGCCGAAACCCCCGAGCCGTGAAACGCATACACGTCCATGCCTACCGTGCCAAGCGACGGACGGACACCTGCACAACATACCCGAACCCGCCAGTTATCAACATCATCCGAGCCGCTTAAATTAGCGGTATTGCCCCACAGGGCTCCGCGGTGTCACCGGTGCTCGCCAACGTTTTCCTGCACTACGCGCTCGATTTATGGCTGGCCCGGGAGTTCCCCGGTGTGCCCTACGAGCGCTATGTGGACGACGCGGTGGCGCACTGCGTGACTCGGCGCCAGGCCGAGCAGGTGTGCGTGGCGATCGGCCGAAGGCTGGAGGAGGTCGGACTGCGTCTGCATCCGGCCAAGACTAGAGTGGTGTACTGCAAGGACAGCAACAGGCGCGGAACGCATGAGTACACCGCGTTCACGTTCCTCGGGTACACCTTCCGTCCCCGCAGACAGCGGAACACCAGGACGGGGCGGATCTTCACCTCGTTCGACCCCGCGATTAGCGAAGACGCGCTGAAGGCCAAGAGCGCCGAGATCCGCTCCTGGCGGATCCACCAGCGCACCGGTTCGACCCTGGACGACCTCGCGCACATGATGAACCCGATCGTGCGGGGTTGGATGAACTACTGGGGCCGGTTCAACCGGCGCGAGATGAACCGCCTGCTCAGGCGCATCAACGCCTACCTGATGAAATGGGCCCAGAAGAAATACAAGCGGCTGCGGGGATACAAACGCGCCAGGGTGTGGTGGAAGATGGTCGTAGAACGTGACCGTGGACTGTTCGCGCACTGGGCGTGGGAACGAAACGCCTGGATGGCCGGATGAGAAGAGCCCCGTGACGGGAGACTGTCATGCGGGGATCTGTGGGAGCCGGGGGCTGAGATGCCCCCGGCTACCCGACAGGCCCGGGATTGGTGTTCCACCACCGTCCCGGGCCGCCTATTCAATTATCGATCTGCCACCATTCTAAACCAGGCCGACGGGAAAGTCAGTCCATTCGCGGAACCCCGGCATGGGTCAATGCCCGAGAAGATCCACGGAAATCGCCGTAAAGTCCCCTGGAATCGCCGTGGACAACATCAAACTTAGGGCCATATCCCGATATCAATCTTAACGATCATCGAATGGGAATACGGCCCGCTCACGAAAAAGCCCGGCGACTATCCGACAGTCTCAGACCGCCGCTCCATCTCGATACGCGCACTACCCGAGCACCGAACCCCCGAGCGCAACGCCCACCAGGCCCACGAGATCCCGATGCGCGAGCCGAGCGACCGGCGAGACGATCGCTACTGCTGCGAGTCGAGGTCTTGTGCGGCTGGTAGTTCGCTGGTGTTGCGCGCACCTCTGCCGCGTAGCCACGTCGCCAGGTCGTGCGCTCCCTCGCGTTCCGCCGCGCCCAGTGGCGTCAGGTCGTCGTAACCGATCCAGTTGATATCGCCGCCACGGTCCAACAGATACGCGGCTGTCTCCTGCTGACCGCCATGACACGCACTCCACAGCGCGTGCGTGACATCGTCGGCACTCGGCGGGACCGGTCCGTCGAAGAACGCGGCCAGCCGGTCGACCGCGCCCAGCGCGGCATCGTGCCAGATTCTGGCCTTTGCGCCGCGTTCGACCAGCCGCCGGGCCACGTTCCACTGACCGAACGCCACCGCGTCATCCAACGGCGTACCCCCGCCGATTGCGGCGCCGTCGGATTCGATGTCCGCGCCCGCGTCGAGCAGCGCGTCCAGTACGGCGACGTCATCGCTACTGGCCGCCCAGTGCAGCGGGGTCTCTGTGTGCGGCCCCGTGAACCTGGCGTTGACGTCCGCGCCCGCCGCCACGAGAGCCCGCACCGTATCGGCCCCGTTGGGATAGTGCCCCGGCCAGTCCGTCGCCACATGCACCAGCGACCGCGACATCCCCGGCTCACCCAGCGCCACCTCAACCAGCGTCGGATGCTCCCGCAGGAGCGCGGCCAGCCCGGCGACGTCCCCGGCGTGGATCGCGGCCACCGCGGCGACCGCCGTCGGGTCTTCGGTACTCAGGAACTCCACGACACTCCCTGTCTCGGCCGCCGGCCCCGTTGGCTGACTATCAGCATGGCGTCGTGGACGTCAGCCAGCTAGCCTGACCTGCCCGTCGAGGGCGACGCGAAGCGCCGCGACCGGCACCTCCAACCCGTCGAGTGCCGCCGCCAGGCCGCCACTGGACACGTCCAGCGCGGACAGTATTAGCCGTTCGTGGAAGTGCGACGGGGTGCTGTCCCAGCACGGGCCTACGACCTGGGCGAGGGTCTGTTTGAACTGCGGACTTAGCCCAGGCCCACACAGCGGTCCTGTCCGCCGAAGGTTCCATCCCGCTTTGGTGGCGTAAAGCCGCTCGACCGCGTCAGCGCCGAACCGATCCGCGACCGTGCGGCGGACGTCGTCCAGGTCGATACCGAGTGACGCGAGCAGCGTCGCGTCATCCCAGCGCGGCCCATCGCCCCGCCCATCCTCGACCACCCGCCGCACCGCGTCCCGCGCCCGCACCTCGGTCACGCCGAACCGGGCGAGCAGCTCCGACACCGGCCCGGCCCAGTCTCCCGTCAACGCGATCAGCAGATGTTCCACGCCGACGTAGCTATGCCGATCCGCCATCGCCTGCGCGCGAGCAGCGTCGACCACGACACCCGCCGGCCGCCCGACCGGCCCACCCCTGCCATCCCGGCGCCGCCTCATGACCGCTTCCCACCCGGCAGCGCCCGTGTCACGTACTTGCGGTGCACCGCCTGACGGGTCACCCCCAGCGCCCGCGCGATCTGTTCCCAACTCCAGTCCAGCTCCCGGGCAGCGGCCACGTGCATCGCCTCCAACTGGTCCATCAGGCCCCGCAGCGCCGCGACCGCCGCCAGACCCGTCCCAGGATCATCAGCCGCCGCAGCGACAGCGGCCAGCCGCGTCACATCCGTCATGCCAGAAGGGTCAGCCCACCACCCACATCTGTCAACCCATGTTGACAGATGATCTATCGGTCGGAGTGGCCCGTCGCAGCGGCCCGGCCAAGCACCTCGCGAAGCTGCGCCACCGACGGCGAGCCCGCCAGGTGGCCGGACGCGTCGCGATACAGCCGACACGACAGACCCACCGAACAGCCAGGCCCGGCAAACGGATCTACACCATCAACCAGCAGCGTCGGCGAACCGGCCATGCCCACCTCGCGCGCCACGTCCTCACGATCGACCACCCGCACCGTCAGCACATCACCGGCGCCGATCAGACCCCCAAGCCGATCGCGCAACGTCCGTGCACCGGGACAACCCGACACGTGCAAGATCGTCAATCGCACGAGACCCGTCCCCTCAGACCCCGACCGGCGACCAGCCACCACCTACGTCCCGCCACACCCAGCGTAGGAGCGCACCCCACAGGTTGCTTCGGCGTTCCGCTTGCGCAGGTAGCAGCGCTAAGGGTCCCGGACGAGGAGCAAGCCGTGTGACGCACGCCATATATGTCCCAACGCCAATGAGTAGGACCCGGCAGCGACCACCGGAGGGCCGAAACGGCGATCATGGAATGCCGAAACGGGCGAACCTTGCCGGAAGTGGCACTAAAAGCGGGTGACTGTCCCTGATGGCGCGCCACCAGCGCGGTAGCGCGCGCTAGTATGGCGACATGCGCCCTGGGGGGAAGTCGTGAACGTCAACCCGATCCTGCCCGGCTTCTACCCCGATCCCTCGATCTGCCGGGTCGACGGCGACTACTTCCTCGTGACGTCGAGCTTCGAGTACTTCCCCGGAGTGCCGATCTTCCACAGCACCGACCTCGTCAGCTGGGAGCAGATCGGCAACGTGCTCGACCGCCCCAGCCAGCTGCACGTGGCCCCGGGCCTCGCGTCGGCGAGCACAGGGATCTTCGCGCCGACCCTGCGCCACCACGACGGGCGGTTCTGGCTGACGACGACGAACTTCGCCGACGTCCGCCGGGGCCACCTGATCGTCCAGGCGGACGACCCGGCCGGCGACTGGACCGACCCGGTCTACACCGGCGGCGCGGTCGGGATCGACCCCGATCTGGCCTGGGACGAGGACGGCACCTGCTATCTGACGTGGTGTTTCCCCGGGCAGATCACGCAGGCGGCCGTCGACCCCGACAGCGGGAAGCTGCTCTCCGAGCCGCGCGCAGTCTGGAGCGGAACGGGCCTCGCCCACCCCGAGGGACCGCACCTGTTCCGGCGGGACGGCTGGTGGTACCTCGTTATCGCCGAGGGCGGCACCGACCGGGGGCACGCCGTGTCGATCGCGCGCTCGCGTGCCATCACCGGTCCGTTCACCGGTAACCCCGCCAATCCGATCCTCACCCGCGGCGGCACCGAGCACCCGGTCCAGAGCACCGGCCACGCCGACCTGGTCGAGCTTTCCAGCGGCGAGTGGGCGATGGTGCACCTCGGCGTACGCCCGCGGGGCACCTTCCCCCTGTGGCACGTCAACGGCCGGGAGTCCTTCCTGACCGGCCTCGACTGGGCCGACGGCTGGCCGGTCGTCGTGGAGGACCGGTTCGCGGTGCCGGTCCGGGACAACGCGTTCACCGACGAGTTCCGCGCGCCGACGCTGCACCCTCGCTGGATCTCGCCTGGGACCGATCCCCGGACGTTCACCCGCCACCGCCCCGGCGGCGGGCTCGTCATGGCCGCGGGCAGGACGTCCGACGCGGCCGATCGCCTGCTGGCCGTGCGTGCCCGCGACCCCCATTGGTTGGCCACCGCCGACCTCTCCGACGGCGATGCCTGCCTGACCGTCCGGATCGACGACGCGCACTGGGTCGCCGTGGAGAGGCGCGCGGATGGCCTCGCTGCCCGGATGGTCGTCGGTCCGCTCAACCAGATCCTCGCAACCGTCACCGGGATCGGGACCGGCGACGCACTCGCCATCCGAGCGGTAGCGCACGCCGACGCCGCCACGTTCCGCGCCGGCCCCGACCAGCTCGAGCTGGGATACCTGCGCGACGGCGAGTTCTGCCTGCTCGCCACGGTCGACGGCCGCTACCTCTCCACCGAGGTCGCCGGCGGCTTCACCGGCCGTGTCATCGGCGTCGAAGCCCTGGCCGCCGACGCCACCCTCACCCGCTTCGCCTACCAAGCCCTGGTCTGAGGCCCGCGGCTTGACCGGTGCCGATCGCGAAGGTCGGCATCGGGGGAGTGATCGCCGTTTTCGCCCTCTGGTGAACCCTGCTGGCTAATTTGGGCCCGGAGTCTAGGTGAGGCCTACGTGATGGTGGCGAGTCTCGTCCGTGGTCGACCAGGAGGTATGACGGAAGTCTGATCCAGGCCTCCCGGTGATCGTGAAGGCGACGCGCGGTGTCGGGACCCTGGATCGTGGGCCCCCGCACCGGTCATGATCGCCGTTTGGGCCCTGGGGTGGTCGTAAGAATGCGCCTGTCACGACCATCCGAGGGCCAAAACGGCGATCAAGGCGACGCGCAGCCAGGCTCCGGATGGCCAGCAGGGTCCTACTGGTCGTGAATCGGGCCTTCGTGCGACCACGTCAGGGCCAAAACTGTGATCAGGTTCGGGACTTGGAGCGGCAGGAGCTTAGATCGCCAGGGGAGAGGTGAGCCAGGCGGTGAGCCGGTCCAGGCTGCGTTCGCCGGCCGGCGTGAACGGCTCGTTCAGATGGCCGTGGCGGGAGCCGGGCTCGAACTCGACCCGCACCGGGACGCTCGCCGTGGCCAGCTGCGCCGCGTAGGCCTCTCCCGAGGCGCGCAGGAAGTCCGCGTCCGAGTTCAGCACGTACACCGGCGGCTGGCCGGCGACGTCGCCGTTGGCGGGGAAGGCGTAGGGATCCGTCAGTCGCTCGGCGGCGCCGACGTAGTTCAGATCGATCTCCTCGCTCATGTCCGGGGTGAGGAAGAGATCTGCCAGCGCGGCTGTCTTGGCGCTGAGATCCGCGCTCGCCGCGGGCAGGTGCGCGTGCAGCACGCTGTACGCGAGCAGCAGTGAGGCGGACAGGGGCCCGGCGCCGTCCCGAAGCCGCTTGGTCACCCCGGCGGCCAGGTTCCCGCCCGCGCTGGCCCCACCCAGATGCAGTCCCGCTGGTTCGGCGCCCAGATCCCCGGCGTTCTCGACCGCCCACAGCCACGCGGCGAGGAGGTCGTCGGACGGAGCCGGGAAGTGAACGCCGCGCAGGCATTTGCGGTACTCGACCGAAAGCACCGGGACGCCCCGCGACGCGAGGGTCAGGCCGACCCAGTTCGCCTCCGGCATGTCCAGGTCGCCGGTGACGAAGGCGCCGCCATGTACCCAGACCAGCGCCGAGCCCGTCGTGGGACCCGGTTCCCGGTACAGCCGGGCCGGCATCCCTCCGGGGCCGTCGATGACCACCTCGGTGACCTCGACCCGGCCCAGCTCCGGATAGTGCGCCGTGAGGGCCGCGGTATCCGGCACCGGCGGCAGGCGCTCGGCGATCAGCTCGGGGCTCGTCGTCTCCAGGAACCGGACCCAACCGGCGAAGGGCGTCAGGCTCCGCTCGCCGTCAGTCTCTGAGGTCACGCTGCCTCCCACGATGAGCCGCTCACGCTAACAGCGAGAACTAGCGCGCGCAAGTGACGGCCGTAGAGGCCGGCAGGCGACGCGCAGGGCGACCTCCCGCCCACCTGGCCACGCACGTTCGGCCGGTGGGGGTCAGATCCTGGCTGGCTGTTCGGCGTGGGCCGGGAGGGCGAGCGCGTGCAGGCCGGCGCGGATCCGGTCCAGCGGCATACCGCGGGCGGTGTGCAGGTAGTCGACGGCGTCGGCGCGTACGGCGGTGTAGAGGATGTGGCCGAAGTAGTCGGCGTCCACGCCCGGGCGCGCGGCGGCGACGCGTCGGGTGAGCTCGGCGGTCCAGTGCCGGCTCGCGGGGCTGGTGTAGTAGCCGTTCGGGCCGCTGTGGTCGAGCGCCCGGATGAGCGAGCGGTTCGCCCAGACAAAGTCGAGCAGGTCGTCGAGATAGGCCAGCAGCGCCGGACCGGGTTCGGTGGGGTCGTTCGCCGGTGTCGGGTCCTTCTCGCTGCGGAGCAGTGCGGTGGCCCGGCGGGCGAGCACTGCCTCGATCAGCGCGCCGCGGTCGCTGAACCTGCGGAAGAGGGTGCCCTTGCCGACGCCGGCGGCCTCGGCGATGTCGTTCATCGACACCGTGCCGGCGTCCGTGCGGTCGAACAGGTCGGCCGCCGCGGTCAGGATGGCCTCCCGGTTGCGCGCGGCGTCGGCTCGTTCCCGGCCGGCAGTCATCAGCGCAGCTCCTCTTCGGTGGCGACGGTTGCCAGTCGGACCGCCGGTCCGTATCGTATCCACTAAGCGGACCGGCGGTCCGAGATTGCGGGTTCGGACTCTGATTGTCGCTGGCGCCGGCGCCAGGTCGGCGGCCGCAGCCGTGACCCGTGCCGCCAGCCGCCGTCGACGACGGTTTCCGACAGTGCACCTGCGTCCACCGGGAGGATCTGCGATGTCGCTCCGGTGGGCCATCGCCGGCGCCGGCGAGGTCGCTCATGGGTTCGCCGTGGCCCTCGGCCGGGTGCCCGACGCTGAGCTGGTGGCCGTCGGGTCCCGCGATCCGGTGGCGGTGGAGGACCTCGGCGCCCGGTTCGGCGTGCCGCGGCGACGGAGGTACGGCTCCTACGAGGAGCTCGCGGCGGACGACGGCGTCGACCTCGTCTACGTGGCCACGCCCTCGTCCCACCACCACCGTCACACAGTGCTGTTCCTGAACGCCGGGCGCGGGGTGCTGTGCGAGAAGCCGTTCGCCGTGGACGCCGCCCAGGCCGGCGAGATGGTGGCGACGGCTCGCGAGCAGGGCCGGTTCCTGATGGAGGCGATGTGGAGCCGTTTCCTGCCGGCCTACGTGCGGCTGCGGGAGCTGGTAGCCGCCGGCTCGATCGGCACCGTTCTCGGGGTCGACGGTGATTTCGGCCTGCGGTTTCCCTCGTTGGCGGGCCACCGCCTGTTCGATCCGGCCGAGGGCGACGGCGCCCTTCTCGACCTGGGCGTCTACCCGGTCTCGCTGGCCAGCATGCTGCTCGGCGAACCCGACCGGGTAAGCGCGCTCGGCGAGCGGGGCTCCGCCGGAGTCGACGAGCATGTCGCCGTCCTCATGAACTACCGGCAGGGCGCGGTGGCGATCGCTCGCGCGTCGCTGCGGGTCAGCCTCGGCTGCACCGCCAGGATCTTCGGTTCCGACGGAAGCATCGAGCTGCCCGCGTTCATGCACTGCCCGGACGAGCTGGTGCTGCGGGGCCGGTCCGGCACCCAACGGCTGCACCTGCCGGCGGCCAGCGACAACGCGGACTCCGGGCATCTGGGCGGCAGCGGGCCCGGCGGCGGCCTGCACCACCAGATCCGCCATGTGCACGACCGGCTGCGGGCCGGGCAGCTGGACAGCGACGTCATGCCGCTCGCGGAGTCCGTCTCGGTGATGCGCACCCTCGACGCCGCCCGCGCCCACCTCGCGCTGCGCTACCTCGACGCCGACCTCGGGGTCCCCCACCCACGGGCGGCCGCTGGCAGGTGAGCGGCGACATGGCGACGCGGCCGCGATGGCGGTCGGCGAATGGACTGGGAGGTCGTGGGTGACGACGACTAGGCCTTCGGGCGATCTGGAGAACACTCGAACGCGCCTGCGGCGCATGCACCACATCGCTTACGTCGTCAAGGACCAGGACGCGACCCGTCGTTTCTATGAGGACGTCGTCGGGCTGCCGCTGATGGCCGTCTGGGCGGAGGCCGGCGAGTTCTCGGAGTTCCCCGGCCGGACGATCGAGTTCTGTCACACGTTCTTCGGCCTGGGTGACGGCTGCGCGCTCGCGTTCTTCGCCTTCGCGGACGAGGACGTCTACGAGGCCTACAAGGCGCGGACGCAGACCGGTTTCTTCCATCCCGCCGTCGCGGTGAGCGGGGACGAGCAGGAGCGGATGCGAGAGCGGCTGACGGCCGCGGGGTTCGCTCCGTTCGAGATCGACCACGGGTACTGCCAATCCCTCTACGTGCACGATCCGGATGGCCTGGTGCTGGAGTTCACCAGGGATCCCGACGACGCGGCCGCCCTCGGCGCGTGGCAGGCCGAGACGGCCCGCGTGACCCTGTCGCGGTGGCTGAGCGGCGACCGCACGCCGAACAACGACTTACGTCGCCGGTAAGGCCACGAAGGAGCCCGCATTGAGTCAGACCCCACCGACGTTCGCGGGCAGGAGCACGTTCCTGCACGGGTTCGCCCGCCGTGACGACGAGACCGCGCCCGGCATTCAGCCGTCGACCTGGTGGGGTTCGACGGATCTCGTCCTACCTGAAGGCACGAACGAGACGATCGTGCGGTTACAGGCCGCCGACGGCGCCCACTCGCGCGGAATTCTCTACCGCCGGGGACCCGAGACCACGGTCGTCGTTTTCAATCACCCTCGCGCCGACTTCAGCTGCCACTACCTGATCCCGTCGCTGGTGGCGGCGGGGTACGCGGCCTTCGGCGGCCAGGGGCGCAATCTCGGCAACGACATCGACTGCGTCCACGAGTACCTTCTCGCCGACCTGGCAGCCCAGATCGGCTACCTGCGCCGGCAGGGGTTCGAGAAGGTACTGCTCTGTGGGAACAGCGGTGGTGGCAGCCTCTCGACCTTCTACCAGGCCCAGGCCACCACCAAACCTCCAGGCCGCCTCACCGCGACACCGGCCGGTGATCCCTATGACCTCAACACGATCGACCTCCCGCCGGCCGACGGCCTGATTCTGCTGGCCGCCCACATCGGTGAAGGAGCCTTCGCGCTCGACAACCTCGACCCTTCCGTCATCGACGAGAACGACCCGTTGTCGTGCGATCCGACGCTGGACATGTACAACCCGGCCAACGGCTACCGCAGGCCACCCGAGGTCAGCAGCTACTCGCCGGAGTTCGTCGAGCGGTACCGGGCCGCGCAGCGGGCCCGCGTTACGCGACTGGACGCCGTAGCCCGGCAGGACATCGCCCGCCGCCGCCGCTACCGCGAGCTGATGGCCAGGTGGGACTTCCGTGACCGGCCGCTCGACGAGCAGCTGCACATCACCCGCCTGGCCACCACATCGCGCTATCTCACGATCGCGCGCGTGGCGGCGAACCCGAGCTACACGGACCTGTCGATCGATCGGTCCCACCGGACGATCAGCACACTGCTGGGTCCCGACCCGCACACCGCGAACTACAAGCTCGGCGGCTTCGCGTCGGTCATGACGCCCGAAGGCTGGCTGTCGACGTGGTCCGGCCAGGCGACCCGGGCCTCGGTCCTCGCGAACATCACGAACGTCACCGAGCCCACGCTCGTCATCAGCTTCGACGCGGACGCCGGAATCCTGCCGCACGAGGCGCGGAGCATCTTCGACCGGGCGGGCGCCGAGGACAGGGAACTCGGCCACGTCGACGCCAATCACTATGGACTCGCGCGGACCGAGCCACGGGAAGCTCCCATCGTCGAGGCCGGAAACCTGATCGTCCGCTGGCTGAAAGCCCGTTTCCCAGCGGCAGGCGCACCGGAGACGGCTGATTCTCCGAACGTGGCGGTCGTGAAGGAGTACTTCCGCCGCGGCGACGCCCGAAGTGCAGACGTGCTCGACCTGTTCACCGAGGACGTCGAGTTCTTCTTCCCCAAGCACGGTGTCGGCCATGGCAAGGCGGAGTTCATCGCGTTCGCCGCCGGCCTGCGGGACTCGGTCTACGTCCTGCACGACCAGGAGACGATGACGTTCCTTGAGAACGGATCGCGGGTCGTCGTGGAAGGCACAACGTACGGGCACGACTCGGAAGGCTCGAAATGGCAGGGTGCCGTGACGCCCGGCGGCCGGTTCTGCAGCGTCTTCGAGATTCGCGACGGCCTGATCGCGCGGAACTACATCTACGCCGATCCTGACTACACGAGCCGCCACGCCGAAGGATTTCGCTGGGGCCTGGACCGGCAGTGGTGACCGCTCGGTCCCCGGAGGCGCCCGGGTCGTCGACCCCGGCCTCTGCCCAGCCCGCCCACAGGCCCTCACGAGGGAGACACATGGAAGCGATGCGGTTCGACGGACGGGTGGCCATCGTGACCGGCGGCGGGCGGGGGATGGGGCGGGCGCACTGTCTGGAGCTCGCCGGCCGCGGCGCCAGGGTCGTCGTCAACGACCTCGGCGCCGCGCTCGACGGGTCGGGATCGTCGTCGGCCGTCGCCGAGGAGGTCGTGGCGGAGATCCGGGCAGCCGGCGGGGAGGCGGTCGCGAGCAGCGACAGTGTCACCACCGAGGAGGGGGCGGCGGCGATCGCGCGGACCGCGCTCGACGCCTTCGGCCGGATCGACGTGCTCGTCCACAATGCCGGGACGGTCACCTACGCGCCGTTCGCCGAGCTGACGTATGAGCAGTACCGCCGGCTCCTCTCGGTCCACCTCGACGGCGGCTTCCTCATGGCCAAGGCGGTATGGCCGCACATGCAGGCGGCCGGCTACGGCCGGCTGGTCTTCATCACCTCGCAGGCGGCACTGGGCGGAACACCCAACCTTGCCCACTACGGCGCGGCGAAGACCGGTCTGGTGGGGCTGTCGCGGGTGCTCTCGATCGAAGGAGCCGAGCACGGCATCCGGTCGAACGCACTCGGCGTCGCGGCCTACACCCGGATGATGGAGGGCTTCTTCGCCCCGACCGACGAGAACCGGCCGGACGTCGTTCGCAGTGAAGGCGAGAACTGGTGGCGCCGCTATCTTCGCCCGGACATCGTCGCGCCCGTCGTCGCGTTTCTCGCGCACGAACAGTGCCCGCTGTCCGGCGAGATCCTCGACACCTGTGGGGGGCACACGTCCTTCCAGTTCCTCGCGACCACCCAGGGATTCTGCGACCTCGACCTGACGGCCGAATCGCTGCGCGACCACCTGGACACCGTCCTCGACCCGGCGGCCTACGAGATCTTCCATCCCGCCACCGGGCTCCTCGAATGGCGCAACAGCAAGCTGCGCGAGGTAGGAGCCGGCCTCACCACGACCTGACCCGCGCCGCGTGCACCGTTGCGGGGGTCACGCCCGGCCGAAAATTCGAGGGGAAGAACAGGGCGATGTTGAAAGTGATGCTGCTGCTGAAGCGCAGACCGGGGCTTTCGCTGGCGGAGTTCATCGACCGCTACGAGAGTGGCCACGTCCCGGCCGCGGAGCGGAACGCCACCACGCTACGGCGCTATGAGCGGCACTACCTGCACCCCGGCGGACACCTCCTGTTCGGAGACGAGGTGGCCGAGCCCGAGTACGACGTCATCACCGAGCTCTGGTACGACGACCTGGCCGCGTTCACCGCCGTCGAGGACGGCCTTCGCCGCCAGCCCGAACGCGTCGCGGCCATCGTCGCGGACGAGGAGTCGCTGTTCGACCGTTACAGGAGCCGGCTGGTGTTCGTCGAGGACCGCGTCTCGAACCTCCCCGCCGGCGGAGCCACGCTCGCGGGCGACTCCGAGCGGGCGCTACGCCGCCTCCTGGACAAGGACGAGATCGTCGACCTGGTTCATCGCTACTCCTACCTCGTCGACCACCGGCTCCACGACCAGCTCGCGGACCTGTTCACCGAGGACTGCGTCGTCGACTACGGACCGGCCGTCGGCCCGGCGCGGCACGGCCGACCGGCGCTGCGGGCGATGTTCGGCGACAGCACCGACCCGCGGGGCTTTCTCGCCACCAGCCATCACAACGCGAACGTCCTCGTGACCTTCGACGGCAACGACCGCGCCGTCGTTCTCACCTCGGTCTACGCCTGGCACCAGGCGCCACAGGGCGCCACGCCTCGGGTCTGGGGCTACTACCACGACGTCGCGGTGCGGACCGTGGACGGCTGGCGGCTGGCCGAACGTCAACTACGCGTGGCAGGCACCGAGCACTGGCCCGGCGAATGGCACCCACTGGCCCCCACCAAGGGATAGGCCGAGTGAGCGCGAGTTACCTCGGTACCGACGAGCGGGCGATCACCTGTGGTATGAAGCCGCTGAACGCTCCGGATTTTCTGTGGCTTTTGGCGGCATCGGGTTTGCGCGCTCTAGTTTCCCTTGGTAGCGTGCGCGACCAGCACGTACCCGGCACCCGTAGCGGGCCGGAGTGCGTATGAGCCGCCATGCCGTCGCGGCTTTCCAACGAGGCCGTCCTCCGGGTGGGTCGGCCACGCCTGATCGGGGCTGGGCGTACTGCTGGGGCCCCTTTCCATAGTTGAGGGAAAGACATGCTCCTGCGTACACCACGCATTTTATTAGGTTCAGCGGCCGCGCTCCTCCTCGCCGTCGCGACGAGCTGCGCCTCGCCAGGCGGCGTCAGCGCGGCGAATGGGGCGTGCGACGCGCCCGGCGTCACGCCCAGCCAGGTGAAGCTGGGTTTTGTCTATCCAGACTCGGGCTCCTCCGGCTCTACGCTGTCCGCGGCCCGGGCCGGTCTCGACGCGAGAATCGGCCTCGCGAACGAGCAGGGCGGTGTGCACGGACGAAAGATCACCTATGAATGGCGCGACGACGAGGGGCAGGCCACGGTAACGGCGCTCGCGGCCGAGGATCTGGTCCAGCAGCAGAAGGTCTTCGGCCTGGTGACGGCCAGCGCCTCGCTCGGGGACGCCATGGACGGCCTGACCAGGCAGAACGTGCCCGTCGCCGGAATCGCCATCGAGCCCGCCTGGGCTGGGCGCCAGAACATGTTCTCGTCCATCTACGGGACTTCGCAGGTGGTCGTCGGCCAGTACCTCCGGACGTCCCATGCCACCAGGGTCGCCATCGTCACCGGGGACGCCTCCGAGGTGACCTCCGAGAACACTCTGGCGTATGAGCGGGGCTTGCAGGCCGCGGGAATCAGTGCGGTCGAGGCGGTTTCCTTCACGCCCGCGCTCGGTACCCCCGCTCACGCGGTCAGCAAGATCATGAGTTTCGGTGCCGACGCGCTGCTCGGCATCACCGCGCCGGATGACTTCGCCCAGGTCGTGCAGGCCACCCGCGCCGCGGGCGCACACCTCGCGGTCAGTGTCGTGCTGACGGGCTATGACCGCAGCCTGCTGGCCTCGGAGGGCCGCACGCTCGCCGGGGTGTCCATGCCCTCGTACTTCCGCCCGTTCGAGGCGGGCGGCCCCGCGATGGAGCGCTACCAGGCCGCGATGGCGCGCTACGCGCCAGAGGCCGGCGCCACCGATCAGCAGTTCGCGATGTTCACCTACATCGACACCGACCTGTTCCTGCGCGGGCTCGACCTGGCCGGGCCCTGCCCGACCCGCGAAGGGTTCATCAAGGCCCTGCGCGGCGTCTCCTCCTACGACGCGGACGGGCTCATCACTCCCATCGACCTCCGCGACTACTCGGGCAAGCCGCTGAACTGCAACGCCTTCGTCCAAGTAGCACCGGACGGCTCCGCGTTTCAGGTCGTCCGCGAGCGGGTCTGCGCCGACGGCAGCACCGGCTGAGCAGCCGGAACCCGGGAGGACCCGTGCGGGCGACAGCCGGGTGAGAACTGCCCGCCGACCGGTAGCGGACCGCTGGTACGGTTAGCGCCGGACTCGATCCGGACCGGCGGTCCGAACCGTCGACGGGTCTCGTGCGGGAGGGAGGCGTGATGGATCTGCCCGGTGTGGGCGTCTGGAGCGTGCATCTGCGCTACGGCGACCAGGCTGAGGCCGCTGAGGCCGCCGCCGAGCTCGAAGACCTGGGTTTCGCCGCGGTGTGGGTTCCCGACGGTGGAGGGCCCGTCTTCGACTCGGTCGGACACCTGTTGGCCGCGACCCGCCGAATCGTCGTCGGCACCGGGGTGATGAACCTGTGGCTGCACACTCCCGCGGAGACGGCGGCCGCCCACGCGGCGCTGTCCGCCGCCCACGGTGATCGGTTCCTGGTGGGTATCGGAGTCGGTCACGGCCCGGCGGCCGACCTCGCCGAGCCCAACCGCCAGACGCCGCTGACAGCGATGAAAGGCTTTCTCGACGCGCTGGACACGGCCGAGCGGCCAGTCCCGCCGACCGGCCGGGTTCTTGCCGCGTTGGGGCCGAAGATGCTCCAACTCGCGGGCGAGCGCGCTCGCGGCACCCATCCCTACCTGGTCACGCCGGAGCACACCCGGCGTGCTCGCGAGCTTCTCGGCGCGGGTCCACTCGTCCTGCCCGAGCAGACGGTGATCCTCTGCGGCGGCGCTGATGAGGCGCGGGCAATCGGAACGGACTGGCTCCGCGGCTATCTCGCGCGTCCCAACTACGCCGGGAACCTGGTCCGGTTGGGGTTCGCCCCCGAGGAGGTGGCGTCGGTGAGCGACCGCATCTTTGACGCCCTGATCGCCTGGGGCGACGAGGACGCGATCCGGCGTCGGGTCGAAGAGCATCACGCGGCCGGCGCCGATCACGTCGCGGTGCAGGTCCTTACGGCCGACCCCCGGGCGTTTCCGCGGGAGCAGTGGCGCCGGCTCGCTGCCGCGCTCAATCCGTAGCACCGGCACTATTCCGCCCCGGGTGCTGTCAACCATCCGAAGCCGGTAACACGCGTCCGCGAGCGCGACACCCGCTTTGACGTCCT
This sequence comes from Frankia sp. AgB1.9, assembly GCF_016786355.1. Taxonomy (GTDB): domain Bacteria; phylum Actinomycetota; class Actinomycetes; order Frankiales; family Frankiaceae; genus Pseudofrankia. The sequence goes on from NZ_JADWYX010000038.1 coordinate 15,581, forward strand.
GTGCGGACCTTCGGAGTCTCGTTCTCATGGTGAAGGGACAGCCTCATGGCCGATTCGACCAGCGGCCCGTTGCACGGCATCCGCGTTCTCGAACTGGCGGGCATTGGTCCCGGCCCCTACGCGGCGATGGTGCTGGCGGACCTCGGTGCGGAGGTCCTCCGCGTCGAGCGCCCCGGTCAGGCCCGTGACGTCGCCGAGCCCGTGATTCTCCGTGGCCGCAGGCGAACCGTCCTCGACCTCAAGAAGGCGGCCGACCGCGAGGCGTTCCTCGCGCTGTGCGAGCGCGCCGACGTCCTCATCGAGCCCTACCGGCCAGGAGTAGCCGAGCGCCTCGGCGTCGGCCCGGACGTCTGCAGGCGGCGAAACCCGCGGCTCGTCTACGCGCGGATGACCGGCTGGGGCCAGGACGGCCCGTGGGCGCAGGCGGCGGGACACGACATCACCTACATCGCCGTCACCGGCGCGCTCCACGGGATCGGCCGTGCGGGCGGCCCGCCGCAGCCGCCGATCAACCTGCTCGGTGACTTCGCCGGCGGGTCACTCTTCCTTGTCATCGGCGTGCTGGCCGCGCTTCTCGAACGCCAGACCTCCGGGCAAGGAGACGTCATCGACGCGGCGATCGTCGACGGGACGGCCCATCTGACGACCTACGTTCTCGGTCAGCTCGCGCGTGGTCTCTGGAACGAGAAGCGCGGCGGCAATCGCCTCGACACAGGTCAGCCGAACTACGACGTCTACGCCACGGCGGACGACCGCTGGATGGCGGTCGGCGCGCTGGAACCGCAGTTCTACGCGGAGTTGTTGCGGGTCCTCGGGATCGACGCCGCCGCCCTGCCCGCACCGAACGACCCCGACGGCCTGGCCGAGGTACGTGCGGCCCTGAGCGCGCGGTTTGCCGAACGCACCCGAGACGAATGGACGGCGGCGTTCGCCGGCACCGACGCCTGCGTGGCACCTGTTCTCACCTGGGCCGAGGCGCCCGCGAATCCTCAGCTCGCCGCCCGCGGGACGCTCGTCGAGCGCGCCGGCGTCTGGCAGCCCGCGCCCGCACCCCGGTTCACCCGCAGCCCACTCGAACTCCCGGACGCGCCGGCCGCCGATGCGGAGGACCCACGCACCGTGCTCTCGCACTGGGGCATGAGTAAAGCCGCGATCCCCGAGTAGACCGCGATCCCCACGTAGCGCGAGCCCCACCCTCGCTACTTTCATCGACCCGATGACCAAAGGAACGGACGTCTCGATGACGACACAGACATGGGCGATCGTCGGAACCGGGCAGATCTCGCACACGGTGGTGCCGGACCTGCAGCGGTGCGAAGGCGCGGAGATCACCCTTGTCTACAGCCGGGACGGGCTCAAAGCACAAGAGTTCGCGGCTGAACACGGCATCGCGGCCTCGACGTCGGACTTCGAAGCTGTCATCAATGACCCGCTCATCGACGTCATCTATCTCGCCGCACCCATCAGCACCCACGTCGAGCTGACCCGACGGGCTTTGACCGCCGGCAAGCACGTGCTGGTCGAAAAGCCGATGGCAACGAACGCGCGCGACGCCGCGGCCCTGTTCGACACCGCGCGCGAGCACCACGTGTTTCTCATGGAGGGCATGTGGATGAAATTCAACCCGGCCTTCCAACACCTGCTCCAGGAGATACGCGGGGGCCGCATCGGAGAGGTGACTGCCGCTCGGGCGAGCTATGGGATGCCGTTCCCGAAGGAGTTCGCCAGCAAGTGGGACCCCCAGCGCAGCGGCGGAGCTCTCCTCGACCAGGGGATCTACCCGTTGACGTTCGCCTACTGCGCCCTGGGCGCACACAGCAGTGTCGCGGCGGCGGGGACCCTGCTCGACAACGGCCTGGACACGACCGAGCACATGACAGTCGCTTTCACGAACGGCACCTACGCCCAATGTTCCAGTTCCATGGTGGAGTTCATGGAGCTGACCGCGACCGTGAGCGGGACCCGCGGCTGGATCACGATCAACAGTCCCTTCTGGAACAGCGCTGACCTGGAAATCCACGCGGACGGCTGGGAAAAGATCATATCCGACCCGGCCAGGGAACATTTCGAACTCGAGGGCAACGGGTATGTCCCCATGCTCCGAGCTGTGATCGGGGCCATCGACGACGGCCTCCTCGAGCACCCACTGCACTCCGCTGACGACACCATCGGCGTCTTCCGAATGATCGACGACGTGTTCGCGTCCCTACAGGCGGCGACGGGCCGAGGCGCCGCGGCAGCGCACTGACGACGAGGAGGCAACGGTGGAACCTCGCAGGTTACGCCCCGGCCAGCGAAGCCAGCTCTGGGTGGCGGACACCGAGACAGGCAAGCAGACCCTGCTCTATGAACGCCACGACCTCCTGTTCGAGGCCCCGAACTGGGTCGAACCCGAGCTCATGCTCGTCAACGCCGACGGGAAGCTCTGGGAATACCGGTTCGACGGCGACCTCACTCCGATCGCGTTCGAGGGCGTACCCGACCTCAACAACGACCACATTCCGGACGCGGACGGAACACACATCTACCTTTCCTGCAACGACTGGAACATCTACCGGGCACCGATCCGCGGTGGGCTGGCGGTTCCGTTGACCTTCTCGCGAAACGACCCGCGAACGCTCTATTTCGCACACGGAGCAAGTCCGGACGGCACACAGCTCTCCTACATCGAGGCGGAGGTCCGCGCCAACTACGAGGTCACCAAGACGGGGATCTTCATGATGTCCGCCGACGGTACCAACCGCAGGAGGCTCACCCCCTTGGAGAACGCGAACGGCCCCGAGTTCACCCCTGACGGCGAATGGGTCTACTACACGACCGAACGGTTCGACGGTCACATGCAGATCGCGCGCATGCGCCCTGACGCGACCGAGGACGAGCGCGTGACCTTCGACGAGGCGGCGGACCACTGGTTTCCGCACTTCTCACCCGACGGCCGGCGCGCCGCCTATCTCGCCTACCAGCGGGACTCCGGCGATCACCCCGCCGACCGCTGGGTCGAGCTGCGGTCTGTCGCGCTCCCTGACTGGTCCTCACCGCGGACGATGGCGCAGATCCGCGGCGGCCAGGGCACCCTGAACGTGAACAGTTGGAGCCCCGACTCGACCCGCTTCTCCTATGTCGCCTACCCGCTGCCGGGCGACGACGCGGACAAGGTGGAACCGTAAGCGGGGCGTCCCAGGTTCCAGCGCACCTGTGAGGCTGGCCGGCAACCAGCCTGGACGGCTGCGCTGGTTGCCGGCCAGCCCGACGGCCTCGCCTGTTGCCGCACGACGACGCGGGTTCGGCCGAGGTGCGTCGGTGGCCGTCTAGGCCGCGTGGGTGCCCGGCTCGGCGGGTCTGTCGACGGCGACGACACGGACCGCGAGGTACTCGCGGCTCGGCAGGTCGACCCGGACTCGGTCTCGGTAGGTCGCGGGCAGCGGGTCGATCGTCATGTTCCAGGTGTCTATGACGTCGACGCGGTACTCCTTCCCGGCCGGAAGCGTCGCATCGTAGAAGTAGGGGCGGTTGAACCCGAAGTAGGTGAGATAGAATTCCCCTGCGATTCCCGCCTGTGGTGCGTCGCCGCGAGCGAGTGGCTCGAGTACGCCTCCGGGTGCTTCCTCGATGATTCTCCGGAGGAACTGAATACGGGCCGGGGACTCGCCGGTGAGCAGGCCGCCCTTGGCCCACCAGATCTGCTCGTCGTCACGGTAGTAGGTTTCGCCGTGGCCGACGTACCCGCCGCGGACCGCGCCCTCCCAGAAGCGGCGCGTCAGCTCCTGGCCGGAGATGTTTCCCCAGGAGTACTCGAGGTTCCCCTCGTATCCGCACTCGTCGACGACGACGGGCTTTCCCCAGGTGCGCCGCCACTCGTCGACGTTCTCGGCGGTGCGGTAGGTGTCGGTCCGTTGGACGCTCGCGTGGGTGATCCACTCGCGCGACTGGTCGTAGAAGGTGAGTCCGTTGTGGATCGACTGGAGGTGTCGAACGGGGTCGTTGGCGCGGACGACCGCGGCCAGCCGTTCCCAGTCCGACTCGGTCTTCGCGGCGATGAGGTCGTATTCGTTGGCCATCGACCACCAGACGTTCGGGATCGCTGACAGGCGCCGGACGACGTACTGGACGTAGCGGTCGTCCGCGGCGCGCCCGAGGTCGGCGAATCCCCACCGGTCGTACGGGTGGAACAGGATGACGTCGGCCTCGATGCCCAGCTGCCCGAGCTCGACGATGGTGGCCTCGAGGTGCCGGAAGAACGCGGGGTTGAACCGGGTGTGGTCGAACCCGCCGGTGCTGTCGCCCGCGAAGGGGAAGAGCTCCGGCTCGTTCGAGTTGTAGAGGTAGCCCTTGGGGAACACGGTCATGCGCAGCTTGGTGAACGGCGCGCTCGCCAGGGTGCGCAGGGTCGCTGCCCGGACGTCGGCCGGCTGGTGGATCCAGGCGTAGGCGGTGGTGCCGAGCGGGGTGTGTCGCGTGCCGTCGGCGTGGGCGAAGTGGAAGCCGTCGGCGCGGACGGGGCCGTGGTCTCCCGCGAGGGCCTCGCTGACCTCGAACTCACCGGTGAGAGCGTGGAGGCTACGGGCGGTGGACGTGGTCCGGAAGCTCCAGCGTCCGGTGGCCTCCGGGAGGAACCGGAGGACCCACTGGCCGTCGCCGTCGTAGAAGCCATCGACCTCTGTCGTGTGACCGTCGGTGTCGAACAGTGCGGTGAGCTCGACATCGGTGAAGGGGTTGCCGTGCGACGGGCCCGCGATCCGGATCTCGAAGGTCGACCATTTCGAGGCTGAACGAGGGAAGGTCGTGGCCGCGGACCCCTCGACGACCAGATCGCTCTCGTAGTCGGACCGTGGCAGGATCGCGGGCGCCTCGACGTCCGGCGTGGCGGGCGTCTCGATCGCGGCGAGTTCCTCCCACAGCCGCGCGGCTTTGGCCTCGTCGTCCGCGGTCGCCGCGAGGCGGTCGATGAGGACGCGGATGGGTAATCCTCGGATCATGTCGAGGGACGGATGGTCAGCCAGCCCTGGCAGCGCTCGTTCGAGCACGGCGCGGGCCTCGGGGTGGTCCAAGGCCTCCTGGACCCGGGATGTGCGGCCGAACGTCATGGCTGTACCTCCAGGTGGGGGCGGGGCGGCCGGTGCCCTCGTCGGGCCTGGTCGCCGCGGCGGCCCGTGGTCGCGGGCACGGAGTTCAGGGCGTTGCCACCTCGTCCAGGTCGGGGGATGAGGCGGCCTTCTCCTGGCTGGTCCGCCCGGCTGGTAGGTAGCCGCGGCCCGCCGCCTCCTGCCAGACTTAAGCCCCGGCGCCAACCGCCCGGGCCCACTGGGCCCGGCCGTTTCACACTGCCGCGTTCTCACGTCATGGAGCGTCTCGAACGCGTCGGCTACCTGAGCGCGGTCTCACCTCGGCCGTCAGCCCGTTCTGGACTGGCCTACTTCTGCGGTTGGCCTCCCCCTGACGGCCGGCACTGGCTCTCGGCGAATCCGACGCTCGGCGGGTTCTGAACGCGATGTCCGAAGAAGTCGGTCCTTGCTGCCGACGCTGGAACCGTCACGGGAGCTAGGGCCGCGCCGGCGCAGGCGGCGGGCGACTTCGGTCGAAGCGAGAACGCTCTCGGTACTGCCATCCCTGTACCACGGACGTTCGGTGCGACGAACTGGGGGTCTGCCTGCAGGGCGGCGGCACCGTACGTCGGCATGCCGTAGAACAGGTTGTTCGAACAGTTCGTCCCGCAGGCGAAGTAGTTGTCGGCGGGGACAGGGGCGGTGGCGTAGAGAATGTTGTTCCTGAAGTCGAGCGTTCCAAGGAAAGGTATCACCTGCTTCGCCACCTCCTGGTCGTCCTCGACCGCGAACCTCGGGGCCGGTGACACGAAGGTATTGTTGTAGATGCTGATGCCATCCGCATTGTACTTGGCCGGGTCGAGGGCGTTCTCGCAAGGTGCCACCGCGTATACGGACCCATCGTTGACGCTCAGGTTGTACCGGATCGCGCCGCGGTGCGGGGAGGTGGTCGCGCAGATGAGGACGAAGCTTCCTTCGTTGTCGTGGCTGTAGTTGTACTGGAAGACGGTGCCGTCTTGGTTCCAGTCGATGTCGAAGGCCTCGCCGTCGCAGCCGTTGGTCACGGCGTTGGCGCCCTTGAAGACGGTGTGCGACACCTCGTTGTGCTCGGCCAGCCCATTGTTGGAATCGAAGAACCAGAGGCCGACGTTGCACACCCGGTTGGTGAAGTCCAGGTAGTCCCGGTTGGCCATCGCGGCGTAGCTCACCTTGTTCCAGGATGACACCGGCGCCTCGGAGCCGAACACGACGATCCCGTTGCCTTGGACTCGCGTGACGACGTTCCGGGTGACTAGCACCTTCGTCGACGCGTCTGGCCAGGGCTGGTCGGCGGCCGGACGTGCGGTGCCACCTCCCAGGACCGAGATGCCGGCGTTCGCGGAGTCGGTGACGGTGTTGTCCTGGATCGTGACACCCTCGAAATGAGAACCGCGGGCCGTGAAGATGATGCCGCCGCTGCCGTTTGCCTGGTTCCGGGTAGTCGCCACGACGTTGTGCACCCAGAGGCGCTGGACCAGGACGTCTCGGACGACCCCCGTCGAAGCGGTGACCAGGATGCCTTGGCGCTGTGCGGTCGTCGGACCGACCGGGTTGCTGAGCGAAAGATCCTGGACTACGACGTCGGACATATCCGCCAGCTGAATCGCCGCCGTCCCGCTCGCGTCGGCGGTGATGGCCGGCCGCGCGCCGCGAGCGTCGCCATAGGCGCTGAACACGACTGGCCGCCCTGGCGCTCCGCTCCCGTGGGGGGCCAGTACGCCGACGCAGGTTGACCCTCGCTTGAACAGCACGTTCGCACCGGGCGTGAGCGTGACAGCGTTGACGGATGCCACAGTGTTAAATGGCTGCTTGTGGGAGCCGGACCCATTGGCCGCCCGCGAGCAGTCGACGTACAGGTCCTGTGCCCCCGACGGGGACTTGCCACCGGAAGCCCAGGTGGGTGAGGCCAGAATGACGGCGACTACTACGGCGGTGATCGTCGCCAACAAGAGCCATAACCTCTTACCGATCTTGTGCATCTTGCTCCTCCAGCTGCCGGCACCATCGCCGGCCTAGGGCTGTCACTTCACGACGATGCGGACCCGCGCGAGGTTCTGGATCAGGGTGAAGGGCGTTTTCTGGTCGCCGTCGCGTTGGGCCGTGACCCGCACGACCGCGAAGTACGTTCCCGGCGTCGTGAAGGTGTGCGAGGTGCTCACGGTCAGGTCAGCCGTGGGCTTGTCGACCTTGGTGCCGTCCGCGAACTTCCCGGTGCTGTCGAAGTCCCACTCGACCTTGGAGATCTCTCCTGCGCGTGACGGCACCTGTGCGTGCGCGGTGAGGCTGACCTTCTGGCCCGGCGCGGCGACCGCCGTGACAGCAGGCGTGAGGGTCTTGTCGCCGACCTTGGTGATGTTCAGGCTGACGAGCGGCTGGACGCCCTGGCGCTGCGCCGCGGCGGGAGCGAGCTGGACCTGCGTGTCGGCGTCGACGTGGTAGCCGGTGCTGGCCGGCGGCGGGGTGCCGTCGGCGACCCAGGCGTCCAGGTCGAGGAGTGCCTGCTCGACCTCGCCCCCGTAACTGACGAGGTGGTCCAGGGAGCTCGTGGTCGGTGGGCCGGTGTGGCCGGCGTTGTCCAGGTACCAGATGCGGTAGTCGTCGTTCATCCGAGCGCCCTGCCTGGCCTGCACCCGCTGGCGGTACCAGTCCGCCGACCAGGCGTAGGCCTCGGCGTCCATCACGTCACCCAGCATGATCATCTTGCCGTGGAAGGCGCCGGTCGAGAGTGAGCCGGAGGTCGCCGTGGTGAAGACGGCACCCGTGAGAGCCGTGCGTTGGGGGTAGAGCGGTTTGCCGGCGGCGTCGCGGTACTGGTTCCAGCCGTACATGTCGGGCGACGGAACCTGATAGCGCGGGTAGTACTCGAGCGCGATCGTCCACGAGTTGTCCAGCCGCACGTGGTCACCCGGGCGGATGGCAGCGGTCACCGAGGCGTCCGCACCGGTCACGAGGGTGACGTCGCTGCCCTTCGCGGCCTGGACGGAGAGCGTCTTGCCGGCCGCGGCGCCGCTGGTAATGACGAGATCCGCGTAGCTGAGGTCCCCGGCCGGCATCTGGGTGAGAGTCAGGCCGGTGACCGGTGAACCGACAACCGCCGAGACGGTCGTGTCCGCCTGGACGCGGGCGGCCCGCACCGACGGTTCGGAGCCCGCGTAGCCGAGCTTGCTCCAGAAGTCGTCCGCGTAGGTCGGGTCGACGATGCGGATGCCGCCGGCCACCTCGAAGTAGGCGCCTCCGTTGAGGTTCGCGTAGTCCCACCAGCCGCGCAGCGGGAAGCCGAGCCGGGAGACCTCGCGAAGCGCCGACTGCTGATCGGCGTCCAGGCCGGCATAGGGGTTGCCGCTCCCGCCGGGCTCCATGGCGTCGGCGATCCGCGGAAGCTTGTCCCGCAGGACGCGCAGCGCGAGCAGCTCGCTGGTCATGTTCGACGGGATCGAGTTCGGGGTCCCGGGCACGGTGGGCACGCCGCCGTCCCAGACGCCGTCCGTGTTCTCCAACGCGCCGATCGTCTGGTAGCCGCCCCCGCTGGGGCCGTAGATGTAGCCGCGGGGGTGGCTGGAGTCGGCGTACACCTGCGCGGCCACGACCCGGGAGAACTTCGCCGACGCCGCGTCGGTCCGGTATGCGCCGAGCTCGCCGGCCTTCGGCAGGCCGCCGTCATTGTTCGTCGATACCACATAGGCGTTGTTGAGGGCGGCGAAGACGACGTTCGCGGGCTGCGCGTCCTCGAACGAGATGGTCGGGTAGGTGAACTCGAAGAACCGGCCCTGGTACTTCGCCGGGAAGTAGAACGAGAACTTCGAGTTCGTGCCTGTGAAGCCGCCGTGCACGTAGCGGATATCGACCGAGACCTTGGACTGTGGGTCGGTGACGGTCCGGTGCTCGTCCTTGTCGACGTAAGGCTGATTGAGTTTCGGATCGACGCAGGCCGCCGTTACCAGCAGGGCGCCGGCGGCGGTCGTCGTGCAGGCTGGGCCTGTGGTCGGTGCGCTGCTGATCTGCAGCGCCCGTCCGGTGTCAGCCCGGACCGGCTGGGGTGGCGGCGTGGACGAGGAGGCGCTGGAACCGCCGCTCGACCCGCAGGCGGTCAGGGCGGCCGCCAGCAGCGCTGAGATCGCTGCCAGCGACGGAAGTAATCGGGCGGTCTGGCGAAGCCCCGCTAAGGGGTCTGGGCGCGGCGTGGACGCGCCGCGGCCGCCTGGATACCTGGCCAAGGCCATGTTTCCTCCGCTAGGTGCTGTGGCGACGAGAATGACGGTCTATTTGGCACGGGCTACGCCACGAGTGCCACCGTCGGGAACGGTGCCTGCCGGCCCGCCGCTCGGCTCCGGCCGGGACCTGACGGGGTGTGACCTACGGTCAGCGAGCTCATCGGAACCATCCCCGGGGGCCACGGATACTAGACGTATAGGTCGAGTTAGGGTAGGCGGCGACCGTAGCGCGTGCTAGTGCTTCTTGGGAAGGGCTGGAGGCGCCCTGCCGCTGGTCGCCGTAGGCCGGCAAAGTCGAGGGCCCGGCCGGCTTGCGCGCGTCGAAATCGCGATGCTAGGTTCTGCGCCAGCTCGCTAATGCGTGCTAGCTGGGCGGAGGCGCGGTGGCTTCGCCGCCGTTCCAGCCGCCGACCGGAGCACTCTCCTGGCGCGATGCCGGGCCCCAATTTTTGCGACCTCGTGGACGGCCGCGAGCGCGTCGGCGAACAACATGCGTGTCCTGGCCGGGGCCGGCGCGGGCCGGTTGACGCTCCAGCGTTCCTCAGCCCTGCACAGCTCACGGTCGTGGCGCCGATCGACCCGGGCCAGCGCCGACATCCGACGCAACCGAAGCATTTCGAGGAGCGATAGCTCATGCCTACCCCGCGGCCGATGACGAGAAGATCCTTCGTAGGCCGAGGCGTCTACGGAGCCGCGGCACTCGCAGCCGCCGGTGGGGGCCTCTCGCTGCTTTCCTGCGACCGGGAACGTAAGGTCCCCCCGGCGCCGAGCAGCTGGGAGATCCCTGAGGCCGCCTTCGTGCGGACGTTCGGCGAGGCACCGGGGGGCATCTGTTCGGCGATTGATGACCAGCAGTGCGCTGGGGGCCCGGAAAGCGACCTGACGCGGGGCTTCGCGGCCGGGAACGGCCTCAGCGTGCCGGGGCTGGGTATTCCGCTGGGCGGGGTCGGTGCCGGCTCCTTCATGTACAACCTGTTCGGGACGTTCGGGCCGTGGGACTTCGGCGGCGCCCAGGACATGTGGTGGGAGCAGCGAATTCTGCCGCAGGCGGCGTTCCACGTCCGCGAGCAGGTCGCCGGGCAGGCTCCGACGGTGCGAACGCTGACGACGCCACACGACAACGTCGCGGTGCAGCGCAAGTTCGGCTCGGTCCTCCCGGCCTGGAACCAGCTGCGGCCCGGCGACGGAACGTATGGGGCGCTGTTCCCCTTTGGCTGGCTGAACTTCAGGAACGCCGTCACCTCTGACGTGTCGCTCCGGTTCTGGTCGCCGATCGTGGCGCACGAGGACGAGCGGACCTCCATGCCGGTCGCCTTCTTCGATGTGCTCCTGAAGAACCCGTCGTCGCAGCCGGCTCAGCTTTCGGTCATGTTCACGTTCCCCAACGCGGCGCCGCAGGTGAACACCACACCGGCGACCGTCCGCCAAGGCCTGTACACCCGGTTCACCCGGGACCAGCGCTCCGGCGTCGCAGGCCTGACGCTAGGAGCCGACGACCCAGCCAACACGGTCGACGCCGCCTCCTCGGAGTGGACCATCGCGGCACTCCCAGCGCCGGGACAGACCGTCAGCTACGTCTCGTCGGGGACGCCAACGGGGACGGCAGCGACATCTACAAGCTGTTCTCGGCCGCCGGCACCCGCGGGGACCTGCCGAACCGGGCGATCGAGACGTCGAACTCGGCTGGGGCGGTGGCTGTGTCCGTGACCCTCGCGCCGGGCGCGTCGACGCCATCCCGTTCGCCCTGTCCTGGGACTTCCCACAGGTGCAGTACACGGACAACAGGGGCGGCCAGACCACCTGGATGCGCCGGTACACGGCGTTCCTCGGCGGGAAGGAGACGCCGACCAACGACTACGTCGCCGGCTCGTACCCCTTCAAGCAGAGCTTCACGATCGCCAACCGGGAGCTGGCTCGGCGCGACGGCTCCTTCACCGCGGTCGAGAACTGGTGGACACCGATCGCGAGCAGCTCCAGGTATCCCGTCTGGCTGCGGAAGGCGGCCCTGAACGAGCTCTACCAGATGGTCTTCATGACGTCCTTCTGGGAGTCCGGCCTCGTGAAGACCACCCAGCAGCTCGCCGCGGGCGGCCCTCGCCTCGGGTCCGAGATACCGGGCCTCCACCTCTTCGGCACGATCAACTGCTCCAGCGGCGGCGACACGGCGGCCGAGGAGATGGACGTCGACAGCTACGGCTACCTCTCCTACACGAAGCTCTTCCCCAACCTGGAGCGCGGCCGCGTCCTGGCCTGGCTCCAGTCGATCGAGCAGAGTCCGTACGGAGCGATCCCCGAGAACATTCCGTTCACCTCCGGCCCGTATCTGTCACGTCAGGCTGTGACGGGCATGCAGCCACCACAGCAGGGAAACCTTCCGACGGCCCCAACCGGTCTCGGCACGGGTGGAGACTTCTACCGGGACTGTCCACACAAGGTGATCTACCGGGCCTACGCCCTGTACAAGCAGACCCAGGACGCCACCCTGGTGACCTATGGTTTCGCGCCCATGCTCAAGACCCTGAAATACACACAGGCCTTCCGCCTGGTCGGCTCGCATCTGCCGCTCGACCCGCCCTCGGAAAGTGCCGCCAACACCTACGACCAGGTTCCGGTCGACGGTCACGGGATCTACAACAGCCAGCTCTACCTGCTTTCGCTCCAGATCCTGGTCACGCTCGCGCCGATCGCCCGCAAGCTCGGCGTCGCGGAGGCCTCGGTCGACACCCAGCACGCGCTCGAACAGGAGCTGTCGCTGGCCAAGGCGGAGTTCGAGAAGACGTTCTGGAACCCGGCCACCCGGCGCTACCGATTCTGCGACGGAACTGGCGGCATCGCCGGGCGCGAGGGGACCAGGTTCAACACCTTCAAGCCGGTCCAGCCCCCGGACGTCGTCTTCCTCGACTCGTTCTTCGCCCAGGGAATCGCCGCCCAGCTCGGCCTGCCCGACCTGATCAACCTCGAACACGCCCAGATACACATGAAGAGCACGCTGGACGCCTTCCTGAGCTCGAAGGACGCCACCGGCCACTCCATGGGCGCCGTCAACTTCCTGGACGAGGATCTCAAGCCCTTCAAGCTCGACATGACCCACATCGTGTCGGAGATACCCGAGGTCTGGATCGGAACCAACTACATGGCGGCCGCGGCCTACGTCTACACGGCGAAGAAACGCGGCGACACGGACCTGGCGAAAAGCGCCCTGCGGATGGGCGAGGCGGTCGCCTACCAGATCTACGACGTCGCCGACAACGGCTACGCGTTCGACCCCCCGGACGGCTGGTTCTCCAACGATCTGACCGCTTACCGCAACGCGGGCTACTCCCGTCCACGAGCCGTCTGGCAGCTGATCGACGCTCTCGACTACCGCCCACGCGGCGGCTGACCCCACAGCGAGCCGGGGTCGTCCAGCAGCGGGCCGAGGGCGAGCTCGGCCGCGCCGATCAGGGCGGAGTCCGTGCCGAGCCGGCTCGGCACGATCGTGACGCCCATGGCGAGCCGTGGGGGACAGGTCTCGTGGATCGCGCGGTCGACAGCGGAAGGGGCGAGCGCCGCGATCCTCGCCAGATGGCCGCCGAGTACCACAGCGCCGGGCTGCAGGACCGGGATGAGGAGGCCGAGCCCGTACCCGAGCCAGGTCGCGACGTCCTCGACCACGTCGACCGCCCAGTGGTCGCCTGACTGGGCCCGCGCCAGCAGCACGTCGCTCGACGTTGCCGGCGCCTTCCGGCTGAGGGCCGCGGTGCCGATCTCGGTCTCCCAGCAGCCACGCTGCCCGCATCCGCAGGGGCTGGTGGCGCCCGCGACCTTGAGGTGCCCGACCTCGCCGGCGAGGCCGTTGCTCCCGAGAACCACCGCGCCGCCGGCGACGAGACCGCCGCCGATGCCGCGCTCGGCCGACAGGTAGAGGAAGTCGGCGTAGTCGCGTCCGGCGCCTCGTCGCTGCTCGCCGAGCGCGCCCAGGTCGGCGTCGTTGCCGACGACGACCGGCCGGATGGCCTGGCGTGGGAGGGCGTCGCGCAGCAGCGCGTCGATCGGGGCGAGGTCCGCGCCCTCCCAGCCGAGGTTCGGCGCGAACACGATCCGCCGCTGGCTGTCGACGGCCCCGTGCACGGCGACGGCGACGCCGGCGACCCGCAGCGCCGGGCGCGCCGCGAGCAGGTCGCTGACCGCGGACACGACGCGTCGCAGCGTCTTTTCGGGGCCGAGGGCGGACGGGGCGATCGGGAGGCTCTCCGCGACCTGGATCGAGCCGCCGAGCGTCACCAGGTCCACGCGCGCGGTGTCGGCGGCGATCTCGGCGGCGACCGCGACGACGTCCTCGGACGCGACTATGAGCGGAGAGGGCCGTCCCCGGGTACCCCGCGCCGTGGGGGTGGCGTCGACCAGCAGCCCGAGATCGAGCAGCTCCTCGATCAGGGAGATGCCGGTGCCGCGGCTGACGGCGACCGTGTCGCTGATCTCGACCTGGCGCAGCGGTCCTCGCTCGTGGAGCAGGCGAAGGACGGCGGCGAGGTTGCGCCGCCGGGACTCGGCATGCGCGGGCAGGGCCATCCGCCGACTTTATTGCATAGTCGAACAAAACCTCCTACGCTGCGGCAGCGGACCTTCCTGAGGAGGACACATGGGCCGACTGGCCGACGACGGCAGGTACGTGGTCGACGCCGAGGACCGGCGGCGGTTCGCCGAGGACGGCTTCGTCCACCTGTCCGGGGTCCTCACCGCGGCCGAGCTCGACGAACTTGAGGTCGTCTACGACCGGTTCCTGCGCCGCGAGATCGAGGTGCCCGGCAAGGACTACTGCGACATGGCCGGCGACTACGGCCGCGACCCGTCCGACTACTCGATCGTCAACGTCATGCTGCCCCGCCGGTACTTCCCGGCCTGGCGCGACAACGTCTACGAACGCCGGACCGCGGACATCGCCCGGCAGCTGTGCGGCGACGGCATGACCATCGACTACGACCAGCTGCTCGCGAAGCAGCCCCACAAGACCGACGCGGTGTTCGCCTGGCACCAGGACATGGCCTACTGGCCGCCCACCGAGGACCGGCGCACCGCGACCTTCTGGCTGGCCGTAGACGAGTCCACCCTCGCTAACGGCTGCATGCGCTTCGTACCGGCGACGACGCATGAAGGACAGCTGCGCGCGCACGCGCCGGTGTTCGGCGGCCGCGGCGAGTCGCACGCCCTCGGGACCGAGCTTCGCCCCGGCGACGACGTCGTGCCCACCCCGATCGGCCGTGGCGACTGCACCGTGCACAACGAACGCGTGATGCACGGTTCGGGCGGCAACACCACCGACGGCTTCCGGCGGGCCTACATCCTCGCCTATCGATCGGAGGCCACGGTGCGGATCGAACGCGACCTAGGCTTCACCCACAGCCACAACGACGAGGCGGACGTCCTCGACGCGGTCGGCGTGGCGGGGGAGACCGCGTAGGCGCACCTCGTCCCGGGAACGACCCTGCCCCCGGCCGCCCCTCGCGGCGGCTCCGGAGACGCGGCCGCCGGCCTGGCCTGGCAGGTCATCCGCCGGCGGCGATGTGCGCGGCCGTGCGCCACGCGAGCGCCATGATCGTGAGTTCGGGGTTGGCGCCGCCGTTGGTGACGTGGAGGCTCGCGTCGGCGACGTAGACGCGGTCCGTTCCCCAGACTCTGCCGAACGGGTCGGTCGCGCCGTAGCGGGGCGAGTCGGCCATCCGCGCGGTGCCGGCCTGGTGCTGGCCTCCGGAGAGTGTCCTTTCCTTCATCGGTCCTATCTGCCAGGTCTTGCCCGCGCCGGATGCGCGCAGCCATTCCTCGGCTCGGTCGGTGAGGAACGCGACCGTTCGGAGGTCCTCGGCGTGGTGGAGGCCCTCGAATCGGGCCACGGGCAGGCCGAGGTGGTCGGTGGGTGCCGTTGCGGGCGTCGACGGGGCAGGTGAAGCCGACACACATCCCGCAGCGGATACACGCGGCCCGGCCGGCACGGGGCTGGGTGTTCAGCAGTAGCGGCGCCGGTCCCGTCGGCCACCCGAGCTTGGCGGCGCCTGCCGCGAGAAGCGCGGCCTGGGCGGTCGGCGGAAACGGCGGCATCGGATAGTCGCGTTGCCGGTGCCCGTCGTCGGTGTGCGGATGGCCGGCCACTCCGAGTTTCCATTCGACCTGGTCGTAGAACGGTTCGAGGTCGTCGTAGCCAATCGGCCAGTCCGCGAGCGCGGAACCGTCTGGGACGCCATACAGAGACGCCATACGGAAGTCCTCAGGGCGGAACCGCCAGGCCTGGGCGCCGAAGAACCGCGTACCACCCCCTACGGTGATCGCGTTGTGGTGGTAGCGGCCGTCGGTGGAATCGACGGCGATCTCACCGTCGTCACCCAGTACCGCCCGCGGGTGCCCAGGGGGCGTGTCGAGATCGCCCCCGAGGAAGAACCGGTGGTTGCGGATGTGGTCGGGCTCGAGGTCGCGCGCGCCGTACCACTGACCGCGTTCGACGATGAGGACGGACGCTCCGGCGGCCGTCAGCACGAAAGCGGCGACGCCGCCGCCGGCCCCGCTTCCCACGACGATCGCGTCGTAGTGTGCGCGCAGTTCGGCGAGCGCTTTCGTCCGCGGGCGAGGAACAGTCGGTGCGTCGGGTGCCGGCGGGCCGAGCGGATAAGGGACGTAGCCGACCTCCTCCCAGCTACCGGAGTCGGGGTCCGCGTAGAACTCGAGCAGCGACCGGTGCGACGGCGGAGGGTTCATCGGGTCTTCCGCTCATCGGACGCTTCTGTGCGAACGGGAGTCGGTGAGAGCGCACGCGCCGGGCTCGCCGGTATCTGGGCGCTGATGGCGTCAAGAGTGGTGGCGATGCTGATCGTTTCGTCCAGTGGTATCACCGGGCTCTCGGTCAGTCCGGCGCCGAGGCAGCGGTGCACTTCGGCGATCTCGAACTGCAGCCCGTTGCCCTCGTGCGAGCCGTCGATTTTCTCGGCCCCGCCGGGACGAGTATTGACGGTGAGGGAAGTCGGACAGTGCATGAACGCCGGGATGTCAATCGACCCGTCGGTACCGGCGATCCGCGCCGTGCAGTTCAGCGTTACCCGAATCGCCGCCTTGACGACGCCGAGCGTGCCGCCGGGATAACAGAGGACCGCCGCGACCTGCTCGTCTACCCCGGTCTCGCCGATGACACCGACCGCGCTGACCTGCTCCGGTTTGCCGAGCACGAGTGAGCACAACTGGACCGGGTAGATGCCGAGGTCGAGCAGCGCGCCGCCGCCACGTTCCGGGTCGAAGAGGCGCTCCTCTCGCCGCAACGGCCACCGCATTCCGAAGTCCGCCTCCACCAGCAGCGGCTGGCCGATGCGTCCGCTGGCGAGAACGTCCGCGAGCGAGCGGTAGGCCGGCAGGAAACGACTCCAGATCGCCTCCATCAGGAACAGCCCGCGCGCCCGGGCCAGTGCGGCCATCCGCTGGGCCTGCGCGGCATTCAGCGCGAACGGCTTCTCGCAGAGGACGTGCTTGCCAGCCTCCAGGAAAGCGATGGTGTCCTGCTCGTGCCGCGACGCCGGGGTCGCGACGTAGACGACATCGACGTCGGGGTCGGCGGCCAGCGCGTCGTAGCTGCCATATCTGGCCGGAATCTCGTACTTGTCACCAAAGGCCGTCGCGCGCTCGACGGACCGCGACGCGACCGCCCTGATCTCCCCGTCGTCGACCAGTCGCATCGCTTCCGCGAATCCGGCCGCGATCTCGCCCGGCCCGACCACACCCCAACGAATCATGGTGATCGCCCTTCTCGTTGGCTCGTTCTCAAGGCCCCTTGCGGGCGGGCGAGCCCGCGTGGGCAGGTAAGCAGCAAGAATCGCCCTTGACGCGCCTCTTTAGCGGTCCGGAAGCTCGGTTCGAAAACCCGGCGACTGGCGGTGGAGTGCCGGGCGCGGCACGGAACTAACGCGTATTAGAGGCTCTGGTGAAGGCTAGCAGTCTGATACTAGCGCGGGCAAGTGGAGCCGATCGTCACCTAGAGTGATTGAGTGGGGTCACGTCGGAGGTGGCCGACCGGTTCGGCGGCCGGACGCCTGGTACTTGCGCGCACTAGTTCCCGCCGTTAGCGTCGCTCCTCGCTAGTGGAGTGGTGTCGATGGGATCCGTTGAAGATCGAGGTCACGTGACCGAACCTTGGCAGGCTGCCTTCATAACGTCTCCCACCGACGGCTCCCGCCCGCCGGCGGCGTCGAGGCCGGCGCCTTACCTGCGCCGTGAGTTCGCCGTGGGTCGCGGTTTACGGAGAGCGACGCTGCGCGTGACCGCGCTGGGCCTGGTCGAGGCGCACGTGAACGGCACCCGGGTGGGCGACGAGGTCCTCGCCCCGGGCTGGACGTCCTATCGTCACCGACTGGTCGTCAGCAGCCACGACGTCACGGACCTGCTGGCAGCGGGTGCCAACGCGCTGGGCCTGATCCTCGGCGAGGGCTGGGCCGTGGGCAGGCTGACCTGGGAGGAGGGCAAGCGGTCCGTCTGGGCGGATCGGCCCGCCGGTTTCGCGCAGCTCGAGCTCGACTACGGCGACTGTGTGGACGTCGTCGGCAGCGGCGCCGACTGGCGGGCGGGCACCGGGGCGATCCTCGCGGACAGCCTCTACGACGGCGAGACGTTCGACGCCCGCCGCGAGCCGGCCGGCTGGTCCGAGCCGGGCTTCGACGACTCGGGCTGGTCGCCGGTCGACGTGGTCGACCGTGACCTGACCACGTTGGTCGCCCCGAGCGCGCCGCCGATCCGACGGGTGCAGGAACTGCCCGCGGTCGAGGTCCTCACGACCCCGGCCGGGCGGACGGTCGTCGACTTCGGCCAGAACCTGTCCGGCTGGGTCCGGCTGACCGTGCGTGGCGAGGCCGGCACCGTCCTCACCCTGCGGCACGCCGAGACGCTGATCGACTGCGAGGCCGACTTCCGGACCAACCGCACGGCGCTCGCGACCGATCGGTACGTCCTGCGCGGCGGCGGCCCGGAGACCTGGGAACCGCGTTTCACCTTCCACGGCTTCCGCTATGTCGACGTCGAGGGCTGGCCCGGCGGGCTGGACGCGGGCGCGCTGACGGCCGTGGTCATCCATACGGACCTGCGCCGCACCGGCTGGTTCGAGACCTCGAACGAGCTGGTGAACCAGCTGCACCGCAACGTCGTCTGGTCCATGCGCGGCAACTTCGTCGGCGTGCCGACCGACTGCCCGCAGCGCGACGAACGGCTCGGGTGGACCGGCGACCTCAACGCCTTCGCCCCGACGGCGGCCTTCCTCTACGACGTGAGCGCCATGCTGGGCTCGTGGCTCACCGACCTCGCCGCCGACCAACGCGCGCAGGGCCATGTGCCGCTGGTGGTCCCGGACGTCGGCGGGATGCCGATCTCGACACCGACCGCGCTGTGGGGCGACGTCGCGGTCAGCCTCCCGTGGGCGCTGTACCAGCAGTATGGAGACGCGGGGATCCTCACCCGCCAGTACGGGTCCATGCGCGCCTTCGTCGACAGCGTGGCGACCAGGCTGGACGAGCGGGGCCTGTGGAGCACCGGGTTCCAGTTCGGCGACTGGCTCGACCCGGACGCACCCCCGAACAACCCGGCCGGCGGCAAGACGGACCCCTACCTAGTCGCGAACGCCTACCTCAGCCAGGTGAGTTGGCAGCTGGCGCGGACGGCCGAGGTACTGGGCCACGCCGGCGACGCCGAGCGCTATTCGGCGCTGCACGAGCGTGTTCGCGGGGCGTTCCGCGACGAGTGGGTCACCCCCGCCGGCCTGGTCGCGAACGACACCGTCACCGCCTACGCGCTGGCGATCTGCTTCGACCTCCTGGACCCGGCCCAACAGGCCCACGCCGGGCGCCGCCTCGCCGACCTGGTCACCAAGGCCGAGTACCGGATCAGCACCGGATTCGCCGGAACGCCCCTGGTTGGGCACGCCCTCAGCCGCACCGACCAGCTCGACACCGCCTACCGGCTGCTGCTGCGGACCGAATGCCCGTCCTTCCTCTATCCCGTGACGCAGGGCGCGACCACCGTCTGGGAGCGCTGGGACGCGATCCAGCCGGACGGCACGCTCAACGACACCGGCATGACCTCGCTCAACCACTACGCCCTCGGCGCGATCGCCGACTGGCTGCACCGCGTCGTCGGCGGCCTTTCCTCCACCGAACCCGGCTACCGGCGCATGCGGATCGCCCCGAGGCCCGGCGGCGGTCTCACCCACGCCACGCTCGTGCACGACACGCCTCACGGGCAGGTACGCGTCGCGTGGCGGCTGGAACCCACCGGGTCCGTGTCGCTCGACGCCACCGTCCCGCCGGACACGGCCGCCGACGTCGTGCTGCCTGATCACCCCGACCAGCTGACGGACTCGGTCGGGCCGGGAACCCATCAGTGGCGCTACGAGATTCCGGTCCCAGCGCCGCGCGCCTACTCCCTGGACACGCCGCTCAAGGAGCTGTTCGCCGACGACGTGCTCTGGCCCCGGCTCCATGAGGTGATCGGCAGACATCTCCCGCAGTTCGCCGGCGCCAACAGCGGGTCCGAACCATCCCTGCCCAACCTGCGCGCCCTGCTGGAGTACTTCTCCGCCAGCGCTCCCGGCCTGGAGGCCGATCTGATCGCCACACTCCAGGCGGAACCCGCCCAAAGCTGACGTCGATCATCGACAAGGGGACATCGCATGGCACGCATCGAGCCGCTTCCGCTCAAGCAGTGGCCGAAGGAGATGCGGCAGGTGCTGGCTGCGCTGGAGCCGCCGGGCACGCCCGCCCGGCTGTCGCCGGAGGGCCGTTCGAAGGCTCTGAACACGCTCGGGGTCTATGCGCATCACACGACGTTGGCGCAGGCGTTCTTCACGTTCAACGGGCACATCCTGTCGACGAGCACGCTGTCCGACCGTCAGCGCGAGCTGATCGTGCTGCGGGTCTCGGCGCTGCGCAAGGCGGGCTACGAGTGGCTGCAGCACACGTTCATCGCGCGGGACGCGGGCCTGTCGGATGAGGAGATCCAGCGGATCGCGCTCGGGCCGGACGCGCCGCTGTGGGACCCGCTGGACGCGGCGATCCTGCGGGCGGTGGATGAGCTGATCGTCGACGGCAGGATCGGCGACGGGACCTGGACGGTTCTGGTCGAGAAGCTTGAGGTCAAGCAGATCCTGGATGTGATCTTCACGGTGGGTGCGTACGAGACGCTGGCCTACATGATCAGTTCGTTCGACATCGAGATCGACGACGATCTGCGTGAGGTCATCGGCCGCCGGCAGTCATAGACCGGCCTCGCGGCGGCCGGATCACCAACTCCACGGTGTTCCGGCCGCCGCTGCCGGTCGTCAGTTCCGCGGGTCGGCGAACTCGAGGCACCAGGTCCAGTGGTACTCGCCGGCGGAGATCCGGTGCTGGGGGAGCGTGTCGGGGCCGAGGGCCGCGGTGCCGAGACCCCGGTGGGCGAGGTCGAGGTGGACGAAGGTCTCGCCGCGTGGGGTGAGCTCCCAGACGTGTCGGGCAGCCTCAAGGTCGCTGGCCCGGAAATGCGAGACGTTCAGCTGCATGGGTCGGTCGGGGCTGACGGTGATCCGGTGGCCGTCGGGTCCGGTGAGGGTGAGTTCGCGGACGTCAGCCCTGCCGCCGTTCTCCTGCGGGAGCAGGTAGGGCACGAACAGGTCGCCGACCTGGGCGGTCCACCGGCCGAGCAGCCCTGATCGCTTGCGGTCCGGGTAGGTCTCGTGGGGTCCGAGGCCGAGCCAGCTCAGGTGCTCGTACCCGGGGACGGTGGCGAAGACGATGCCCAGCCGCGGAACGTCGTCCAGCTCCGGGGGCAGGACCACGTGCTCGTCGAACCGGAAGGTGGTGTCCGACAGGGCGGTGATCTGCTGCTGGTGTTCGATCACCGCGCCGTAGGCGGCCGTGTAGCGGCTGACGATCGCCGCGGTCGACCCGGTGACCTTGTGGTCGATCAAGGTGCGGGTGACGCGGAACAGGCCGGTCCGCACGAACCTGGAGTCCAGGGGGAAGGACGCGTCGTTGTCGGTCGGCGCCCGCCAGAACGACAACACGGGCGGGGCGCTGAGGGCGGGGTGGAGCAGCAGGCCGTCGCCGTCCAGAGTCACCACGCCGGTGGCGGGACGCGTTTCGGTCCGTGCAGGCAGGGCCCGGTCGAGCGGGACCTGAAGACGGGCGAGTTCGGTGCCCTCCTCGGCCCACGGGGTGGTTTCGGCGAGCAGGACGATGAGGGTGAGCGCGACGGCGTCCGGCCGGGCGAGCTGCTCGACGACGGCCGCGGGAAGATCGAGACGGCCCTCCCCGCCGGCGGGGATTTCCGGTGGCGCGACCAGGAACTGCTCGCCGGGCCCGTCGACCCGGTCGACCTGCAGCGCAAGGCGGAATCGGGACAGGTCCTCGAAGGTCTGCCGGTTCTTCAGCCGTACGCGTCCGAGCCGGGCTTCGTCCGGGCCGGACAGGGCGCGGACGGGAGCGAACAGGTGGCGCGCCTCGTGGAAGGCGGGCTTCGGACTGCCGTCGGAGAACAGGACGCCGTTGATGCAGATGATGCCGTCGTTGGGCTGGTCGCCGAAGTCCCCGCCGTAGCGGAACCGGCCGTCGCCGTCGGGGTCGAGGCCGTGGTCGTAGAGCTCCCAGATGAATCCGCCCTGCAGGCCGGGGGTGGATTCGAACAGGTCCCAGTAGGCGCCGAGCCCGCCGGTGGAGTTGCCCTGCGAGTAGGCGTACTCGCAGAGAATGACCGGCCGGTCCGCGTCGGGGTGCGCCGCGTAGGCGCGCAGCGCGTCGGGGACGGGGTACATGGGGCAGACGACGTCGCTGGCGTGGTGGCCGCCGAACCAGTCGTCGTTGATCGCCCCTTCGTAGTGCAGCGGCCGGGTCGGGTCGTACCGACGGGTCCAGCCGGCGGCGGCGTCGTGGTTGGGGCCGTAGCCACTCTCGTTGCCGAGTGACCAGAGCAGCACCGAGGGATGGTTCTTGTCGCGGAGCACCATGCGGGACACCCGGTCGACGAACGCCCCGAGGTAGCGCGGGTCGGCGCTGACCGTCCCGGGAAAGGCGTGGGCCTCGATGTTCGCCTCGGCCACGACGTACAGGCCGTACTCGTCGCACAGGTCGAGGAAACGCGGGTCGTTCGGGTAGTGGGAAGTGCGGACCGCGTTGACGTTGAACGTCTTGAGCAGGCGCAGCTCGGCGCGGAGCTGCTCCTCGGTGATGACTCGGCCGGTCCGCGCGTTGAAGTCGTGCCGGTTCACGCCCTGAATCCAGACCCGACCGCCGTTGACCAGCAGGTCCCGGCCGCGGATCTCGACCCGCCGGAAACCGACCCGGACTGTCACCTGCTCGACGACCGCGCCGTCCGGGGCGACGAGCTCGACCTCCAGCGGATACAGGGACGGGTTCTCGGCCGACCACGGCGTGACCGCGAGGCCCTCGCTCTCGAAACGCACGAGGCCGGTCCGGGGCGGCAGCGCGCGGTCCTGCATCCGGCGCGCTCTCGTCCGCTGCTCGGCGGACAGCGGCGCTCCCGACGCGGACAGCGACAGCAGATCCAGCAGGCCGGCGGGGATCACCGAAGGCGGCGGCTGCTCCGGGTACCCGGAGCCGGAGCTGCCCTGCGGAACGCCCGCTCCGGCGCTTCCGCCCGGGACGCCCAGCGGCGCCGGTTCGAACAGACTGACGAGGCGGGTGCGTACCGTCCAGCCGGGGGCGGGCTCCCCGGAGCCGCCGACGGTCACGTCAAGCCGCAGGCCGCCCGTCGCCGTCGTCGCGTCGAAGTCGGCCACCGCCTGGAGGTCGGCCAGGTAGGTGGGGGCGGTGGTGTAGAGGTACACCGAGCGGGCGATGCCGCCGTGCCACCACTGGTCCTGGTCCTCGACGTAGGTGGCGTCCGACCATTTCACGACCGTCAGCTCCAGGTCGTTCGCGCCCGGCCGGACGAATCCGGTGACGTCGAACTCGGCCGCGAGGTGCGAGTCCTTGCTGAACCCGACGTCGTCGCCGTTCAGCCGCACCAGCAGCACGCTCTCCGCCGCGCCGACGTGCAGGACGACCCGCCGACCCACCCAGTCGCCCGCGGTGAACTGCCGCCGGTAGACCCCGGTCGGATTCGCCTCCGGCGGGTGCGGATAGGGGGCGTCGAACGGCAGGACGACGTTCGTGTACTGCGGACGATCCCCGCTGTCCCGCATCGTCCACAGACCCGGCACCTCGACCGGCCGCCACTGCTCGGAACGTTCGGCGCGTGGGTCGGGCAGCAGCTGAAAATCCCAGACGCCGTCCAGAACGAGCCGCTCGGGATGCGGCATCGCGTGCATCGGCACGCGATTCCAGGAGACGAGCTCGGGCGCGTCCCACGGCTGGACGGCGGCCAGGCCGGCCACGTTCACGGTCATTCTTGGCCGCTCTCCTTCGTCGAATCGTTGGTGGTGCGCGGCAGGTGCTCCTGGACGGGAATCAGCGAGGTCCCGCCGACCGGCCGGCAGAGGTGAACGACGCCGTCCCGTCCGGTCGCGGCGCGATAGCCACGGAGGACCGCCTCGGTGAACGTGTCGGCCGAACGGGCGTCGATCAGCGCGATGACGCAGCCGGCGAAGCCGCCGCCGGTCATCCGGGCGCCGTGGCAGCCTGGAGCGGTGCGGCAGGCGGCGACGGCCGCGTCGAGCTCGGGGCCGCAGACCTCGAAGTCGTCGCGCAGGGACCGGTGACCGTCGAGCAGCACCGCCCCGGCGTGCGCGAGGTCCGATCGCAGCAGCGCGGCGACGACCTCCTGGACCCGGGTGTTCTCGGTGACGATGTGCCGAGCCCGGCGCAGCTCCACCGGATCGAGGCGGTCCGCCGCGTCGGCGGGCAGGCGGTCCGCGAGGTCGCGCAGGCTGTCGACGCCGAGCCGGGCGGCGGCGCGCTCGCATTCGGCGCGGCGTTGGCCGTAGGCGCTGGTCACCAGGTCACGGCGGGTACCGGTGTCCACGATCGCCACGACCACCGAGTCCGGCACCGCGACCGGGAGCGTCGTGAGGTCGCGGAAGTCGATCCGCAGTGCGTGGCCGGCCGTCGAGGTGGCGCAGGCCAGCTGGTCGAGCAGCCCGGTCGCGGCGCCCACCCAGTGGTTCTCCGCCCGGTGGGCAAGCCTGGCCGCCTCGACCGGGTCCCAGTCCTGCCGCCAGGTGACCGCGCAGGCGCGGGCGACGGCGAGCTCCAGGGCGGCGGACGACGACAGCCCCGCCCCGGCCGGCAGGTCGCTGGCCAGCGTCCCGAACCACCCTCGGGACGCGTCCGCGCCTGCTTGGGACGCGCCTGCGCCCGCGGCGGACCCCATGGCCGCGACCACGCCCTCGACGTACCCGGTCCAGCCGGCCTGCGCCCGCGCCGCCCGGCCTGGCGGACCGGACGCGGACAGCACGGGTGGCGGCAGGTGAACGCGTGCCGGCGCATCGCGATCCTCGGAGAACACCTCGATGAGGGCGGCAGCCTCATCCGTCGGCTCCGCCGGGCTGAACGCGAGGCACAGCTCCAGGCCGACGGCCACCGGCAGGCAGAGCCCGTCGTTGTAGTCGGTGTGCTCGCCGATCAGGTTCACCCGGCCCGGCGAGCGCACCAGATAGCGGGGCGCGGCGCCGAAGGTTTCGACGAACGCCGCCACGGCCCGCCGCGCGGCGTCCGGAGCCTCGGCCGTCACGACGACCTCGCGACGGCGCGCAGCATCGCCGCCGCCCGCTCCGGGGTGATGTCGCGCTGGGCGCCGGCGAGCATCTCGTAGCCGACGAGGAACTTCCGGACGGAGGCCGACCGGAGCAGCGGCGGATAGAAGTGCGCGTGCAGCTGCCAGTGGTCCCGCGCGCCCGACCGGGTTTGGGTCGAGTCCGCGCCTGTGGGCCCAGGCGCGCCGTGCCAGCCCATCGAGTACGGGAACGGCACCCCGAACAGACCGTCGTAGGCCGCCAGCAAGGCCCGGATGATCGCGACTAGGCTGCCTCGCAGTTCGTGGTCCAGCTCCGGGAGGCTCGCGACGGGGCGGACGGGGACGAGCATGGTCTCGAACGGCCAGACGGCCCAGTACGGCACGACCGCGAGCCAGTCACTGTTCGCGGCCACGACCCGTTCGTCTTTGGCGCGTTCGACCTCGGCGTAGTCGACCAGCAGGCGTCGGCCGTGTCGGCGCAGGTAGTCGAGCTGGCGGGCGTCCTCGGCGGCGGGCTCGTCGGGCAGCGAGGCGCTGGCCCAGACCTGGCCGTGCGGATGCGGGCTGGAGGCCCCCATCGCGGCACCCCGGTTCTCGAAGATCTGGACCCACCGCCACTGCCGGCCGAGTTCGGTGGCCTGGTCGATCCACGTGTCGACGACCGCGCCCAGCTCGCCGTCGGACATCGCGGCGAGGTGCCGGTCATGGCGCGGGCCGAAGCACAGCACCCGGCAGACACCAGCCTCCGGCTCGGACCGCAGCAGCTCGCCGACATCGAGGCCGCCGGCTGTGGGCGTGGACGCCGCGCGCCGGTCCTGCTCAGTGGGAGGACGGTCGGCGTCGGGCCGCAGGGCCGGGAAGTCGTTGGCGAACACGTGCGGGCCGACGTAGGCGGGATTCCGGATCTCGGATCCGGCACGGTCGCCCGGATTGCCGAGGTTGCGGAGGTTGCCGGGGCACAGCGGGCACGTCGCGTCGTGGCTCGCGACCTCTGGCGGGCTGACAGCCTGACTGTCACCGGACCACGGCCGTCGATCCCGGCCGGCGGACACCAGAATCCACCTGCCCCGCAGCGGGTCGAACCGCCGGTGCGACGGCGGGGGAGTGTCAGACGGCTCTCCACCCGGCGGGTAAGGGGCCGGCGGGTGCACTAGGCCAGTTCCTGGGCTGACGTGCGCACCTCGCGCTGCGACACGTGTTCTGAGGCGTCGTTCGGCGGCATCGTCCGGCCTTCCGGTTCACGTGATGAGTGGGCTAGTGCGCGCTAGTCACCGCGTACATGTACCAGATGGGGCCTGGTGTGGGCTACTCGCGAACACTGCCGGGCGCCGACGACGGCGAGCGCCACCTCCGACGAGGTTCCCCCGACCCTGGCCTCCGGTGATCGCCGTTTCGGCCCTCTGATGGTCGTGTTCGGCGCTGTTTCGCAGCCACCAGAGGGCGAAAACAGCGATCAAGGCGTCGGGCGGACCTTGCCGGCCGCCGCACCGGCTGCGAGGCCGCGGCACCGGCCGCGCGGTTGCCGCACCGGCCGCGCGGCGGTCGACCGCGGGCCCTCGCCTACCGGGACCCGATCGGGACGGGTCGCGCTGTTCCGGCCGTGACGGC
The DNA here is from genome assembly GCF_016786355.1 of Frankia sp. AgB1.9. Classification (GTDB taxonomy): domain Bacteria; phylum Actinomycetota; class Actinomycetes; order Frankiales; family Frankiaceae; genus Pseudofrankia. The sequence continues at coordinate 42,144 of NZ_JADWYX010000038.1, forward strand.
TCTTTCGTCGCGACGGTTGCCCCGTGGACCGCCGGTCCGTATCGTAGCGGTAAGCGGACCGCCGGTCCGGAGGCGAGACGCCCTCGGACCCCGACTGTCAACCGGCGCCGAGGCCGGGGCCGCGGGCCGCCGCGGTGCACCGTGCCGCCGCCCGCCGCCGTGTGGAAGGGATCTCGCTATGGGCTTCGAAAAGCCTGGCATCGCACTGTCCTGCGGTTTACCGCCGGGGCCGGACTTCGCGGACCTCGCGGTGCTGGCCGAACAGCTCGGCTATGCCCGGGTCTGGATCTACGACTCGGCGCCGCTGTGGGAGGACCCCTTCGTCCACCTGGCTCTGGCCGCGCAGCGCACGACCCAGATCGGGCTGGGGACCGCCGTCCTGATTCCCCAGCAGCGCTCGGTCATGGCGATGGCCAGCGCGGTCGCGACCCTCGCCCGGATCTCCGAGGGCAGGTTCCTCGCCTGCTTCGGCACCGGCTTCACCGCCCGCCTCACCGTCGGCCAGCGCCCGATGACCCTCGACGCGCTCGGCGCCTACGTGACCGCGCTGCGCGCACTGCTGGCCGGCGAGACGGCCGTCGTGGACGGGAAACCGGTCCGGATGCTGCACGCCGACGGCCTCGCGGCACAGCGCCCGATCGAGGTTCCGCTGTGGCTGAGCGTCTTCGGCCCCCGCGGCACGGCCCTGGCCACCGAGCTGGCCGACGGCGTGATCGGCCCACCCCACGCCACGCTGCCGACCGCGACCATCCTTTCCGGCACCGCGCTGGACCCGGGAGAGAGCCCCGGATCGGACCGCGTCCGCGAAGCCGTCGGGCCCTGGCGGATCGTCGACTGGCACAACGCCTACGCCCGCGGCGGCGCGGCAGCGGTCGACGCCATGCCCGGCGGCCAGGCCTGGCGCGAGGCACTCGAAGCGCTCGCTCCCGAGGAGGAACGCCACCTCCTCACGTTCGAAGGCCACGTAACCCACCTGACCGAACGTGACCGCGGCCTGCTCGACCACATCGACACCAGGATGATGATCGGCGACCCCGCGCGCATCGCGAAGAGCCTGACGCGCCTCGGGACGGCCGGCTTCTCCGAGGTCATCTACACCCCGTCCGGGCCGGACATCGTTCGGGAACTGACCGCGTTCATGGTCGCCCAGCCAGCACCGCTGCCGGCGACGGTCTGACCTTCGACCCGCCGCGCGGCCGTCAAGGCTGTCGCCGACCTCGTAGAGGAGAGAAGCCCGTGCCCCATTTCGCCAAGCCCTCGGCGGGGAGCTGGACCCAGCATTACCCCGAGCTGGGAACGGCACCCGTGGACTACACCGACTCCGTCGACCCGGCCTTCTACGAGAAGGAGCGAGTCGCCATCTTCCGCCGCTCCTGGCTGAACGTCGGCCGGGTCGAGCAGGTCCCGCGCACGGGCAGCTACTTCACCAAGGAGCTGGCCGTCCTCGACACCTCGCTGATCGTGGTGAAGGGAGCGGACGGCACGATCCGCGCCTTCCACAACGTCTGCCGGCACCGGGGCAACAAGCTGGTCTGGAACGACTTCCCCGGTGAGGAGTCGTCCGGTGTGTGCCGGCAGTTCATCTGCAAGTACCACGCCTGGCGCTACGACCTGACCGGGAAGCTGACCTTCATCCAGCAGGAGGGCGAGTTCTTCGACGTCGACAAGGAGCAGTACGGCCTCAAGGAGGTCCCCTGCGACGTCTGGGAAGGCTTCATCTTCATCAATCTGGAGCCCCAGGAAAGCCTGACCGAGTACCTCGGTGACCTGGCGAAGGGCATCGAGGGGTACCCGTTCCACGAGATGACCTCGGTCTACACCTACAAGGCCGAGGTGGGCAGCAACTGGAAGCTGTTCATCGACGCGTTCGCGGAGTTCTACCACGCCCCGGTGCTGCACCATAAGCAGGCGGTGAAGAACGAGGCCGAGAAGCTCGTCGGCTACGGGTTCGAGGCGCTGCACTACGAGCTGCGCAGCCCGCACTCGATGGTGTCCTCCTGGGGCGGCATGGCCCCGCCCAAGGACCCGTCCATGGTCAAGCCGATCGAGCGGGCACTGCGCAGCGGCCTGTTCGGCCCATGGGACCGGCCCCCGATCGACGGCCTGGACCCGCTGCCGCCCTCGATCAACCCGTCCCGGTCGCCGTCGTGGGGCACCGACTCGTTCGAGTTCTTCCCGAACTTCACGCTGCTGTTCTGGGCGCCCGGCTGGTACCTGACCTACAACTACTGGCCGACCGCGGTCGACCGCCACCAGTTCGAGGCGAACCTCTACTTCGTGCCCGCGAAGAGCGCCCGGGAGCGGCTGGCCCAGGAGCTGGCGACCGTCACGTTCAAGGAGTACGCGCTCCAGGACGGCAACACCCTGGAAGCGACGCAGTCGATGCTCGCGTCCCGCGTCGTCTCCGAGTTCCCGCTTTGCGACCAGGAAATCCTGCTCCGGCACCTGCACAAGGTCGTCGGTGACCGCGTCAAGGAGTACACCGATGCCGCTTCCCGCTGAGTTCTCCGACCTGGAGCCGTACCTGGACTGGGCGCTGCCCACCGAGTCCGAGCGCTACGCCCGCCGGCTGGCCACCTCCCTGGAGGACATGCAGACCTTCTACGACGCGGCGTTCGCCCGTCTGGAGGAGGCGATCGTCTACTGCGACAAGCACCCGTACGACGACCTGCCCGAGGACGTCCGCACGCTGCTGCAGCTCATGCAGTCGCTGGTCATGGTCTCGTTCCCGGTCGAGGTCTGGAAGCAGGCCCGGGTGCCCGACAGCGGCGCCGCGTACCTGACCGTCACCGCCGAGCCGGTGGTCTGACCAGCCGAGATCGGAGGAGGTCCGCGATGGCTCTGTATCCCAAGCCCGCCGAGGGAAGCTGGACCGAGCACTTTCCCGGAGTCGGGACGGGCGTGCTCTCCTACGAGGACTGCATCTCGCCCGAGTTCTACCAGGCCGAGAGTGAGGCGATCTTCAAGCGGGCCTGGCTGAACGTCGGGCGCGTCGAGGACGTGCCCCGCCCGGGCAGCTACTTCACGAAGGAGATCGAGGTCGCGGCGACCTCGCTCCTCGTGGTTCGGGACCTGACCGGCGAGGTAAGGGCGTTCCACAACGTCTGCCGCCACCGCGGCAACAAGCTGATGTGGAACGACTACCCCCGCGAGGAGACCGCCGGCTCCTGCCGGGCGTTCACCTGCAAGTACCACGGCTGGCGTTACGACCTGACCGGGAAGCTCACCTTCGTCCAGCAGGAGGGTGAGTTCTTCGACCTCGACAAGGCCGACTACGGACTGATCCCGGTGGCCTGCGAGGTCTGGGCGGGTTTCATCTTCATCAACCTGGCCAAGTATCCCGAGCCGCTCCAGGATTTCCTGGGTTCGATGGTCACCGAGCTGACCGGGTATCCGTTCGACGCGCTGACCGAGCGGTACGACTTCACCGCCGACATCCGGTGCAACTGGAAGATCTTCCTGGACGCGTTCCAGGAGTACTACCACGTACCGGTCCTGCACTCCCAGGAGGCGACCCCCACGGCGCGGCCGAAGATGCCCGGGTTCGAGGCGCCGTACTACAACCTCGACGGGCCGCACCGGATGGTCGCCACCTCGGGGGCGCCGCGCCGGCGCTGGCCCGCCGACTACCAGTACCCGATCGAGATCGCGACCCGCAGCGGGCTGTTCGGCCCGTGGAACGAGCCCGACCTCGGTGACGACCTGCCCGGCGTGAACCCCGGCGGGATCAAGGCCTGGCAGATGAGCAACTTCCAGATCTTCCCGAACATGGAGATCCTGATCTGGCAGACCGGCTGGTACATGCTCTACCGCTACTGGCCGACGTCACACGAAAGCCACCGCTTCGAGGGCTCCCTGTTCTTCCCGCCCGCGAAGAATGCCAGCGACCGCGCCGCCCAGGAATGCGCCGTCGTCATGTTCAAGGAGTTCGCGCTCCAGGACGCCGGAATGCTCGTCGGCACCCAGCAGGGCCTCGCCTCGCGGGCCGTCCGCGACGACTTCCCGCTCAACGACCAGGAACTGCTGGTCCGCCACTTCCACAACTCGGTCGCCAGCTGGGTCGACGGCTACCAGCGTGAGAAGGCGGGAGTGTGACGCGATGACCGAGGCCGTTCTTCCCGCCGACTTCGCCGACCTGGAACCGTTCGCCGCGACCTGGTGCCTGGCGACCGAGCCGGAACGCTACGCGCGCCGTATGGCCAGCACCATGGCCGAGCTTGAGGCCTTCTACAACGCCGCGTTCCCGCGCGTCGCGGACGCGCTCGGGTACTGCGACAAGTTCCCGCTCGACGATCTGCCCGACGACGCCCGGCATCTGCTGCAGCTCGTGCACTCGCTCATCATGGCCGCGATGTGCGTCGAGATCTGGCACCAGCCGAACGTCATCGACGGCGCCGACGCCGTACTCGACCGCGTCGCCGAACCACTGCCCTAACCACCTGCTCTAACCGCACAACATTCAGATATCAGGACACCGGAGGAACACGGATGGCCAAGGGCTACGTCCTGCTCACGGAAGCCATCAAGGACCCGGCCGGCATGGAGGCCTACGGCCGGGCGTCGGCGCCGTCGATGATCGAAAGCGGTGCCAGGGTGCTCGCCGTCGACACGGAGCCCCAGCTGCTCGAAGGCACCTGGCACGGAAACCGGACCGTGCTCGTCGAGTTCGCGTCGGTCGAAGCCGCCCAGGCCTGGTACGACTCGGCCGGCTACGAGAAGGCGAAGCCCCTGCGGTGGGCCGCCGCCGACTGCAACGCCGTCATCCTCACCGGCTTCGAGATGCCGGCCCGACGCGGCTGACCCAGGCGGACCGAGAACGTTCCGACCCCCGAACGTGATCGCCGTTTTCGCCCTCGAATGGTTGTGAAAAGAACCGATTCACGACCACCTGAGGGCGAAAACGGCGCTCACTTCGCTGTAGGCGACCCGGACGCGCTGGCCGGAGCGCCCTGGGCGCCGATCGATGCGCCTTCAGGCCGTGTATTCGTGAGTTCCGGGGCCAACGACGTGTTCCGTGCCGTTCGGTAGCCGCACGTCGGCGGTGGTGTTCGGTGGAAGGGTCACCGTCAGCTGGATGTCCGTGCCGGTTCGGGTCCAGGCGCTCGCCACCGTGCCGTAGACGCTGGTGTACGTAGCTCGCGCGGACGTCAGGCTGCCGCCCGGCACCGGGGCGATGGTGAAGTGGTTCTCCCCGGTGACGCGCAGGCCGGCGACCGTGTCGAACAGCCACTGGCAGACGGCGCCGGGGGAGTAGTGGTTCCGGCTTTCCTTGCCCTCCCAGTCCTCCCAGACGGTCGTCGCGCCCGCCCTGACCTCGGCGAGCCAGCTCGGCGCGTCCTCGTTCTCCAGCATCCGGTAGGCGAGATCGGGGTGACCGGCCGCGGTGAGCGTCGGCAGCACGAACGGCGTCGACAGAAAACCGGTGTTGACGTGGAAGTCCCGGTTCTTCACCGCCTGCACGAGCCGGTCCTGCAGGCGGCGCCTCACGTCGCCGTCGGCGAGGCCCAGCGCGAGGGGGCGCACGAGCTTCGCCTGCCGGTCGGTGTCGAGAGTGCCGTCGCGCAGGAACTGGTGCGTGTAGGCCGCCTTCGCGCCCTGGGCGTACTCGGCGAACAGGTCCGCGTCCGCGGTCTCGCCGAGCACGGTCGCGATCTCGGCCAGGTGCGTCATCGTGTAGTGCAGATAGGCCGTCGCCTCTTCGGGCATCGGCGTGCGGCCGGGGGACGGATCGCGGAACTCGGCCGCCTCCAGCCAGTCGCCGAGGTGCACGCCCTTCTCGTACAGGTATTGCGCGTGCGGGTTGTCGGCGGCGGCCTCGGGGTCGATCGGGCCGGCGTTCGTGATCATGAACATCGCGTAGCGGCGCATCGCGTCGTAGCAGTCGTGCAGGATGCTCTCGTCGCCGTAGCGCTTCCAGTACCGGTAGGGGATGAGCACGACCGCGTCGGCCCACCCGACGGAGCTGCCGGTGGTGTCATAGAGCATCGAGGCGCCGTTGTAGGGGATGACGGCCGACAGCTTCCCGTCGGCGAGCTGCCCGTCGCGGACATCCCGCAGCCATTTGCGGAAGAACGCGCCGACGTCCATCAGGTAGGCGGCCGTGTCGAAGAAGACCTGGGCGTCGCCGGTCCAGCCGAGACGCTCACGGGTCGGGCAGTCCGTGGGCACGTCGAGGAAGTTGCCCTTCATGCTCCACCGGGTGTTCTCCAGGAACCGGTTGATTCCCTCGTGCGAGGTGACGAACGTTCCGGTCTGCTCCATGGCGGAGTACACCGCGATCGCCCCGAAGTCCGCCGGGTCGAGGTCGAGGTCGGTCTCGACGAGGGCGTAGCGGAACCCGAAGACGGCGAAGCGGGTCACGTAGTGGTCGGTGCCGCCGCTGGCGGTGAAAACGATCTCCTGCTTGGGCGTGGGCTGCAGCTCGCCCTTGATCTCGCTCTCCTGGCCGGTGATGAGGAGGATCTCGACGTCGCGGCCGAACTCGTTCACGGGCTTGCGTAGCTGGAAGTTCCGCTGGGTGAACTCGCCGGTCTCGTCGAGGATCTCGCCCAGCCGCAGGGTGAGCCGCTGGCCCGCACGTCCCGAGACCGTGAAGGCGACGAACCCGGCCAGGTTCTGCCCGAAGTCGAGGACGCGCGCCCCGCTCGGGGTCGTCAGCAGTCGGGCGGGGAATCGCTCGTGCTCGGACGGCATGACGTTGTCGGCCGCGGTGGGGATCATCGCCTCGGTCGTGACCCGGGCCTGGCCTGAGTAGCTCGGCGAGAGCCTGGCGTCGTAGACCTCGCCGTCCTGCAGGTCGGCGAACCGCACCGGGCCGTCGTCGCTCCACCGGAACCGGTCATCGCTGCTGACGGTCTCCGTGGAGCCGTCCGGATACGTCAGCTCCAGCTGTACCAGCAGCTTGGTCTCGCGGCCGAACACGTGCGTGACCCCGAACGCGCCGAGCGACCCGCGATACCAGCCGTCGGCGAGCCGCACCTCCAGCACGTTGTCCTCGCCGAGCAGGCTCGTCACGTCGAAGGTCTGGTAGTGCAGGCGGTGGCGGTAGTCGGTGGCACCGGGAGCGAGACGGACCTCGCTGACCGGCTCGCCGTTCAGCGAGACCTCGTAGACGCCTGCCGCGGTGATGTACAGGCGGGCGGCCAGGACCGGCTCCCGTACGCGGAAGTCGCGACGGAAGTGGTCGACCGGGTAGCGAACGTCGCGTTCGGGCGTGTAGTCACCGGTGATCCACTCGGCCGTCCAGTCGGCCGGGTCGAGCAGTCCCAGCTCGAACCACGACTCGGCGGGCGGTCCCGCGACGTCGGCCTCGTCCCAGAGCACGACCGACCAGTCCACGCGATCGCGGCTGCCCAGCGGGACGCCCTCGTAGCGGACGTGGGTCATGCGTGACGAGGCGACCTTGCCGGTGTCCCACACCGTCTCGCCGCCGCGGCGCGCGACGACCTGGTAGGCCGTCTGCCGCAGGCCGCCGTCCGCGTTCCAGTAGAGGCGGGGCGCGGTGATCCCCAGGCCGAGCGGCTCGGTCAGGTACTCGGTGCGCAGCCGGATCGCTCTCATCGCCTGCCCTGTTCGTCGCTGGACGTCGGGCCGCTGACGGCCGACGGCGGTTTTCCCGTGGTCCTCGTGCGAAGATCCGGTTACAACTAGCGCCCGCTAGTGTGACGGTGAAGCTACCAGCGGCTAGCTAGAGCGGGCAAGTTTCGTCGATCCACTGTTCCAGCAAGAGCGATGCATCTATATTGATGGAATCTGGCGAGGCGTTCCGGCGGGCCGCACGGCCGCCGCCGCACCGCCCGCCAGGCCCGAACGGAGGAGGTAGACCATGTCGATCGCCCTGGACCGCCGGACCCGTCTCGACTCGGACCTGCGCAAGGTGGGGCTGGAGGATTTTCTCGCGGGCGAGTTCCCTGATCTTGTCGCACGCCACGGCGCCCTGGTGGCGCGCGGAATCGAGGCGTTCGGCGCGCCGCCGCTCGCCATCGAGACTGGTGCCGGTTCCTGGTCGTTCGCCGCCGGCGGCGGGACGCTGACCGTCTCGCCCGGGGTCGCGCCCGGCGCGCTCGTGGTGACGCTCGACGGGGACGCGTTATCCGACTGGTTGCAGAACCAGCGATCGTTCAACGCGATGATCACCGCCCGCGAGTTGCGTTATCGCGACGGCGGCGAGTGGGACGTGTCCGTCTGGGACTCCCTGTGGCTCACGCTGCTGGAGGGCTGGCCGGTCGTGGACGACGGGATCGAGTTCCTGGACCGCAACGGGGCGCCGCTGGACCTCGGCCGCGTGCTCACCCCGGACGACGACCCGGCGGACGTCGCGCACTTCCTGCGCGAGACCGGTTTCCTGCATCTGCGCGGCTGGCTGGACCCGGCCGACATGCGGAAGGTCTCGGACGAGATCGACCGCGCGCTCCCGGACTACCGCGAGGGTGACGGCCGGTCCTGGTGGGCGACCGTGGCCGACGGAACCCGTCGCTGCGTCCGGCTCCAGGAGTTCGTCGACAGGTCGCCGACGACCGCGGCGATCCTGAGCGGTGACCGCTGGGACCAGCTGCGCCGCACGTTGGCCGGCGACGACGACCTCGTCCGCAAGACTGGCGGCCGTGGCCTGGAGGCGCTGATCAAGCCTCGCGACGTCGTGGCCGGCGCGTCGGACGTGAGCTTCCACCGGGACTGCCATTTCGGCCGGCACGCCTACCAGTGTTCCGGCACCGTCGTGGGTATCGCTGTCACCGCCAGCGGCGAGGCGAACGGGCAGCTACGCGTCGTCGCGGGCTCCCACCGGGTGCTGATGCCCGTGGAGATCGCCAAGTCCAGGCCCTACCTGCCCGTCGTCGCCGTCCCGACCGAACCGGGAGATGTCACCGTGCACCTGAGCTGCACGCTGCACGAGTCGACCCCGCCGCTCCTTGAGGAACGCCGCGTCATGTACACCGGCTTCTCGCTCGCGCCGCGGGAGCCGGCCGCCGGCGGCAGCCAGGCGCTCTCCGAACTGCGCGAACGGGTGTCCCGACTTCTTCTCGAACAGGGCTCCCGGCCATGACCGCGTCCCGCGAAAACGCCGATGGCACGTAACGACGCGGCGCGGCCTGCCGCGCTGCGCACCCTGTTCGCGCACGCTGGCGACGGAGCCTGGCTCCTCGTCGGCGGCTACGTGCTCATTCTCGTCGACGCCGTCGCGCAGAGCCTCACCCCCGCCGTGTTCCGGGTCGTCCTCAACCGCATCCAGCATGACCCGCACCAGTTCGTCCGCACCGGCTGGCAGGGACCGGCGCTGGGCGCGGTCGCCATCGCCGGGACCTTTCTCGTCGCGGCGTACCTCGCGCACACCTGGACCCGCCGTGGCGCGGCGCGGTGGGCCAACAACCTGCGGGGCGCCCTGTACGGGCATGTGCAGCGCCTGTCGATGGACTTCTTCCACCGCTCCCACGTCGGCGACATCGCCGCCCTGATCAACCAGGACACCGAGCGGCTGGAACTGGCGGTCTGGCAGGGTCTGACGCTGTGGTGGGCGGTGGCGCTGCTGCTCATCTCGGTGGGGCTCATCGCGTGGGTCGACCCGTGGATGGCGCTGCTCGCGGTCGGGCTGCTCGCCGTGGCCGTCGTGTGGACGCTGCTGGTCCTCCCACGGCTGCGCCGCCACACCCGCGACATCAGGGACGAACTCGGCCGGACCTCCGGGACGCTCGCCGAGATGCTGGGCGTGAACGCGCTCCTCAAGGCGTTCAACGCCGAGGACCACGCCCTGGGCCAGGTCCGCGACGGTACCGAGCGGATTCGCGCCGGCTCGGAGACCTTCGCGCGGCTCCAACATCGCTACGCCGACCCGCTCGGCTTCCACCTCTCGTTCGTCGCGCCCTTCCTGCTCCTGTTCGTCGGGGCCTGGCGGTCGGCGACCGGAACGCTGGAGATCGGCGACGTCGTCGCCATCTGGGGCTTCTGGATGCGCGGGTCGACCGCGCTGACGGCGGTCATGACGACCCTGCCGGAGGTACTGGCCGGCACGGCCGCCAGCGAGCGCACCGCGGAGCTGCTCGACGAACGGCCCGCCGTGGCCGACCGACCCCAGGCCCCCGCGCTGACGGTCACCCGAGGTGGCGTCGCCTTCGAGCGGGTCTCGTTCGCCTACCCGGGACGGGAGTCACGCCTGGTCCTCGACCAGTTCGACCTGACGATCGAGCCCGGCCAGACGACCGCGCTCGTCGGTCCGTCCGGGGCGGGGAAGTCCACCGTCGCCCAGCTGCTCCTTCGGTTCTTCGACCCGACCGGCGGCCGCGTGACGATCGACGGCCGCGATCTGCGCGAGGTCACCCAGGCCTCGGTGCGCGCCGCCATCGGTGTCGTGTTCCAGGACTCCGTGCTGGTCAGCGGCTCGCTGGCGCGCAACCTGCGACTGGCCAAGCCGGCGGCCAGCGACGAGGAGATCATGACGGCCCTGGAAGCGGCGAACGCCTGGGAGTTCGTCCGGACCTGGGACGACGGCATCGAGACCGAGCTCGGCGAACGCGGCGTGACCCTCTCCGGCGGCCAGCGCCAACGCCTCGCCATCGCCCGGGTCATGCTGAAGGACCCGGCCATCGTGGTCCTGGACGAGGCGACCAGCGCGCTCGACGCGTCCGGCGAGCGCCTGGTGCTCGGCGCCCTCGACCGGCTGCTCGCCGGCAGGACGTCCCTCGTCATCGCCCATCGCATCGCGACCGTCCGGAAGGCCGACCAGATCGTCGTCGTCGAACATGGCCGAGTCGACGACATCGGCACGCATTCCTCGCTGCTGCGCTCGTCGCCGACCTACCGCTCCTACTGCCGGGAGCAGGCCGTCGCGTAGGGCTTGGCGGGGGTGATCCTCGGCGGCGTTGTGGGTGACACGGCCGTGAGGGGTACCAGCGGTGACTCCCGCGCGGCCGTGCCCGCGCCTACCGTCGAACCATGACAGGCAACTCCAGTGATCACCGCGGTGAGGTGCGCGAGTTCCTGACCTCGCGTCGAGCGCGGCTGTCCCCGCGGCAGGCGGGGCTGGCCGCGTTCGGCGCCAACCGCCGGGTGCCCGGCCTGCGCCGGGAGGAGGTCGCGGCCCTCGCCGGTGTCAGCGTCGCCTACTACACCCGCCTGGAGCGCGGGAACCTCGTCGGGGTCTCCGAGTCCGTGCTCAACGCGGTGGCCGGCGCGCTGCGGCTCGACGACGCCGAGCGGGACCACCTGTTCGACCTGGCCCGTACCGCCAACCTGACCGCGTCCGCCCGGTCCGGGGCGAGCGCCACTCGGGCCCGGGTGCCGGCTGGGATCCAGCAGGTGCTCGACGCGATCACCGACGCGCCTGCGGACGTGCGCAACGGACGCCGTGACATTCTCGCGTCCAACCGGCTCGCCTACGCGCTGTACAGCGACGTCCACGCCGAGACGGTCCAGCCGCCGAACCTCGCGCGGTTCACGTTCCTCAACCCGAAGGCGCGGGACTTCTTCGTCGACTGGCCCAAGGCCGCCCATGACATCGTCGCGGGCCTGCGGATCGAGGCCGGCCGCCACCCCTACGACAAGCCGCTGTCGGACCTGGTCGGGGAGCTGTCCACCCGCAGCGAGGAGTTCCGCGTCCGGTGGGCGTCGCACAACGTGCGGCACCACACCTCGGGCACGAAGAAGCTGCGCCACCCGGTCGTCGGCGAGATCGAGCTCGCCTTCCAGGCGTTCGCGCTGCCGGGCGACGCCGGCCTGAACCTGTTCGTCTACACGGCCGCGCCGGACTCCCCGGCGCAGGAGGCACTGCGGTTCCTGGCCAGCTGGGCCGACGGCCACACCCCGGCGGGCGGAGTCTCGTCGCGCGACGACGACCCGGCTGGTGCGCCCTCGCGTGCCGCCAACGCCTGATCCCCGCGGCCGAGGCCGTCCGCGTCGCGCTTTTCTAGTGAAAGAAGGCTCGTCATGACTGTTCCGACGTTCACCCTCAACAACGGTGTCGAGATGCCCGCGCTCGGCTTCGGTGTCTTCCAGACCCCGCCAGCCGAGACCATCGCCGCGGTCCGGGCGGCGTTGGAGACCGGGTACCGGCACGTCGATACCGCCGCCGCCTACTTCAACGAACGGGAGGTCGGACAGGCCATCGCCGGCTCGGGCGTCGACCGGTCGGAGGTGTTCATCGAGACGAAGGTCTGGATCTCCGACTTCGGCTACGAGCAGACACTGCACGCGTTCGACAAGAGCGCCGCCAAGCTCGGCGTCGACGTCATCGACCTGTTCATCCTGCACCAGGCGCTGCCGTCGGCGTTCGAACGGACCATCGCCGCCTACCAGGCGTTGGAGAAGCTGTTGGCCGACGGGAAGGTCCGCGCCATCGGCGTCAGCAACTTCATGCCCGACCATCTCGACCGCCTGCTGGCGGCGACCGAGATCGTGCCGGCGGTCAACCAGGTCGAGATCCACCCGTACTTCACCCAGCCCGACGTCCAGGCCGCCGACGCCAAGCACGGCGTCCTCACCCAGGCGTGGTCGCCCCTCGGTGGCATCACCTTCTACCGGACCAAGGGCGGGCTCAGCAGCACGCTGGACGACCCGACCATCACCGCGATCGCCGCCGAGCACGGCAGGACCCCCGCACAGGTCATGCTGCGCTGGGGCCTGCAGCAGGGCCGGTCGGTGATTCCGAAGTCGGTCAAGCCCGCCCGCATCGCCGAGAACTTCGCCGTGTTCGACTTCGATCTCACCCCCGGCCAGCTCGACGCGCTCGACGAGCTGAACACCGGCGTGCGCGGCGGCCCAGCGCCCGAGGACATCACCCTCGAAGCATTCGGCCGCGCCATTCCCGAAGCCTGACGGGCAGCGCGCGATCTGGCGCTATTCGGGCGTCGGCGACGACTGAGGTGTGGCCGGGCCGCTGGCGTCGAGGAGCGGTTTCTCCCAGATCAGGAGGTAGCGCCAGAACAGAAGCCGTCGGACTCGCGCGCCGGGCAGGACGGCGGCGGCCTGGCGCGCGACCTCTCGCGTGGTCAGTGGCGGGTTCATGACGACGGGCATGCCCGTGCGGCTGTGATGTTCGTGCGCGAACAGGCTGGTGCCCCGCAGCAGCCTGTTCGCGAGAAAGACGACGCCGAGCGAGTGGTGCGCGATGGCCGCGACGAACTCGACGGGCCATTCGTGGCGCAGGTCCAGGCGGGGGAGGGCGACGGCGGCGAGGACCCCGCCGGGCCGCAGGGCGGCCGCGAGCACCGGAAGCGCTTCCGGCAGCGGCATGTGGTGCAGTGCGCTGATCGAGACGATCGCGTCGTAGTCCTTGGCTGGCAGCGGGTCGGTCAGCACGTCCGCGACCACGCAGTGGACGTTGTCGGGGGTGCTTAGCCTCGCCTGCTCGATCATCGGTGCGAAGCGGTCGACGGCGTCGACCTGCTCGCTGCGCTCGGCGAGCCGGGCTGCGAACCCTCCGGCGCCACAGCCGACGTCGAGCACCCGGCTGCAGGGCCGCGGCAGCTGGCGCAGCAGCAGCCGCTGGTAGTAGGCGTTGTGAGACCAGTTGTGAGACCAGCGCGGCACAGCCACACTATGCCGCCGCTCGGTCACCGCCCCGCGGGCGGCCCGGCTCTGACAACCCGCCCCCGGCGGCTCGATCGTCTTCTTCTTGGGCTGCTGGCCGCCGCGAGTGGCCCTGCGCCGGGTCCGGCGGTCCGTGCCGACCCCGCGACCTGGTCTTCTTGACCTCAACCTCGGTGGAGGTCCTAGCGTCACCGCGCGGGGTCAGGATCCTGCTGTCGGGCGTCGAAAACGCCCTTCGGCGCGTCGGAGGGAGGACTGCCGTGGTCGCGGAGCTCAGGGCCTATCCGCACGAGGCGCTGGCGGCGCAGCCGATCGGGTACTGGAGCGGTGAGACCTACCGAAGAGTCGTCGGAAGGATCCGCGCGGATCTGGCGACCGAGGGGCTCACCCAACCGCACTGGTGGATTCTCAATCACGTCGCCGGCGAGGCGGCGAGGTGGGACCGTGCGACCCTCACCCACCGGCTCGCGCCGTTCGACGATCTCGACATCGATTTCGACGGCGTAATCGATGATCTGCTCGACCGGGGCTGGATGACGCGGACCCAGGCCGAGACCTTCGTCCTCACGGAGGCAGGCGAGGCGGGGCGGACCCGGGCGGCGGACCGCGCTCACCGGGCGCAGGCGCAGCTCCACGACGGTATCGCCTCGCATGAGTACGTCGCCGCGCTCAACGTCCTGCGACGCATGATCGCCAACCTGGGTGGGGACGCAGACCTTCCTTGACGCGAGAAAGTGTGGTTTGCGGTGGCCTGCGGGGGAATACGCCTGGCGATTGTTGTTCTCGATCCTGAGCGAGGTCCGATGCAGACGCGTCCCCCGCCCGCCGCGTCACCTTGATCACGGTTTTGGCCCTGGGATGGTCGTGCCGATGGCGTTTTACGACCGCCCCAGGGCCAAAACGGCGATCATGACCGGCGCGGTGGCCGCGAGCCGTACCCGTTGCCCTGTCCCAGCGGCCGAATGGGCGCAGCCGTCGGGGCGGCGTGAGGTACCGCGTTCGTGGTAGTCGGGAATGCCTGCGGGGAGAGGACGACGCGGGGGGTTGGTCCGGAGAGCCTGGTGAGGCAGATCGGATCGGCCCCTCGGGCGCCGCCTGTCACCGCTGTCTCGCGCTCGGAGGAAGTTCCGTCGCCGGCTCGGGGACGAGTGGGGGTCCGGCGATGAGAGACGGAGCCCTCACGACGTGAGCTACGCGCAGGAAGAAGAGCTGTCAGGCAAGTCCCGACCGCCGACGTTCGCGGCGACCTCGCCTGAGAGCTCGGGGACGCCCGGGAGAATCGGCCGCCGACGCCCTTGGCGGCGGATTCTGGTGGCCTTCCTGGTTCTGCAGCTGGTGGGTCTCGCCGTGGTGGACCGGGTGGCGGCTCACCTCGCCGCGTCGCAGATGGTCAGCCAGGTCCAGAAGAGCCAGCAGCTGCCGACGAAGCCCGAGGCCTCCGTCGGCGGTTTCCCGTTCCTGACGCAGGTCGTGGCGGGGAACTACAAGGACATCGGGCTTCAGATTCATCGGGTCGCCGCCTCCGGCCTGTGTGTCGATGACATCGACCTGCATGTCCGTGGCGCGCACCTGCCGCTGCGCAAGCTGATCAGCAACGACGTGACGACGATGCCGATCGATCGGGTGGTCGGCACCGTAAAGCTGACCTACGCGGACCTGAACGCCTATCTCGCCGGCCAGCCGGGAGACGTCCGGCTGGCCGCGGCCAAGAACGGCATGCGGGTCTCGGCGCCGGTCGACGTGCCGATCGTCGGACAGGTCAAGGTGTTCGGCGACGTGCGGGCCACCGTCCTGGACAACCGGCTCACGATCGCGCCGACCGCGCTGGGAGTCGACGGCCTGGGTGCCCTGAGCATCCCCGCCGGCGCGGTGCGGACCCTGACGGTCGACGTGCCGCTGTCCGGGCTGCCGATGGACCTGCGGCTGACCGAGGCGAGAACGACCTCGGCCGGCGTCGAGGTCACCGCGGAGGCCGACCATCTCAACCTGGACACGACCAGGACCTCGACCACCCAGCTGCGCGGCTGCTGAACCGAGCGGCCGCGCCGCTCAGCCGGACGGGGTCGGCTGGTCGTGTTGGCCGTAGGCGTTCTGGTAGCGGTTGTAGAGCCGGTCGACCATGTCCGGGGGAATCGCCTTGGGGATGCCGAGCTGGTGGGCGTAATGGGCGCTGCGGGCGACGTCCTCGCACATGACGGCGGCCTTGACGGCGGAGCGGGCGTCGGGGCCGATGGTGAAGACACCGTGGTTGGCCATCAGCACGGCGGGGGAACGGTGGCCGTCGAGGGTGTCGACGATGCCGCGGCCGATGGAGTCGTCGCCGATGGCGGACAGCGGGCCGACGGGGATGGGCCCGCCGAACTCGTCGGCCATCGCGGACAGCACGCAGGGGATCGGCTCGTGGCGGGCGGCCCACGCGCAGGCGTAGGGGGAGTGGGTGTGCACGACGCCGCCGACGTCGGGACGGTGGCGGTAGACGTAGGCGTGCGCGGCGGTGTCGCTGGACGGGCTGAGCCCGCCATCGAGCACGGCGCCGTGCAGGTCGCAGACGACCATCGTCGCGGCGCTCAGCGCGGCGTAGTCGATGCCCGACGGCTTGATCACCATGACCTCCCGGCCGTCGGCGCCGCGGGCACGGGCCGAGACGTTGCCGGAGGTCCAGGCGACCAGGCCGTTGTCGACGAGGGACAGGTGCAGCTCGACGAGCCGCTCGCGGGCTTCGGCGACGCCGGGCCAGTGGGGCTGGGCGCTCATCGCGGGTCTCCCGTCAGGGTGGTCGGTTCCCGGCGGCCGGCCGTACCGGGAGAAGGCGAGCCCGGCGCGGGCTCACGGCTGGCCGCGTCGCGCATCCCGCGCAGCCGGCGCATGACCCCGGCGGACGCGGTCCCCGGGCCGCCGAAGTAGTCGTGCAGAGTGCGGTAGTCGGCGTAGAGGCGGGTGTAGGCGGCGTGCCGGGCGGGGTCAGGCCGGTAGGCGTCGCGGTGCACCCGGCCCATGACGGCCGCGGCGGCCGGGACGTCGGGGTAGGCGCCGGCGGCGACAGCCGCGTGGATGGCGGAGCCGAGCGCCGGGGCCTGGCCGGTCGCCGCGATGTGGATGGGGTAGCCGAGCACGTCGGCGTAGAGCTGCATGAGGGTGGTGTTCTGGGTCAGTCCGCCGGCGGCGTAGAACTCCTCCACGGGGACGCCGGCGTCGTGGAAGGCGTCGAGGATGCGGCGGGTGCCGAAGGCGGTGGCCTCCAGCAGCGCCCGGTAGACGTGCTCGGGACGGGACGCCAGGGTCAGGCCGACGATCACGCCGGACAGCGTGTGGTCGACGAGGATCGACCGGTTGCCGTTCATCCAGTCCAGCGCGAGCAGGCCGTGGGCGCCGACCGGGTAGTCGGCGGTGAGCGCCGTCAGGTGCTGGTGCAGGGAGATCCCCGCGGCCTGGGCCGCTTCGCGGTAGGAGTCGGGGACGTGGTGCTCGGTCCACCAGGCGAACAGGTCGCCGACGCCGGACTGGCCGGCCTCGTAGCCGTAGCGGCCGGCGATGATGCCGCCGTCGACGACGCCGCACATCCCGGGCACCTCGGCCAGGGTGTCAGCGGACATGACGTGGCAGGTGGACGTGCCCATCACCGCGAGCAGGTGGCCGGGTTCGGTGACCCCGACCGCTGGGGCGCTGACGTGGGCGTCCACGTTGCCGGCCGCCACGACGCCGCCGGCGGGCAGGCCCGTCCACCGGGCGGCGCGGTCGGTCAGGCGTCCGGCGGGCGCGCCGAGCGGGAGCAACTCGGTGGACAGGCGGGTCTCCGCATAGTCGGCGAACGCCGGGTTGAGCGCCGCGAAGAAGCCGGGGCTCGGGTAGGCGCCGTCCTGGAGGATCCCCTTGTAGCCGGCGGTGCAGGCGTTGCGGGTCTCGACGCCGGTGAGCTGCCAGACGATCCAGTCGGCGGCCTCGATCCAGCGCTCGGTGGCCGCGTAGACCTCCGGGTCCTCCTCGAGGACCTGCAGGGCCTTGGCGACCTGCCACTCGCTGGAGATCTTCCCGCCGTAGCGGGTGATCCAGGGCTCGCGGCGGGCGTGGGCGAGGGCGTTGATCCTGTCCGCGTGCGGCTGGGCGGCGTGGTGTTTCCACAGCTTGGGCCAGGCGTGCGGCCGGTCGCCGTAGCCGGGCAGCTCGCACAGCGGCGTGCCGTCCGCGGTCGTCGGGAGCACCGTGCAGGCGGTGAAGTCGGTACCGATCCCGATGATCTGGGCGGGGTCGACGCCCGCGTCGCGCACGGCGGCGGGGACGGCGGTGGCGAGGACGGCGATCCAGTCGCGCGGGTTCTGCAACGCCCAGTCGGGCGGCAGCGTCCGCCCGCCCGGCAGCCGGGTGTCGATCACGCCGTCGGGGTAGGCGTGCACGGCGGTCGCCAGCTCCTGACCGTCGCGGACCCGGATCACGCTGGCGCGGCCGGACAGGGTGCCGAAGTCGATGCCGACGACGCACGCGTCGGCCGCGGCGGGCCCGGCGGTGGTGGTCATGAGGCTCCTCGTCCAGGGTCGTGCGGTCGTCCAGGGTCGTGCGGGGGTTGGCCTACCGGTGGCGGTCGAGCCGGAAGTGCAGGTCGTTCAGCCGCAGGTCGCCGACGAAGGAACGGACCGTGGTGTCCGCGTCGATGAGCGCGAGCTCGGTGCCGGTCATGCCGGCGAACATCTCCACCATGTCGACGTCCACGGCGGTGCTCAGGACGGTGTGGTGCGGGCCGCCGGCCGTCAGCCAGCACTCGGCGGACGTCGCCAGGGTCGGCCGAGGCGTCCAGACCGCGCAGGCCACCGGAAGCCTGGGCAGCTCGTGGTCTGGCTCCACGACGTCGATGGCGTTGGCGATCATCCGGAACCGGTCGCCCAGGTCACACAGGCCGACGACGACGCCCGGCCCCGGCGCGGCGGTGAAGCGCAGCCGGACCGGGTCCTCGCGGCCGCCGATGCTCAGCGGGTGGATCTCAGCCTTGGGACGGGCGGCGGAGATGGTCGGGCAGACCTCCAGCATGTGGGCGCCGAGGATGCGTTGCGGTCCGGGGCCCAGGTGGTAGGTGTAGTCCTCCATGAACGACGTGCCGCCGGGCAGGCCGGCGCCCATCGTCTTGACGGCCCGCAGCAGCAGGGCGGTCTTCCAATCGCCCTCGCCGCCGAAGCCGTAGCCGTCCGCCATCAGCCGCTGCACCGCGAGACCCGGGAGCTGGCGCAACCCACCGAGGTCCTCGAAGTTGGTCGTGAACGCCCGGTAGCCACCGTCGGTGAGGAAGTGGCGCAGCCCGGCCTCGACCCGGGCCGCGTAGC
Source organism: Frankia sp. AgB1.9 (assembly GCF_016786355.1). Taxonomy (GTDB): domain Bacteria; phylum Actinomycetota; class Actinomycetes; order Frankiales; family Frankiaceae; genus Pseudofrankia. Next base: position 60,971 of record NZ_JADWYX010000038.1, read on the forward strand.
GCAGCGCAGCGTGGCGCGGGCCGCCGGCGCGTAGCTCGGGGGCGACGTCGTACAGCTCGTCGTAGACCTCGACCAGCGCGTCGATCGCCGCGTCGCCGACCGCGTCCACCACCGCGACCAGGTCGTTGACCGAGTACGTGTTCACGGCGACGCCGAACCGGATCTCCGCCGCGACCTTGTCGCCCTCGGTCACGGCCACACCGCGCATGTTGTCGCCGAACCGGACCAGGCGCATGCCGCGCAGGTCGGCCCTGGCGATCGCGACCCGGGCCCAGGCCCCGACGCGGTGGCGGGTGTGGGCGTCGTCCACATGCCCGACGACGGTCACCCTGGGCAGGCGCAGCCGGGTCTGGATGTAGCCGAACTCGCGGTCGCCGTGGGCGGCCTGGTTCAGGTTCATGAAGTCCATGTCGAGGCTGTCCCAGGGAAGCGCCTGGTTCGCCTGGGTGTGCAGGTGCAGCAGCGGCTTGTCCAGCGCCTCCAGCCCGCGGATCCACATTTTCGCCGGGGAGAACGTGTGCATCCAGGCGATCACCCCGACGCACGACGGGTCCGCGTTGGCCCGCTGGCAGGCGTCGGCGATGGCGTCAGCGTCGGTCAGGACCGGCTGCCAGACGACCTGCGCCGGGATCGTGGTGTCGCCGTCCAGTCCGGCGGCGATGTGGCGCGACTGCGCGGCGACCTGGTCGAGCGTCTCGGGCCCGTACAGGTGCTGGCTTCCGGTGAGGAACCAGACGGTGGCGCCGGACAACGTGGGCAGCGCCGGGGAAAGCGCGGGCAACGACATACAGCCTCGTCCCAGGGGAAATGCCGGCACCGGCACACGGAATGAGCAGTTCACGCCGACGGATGGATGGCCGGGCGGGAACCGGACAGTCAGGATGTTAGCGCTAACATTTCGGGCGTCAAGGGGCCGCCGGCGAGCGGATCGGGACGGCGATCTACTGGTCGCCGGGGCGGCGCGCCGCTGCGGCGCGCGGCCTCGCGCCGGCCACGCGGCGCGGTGGGGCGACGCTCTCGCGCTCCACCAGGCAGGGCGGGATCGGCGCGAGACGCGGCAGCCCGTCCGCCGGCGGGCTGTCCATCTGGGCCCGTAGCAGGCGCACGGCCTGGGCGGCGACGGCCTCGAAGTCCGGGCGGACGGTCGTCAGCGCCGGGCTGACGTAGCCCGCCTCCGGGATGTCGTCGAACCCCACGACGCTCACGTCGCGGGGCACCGACCGCCCGGCCTCGCGCAGCGCCTTCATGATCCCCAGTGCCAGATGATCGTTGGCGGCGAAGACCGCGCGCGCCCGCGGCATCCCCGCGAGCAGCTGCCCCGCCTCGTACCCGGAGTCCAGTGACCAGTTCGCGGTGATGACCGGCGGTACCTCGGCGCCGGCATCGAGCAGTGCCTGTCGCCAGCCGGCCACCCGCTCGGCGCTGTCGAACCAGTCCGCTGGCCCGGACACGTGCCAGACCGTCTCATGCCCGGCTGCCAGCAGGCACTGCGTCGCCAGCCGGGCGCCGAGCCGCTGGTCGACGGTCACCAACCGCCGCGGGCGAGCCGGGTCACCGTCGATGACCACCAGCGGCAGGTCGTCCGGAACGTCGTCCAGCGCCTCGTTCGCCGACCTGACCGGCGCGATCACCACGATCCCGGCCACTCGCTGCTCCAGCAGCCGGGTGACCGCGTCGACGATCGACGACCGGTCGAGCACCGGCACACTGGCCACGCCGACGGCGAAACCGTCCGCGCTCACCGCCCGCTCGACGGCGGTGAGCACCGCCGTCGGCCCGTACAGCGCCGTGTTCTGCGCGACGATCCCGACGACGTGCGAGCGGCCGGTGACCAGCGCCCGGGCGGCCCGGTTCGGCCGGTACCCGAGCTGCTCCATCGCCGCGCGCACCCGCAGCCGCGTCTGCTCCTTGACGTTCGGGTGGTCGTTCAGCACCCGCGAGACCGTCTGGTGTGACACGCCGGCCAGCCGGGCGACATCGGTCATCCCCGGCGGTCGCCGCGCCGCCGGGCGATCCCGAGCCTCGCCCTCGGTCTCGACCTCTGTTGAGCCCTCGGGCGGGCCCTCGGCCAGTCCTGACATGTTAGCGATCACTTTAGCAGCCAGGGATCGGGCCGGCTGGTCTCCGTCAGTCCACCAGGACCGGCCTCACTTCGCGTACTGGCTGGCCGGGTGGGGGAGGCCGAGATGGTGGCGCAGGGTGTTTCCGGTGTATTCGGAACGGAAGAGCCCGCGACGGCGCAGTTCGGGGGTGACGTGCTCGACGAAGGATTCCAGCCCGGACGGGAAGACGTCGAAGTTGAGGTTGAAGCCGTCGGCGGCCCGGCTGCGGAACCAGTGCTCGATGCTGTCGACGATCTGTTCCGGAGAGCCGACCACCTGGCGGTGGCCACCGCCGTTGCTGAGCAGGAGCTCGCGAACGGTGTAGCCGCGGTCGCGGGCGAGGTTCACGGTGGCCTCGAAGAAGCCCCGGGAACCGGCGAACTGGCCCACGTCGGCGAGCAGGTCGTAGGGAAGCTCGCGGTCAAGGTGGACATCGGCGGAGTCGAGGCCGAGCTGCGCGGCCAGCCGGGGCAGCTCCAGGTCATACGGGAACAGCGCGTCCAGCTCGGCCTTGCGGGCGAACGCCTCCGCCTCGGTCGAACCGATGATCGGGAACAGCCCGGGAAGAATCACCAGCTGAGCCGGCTCGCGCCCGAAAATCCGGGCGCGGCGCTTCATGTCCGCATAGAAGTCGACCGCTTCCCGATGGGTGGTCTGCGCGGTGAACACCACGTCGGCGATCCGGGCCGCGAAGCGTTTCCCGGTCTCGGACGAGCCTGCCTGCACCAGCACCGGGCGGCCCTGCGGCGAGCGGGGCACGTTGAGTGGGCCGCGAACGGAGAAATGCTCTCCCTCGTGGTGGATCGGGCGCAGCCGGGCCGCGTCGGCGAACACGTCGGATTCCTGGTCGGCGACGATCGCGTCGTCGTCCCAGCTGTCCCAGAGCTTGGTCAGGACGTCGACGAACTCCTCCGCCCGGCCGTACCGGGCCTCGTGGTCCGGCACCTCGTGGACGCCGAAGTTCGCGGCGGCCCGCGGCGAGAAAGAGGTGACGACGTTGAGCGCGGCGCGGCCCCGGCTGATGTGGTCCAGCGACGAGAACCGGCGGGCCAGGTTGAACGGGTCGTTGAACGTCGTCGACGCGGTGCCGATGAGGCCGACGTGCTCGGTGGTCCGGGCGAGCGCGGCGAGAAGGACCGTCGGCTCCAGCGCCTGCCAGGGCTTCTCGGCCGGTTCGGAGATCAGTGCGACGCCGTCGGAGAGGAAGACGGCGTCGAACGTGCCGCGCTCGGCCAGCCGGGCTATCTCCGTGAAGTAGTCGATGTCGAGGAACGACCGGGGATCGTCCTGGAACCGCCAGGCGCCCGGGTGCTTGCCGGCGTCGAGGATGTTGACGTTGAGGTGCAGCTCGCGGTCGTCGGAGGTCATCACCGGCTCGTTTCGTCGGTCGGGGAGTCGGGCCCGGTGCTGACACCGATCTCGGTCAGCAGCGTCCGGCGCAGGTCCTCGAAGGCGCCGCCGCCGCGGGTGCGCGGACGGGGGATGTCGACGGGTAGGTCGAGGCTCTTGTGGCCCGCCTTGAGCACCGCGACGCGGTCGGCGAGCAGGATCGCCTCGTCGATGTCGTGCGTGACGAGCAGGACCGATGGGTTGTGCCGGGTGCAGAGCTGGGCGACCAGGCTGTGCATCCGGATCCTCGTCAGCGCGTCGAGGGCGGCGAACGGCTCGTCGAGCAGCAGCAGCTTGGGTTCCCGCACGAGCGCCCTGGCCAGCGCGACCCGCTGGGCCTCGCCGCCGGACAGGGTGCGCGGCCAGTCGTCGGCGTGGTCGGCCAGGCCCACCTCGGCCAGGGCGTCGTTCGCGGCGGAGCGCGACGCGAGCGCCTTGGGCCGGCCGAGGACGACGTTCTTCCAGACCGGCATCGAGGGAATGAGGCGGGGCTCCTGGAAGACCACCGAGCAGGCAGCCGGGACGTGGATGGTGCCGTCGTCGACCGTCTCCAGCTCGCAGAGGATCTTCAGTAGCGTGCTCTTGCCGCTGCCGGAGGCGCCGAGCAGGGCGACGAACTCGCCAGGGGCGATGTCGAGGTCGAAATCTGTGAGAACCCGCTTGTCACCGAACGACTTCGCCGCGCCCCGGATATGGACCGAATGGGTGGTCGACGGCGCTTCCACTGTCGTCGTCACGCGCTCACCACCGTGGCTCGCCATGGCAGCAGCACTCTCTCCAGGATCCGCACGAAAAGGTCGATGAAAAGCCCGAGCACCGTGTAGACGAGGAGCAGGGCGAGAATGATGTCGTTGCGGAAGGCGTCCTGCGCGTTCCCGACCAGGTAGCCGAGACCGGAGTCGGCGTTGATCTGCTCGGCCGCGATGAGGGCGAGAATGGAGACGCCCATCGAGTACCGGAGCCCGACGAGTATTCCGGGCATCGCGTTCGGAATGATGATGCGCCGGGTCAGCGCGAAGCCGCGGACACCGAAGACGCGGGCCGCCTCGATCAGCTTCGGGTCGATCGCCCGGACGGCGGCATAGGTGTTCAGGTAGATCGGGAACGTGCAGGCGAACGCGATCAGCACGGTCTTCGCCGTCTCGCCGATGCCGAACCACACGACGACGAGCGGCGTGATGGCCAGGAACGGGATCATCCGGACCATTTGCATCGTGGCGTCGAGCAGCTCCTCGCCGAGCCGGCTGAGGCCCGTGATTAGCCCGAACACGAGCCCGACGGCGAGCCCGACGGCCAGGCCGACCCCGGCGCGGCGCAGGGAGATCGACAGCGCGTCCTGCAACTGGTGGGTGGAGATCAGGTGGCCGAGCGCGTCGACGACGGTCGGCGGCGAGTCGAGGATGCGCGCGGGAATCAGGCCCGTCTCGGAGCCGGCCGCCCAGGCCGCCAGGACGGCGATCGGGACCGCGAGCCGCAGCGCGCGGCGCAGGCCGCGCAGGCGCGAGCCGCCCTTGCGGTCGCCCGCGGCCGGCGCGGACCGGCTGAGGTCGCGGCTGCCGCCGGCAGGGGCCGGCGGGGCGGTGGCCGGTGGGGAGTTGGCCGGTGGGGCGGTGGCGGGCGGGCGCAGGGGCGGCGACAACTGTTCGGGTTCGACTGCCGGGCTCGCCGGCGCGGGCGCGGGATTGACCGCGATGGGATGCGAGGGCATCGCTTACCTCTGCCTGTGAACGGACGGGAAAGGCGAGTGCCCGGCGAGAGGCCGCCCGTCCGTGGGCGGACGGCCTCTCGCCGGGATGGGTCAGCTGGTTGGCTGCGGCACGCCGTTCGCCGCGTTCCCGGCTGAGATGACCGCGTTGAACGACTGGTCATACTGGGCGCTGACGTCGACCTTCGTCTTGATGACGCCGCCTTCGACGAGCAGGTCAGCGAGGGCCTGCTCCTTGGCGATGATCTCCGGCGTGGTCGGGGTCAGGTAGCTGCCGATGGCCTTGGCCTCTTCCAGCGAGTACTTCGCCGGCACGTTCCCGACCGTCTCCGACAGCTTGGCGAGGGCCGGCAGGTTCTTCGGGTACCAGGCGTAGAACTTCGTGAGGCGGGTGAGCACGTCGGAGAACGCGGCCCGCTTCGCCGGGTCCTTCAGGGCCTTCGTGCTGGCCACGAACGCGTTGAGCCCAGGCAGGCCGATGTCGTCCTGCGTGGCGATGACCCGGGCGGTTCCCTCCGCGATGAAGGGGACGGCGACGGACGTCGAGGTGCTCAGGACGTCGGTGGCGCCGGCCGCGAAGGTGCTGCCCTGCGTCGCGGCCTGGATGACGATCGGCGTCACGTCGTCGGGCGTCAGACCGGCCTTCTTGAGGTCCAGCAGGTACTGGGCCTGGATGTTGCCGCCGTTGTTGTAGGCGTACCGCTTGCCCTTGATGTCGGCGAGGCTGGTGATGCCGGACTTCGTCGTCGCGATGGTCTCGTAGATCGGGTAGGTGGTGGCCAGGACGCCGATCGTCTTGGCCGGCGCGTTCTCGGCGGTCCACGGCGTCGAACCGTTCGCGTTGGCCAGGGTGACCGAGACGTCACCGAAGTTCACGCCCGCGTCGATCGCGTTCGCCAACAGGGCGGTCATCATCGGGGCCGGACCGGCGAACGTCGACCACGAGACCTTGTACGGCGTGTCGTCGAAGATTCCCGAGGCCTTGATCTGGGCCGACTCGCTGGCGGTGATCTGACCCAGCCGCAGGGTCACCTTGCTCAGGTCGGGAGTCGCCACCGCGGCCGTGCCCGACTTGGCCGGGGTCGCGGCGGAGCCCCCCGAGCTGGAGCAGGCCGCCGCGGTGAGCCCGAGGCTGAGGGCGACGAGGATAACGACACCCCGTCTGTTGCGGGCGAGCCTGCTGGTGAAGCCCTTCACGATGTTTCCCTTTCGAGTTGCTAAATGCTGTGGGAGAGATTCTTCGTACGTTCCGCCGGGTCAGGGCCGGTAGGGGCGCTGCCTCGCAGCTGCACGCGGTGGACGATGCGCACCGCGTCGGGGTCGAAATCGTCGGCGCGCCGGTGCCAGATAGCCCGGTTGTCCCAGAAACCGACGCCACCGTTCTTCCAGCGGTACTGGATGATGTTGTCGATATCGAGGGTGTGGTCGTAGAGCAGCTCAAGCAGAGCCGCGTTTTCCCGTGGAGAAAGGCCCTTGATCGCGCGGGTGAATCCCGGGTTGACGAAAAGGCCCTTGCGGCCGGTCTCGGGGTGGACGGCGACCACGGGATGCTCGACGAAGCCGCCGTCGACCCGCTCGTCCTCCCACACGCCGGTGGCGCTGATCCCGCCGCCGGCGCGGCTCGGCCGGCCGAAGGAGTGGATCGCGACGAGGCCGTCGAGCAGCGCGCGGATCGACGGGCTCAGCGTGTCGTAGGCGGCCTGAGCCGAGGCGAACAGCGTCGCGCCGCCCACCGGGGGGAGCTTGACGATGTTGAAGACCGAGCCAGCCGGCGGCGTCGCCTGGAAGGTGATGTCGACGTGCCAGCCGTGGTGCCGGCCGACCTTGACGTACTCCTCCCGGAACTCGCGGCTGTCGAAGGCGACGACCTCCCGGTGGTCCTCGTCCACGGGGGCGAGGATCGCGCTCGGCGCCGTGAGCTCGCCGAACCGGCGGGCGAAGGCGACCTGCTGGTCGATGGTGAGGTGCTGCTCGGGAAAGAAGACGACCTGGTGGTCGAGCCACGCCTGGCGCAGCGCGGCCACGGTCTCGGCATCCAGTGGTCCGCTGAGGTCCACCCCGGTGATCTCGGCGCCGAACGCCGCGTTCAGGGGGCGGATCTCAAGGTTCTGAGCGGTGGTCACGGTCACGGCAGTGCTCCTTACCGGTCTCGTGGATGAGGGCTGTAGATGACGGCTAGAGAAAGGTCCTGAACGGGACGGTGTCGTCCTCGCGCAGCTCGGCGACGAGGCCGATCTCCCAGGCCAGGTAGCGTCGGAAACCCTCCTTCTGGCGCTCGGGGTCGGATTCGAACCAGCCGTGGCGAATCGCGTCCTCGGCGGGAGCCACGAAATGCCCGTCGCCGGCCTCTACCGGGAATCCGGCCGCTGCCCAGGCCGCGGTTCCGCCGGCCAGGACCGTGACCGGCCGGTCGGTGACGGCGGCGAGCTCGGGCGCCGCCAGGCGGGCGACGACGCCGTCCGGGGAGGTCAGCACGACGGCGCCGTCGCCGGACAGCGCCGCCGCCGCGTCGGCCAGGCGGGCGCGCGGGGCGAACACGGCGCCCGGCAGGTGACCCGCCAGGTACCCGGTGCTCGGCGCCAGGTCCACGACCAGGGGAGCCGTGGCCGAACCGAGGGCGTCGCGCAGCGAACCCGCGTCGACCAGGTCGACCTCGCCGAGCCCGAGCACGACCGGCGCGACCGGGCCGGTCTCCAGCTCCTCGCCGGAGTCCGTGCTGGTGACGAACACCTCGCCCCAGCCGATCTGGGTGACCCAGGAGGCCGCGACGGTGGCGCGCACCAGGTCCGGCCCGTCGACCAGCACGATGCGGGCGTTGTGCGTGCCGACGTGCCGGAAGACCCACGGCGCGAGATCCCAGCTCGGCGCCGGCAGCGAGCCCGGCAGGTGGCCGGCCTCGAACTCCTCGCGCGGCCGGACGTCGAGCAGGTACACCGAGCGTTCTTCACCCTCGGACTGGAACCGGCGCAGCGTCGGGCCGTCGATGGTCGGGATGCCGAAGCGCTCGGCGACGTGGCGGGCCCGGGTCCGCGCGACGTCGACGTTCGCCGGCCGCGGGGGCGGCGCGGCCGAGACCTTGCCGTGGTCGAGGGTGTGCCCTTCGAGGATCCAGGACTGGGTGCCGCCCTCCAGCGCGACGACCCGGTTGGGCAGCCCGGCGTTGATGAGCGTCTGGGCGCCGATGATGCTGCGGGTGCGCCCGGCGCAGTTGACGACGACCAGCGCGTCCGGCGAGGCGACGACCTCGTCGACGCGGTAGACGAGCTCGGCGCCCGGGATGGACGTGCCGCCCGGCAGGCTGTGGACCCGGAACTCCTCCAGCGGCCGGCTGTCGAGGATGACGACGTCGCGGCCCTCGGCCTGCGCCGCCAGCAGCTCGGCGACCGTGACGTGCGGGGTCTTGTAGACGTCCTCGACGAACTCGCCGAACGCCTGCCCGACCACGTGGTCGCCGCCGGTGTGCACCTTGTAGCCCGCGTCGGCCCAGGCGTGCAGCCCGCCGTCGAGCGGCCGTACGTCGGAGTAGCCCAGCTCGGCGAGGCGCCGCGCGGCCCGCGCCGCCAGGCCCTCGTCGCCGCTGTCGTACACGACGACCGGCGTCGAGCGGCGGGGGACCAGGGCGTCGATCCTGGTCTCCAGGACGCCGAGTGGAGCGGCGACCCCGAGCAGGATGGAGCCGCGCTCCGAGGTGACGCGGGCGTCCCGGACGTCGAGCAGGGCGAACTCGCTGCTTGCGCCCAGCAGGGTGTGGAGGTCTTCCGCCGAAATGGCCGAGCCCGTCATTTGCACTTCTCCTGGTGGAAAGAGATCTGGCTAGAAGTAGGCGCCGTTGGGCAGCGGTGTTCCGCTGATCAGATGGGCGCCGATCCGCTGCGCCTTGTAGCTGCGCGGATTGTGCGAGGCGAGCGTGCGAATGTTGCGCCAGTGCCGGTCGAAATGCCCGCCGCGGCGGGCGGCCGTGGCACCACCAGCGTCGAAGAGGGCCGTCGCGGCGCGTTGTGCCAGTTCGTCGATCACGACCTTCGCTTTCGCGGCCTTCAGCGCGGCGGCGGCGTCCAGGTCGGGATTTCCGTCACCGGCCAGAATGGCCGCCACGGAGGCGTCCAACGTGTCCGCGGCATCGAGCACGAGAGCCTCGGCCGCATAGGCCGCGCTGGCGATATAACCGACCGTCTCCTGCAGGATCGGGTCGTCGACGGGCCGCTCAGCCGGCGCGTGATAAAAGGTTCGCACCCGGTCCCGGACGAGGGCCGCCGCGTCCTGCGCGACCTGGCGCAGAATTCCCGCGATGACCGTCGTGAGCCACAGCTGCGGAAACGTCGCCGGATACGCCGAGCCCTTGTCCGACCAGGCGTCCTGGCCGGACAGGAAGTCCTCCGGATGCAGACGCACACCGGCGAACCGGGTGGTGCCGCTCCCGGTGAGCCGTTGGCCGATCCCGTCCCAGTCGTCCTCGTGGATCACCCCGTCGCGGTCGGCCGGGACGACCACCTGCGTATTGGCGCCGTCGGCCGTACCGGCGGAGACCACGATGAAGTCCGCGTACAGGTTCCCCGTGCTGTAGACCTTCGTGCCGTCCAGCCGGAAGCCGTCGGCGTCGGGCGTTACGACCGTGGAATGGGCCTGCTCCCGCTGGCCGATGTTGGGCGTGCCCGGCTCGGACGACGAGGCCCCGAACAGAGCGCCGCCGAGCACCTTGGCCAGCAGTGGGTCCTCGGCGCCGGCCGCGGCGCGCAGCCGGCCCTCGGTGATCAGGAAGTGGTTGCGCAGGCTCTGCGCGATGTTCGGGTCGGCCGCGCCCAGGTCGAGCACGGTCTCGAACAGCTCACGGATCGAGGCCCCGCCGCCGCCCCACGCGGCCGGCAGCCGCAACGCGCCCAGGCGCGCCTGGCGGATCAGGGCGAACTGCTCCCAGGGCGGCCGGGCGTCGTGCTCGCGGTCGGGTTCCCCGGCCGCGAGCCGCGTGAGGAGGCTGCGCAGCTCGGCGGACCGCGGCGCCACCGGAGCGGCGACCGCACCGGGCGCGTCGAACGTTTCCAAGGTCGTCATCTGCCTGCTCCGGGCGTCGCCGTGGGGGAGGTGGATCGGGGGGTCATCGGCTCGCCGGCTCAGTAGTAGACGGAGCCGACGAGGCCGCCGCCGGCCGCGATCGCGTCGCCGGTGATGCTCACGCTGCGGGGCGAGGCCAGGAACGCGACGACGTCGGCGACCTCGTGGGCCTCGACGATCCGGCCGATCGACGTGTTGACCGCCCGCCGGATGCTGTCCGGGCTCGCGTCCGCGCCGGCGCCGGCCGCGTCGGCGAGCAGCGCCGCGTTGGTCTCGGTGCGGGTCGCCCCGGGGTGGACGACCGTCACGTTCACCCCGTGCGGGCCGAGCTCGTCGGCGAGGTTCTTGGTCAGCGCGGCGACGCTGACGTTGCGGATGGTGCGCACGATCGAGTGCGTCTGCCGGGCGCCCAGGCCGCTGATGTTGATGATCCGGCCCCAGCCCTGCGCGGTCAGGAGCGGCGCGACGGCCCGGCTGGTCCGCAGGTAGCCGACGACCTTGATGTTCACGTCGGCCCAGAACGCCTCGTCGGTGGTCTCGGCCAGCGGCGGGAACGGGTAGCCCGCGGTCTGGTTCGAGGCGTTGTTGACCAGGATGTCGACGCCGCCGAGCCGTTGCACGGTCTCGTCGACGAGGCGGCGGACCGACTCGTCGTCGCCGGTGTCGGTCGCCACGGCGAACACCTTGCGGCCGTGGCGTTCGGCCACCTGCTCGGCGGCGCGTTCCAGCTTGTCGGCCGAGCGCGCGGCCAGCACGAGGTCGACGCCTTCCGCCGCCAGGGCGTGCGCGATCGCCAGTCCGATGCCCTGGCTCGCGCCGGTCACGATGGCGCGTTTGTCGGTCAGTCCGAGGTCCATGGCGTTCTCTTTCTGGGCAGCGTGAACCGCACGCGGGTAACAGCCGTCACCGCATGACGGAATGACAGGAAAAGGTCGCCGGAACCGCGGAGACCGTTGGCGAAAGGACCGCGTTCCGGGGAATCCCGCGCGTCGAAGGGCGCGGCGGTGCGCAGGTTCTGGGCGCTCCAGCCAGCTACCGATGACCGAGAAAATCGGGCCCGGAAGCAGTCAGAGGGGCCGGGCCTGCGGGGCCCGCCGAAAACGTGAGCTAAATGCTACGGACAGACTGCGCCACTGTTGCGCATGAGATCGACATGGCGTCGTCTGGTCAGAAGAAGGACGCGACCGGATGGCCGCGGCGCTCCGGTATGAGCGCGGCGGCGGTCCTGCGACGTCAAGTCGCGGTCGACGGTCACAATGGCCTCCTTCTGAGATCCACGCTACCTGCTGTGCGAGCGCCGGTAAAGACCTAATTCCCGCGATGCGGCAAAAACCACTGATCGAGTGGACTTACGGCGTGGCCGGGCTCGCGAGGCCTGCCGGCCGGCCGGGGACGAGGGAGCGCGGCAGGCTGAGCGCGCCCGCCGCCGCCGCGAGTTCGAGGCCGAGCCGCGCCATGGCGTCCAGCGGGAGCGACCGGGTCGTGCCGACCACGCCGAGGGCCGCGACCACCCGCCCGTCCTCGCCCCGGACCGGGACGGCGACGCCCCGCTGGTCCGCCTGGTACTCAAGGTCTTCCAACGCGTAGGCCCTGGCGACGGTGCGGTCCAGCTCCGCCGCGAGATCCTCGGCCGAGTCGATCGTCGCGTCCGTGAACCGTGACAGGGAGCCGGACGCCCCGCGCGCGGTCCCGTCCGCCACCCGTCCGCCGTCGGGTGCCGCGTAGGCGAGCAGCACCTTCCCGAGCGCGGTCGCGTGCAGCGGCAGGCGCGGCAGCCCCCGCGGGTCAGGCAGGCCGGAACCGTCGCCGGCCGCGCCCAGGACGGCCGCGACCTCGCCGTCGACCCGAACGGCCAGTGTGACCGGGAGCCCGGTCCGCACGCCCAGGCTTTCGACCACCTCGCGGGTGCTGGCGACGTCCCCGCCGTCCAGCACGGACCGGGCCAGCCGCAGCAGGGACGGACCGGGCAGGTAGCGCTCCGACTGAGGCTCGCGCCAGAGCAGCCCAGCCTGGGTGAGCGTCCGCAGCAGGCGATACGCCGTGCTGGTCGTCAGCCCGGTGGCTGAGGCGAGCTCCGTCAGGGTCCTGTCCCGCTGGCCGTCGGCGAAGCAGTCGAGCAGGCTCGCCGCCCGCAGCACGGACTGGACGGTGTTCGGATCGGTGCGGGCCACCCGACCAGTATCGAGATCGGGAGAGGCCGTCACCAACGGTCGTCCACCGGTTCGGCTGGGCGCACGTCGTAGACCCCCACCCGGTGCAGGATGCGCGGGCCCGGCGCGTCGGTCGCCCGCATCAGCGTCGACCTCATGTCGACCAGCACGACCGTCCCCGGCTCCGCCGGATAGGAGGCCTCGTGCTGCGGGCTGGTCAGGTGGTCGACCAGGCGGTCCAGCAGCCGCCGGCCCTGCGCCGCGGGCACGCCGACGAGGGCCTGCGTGCTCCAGGGGTCGATGAACAGGCCGAGCCGGCCCGTCTCCGGGTGAACGCGTACGACCGGGTGCTCGACCGGATCGACCCGGGTGATCGTGCGCCCGTTCCAGCGGCCAGGACCGAACGCGCGAAGGTACTCGTCCAGGGCTGGGGCGTGGTGCACCCCGCGTACCCCGCGCAACCGGGCCTTGAGGTCCGGGTCGAGGGCGTCGTAGGCGGACTCCCGGGACAGCCACCGCAGCGTGGTCCCGCCGGGCGGGGCGACCCGCAGGTAGAGCACCAGCACCGCGGCCGGCTCCGGCATGTACTGCATGACGCTGTGCCAGGCGTCGAGGCTGCCGTCCCACCTGCGGCTGTCGATGACCTTGATCTGTGGATACGCCCGGTTGAGACCCGGGATGACCGCGCTCGACGGCGTCACCCGGCCGAACCTGGCGGCCAGCGCGATGTGCTGGTCCGGGTCGAGGATCTGGTCCGGGACGGCCACGACGCCGTGGCGAAGCAGGAGCCCGCGCAGCGACGAGGTGTCCTCGGCGGTGGCACTGGCGAGATCGAGGCCGCGCACCTCGACCCCGAACCTGTCCGACAGCGGTCTCGACGAGGGCGCGACACCGAGTGCCGAGGCTGGGGGACGGCCGACCGGAGCCCGCACGAGCTTTCCGAGGCTGTGTATCTGGTTGAGCATGCCGAGCCCTCTTCACGTTCGGGACGGGTCGAGAGTGGGTCCGTGACGGATGCCCGAATGGGTCCGGCGCCCACGACACGCCGTCGCGCAGGGCGGCGGTGAGGTGGCGGTATCGCGTCGTCGCGCGTGGCTGGACGTCCTGCGTCGCAGCCTCAGGATCTGAGCGGAGGCGGTCCGGCTGGCTCCCGGAGCCGGCCGGCTGTCGCGGTTGGTCAGCGACAGAGGCGGCTGGCGACCCGCATCAGGTCGACGGCGCGTCGGCTGGTCAGCGGGACCGCCACCAGCGCAGATCCCGCGCCGAGCGGCGCGAGGCCACGGCGGAGGACTGGGGACGGCGGCATGGTGGGCAGCGTACTCCTACTTTTCCCATAGATGTAGTGGGTAACGCTGCTGGGCTCACGGCCTGACCTCGGCCGGCGGAAGGCCCATACCGGCAGCCGTGAATTCCAGCAGGCGATCGGCCTGCTCGGGCGATCCGTGCTCCCGTAGCCACGCGGCCGCGTTCATCAGCGCGAAGACGTCGCGACCCGCGACGTCGGCGCGGATGCGGCCGGCCGCGCGGGCCTGCTCCACCAGGCGCTCGCCGATGGCGTCCATCCGCACGCAGCTGGCGTGCAGCTCCGACGCCTCGTCGCCGACGCCGTCGACGAGCACGCTGGCCAGGCCCTGGTAGGCGGCGGCGTGCTCGACGACCATCCGCATCCACGCCGTGAGCGCCTCGCCCGCGTCGCGCGGGGTTCCAGGGAGCGCTGGCGCGGCGAGCAGCTCGGCGCCGCGGGTGAACAGCTCCTCGTTGCGGTCGCGCAGCAGCGCCCCGAGCAGCGCGCGGCGGTTCGGGAAGTGGCTGTAGAGCGTGCCGATCGCGACGCCGGCCCGCCGGGCGATGTGTTCGAGCGGCGCGTCGACCCCGCGTTCCCGGAACTCGGCGTCGGCCGCGGCGAGCAGCAGCTCGGCGTTGCGCCGGGCATCGGCGCGTGGCGCGCGCCGCCGGGTCGGCGGGCCGCCGGTCATCGCGGACCGCCCCGCGTCTTGTTAAGTCGAGGCACCCTCAATATCCTTTCTCGAGGCACCCTCAGATTACCGAAGCGGAGAGCGCGACATGATCCTCATTACCGGCGCGACGGGGTCCATCGGCACGAGGCTGGTGCGGCGCCTGCAGGAGCTCGACGTGCCGTTCCGGGCGATGGCGCGCGACGAGGCGAAGGGCCGGGAGCTCGGCTGCGACGTCGTGACCGGCGACTTCGACGACCCGGACTCGGTCGCGGCGGCGCTGGTCGGGGTGGACCGCCTGTTCCTCAACGGCGCCGGCGCGGTCCCCACCGCCGGCCCGCGGCAGCCGATGGTCGCCCAGCAGATCACCGCGATCGACCTGGCGGTCGCGGCCGGCGTTCAGGCGATCGTCAAGGTGTCGGTCTGGGGCGCGCGCCAGGGCGCCAAGCTCGCCGCCGGCGCGCACTGGGAGATCGAGCAGCACCTGGCGGCGGCGCCGGTCGCGTCGGCGGTGCTGCAACCGGGCGGGTTCATGCAGAACTTCCTGACCGGCGCCGGCGCGTTCAGCGAGAACGGCGACCTGCTCGGCATCGCCGGCGGCGCCCGGGTGTCGTACATCGACTGCTACGACATCGCCGCGTGCGCTGCCGTGCTGCTGACCGGCGCCCAGCCCGCTCGCGGAACCTTCGTGCTGACGGGTCCCGAGGCACTGACCCAGGCGGAGATCGCCGCCAGGCTGTCGGCCGCGTTCGGCCGGCCGGTCGGGTCGCTGGAGCTGCCACCGCACGAGATGACGGCCCGGCTCGTCGCGCAGGGCGTTCCCGCGTCGTTCGCCGCCGACGTGGCCGAGCTGTGGGACGAGATCGCCGACGGGAGCCTGGCCGCGGTCACCCCGACGGTGCGCGAGCTGACCGGCGCCGACCCGCGGACCTTCGAGCGGTTCCTGGCGGACCTCGACCTCGGCGCCGACCTTGGCGTGCACTGAGACCTTGGCGTGCACTGAGACCTTGGCGTGCACTGAGCCGGGCTCGCCCAGGCGCGGGGACGGTGGCCAGCCCGCGCCTGGGCGTGTCGCCTACGCGGCGGGCGCGACGTCCCAGTCGGTCAGGACGGCGGCGGGCTCGCTGAAGGTGGAGAAGTCGGTCGTCGCGCGGAACGCGGGGAGCTGGTAGAGGGCGCGGGCGTAGGCCCACAGCCGCGGGTAGTCGGACAGCGGCGGCAGGGTCGCCAGGTCGCCGACGCGGCCGCGGTAACGGACCAGGGACACCCACAGCCGCACGTCGGCCTCGGTCAGCTGGCCGCCGACCAGGTAGTCGGCGTCGGCGAGCCGGGCGTCGAGCCGCGCGAACGCGTCCAGCAGCGTCGCGCGGACCGCCTCGTCGTGCGCCGCCCGATGCGTGCCCTGGTTCACCGCCGGCCCGATCCACCCGTCGAGCTCGGCGATCTCCGCGCGCAGGTGCTCGGGATAGGTGTCGGCACCGGTCGACCACTGGCCGAACTGGGTGGCCACGTCGATCCCCAGGCTGACGAAGTCGTTCGAGACGACCTGGCGGGTCTCGCGGTCCCACAGGGTCGGGACGGAGACGTGACCGTCGAAGCCCGGCTCGGTCGCGTCGTAGGCGTCGCGCAGCAGGGTGAAGCCGTTGACCGGGTCAGGCCCGTACGTCTCGCGGAACCCCCAGCCACGGGCGTCGCGGGTGTTGTCGACGTAGGAAAGGCTGATGACGTCTTCGAGGCCGTGCAGGGCGCGCTGCAGCAGGACACGCTGCGCCCACGGGCAGAACCAGCCGGAGTAGAGGTGGTAGCGGCCCGGCTCGGCAGGGAACCCGCTCGACCCGTCCGCGGTGATCCGCCCGGTGAACCGGTACAGCGGCCGGGTGTCCGCCGGGTCCCGCCTGATCGTGTAGGGGCCGTGGGTCGCCACGTCGGTGGGGCTGGCGTACGCGGGCTCGGTGGTCCGGGAGATGACGGGGGCCTCGGACATGGACGTCCTCATTCCTGTCGTGGTCGGACGGAGCCAGCGCTGCTCACGCGCCCCTGGCTACAAGGCGACCCAAATTCCAACTATTCCGGTGAACTAGCGCGGATTCGCCTGCTCGCGCCTCGCCCGGAGAGCAGCAAGATCGCCGTTTTGGCACTCGTGTGGTCGTAGCCGTGGCGGTTTTGCGACCACGTCAGGGCCAAAACCGCGATCATGCCGGCGCGCCGACCTCGTCGGTCAGGTCAGTAGCACGATCCGGCCGAACACCTCGCCGGCTGCCATCTTCTGGTGGGCCAGGACGGCCTTCTCCAGGGGCAGCGTCTCGTGGACCACCGAGCGCAGCTCGCCGCGGGCCGCGGTGGTGAACAGCTCGGCGGTCACCGCGAGCTGGTCGGGCTCGGGCACGGTGTTCGCGCTGAAGGTGGCGAACGACAGCGACTTCTGGAAGGCCGCGAACATCGGCAGGCCGAAGTCCGCCGGCGGGTCACCGGCGACCGCTCCGACGGCCACCAGGCGCCCGTTCGGGTTGAGCCGCGCGAAGAACGACGGCAGGTCCCGGCCGGCTATGACGTCGATGATGACGTCATAGCCGGCCGGCGCGTCGTGGGCTCCCACCCCGGCGCGGTCCAGCACGTGGGTCGCGCCGAGCGCGCGCAGCCGCGCTCCACGCTCGGGCGACGACGTCGTGACCGCGATCGCGCCCGCTCCCGCCTGCGCCGCGAGCTGGACGGTCATGACCCCGATGCCGCCGGCCGCGCCGCGCACGAGCAGGGACTCGCCCGGCGCGAAGTGGGCGTGCCGCAGCCCGAAGTGGGCCACCCGTCCCGAGGTCCCGAGCGTCACCGCGTCGACGGCCGACATATCCGTAGAAAGGGGGATCAGGGCCTCGACCGGCGCGACGGCGAGCTCGGCGTAGCCGCCGCCGAGCCCGAGGAACGCCCACACCCGCCGCCCGACCCAGGCGGGGTCGACGCCGTCCCCGACCGCGGCGACGGTGCCCGCGATCTCGCCGCCGAGGATGTGACCCTGCTGGAAGCCGTAGGCGGCGACGGCCCCGCTGCGGATCACGGCGTCGACGCCGCCGACCCCGATCGCCTCGATGGCGATCAGCACCTGACCCTCGGCCGGACTCGGGTCGGGGAGATCTACGACGGCGAGCCCCTCGGGGTCTCCGAACGCCTGGATCGCTACTGCCTTCACGGTCGTCTCCGGTTCTGGACCTCTGGTCCTTGAGCTGCTGCTGGTCCTCGATCTGCTGCGGTCCGGCCGACCGTAACGGAGCACCCCGTCCGTTTGGCTAAAGTGAGAGCGATGACGGTCCAAGTGAGAGCGACGCTGCGTTCGGACGCCCGCGACAACCGCGGGCGCATCCTCGCGGTCGCCCGCGCCGCGTTCGCCGCCGAGGGCCTCGACGTGCCCATCCGGGAGATCGCCCGGCGCGCCGGGGTCGGCGTCGCGACCGTCTACCGGCACTTCCCGACCAAGGAGGCGCTGGAGGCCGCGGCCTTCGCCGAGCAGATGGCGCTGTGCTCGGCGATCGTCGACGAGGGGCTCGCAGCCGACGACCCGTGGCGCGGGTTCGCCCTGGTGATCGAGAAGCTCATGGAGCTGCACGCCCTCGACCGGGGTTTCGCCCGCGCGTTCACCTCGCGGCTGCCCCAGACGGCCGAGTTCGCCGCCGACCGCGACCGTGCCCTGCGGATGCTGATCGAGCTCGTTCGGCGCGCGAAGGCGGCGGGATTCCTGCGGGACGACTTCGTGCTGGAGGACATCAGCCTGGCGCTGATGGCGAACGAGGGCATCAGGGCCGAGTCCGTCGGGATGCGGGTGGCGGCCTCCCGGCGCTTCGCCGCCCTCATGCTCCAGTCGTTCCAGGCCAACCCCGTGCGGGCACCGCTCCCGCCGCCCGTGCGGCTGCCGCTGTCCAGGGTCCAGTAGCTCGCGGGCTGGGCGGTGAACAATCCCGACCGGCCGGAGTCTCCGCGCGGAACACGTGGCGGCGCCGCCGCTTCCTCCGTTCCCGGATGGTCTACGGTGGGCAGGCTGGCGAGGCGGTTTGTTCCGGGGAGTGCGAGTGGCGGCTAACGCGGTACCTGGTTCGGACAAGGCCCCATTGCCCCTCCTGGACACCACCGTGCCGCATTCGGCGCGGGTGTGGAACTACTGGCTGGGCGGCAAGGACAACTACCCGGTCGACCGGGTGGTCGGGGAGCAGGTCCGCGAGGTCTACCCGGAGATCATCGACGTCGCCCGTGAGTCGCGCGGCTTCCTCGCCCGCGTGGTGCGCTTCCTGGCCGGGGAGGTGGGCATCCGCCAGTTCCTCGACATCGGCACCGGCCTGCCCACGGCGGGCAACACCCACGAGGTCGCGCAGTCCATCGCTCCGGACGCCCGCGTCGTCTACGTCGACCGGGACCCACTGGTCCTGGTCCACGCCCGCGCCCTGCTGACCAGCACTCCACAGGGCGTGACCGCCTACGTCGAGGCTGACGTCCGCGACCCCAGGACGATCCTCGCGGCGGCCGGCGACGTCCTCGACTTCACCCGGCCAATCGGGCTGATGATGCTCGGCGTGCTGGGCAACGTCGCCGACACCGACGAGGCGTGCGAGATCGTGACCAGGCTGGTCGACGCGGTTCCCGCCGGCAGCTACCTGGTCGTCAACGACGGCACGATCGCCAGCGCCGAGGAAGCCCAGGGGGCGATCGAGGCCGCGCGGCGCCGCAAGGAGGCCGGCGACCCGTACTACCCGCGGACACCCGCGCAGATCGCCAGGTACTTCGACGGGCTCGACCTCGTCGAGCCCGGTGTGGTGTCCACCCCGCTGTGGCGGCCCGAGCCCGGCACCAGCCCGCGGCCGATCGGCAGCCACGGAGCTGTCGCCCGCAAGGCCTAGCCGCGCCCCCGGTCCCCGGGAGACACGAACTCGCCGGCCGCGCTGAGTTGCGCGTGTCGATCCGGGGCGATGCCATTCGACCTACGGGTGAGCGGGTCGAGCGGCGGCCCCGAGATCACGGGAGACAGCGATGCCCCGATACATGTTGATCATGCGCTCCACCGACGAGGCCGTGGCGCAGATGATGGCGACCCCGTTCGAGGAGATGCTGGAGAAGGTCGGCCGGTTCAACGAGGAGATGATCAAGGCCGGGGTGCTGGTCGCCGCCGAGGGCCTGGACGACCCCAGCCAGGGTGTGGTGGTCGACTTCAGCGGCGAGACGCCGGTGGTCACCGATGGCCCGTACGGCGAGACGAAGGAGCTGTTCGGCGGCTTCTACGTCATCGATGTCGCCTCGAAGGCGGACGCGGTCGAGTGGGCCAGGCGCCTGCCGGCGATGACCGGCTCGAAGTGCGAGATCCGCCGGGTGCCGACCATCGACGAGTTCCCGCAGGACAACGAGTGGGTCATCAAGGAGCTGGCGTGGCGCGAGCGGACCGGCCAGGTCTGATGCCCGCGGCGACCGACGGCCCGCCGAGCGAGTCCGCTCGGCGGGCCGTCGAGGCCGTCTGGCGGATCGAGTCCCCACGCATCGTCGCCGCGCTCGCCCGCTACACCGGCGACTTCGCCCTCGCCGAGGACGTCGCCCAGGAGGCCCTGACGGAGGCCCTGGTCAGCTGGTCCCGCGACGGGGCGCCGGCGAACCCGGTGGGCTGGCTGCTCGCGACCGCGCGGCGCCGTGCCATCGACAGCTTCCGCCGCAGGTCGGCCCTCGACGAGCGCTACGCCACCTTCGCCAGGGAGCTCACCGAAGGCGAGGCCAACGCCGGCGCGACACCCCACGGCCGGTCCGATGACCTGCCCTGGGACCCCGACCGGATCGACGACGACACGCTCGCCCTGATGTTCATCTCCTGCCACCCGGTGCTCTCGCCCGAAGCCCGCGCGGCCCTGACGCTGCGCGCGGTCGGCGGCCTGGGCACGGAGGAGATCGCCCGGGCGTTCCTCGTCCCCGTGCCGACCATCCAGGCGCGGATCACCCGGGCGAAGAAGACGATCGCCGCGGCCGGAGTGCCGTTCGAGCTGCCACCGGCCGAGCAACGGCGCGAGCGGCTCGGTGGCGTCCTGAGCGTGCTGTATGTGATCTTCACCGAGGGCTCGACGGCCACGGCCGGCGACCGGCTGCTGCGTCCCGAGCTCGCCCACGAGTCGATCCGGCTGGCCCGGATGCTGTCCGCGCTGCTGCCCGACGAACCGGAGGTCTTCGGCCTGCTCGCCCTGTGCGAGCTCACGGCGGCGCGTTTCCCTGCGCGCACCGGGCCCGACGGCGAGCCGGTGCTCCTGGCGGACCAGGACCGTCGGCTGTGGGACCGCTCCGCGATCCGGCGCGGCCGGGCCGCGCTCGCCCGTGCCTCGGCGGTCGGGCGCGGCCTCGGGCCCTACGGGCTGCAGGCCGCGATCGCCGCCTGCCACGCGTCGGCGTCGTCCGTCCCGGACACCGACTGGGAACGCGTCGTGCTGCTCTACGAGGCGCTCGGCCGGGTGGCACCCTCGCCGGTCGTCGAGCTCAACCGGGCCGTCGCCGTCGCCATGGCGCACGGGCCGCAGGAGGCGCTGGAGATGGTGGACGAGCTGGTCGCCTCCGACCGGCTGTCGGGGTCCCACCTGCTCCCGAGCGTCCGCGGCGAGCTGCTCACCCGGCTCGGCCGGACCGACGAGGCCCGCGCGGAGCTGACCCTCGCCGCCCGGCTGTGCCGCAACACCCACGAACGGTCAGTCCTGCTCCGCAAGGCCGCCGCCCTGCCCTGACGGGCGGCCGGCTGGGACCCCCGCCGGACTTCGCGGTCCGTGTCTGTGCGTCGCGGCCTGGTTTATCCTGGGCGAATGGTCACCATCCGGCGCCGGGGTTTCGGCGCGCTCTGGATGGTGGCGTTGCTCGTGGTCGGCCTGTGGGGCGCGGACGCGAGCAGGGCTGGTTCCGGTATGGGTGTCTCGGACCGGGCGCTGGCTGTCGTCTCCACGGTCCCGGGCCCCGGGGCCCGGGCGGATGTGGTCTTTCCCCGCGTGGACGGCCGCTCGGCGGTGTCGGCGAAGCTGGCCCAGGATCACCCGGGCGCCTCGGCCGTCGCGGCCGAGCTCCTCGCGCTCCTGCTGCCCGGCTACGTCTGGTGGCGGCGACGCGTCGGTCGTGGTGGCCGGCCGGATCAGCGCACCGGCGTGCCGGGTGCCCGTGGCCCACCCGCCAGCCTGGCGCGGGCCGCTGCCTGCTGACGGGCGTCGCCCCGCAGATTGACCTGCCGCGCGTCCGGCTGTGCCCGGATTCCGCGCGAGCGACGCCATTCGGTGTCACGAGACGCTGACGGCGTGCTGCCGCCGCGGGCGACGTCCTGTCGCGCGCTGTGCGCCCTTCCACGCTCACCTGCCGGCCGACCGTTCGAGGGTCGGGCCGTCGTAGCCGCGTCGGCTGACGCGCGACCTCCCGCCGCGCGGGCCCTGATGCGGCCACCCACGCCTTGCCTGGTGCTGTCCGTCCATGACGGGCGGCCGTCCAGGCGCATCGTCATGGAGGAAAATCTTGCACTCAGGACTCGAATGGGGCCGTGTGCTGATCGCGGTCCTGCTTCTCGGTTGTCTGTTCGCCGTGCCCGCGATCGTGGTCCTGCGTGACCAGCGCAGGGATCTTCGCCGGTTCGGCCCGGGTTCGCTGTCGCGGCCCGTTCGCTACACCCCGGAGGGGAAGTCGTTCCGCGAAGGGCTGCCGTTGCCTCCGGCCGGCGGCCCCGCTGACCGGACGACCGGCGGCCCTGCCGACCGGGCCGCCGACGGCCTGCTGACCAAGCCGCTGCTCGGCGGCGGCGCTGTGCTCAGACCGACCCCCGGCGCCGAGGTCTCCGCGACGAGCACGGCTGCTGAGCGCCGATGAAGGGCGAACCGGTGGAGATCGAGGAGACCGCGCTGCCCGGGATCGGGTTGCGGCATGAGTTCACGACCCGGGCTGGGCGTCGGGTGGGGGTGGTGTCGCATCACAAGGGCCGCCGCGAGCTGGTGATCTACGACGCGCACGACCCCGACGCGGTCGCGGACTCGGTCGCGTTGACCGCGGAGGAGGGCGACGTGCTCTCGGAGTTGCTGGGGGCGCCGCACATCGTGGAGAAGCTGGCGAATCTGAACAAGGTGTTCGCGGGCCTGGTGGGTGAGCGGATTCGGATCTCGGCGGACTCTCCGTACGCGGGCCGGTCCTTGGGCGACACGCAGGCGCGGACCCGTACCGGGGCGTCGATCGTCGCGGTGGTGCGTGACCAGGAGGTTCTCGCCTCGCCTCGTCCGGACTTCCTGTTCGCCCCCGACGACGTCGTGGTGGTCGTCGGGACCCCGGAGAACACCGCCGCCGTCGCCGACCTGTTCCGCACCGGCTGACCTGACACGGAAGGGGCGACCGCGTGCATGACATCGCATCCGTCTTCATCGAGCTCGGCGGTGTCCTGTTCTGCCTCGGCATCATCGGACACCTCGCGGCTCGGATCGGGATCTCGCCGATCCCGTTCTACCTGCTCGCCGGGCTCGCGTTCGGCCACGGCGGCCTGCTCCCACT
>NZ_JADWYX010000039.1:0-8186 GCF_016786355.1 Frankia sp. AgB1.9
GAAGCAACCGCCTGGCCACACACCGTCACACTCGACACCGCCGCTTGACACCCAAAACCATGGGATGTCTGGGGTGGTCGTGGAAACGCCCTCGTCACGACCACCCCAGGGCCAAAATCGCGATCAAGGTCGAGTGAGGAGCTGGTCCCGAGACGGCGATCGCCCCCGTCGGCTGGGCCGGCGGGGGCGATCGTCTTGCGGGCGTCAGGTGTGGCGACGCGGTGGGCTAGCCGTTCAGGCGCTCGACGAGGGCCTGGTGCTCGGACCAGAGCTCCGCCGGGAGATGGTCGCCGAAGGTCTGGTAGTGCTGTGGAATCAGGTCGGCCTCCTGCTTCCAGACCTCCGTGTCGAGGGTCAGCAGGGTGGCGAGGTCAGCCTGGTCGATGTCCAGGCCGTCGGTGTCGAACGCCTCGAGGGTCGGGTGCACGCCCAGCGGCGACTCGACGCCGTCCGCCTCACCCTCGAGCCGACCGACGATCCAGGCGAGGACCCGGCTGTTCTCGCCGTACCCCGGCCACAGGAACTTGCCCTCGGGGCTCTTGCGGAACCAGTTGACGTAGTAGATCCGCGGCAGCTTCGAGGCGTCGGCCTTCTGGCCGGTGGCCAGCCAGTGACCCATGTAGTCCGCCATGTTGTAGCCACAGAACGGCAGCATGGCGAACGGGTCGCGCCGGAGCTGGCCGATCGCGCCGGCCTGGGCCGCCGTCGTCTCCGAGGAGACGATGGAGCCGTAGAAGACCCCGCGCTGCCAGTCGGGCGCCTCGGTGACCAGCGGCACCGCCGTAGCCCGGCGGCCACCGAAGAGGATCGCCGAGATCGGCACGCCGCGCGGGTCCTCCCACTCGGCCGCGATCGTCGGGCACTGACCGGCGGGAACCGTGAACCGGGCGTTCGGGTGGGCGGCCGGAGTCGGTGCCTCCGGCGTCCAGGAGGCGCCCTTCCAGTCGGTCAGGTGGGCCGGCTTGTCCTTCGTGAGGCCTTCCCACCAGATGTCGCCGTCGTCCGTCTTCGCGACGTTCGTGTAGATGGCATTGGCGTAGAGGGTCTCGACCGCGTTCGGGTTGGTGTCAGCCCCAGTACCAGGCGCGACGCCGAAGAAGCCGGCCTCCGGGTTGACGGCGTACAGCCGGCCGTCCTCGCCGAAGCGCATCCAGCAGATGTCGTCGCCGACCGTCTCGGCCTTCCACCCGGGGACGGTCGGGATGAGCATGGCGAGGTTGGTCTTGCCGCAGGCCGACGGGAACGCGGCCGCAATGTAGTGGACCGCGCCCTTCGGCGAGGTCAGCTTGAGGATCAGCATGTGCTCCGCGAGCCAGCCCTCGTCCCGGGCCATGACCGACGCGATCCGCAGCGCGTAGCACTTCTTGCCGAGCA
This sequence comes from Frankia sp. AgB1.9, assembly GCF_016786355.1. Taxonomy (GTDB): domain Bacteria; phylum Actinomycetota; class Actinomycetes; order Frankiales; family Frankiaceae; genus Pseudofrankia. Next base: position 1,375 of record NZ_JADWYX010000039.1, read on the forward strand.
GGGCGTTGCCGCCGTAGCCCGAGCCGAACGACCAGATCTCCCGAGTCTCCGGGTAGTGGACGATGTACTTCGTGTCGTTGCAGGGCCACGCCACGTCGTCCTGGCCTGGCTCCAGCGGGGCACCCAGCGAGTGCACCGCCGGCACGAAGAAGCCGTCCTCGCCGAGCTGCTCCAGCGCCGGGGTGCCCATCCGGGTCATCGTCCGCATCGAGATCGCGACGTACGGCGAGTCGGTGATTTCGACGCCGAGTGCCGAGATACGCGAACCGAGCGGACCCATGCAGAACGGAACGACGTACATCGTCCGGCCACGCATACATCCGCTGAACAGGCCGTTGAGCGTTCCGCGCATTTCTGCCGGCTCGACCCAGTTGTTTGTCGGGCCGGCGTCTTCACGCTTCGCCGAGCAGATGTAGGTACGGTCCTCCACTCGGGCGACGTCTCGTGGGTCGGAGAGCGCCAGGAAGCTGTTGGGACGTTTTTCCTCGTTCAGTTTCACCAACGTCCCGTGCTCGATGAGAAGATTGGTGAGCCGATCGAATTCTTCGGCGGAGCCATCGCACCACTCCACCTTGTCCGGCTGGGTGAGTTCGGCGATCTCGCGCACCCAGGCGAGCAGCCTGGCGTGCTTGGTCGGGGCGGCATCCAGCCCGGGAATCTGTGCCGCGGTCGTCACAGCTCACACCTCCGGTCGCGTCGAACCTGCCGCGTTCTCGCCTCGGTATACAGGTGCAGCTTGCGTGTAGCTTGCGCACCCGAACGCCCCCCTGTACGGGTGGTGACATTCCACCGGCGTGCCGGCGCTGACCGCCGGTGCAGTGTCCGCCAGTACGGCGCCGTCAGTACAACAGTGTCCGCCCGTACAAGGGGTACGTTCGAGGCCGCGTTCAGGATCATTAGACTGTACCGCTCTTTCCGTGCGCAGTCGCGCGGTACAGCGGGGCGGAAACGTTGGTTCCATCACGCATCGGGATCGTTCGGACCCGCTGGCTGGCCGGGGCGTGCGACGCTCCGGAGGGCCGCGCGGTTATCGTTCTGACGTGGTCACTCACGGAGCGACGCAACCCGCCGCCGCCGGTCCGCAACCGGTCTCTGGCGACAACCACCCTGATGGCAACACAGCCGACATCCGGGCCCACCCGCGTGACCTGGTGCGACCGCGCATGCGGGGATGGCTACATGCCGGAGCTTTTCCGGTAAGTGTGGCACTTGGCGTGGTGGCTGTGGCGCTGCCGACGACGCTCGGAGCCCGGCTCGCCGTCGGGGTTTACGCGATCAGTATTGCGGCGCTCTTCGGGACTAGCGCCCTCTACCACCGGACCTCGTGGTCGACCACCCGGGCGCGAGCGTTGATGAAGCGCCTCGACCATTCGATGATCTTCGTCTTCATCGCCGGCACCTACACGCCCTTCGCGCTGCTGGCCATGCCGCGCCACATCGCCCAGCCGGTCCTGATCGTCGTCTGGGGCGGGGCCGCGCTCGGCGTGCTCCTGCGGATGCTCTGGCTGCACTCGCCGCGGTATCTGTTCGTACCTCTGTACATAGCCCTCGGCTGGGTGGGGGTGTTCGTCTTCCCCGAGGTCGCCCACACCGCCGGGGTCGCGACGCTGACGCTGCTGCTCGCCGGCGGTGTCTGCTACAGCGTCGGCGCGGTCGTCTACGCCATGCGCCGGCCCGACCCCGCGCCCCGGGTCTTCGGCTACCACGAGGTGTTCCACGCGTTCACGCTCGTGGCCGCCTGCTGCCACTACATCGCGCTCATGCTGGCCGTCTACCGGTGACGACCGCCCTGTAACGGCCCGCCTCCCGCGCCGGGGCCGGGCGCCGGCCCGGACCCCGCGCGGCGTCACCGGCGAGGACGCCGCTGCCCGGGAAGATTCGGGCGCCCCATAGCGTCAGAGAACGCGGACCGGCTCCGTGACCCGAGAAGGAGTTTCCGTGGCGAACAGGCTTGCCGACCAGACGTCCCCGTACCTGCTCCAGCACGCGGACAACCCCGTCGACTGGTGGCCGTGGGAGCCGGCGGCGTTCGCCGAGGCGGCCCGCCGCGGCGTCCCGGTGCTGCTGTCGGTCGGCTACGCGTCCTGCCACTGGTGCCACGTCATGGCGCACGAGTCGTTCGAGGACGAGGCCACCGCGGCCTTCATGAACGAGCATTTCGTCAACATCAAGGTCGACCGCGAGGAGCGCCCGGACGTCGACGCCGTCTACATGGACGTCACCGTCGCGCTGACCGGGCACGGTGGCTGGCCGATGACGGTCTTCCTGACGCCGGCCGGCGAGCCGTTCTTCGCCGGGACCTACTTCCCGCCCCAGGGCCGTCCGGGCATGCCGGCCTTCAGCCAGGTGCTCCAGGCCCTCTCGGAGGCCTGGGTCACCCGCCGGGACGAGATCGAGTCCTCTGGCGCGGACATCGCCCGCAAGCTCGCCGAGGCCGCCGAGTCGCCGGTCGGTGGGCGATCGGGCACGCGGCTCGACGCCGACCTGCTCGACCGTGCCGTCGACCAGCTCGCCGGCCGGTTCGACCCGCGCAACGGCGGCTTCGGCGCGGCGCCCAAGTTCCCGCCGTCGATGGTCGCCGAGCTGCTGCTGCGCCACCACGCGCGCTCCGGCGACGCCCGCGCCCTCGACCTGGTCGCGCTCACCTGCGAGCGGATGGCCCGCGGCGGCATCTACGACCAGCTGGCCGGCGGCTTCGCCCGCTACAGCGTCGACGCGACGTGGACCGTTCCGCACTTCGAGAAGATGCTCTACGACAACGCCCAGCTGCTGCGCGTCTACCTGCACCTGTGGCGGGCCACCGGCAGCGGGCTCGCGGCCCGGGTGGTGCGCGAGACGGCCGAGTTCCTGCTGACGGACCTGCGCACCGCCGAGGGCGGCTTCGCCTCGGCCCTCGACGCCGACGCGATACCGCCGGCCGGCTCCGATGGCTCCAATGGCTCCGGCGACGGCGACGGCGACGAGCACGGGAGTCACCCCGTCGAGGGCGCCAGCTACGTGTGGACCCCGGCGCAGCTGGCCGCGGTCCTCGCGCCGGACGACGCCGCCTGGGCGGCCGACCTGTTCGCGGTGACCCAGGACGGCACGTTCGAGCACGGCTCGTCGGTGCTCCAGCTACCCGCCGACCACGCCGACCCGGCACGGCTCGCCCGGGTCCGCGACGAGCTCGCCGCCGCCCGGGCGCTGCGGCCCCAGCCGGCCCGCGATGACAAGGTCGTCGCCAGCTGGAACGGCCTGGCGATCGCGGCGCTCGCCGAGGCGGGCGCCCTGTTCGAGGTGCCGGCCTGGGTCGAGGCCGCCGAGCGGGCCGCCGGCCTGCTGCGCGACGTGCACCTGGTCGACGGCCGGCTGCGCCGGACCAGCCGGCACGGCAAGGTCGGCCCGAACGCGGGAGTGCTCGACGACTACGGCAACGTCGCCGAGGGCCTCCTCGCGCTCTACCAGGTGACCGGCGAGCTGGCCTGGCTGGAGCTGGCCCGGGAGCTGCTCGACGTGGCCAGGGGCCGGTTCCGCGCCCCCGACGGGGGCTTCTACGACACCGCCGACGACGCGGAGACGCTGCTGCGCCGGCCGCGGGAGATCTCTGACTCGCCTACGCCGTCCGGCCAGTCGGCGTTCGCCGGCGCGCTGCTGACGTACGCGGCGCTGACCGGCTCGGCCGACCACCGTGAGGACGCGGAGGCCACGGTCGGCCTGCTCGCGGCGCTGCTGGCCCGCGACGCCTCCTTCGCCGGCTACGCCGGGGCCGTCGCCGAGGCGCTGCTCGCCGGCCCCGCGGAGGTCGCGGTCGTCGGCCGGCCCGATCTCGAGCGGCTCGCCCGGTTGGGCACGGCTCCGGGCGCGGTCGTGGTGACTGCCGGACCGCTCACCGACCACCGGCCCGAGCCCGGCGTCTACGTCTGCCAGCACTTCGTCTGTGAGCGTCCGGCCCGCACCGAGGACGAGGTCCGCCGTTTGCTGGGCGTCAAGCTGGCCGCAGGTTCTGATCACCCAGTGTGATCGTGCCCCCCGGCTGGCCGGGGTCGGGCCCAGGCCCGGAAGTGCGCTCGATGGTCACCCCGTGATCGGACGATGATCTCTGGGTGATCGTCGGGTGGTCGAACTCACGGTGACGATTGCGCGAGGGCCTCGCTCGACTGGCGGCCTGCCTCGCGACCCGCACGTTCACTACGGCTGCGTACCGTGACGATCTGGGTCCGAAGCGGGCCTGGAGGGGGCCTGGTGCCCATCCCGGTCACAGAAGGCGTTGACGTACGTTCGCCACGTGTTCGGCGAAGTGGGTCGCCAACCCACCTACCTGCGGCTACCGTGATGCCTCGACGTCTCAAATCGTGGTCCGGCGTCGGGCTGGACCGCTGGGGAGGCCCCTCGGTGCCGCTTTCGCGACAACGCCAGGAGGCCGGGACCCGGCCCCTGTGGGGCTGTGTCCCGGACAACTCCGAGTAAGCGGGTGGGCGTGTGCCACGAACGCATGTCGTCGACACAAGCGTGCTGCTGTCTGACCCTCGCGCGCTGCTGCGATTTGCGGAGCACAACGTCGTGCTCCCCCTGGTCGTAATAGGGGAGCTGGAAGCAAAGCGAAACCACCCCGAGCTGGGCTGGTTCGCCCGGGAGGCCCTACGCATCCTGGACGACCTGCGCATCCGGCACGGGCGTCTCGATCATCCGCTACCCCTCGAAGGCGGCGGAACGCTGCGGGTAGAACTCAACCACACCGACCCGACAGTGCTGCCGCCGGGGTTCCGGGTTGGCGACAACGACTCCCGGATCCTGTCCGTCGCCCTCAACCTGGCGGCTGAGGGCGACGACGTGGTGCTGGTCACCAAGGACATGCCGCTGCGGGTGAAGGCCTCCGTCGTCGGCCTGCAGGCCGAGGAGTACCGGGCGCTGCAGCCCGTGGACACCGGCTGGGGCGGCATGGCCGAGCTCAGCGTGGGCCAGGAGGAGCTCGACCGGCTGTACGCCGGCGAGCACCTCATGCTCGCGGACGCGGCCGACCTGCCCTGCCACACGGGCCTGGTGCTGACGTCGTCCGGCGGCAGCGCCTCGGCGCTCGGCCGGATCTGCGCCGACAAGACGGTCCGGCTGGTGCGGGGCGACCGGGAGGCCTTCGGGCTGCACGGCCGCAGCGCGGAGCAGCGGGTAGCCCTCGACCTGCTGGCCGACCCGGAGATCGGGATCGTCTCGCTCGGCGGTCGCGCCGGCACCGGCAAGTCGGCGCTGGCGTTGTGCGCGGGCCTGGAGGCGGTGATGGAGCGCCGGGCGCACCGCAAGGTCGTGGTCTTCCGCCCGCTCTACGCCGTCGGCGGCCAGGACCTCGGCTACCTGCCCGGCAGCGAGAACGAGAAGATGGCGCCCTGGGCGCAGGCTGTCTACGACACCCTGGGCGCGCTCGTCTCCGAGGACGTCATAGAGCACGTCGTCGAGCGCGGCATGCTCGAGGTCCTGCCGCTGACGCACATCCGCGGCCGTTCGCTGCACGACTCCTTCGTGATCGTCGACGAGGCGCAGTCGTTGGAGCGCGGCGTGCTGCTGACCGTGCTGTCCCGGTTGGGCGCGGGGTCGCGAGTGGTGCTCACCCACGACGTGGCCCAGCGGGACAACCTGCGGGTAGGTCGGCACGACGGCGTCGCGTCGGTGATCGAGACCCTCAAGGGCCACCCGCTGTTCGCGCACATCACGCTCACCCGGTCCGAGCGGTCCCCGATCGCGGCTCTCGTGACGACGATGCTGGAGGACCTCGTCCTCTAGGCCGGCGGACCAGCGTCGCCCACGCCGGCGGCCCAGCCTCCCGCCGTGTCGCCGGGCGCCGCAGGGCGCGCTTCGCGGGCCTGATCGCGAGTTGGACCCTCTGGTGGTTGTGATCAAGCCCGATTCACGACCACCAGAGGGCGAAAACGGCGATCATCGCCTGCGGGCGACCTTGGCGGCTCTGGCGCCAGCGCCGGCGGTACCTACGCGAGGGGTGGTCCGTTCCCCAGTGGGAACGGACCACCCCTTCGCGCTGTTGTGCGGGGTGAATTCTCGCCCTGACCTTCTGGCCAAGGGCGAGCCTGTTACCGGAGGTGGTTCACATGCTGTTCGGACGGCGCGCGGCGACCATGGTCTCGCCCGAGCAGGCGCTGCCCGGGCACGAGCGGCGGCTCTACGGCGTACCGGAGCGGCACGCGGTGCTTGGCACCTCGATCGAGGGCCCGTTCCCCGCGGGCCTGGCGGTCGCCGTGTTCGGCCTCGGCTGTTTCTGGGGCGCGGAGCGCAAGTTCTGGGAGACCCCGGGCGTCTACTCCACCGCCGTCGGGTACGCCGGCGGCTATTCCACGAACCCGACCTACGAGGAGACCTGTTCCGGCCTGACCGGGCACACCGAGGCCGTCCAGGTCGTCTACGACCCGAGCCAGGTCTCCTACGACAAGCTGCTGTCGGTCTTCTGGGAGTCGCACGACCCGACCCAGGGGATGCGCCAGGGCAACGACGTCGGCAGCCAGTACCGCTCGGCGATCTACACCTACTCCGACGACCAGGCCGCGGCGGCCGCCCGCAGCCGCGCCGCCTACCAGCAGCGGCTGACGGCGGCGGGCCACGGCGAGATCACCACCGAGATCGCGCCGGCCGGGCCGTTCTACTACGCCGAGGACTACCACCAGCAGTACCTGCACAAGGTCCCGAACGGCTACTGCGGCCTCGGCGGCACCGGCGTCAGCTGCCCGGTCGGCCTGGCAGCGGCCGAGGGCCGGTCTCGTATACACATCTCCGAGCCCACCAGACAGGCAGAAATGGGGGGTGGCGGCGGCGGCGGGGAAAAAAACACGGGG
>NZ_JADWYX010000039.1:8196-28838 GCF_016786355.1 Frankia sp. AgB1.9
GGGGGGGGCCGCGGGGGGCGGGCCCCCCCGGGGGGGGGCGCCCCGGGCGGGGGCCCCCCCCCCCGACGGTCACCAGCGGCGGGAGCCCCTGGTTCACTGGGGCTCCAGCTCCCGCCTCTGCTGGCCTCAGGCGCGGACGAGCGTGATGGGTCGACCAACGGGGCTGTTGACGGTGCTCAGGACGCGTGCGATGACTTCGCGGTAGATCGGGTTCGCGGCCCGGACCGGTGGCGTTTCGGCGATGAGGCCGAGGTCGCGTACGTACTGCAGATCGTCGCTGACGGGGTCCTCGGCGGGCTCGGTGCCAGCAAGGACCGGTCCGATGATCGCTTTGACCCGTGGCTCGTTGAGCTTGTCGGTCAGTGAGTCCAGATGAGTGGCCCGGGCGCGGATGAGTCGTTCCTTGGCCTGTTCCATGTGATCGGGCGTGATGGGCGTAGAGGCGGGCACCGCCATCTCATCGATGATCTCCGCCGCGAGAGCGTTGACCAGCCAGGGCTGTCCAGCCGTCAACGTGAAGGCGTGCTCCACCGACTGAGGGGTGAACTCCTGGCCGGTCGCCGCGGTGTGCTGCCCGTACAGGTTCCGTACGTCCTCGATCGTGAAGTCCTTGAGCCGCAGCGACTTGACGATGATGTTGAACGGGCTTGGGCCGCCGAGACGATTCGGGTTGCCGCCCGACGCGGTCTTATAGTCGCGAAGGTCCCGCAGGCCGCACAGGGCTACGGAGGCTGGGAAGTCGCCTGGGCGTTGGCTGAAGTTTGCTCGTAGCTGGCCAAGCACGCTCACCAGCGTCGGCCCCTGAAGCGCGTCGATCTCGTCGAAGAACAGGACGAGTGGAAGCGGGCAGGCCCGCGCCCAGGCCGCCAGTGCTGCCGTGAGCAAGCCTCCGGCCGACGCCTCGGGCCAGGGCGGCGGCTGGAGGCCTTGGGGGAGCTTCGTCCGCGCGACCGTGCGGATCTGATCGAGAAGCGCCCGGGTCGCCGCGCCGACATCGTCGCCTTGCGCCCGCGCCGCCTCGCAGGAGAAGTGCATGGCCGCGTATTGACCTGCCTTGGTCAGCTCATCGGCCAGCGCGAGCAGCGTCGTCGTCTTACCTGTCTGCCGCGGTGCGTGCACGACGAAGTAGCCGTCCCGCGCCACCAGCCGGGGGACCTCAGGCAGCCGCGCCGACGCCGCGATCATGTAGTGCTTCTCGGGCACGCACGGCCCAGCCGTGTTGAACCAGCGAGCCACTCCTTCACCACCTTCGCAGCCGGAGGCACGAGCGGATCACCAATGTACGGGCGGCGGCTGCAGATCACGGCGGGGCAGGACTGCTCCAGTGTCCGAAGACCAGCGCGCGGGCGTCGAGGTCGCGCCGTGGCCGTGACTTGGCCGCGAAAGTCGTGAGACGCTGGCTAGGCTCGCCGTGAAGGATCAAGCTGGTTTCGCGTGCTCTGGGAGGTGCGTCATCACCGCGGAGATGATCGCTCCGGCCTGGATGCACCAGCAGATCACGGCGGAGCAGTACGACTCGTGGTCCGAGGAGCAGTGCGCGGGCATCGAGGTCGTGGACGGGATGGTCGTCGTGGTCCCCAGCGCGTCGAGGCGGCACAACCGCCTGGCCAAGACGGTGGCGATCGCCTTGGAGGCGGCTGGCGCTCCGGACTGGTTCGCGGATCTGGATTTCGACGTCCGGCTCCAGGACGTACCGCTGATCAACCGCCGTCCCGACGTCATCGTGTACCGGGCGAGCACGATCGACATCATGCCGGCTCGTCCTGAGCACATTCTGCTGGTCGTAGAGATTGTCTCTCCAGGCTCCGAGACCACCGACCGGCTCGTCAAGGTGCAGGAGTACGCCCGAGCCGGGATCGCGTACTACTGGCGCATAGAACAGCCTGTCGGCGGTGTCCCGCTGGTCTACACCCACGTCCTCGACCCGGCGACCAGGACGTATCGGGACGGCGAGATCCACGCCGGGGTCGTCACGGTGACGGCGCCGTTCGCCGTGAAGGTCGATCTCACGCAGGTCTGAGCTCGTCGTCCGGCTCCGGGGCCGCTCGCCCGCTGGGCTGGGCCCTACACGGGGCTTCTCGACACGGGCGTCGGTCACAGTCGTGGTAGGCCATCGGGGGCGGGCGGTACCTGCCGTTCGGTGAGATGTCGCGAAGGCGACGAGTGTTCCCACCAGCCGGTTCTCTGATCGTCCCGGCGATGTGGTGCGCTAATGGCATGGCTGACAACCTGATCTTCCGTCTCCCACCGAGTTTCGAGACCGTCGAGGAGGAGCGCCAGCACCGCAAGGAGCGGCTCGCGGCGGCGTTCCGCATCTTCGGCTGGTTCGGCTACGAGGAGGGTGTCGCCGGGCACATCACGGCCCGCGACCCCGAGCTGACCGACCACTTCTGGGTCAACCCGTTCGGCATCCCGTTCTCGCACATCCGGGTCAGCGACCTGATCCTGGTCAACACGAAGGGCGAGACCGTCGAGGGCCGGTACCCGGCGAACCCGACGGCGTTCGCGATCCACTCGCAGGTCCACCAGGCCCGCCCGGACGTGATCACGGCGGCGCACAGCCACGCCGTCCACGGGCGGGCGCTGTCCACGATCGGCCAGCTGATCGAGCCGATCACCCAGGACGCCTGCGCGTTCTACGAGGACCACGGCCTGTTCCCCGGGTTCGGCGGAGTCGTCCTCGACGTCGACGAGGGCAAGCGGATCGCCGCGGCGCTCGGCGACTACAAGGCGGTCATCCTGGCGAACCACGGCCTGCTGACCGTGGCGGACAGCGTGGACGCCGCGGCGTACTGGTTCATCGCGGCGGAGCGGTCGGCGCAGGTGCAGCTGCTGGCGAAGGCCGCCGGCACGGTCTCGCACATTCCGCACGAGGAGGCCAAGCTGACCTGTCAGCTCAACGGCAACCCGCTGACCGGCTGGCTGAACTTCCAGCCGCTCTACGACCGGATCGTCCGCCGGGAGCCTGACCTGCTCGACTGAGCGGGCGCGCGCACGGCCCTCGCCGACGAGGGCCGTGAGGTGGCCAGATGGCATCCCTTCCCCTACGTCACACCACCGGAACCCACGAACGCTGGAACGGTGGGAAAACTCGTGGCCGCGACCGCGACGGCGGACCACTGGGTAGGACAACGTGAACCCGAGGCTGTGCGTCTGTCCTTGTGGCGGCCCCCTGGGCCGGCGGTGGCGCGATCGATGATCTGATCGCGCCCGCCGCCCGGGGCTGGCCCCGGCGCGACGCGGAGGAAATCACGACAGGGAGCCGGGGGAGCCGGGGTGGCGGGTCGGCGCAAGGAATATCGGACCTGGGAGGAGCTCAGCGGCTCCGAACGGCGCCGGGGGCTGGTGATCCTCGGCGGTGCCGGGATCGTCGTCGTCGGCGCGGTCGTGTGGGTGTTCGGCCCGACCGGTGGTGGGAGCCCGACCGGCGCGCCGCGGCCGGTGCTGGCCGCCGGCGTCGCGGGTGCGCCCCAGGCCGCGGGCTCACCGCCGGCCGTCGGCGCGACGTCGCCGGCGCCCGATCTCACCGGCTGGTACGCGGCGATCGCGGGTCCGCGCGGAGACGTCACGTCGGCGGAGGCGGCCGTCCGCAAGGCGATCGCCGATCTCGACGGGATGGCGCTGCAGCCGGCCTGTGTGCTGCTCGACTCGCGGGCCGTCGACGCGCAGCATGCCGGTGACACGCCGGACGGAGACGCGGGCCAGGCCTGGACGACGGGCCTGGCTGACTACCAGCAGGCGGCACGCTGGTGCGCCCAGTTGTTCGACGGGACGCAGCTGCCCCCGGAGACGCTGCGAACCAACACGACCACCGCGCTCGACTCGGCGGACACCGCCTGGGCGTCCGTCGGCTCCGCCTCCGCGGCACCGGTCGACGCCGCAGGGACCGTCGCGGCGGGCTCCGTCCCCGCCGGGCTGGCCGCCGCCTCTCCGGCTGGGTAGCCCCGCCCGCGGGTGAGCGATCTGGCCAGGCGGCCACCCGACCGCCTGGCCATTCCGGGTCGCCTGGCCGTTCGGGCCGCCTGGGGTTGCCAGGCGGCCCGCCAGTCAGGACGTCGGCGTCGACTCCGGCTTCGGGGTGGTGGAAGCCTTCGCCGTGGCCGCGAGGGTGGCGTCGGGCGGGGTGGTCGCGCCACCGAACGGGTTGTGCAGGCTCGGGCCGATCGTGATCCCGGGCAGCAGCGACGTCGAGGTGGGCGACGGCGTCGCGCCGGTGCCGTCGGTCGGCGTCGCGGAGCCGCTTGGCCGGATGATCGGGCCGTTGGCACGGTCGAGCAGGGTGACCGCGGGGTTGGCGGCCGTCAGGGTGGCCTGCACCGGGGCGAACAGGAACGACGACTGCGGCAGGTAGTCGGCGTCGAGGAAGAACGCCCGCTCGATCGACTCGATCTGCACCTTTGCCTTGGTGTCCCGGCCCGCGCCGACCACCCGGACCGCCCGGATCTGCTCGATGTCGTCCGCGACGCTGCCCGGCGGCAGCGCGATCGCGGTCGCGGCGGGCTCGTCACGGCGCAGCGACCACTTGGCCACCCCGAGGTCCGACCGGTAGATCGTCGGGTTGCCGGCGAGCTTGATCCCGATGGTCACCCCGACCCAGGCGTTGTCCGTGTTCGGCGTCGTGCCCTGGGTGGACTTGCGCAGCACGAGGTAGAGGTAGGAACGCGGGTCGCCGGCGGACTTGGTCGGGTTGGCCGACGGGTCGTCCAGCGGGTCCTCGGCGGTCTTGCCCTCGCGGATCAGCTCCTGCGACATCATCCAGTACGTCCACGGATTGTCATCCATGATCGACTCTGGAGCCTCGTTCTCCGGGTCGATGTTGTCGAGCACGGACAGCGTGTAGCGCATCTGGCCGTCCGTCTTCCCGCACACGTCGTTCGTCAGCCCGCACGTCTGGATCACCGGGCGGGTGCCCTCGAAGCCGCCCGTGTACGGCACGGTCGAGCCGTCCTGGCCGCGCACCATGGCGCTGCCCGGGACGGCCTTGCCGGTGGCGTCGACCTCGACCTGGTAGACCCAGTTGATCTCGGCGCTGCGGCCCCACTGGGCCAGCATCTCCGGCACGGACGGGGCGCCGTCCTCGTCCGAGTAGACGACCGAGTACCGATAGATCGTGTTTCCGGGCGTCGTCGACTGGGTCTCGGTGTGGAACGCGACCATCGGCGTGTCGGTGACCGCGGTCTGGAACGGGCCGTTGAGGTCGGCCGTCGCCCCCTGGCCGCTGCGGCCGTAGACGATCGGCGCGAACTGCGAGGCGGTGTATCCGGCGTCGGTCGCGCCGAGAGTGCTGAACTTCAGATCGGTGACGTTCGCGGTCTTGGTGCCGCTAGGCGAGCGGTCGTCGTCGAACTTCACGTTCAGGGTGTGGCTGCCGGCCGTCAGGTCGCCCAGGTCGATGCTGCGCGACGCGGTGAACTTCGTCGCGATGACGACATCGGAGGCGTACTTGCCGTCGACGGAGAGCGACAGGACCGCGGACTCGCTGCCCATCGTCCCCCAGGAGGCCTCGGGCGAGGCGGTCTTCATGGTCAGGATGACGTCGCCGCCGGCCGAGGAGAACGGGACCGTCGCCTGCTGGCCGCGGGTGACAGACAGGCCGACCGGCCCGGTCGGCTTCGCCTTGTGGCCGCCGCAGGCGGCGACGGTGAACGCCAGCGCGCCGACCGCGAGACCGGCGCCGAGGTGCCGGAAGGTGACGCCGGTTCGGGGCGCCGACCGGCCCGTCCCGCTCGCCTTCCGGCCGGGAAGTCCGCCTTGATCGGCGAAGCCCCGGGCCGCGCCCAGATCGGTCGCACCGATCCGGGAGGTCTGCTGGGAGGTCTGCGCCGGTGTGCCGGTCACTCGTTCCGCCTTCCGCCTCCGTGGCCTGTGCGCACCGCGCTCCGTGCCTGCGCGCCGAGCGGTCCCGCCCGCGCGCCGGGCGCTTCCGGCCGGCCGTGATGGGTGCCCGGCTCGCGTCGGGCGTCGGTGCCCGTGCGGACCGCGGTTAGTGGCGCTTCGGGTCTGTCGCCCCAGCACCTCATCCTGGACTGTCCGAATCGGACGCCTTCAGCCGGCTCCTGGTCGACTGTCCGGTCAGTCGCGAATGCCGTCGTCCGAGGCCGGGGCGGGCCTGGAAGACCGAATGCCCGGCCTGCCTGGTGGCCCGTCGTGCCAGAACTGCCGCACAGCGTCCTGATTTCCCGTCGACCTGTTACCGGGTTGGTGCGCCAGTCGCTCTCCGGTGGTTGTCCACGGCTGTTCGTAGTCCGGGGGTTTCCGCGCCGACGGGGCCGCCGGCGCGGACGATGGAGGGACCTCGCCGGAGGTGGCCGGTCCGGGTCGCCGGCGTGATCCACTGGGCAGCGGGTGCGGGCGACGACACGGGTTTGATCAGCTTCGAGACACCGGGAGCGGTATTGGGCGCGGACAAGGCGGATAAGGCGGACGAGGCTGCCGGGACGCCGACCCGGCTGTCGAAGGCGGACGCCGACGAGGAGCTCGCCCGGCTGCAGATCGAGCTGGTCCGGATGCAGGAGTGGATCGTGCATTCCGGGCAGCGGGTCGTGGTGGTCCTGGAAGGCCGGGACACGGCGGGCAAGGGCGGCACCATCAAGCGGATCACCGAGCGGCTCAACCCGCGGCACTACCGGGTCGTCGCGCTCACGACGCCGACCGACCGGGAACGTGGCCAGTGGTACTTCCAGCGCTACGTCACGCACCTGCCCGCCGCCGGCGAGATCGTGTTCTTCGACCGCAGCTGGTACAACCGCGCCGGCGTCGAGCACGTCATGGGTTTCTGCACGGACGCGGAGTACGAGGACTTCCTGCGTACCTGCCCGCAGCTGGAGCGGGCGTGGGTCCGGTCCGGGATCCTGCTGCTCAAGTACTGGCTGTCGGTCAGCGACGAGGAGCAGGACCGTCGGTTCCACGCCCGGATGAAGGATCCCGCCAAGCGCTGGAAGCTCTCAGAGATGGATCTTGAGGCGCGCGCCCACTGGGTCGACTACGCCGAGGCGAAGGACGAGATGTTCGCCTACACCGACCTGCGGGACACGCCGTGGTTCGTGGTGGACGCCGACGACAAGCGGACCGCGCGGCTGAACCTCATCGCCCACCTGCTCTCGCGGGTGCCCTACGAGGAGGTGCCGCGCCCGCCGGTGCGCCTGCCGCCGCGTCAGCAGCGGGCCTACAAACGCCCGCCCATTGACAGCCAGACCTGGGTTCCCCAGCGCTACACGGTGGACTGAGCCAGGCCCGGCTGAACCAAGCCCGGCTTAGCCAGGCCCGACCAGCAGTTCCGTTGACCAGGCAAGTCCCGGACGAGGGGGTGTGGCGGTGCGCAAGTACGTCATCATGGGAGTTCAGGGCAGCGGTAAGGGAACGCAGGCGCGGTTGCTCGCGGCCGACCTGGACCTGGTCCACCTCAACGTCGGCGACATCTTTCGCTGGAACGTGCAGAACCACACCAAGATCGGTGCCCAGGTGCGGCGCGCCGTCGACAGCGGGCACCTGGTCGACGACGAGCTGGTCGAGCGGGTCGTCCGGGAACGGCTCACCAACCACGACTGGAACTACGGCTTCGTCGTCGACGGATTTCCGCGCAACGCGCGGCAGGCCGAGTTCTTTCTGGAGAGCTACGACATCGACGGCGTCATCTACCTCGACCTGACCGACGACGAGGTGGTGCGCCGGGTGTTGGCCCGGCGGCTGTGCTCCCGGTGCGGGCTGGACTACAACCTGATCGCCAGCCGGCCGAAGGTGCCCGACGTCTGCGACGTGTGCGGGGGAGCGTTGGTGGCCCGGCCGGACGACAACCCGGAGGCCCTCGCGGTGCGGCTGCGCGAGTACCACGGCAAGACGCGGCCGGTGCTGGAGATCTTCCAGCGCAAGGAGTACGTGGCCGTCGTCGACGCGAGTCAGTCGGTACCGGCGGTGAACGCCGAGATCCGGGAAAGGCTGCGGCTGCCGCCGGCCGGCGTTACCAGCTGAAGCCGCTGGACGCCACGTTCCGGGCCCGGTGCGGGGGCGAGCCCGCTGCCGACCGGAGGCCGCCGTCGGTGACTTTCAGTGATTCTCGCGCTGCTATGTCCCCAATTCGGGCACTATGCGTGATTAAAGCGCCTACGGCAGGATCGAGAGCTTCAAATCATTGAGCGATTTGATTAGTCAACGGTCCCTTGGGCCTGAATCTAAGGACCTTAGTCCCTGGTGAATCGGTTGACGATGCGTAGAGCTAACGCATTTCAACCGTAAAGTTTGCCCACAGTGTCTGGCGAACGGTGTGGATCGGGCCGACGGGCGGTACCTTCCCTCTCGTGTCGGTGACGAACAACGCAGTGGTCAGCGCCGCGCTCGGCTATGTGGAAGCCAACCCGGCCGAACTCGAAGCGGTCCGTGACCTCGTGATCCTGTCCCTGCTCGGCCCGCGTATCACCTTGCGTAACACGCTCCCGGCACACCTCGCCTGTCGCGCGGTCGTGGTCACTCCCGACTGGCAGCTGCTGCAGGTGGATGACGTGTTGCGGTCCAGCTGGCTGCTTCCTGGTGGACACGTCGCCGAAGAGGACTCCTCGCTCCTCGGGTCGACGCTTCGCCAGTTGCAGTGCCTCACCGGGATCGATCCCGACGCACTGCGGCCTGAGTCGACGTTGCCGCTGGACGTCGACGCTGTCCCCGTCGAGCCGGTGCCGGCGCTCACCGAGCCGGAGCACGTCCACTACGAGTTCCGCTACCTCCTGCACCTGCCCAGCCGGGACTTCGTCGCCGCGGCTGCGGGGCTGCGCTGGGTCCCGGTGGACGACGTTCCTGGAAGACTGGGAACCAAGCTCCGGCGCAGCTCACGGAGCGCGCCCGCGCTGCGATAGCCGCGGGTGCCCCGGCGCGCTTGCCCGGCCGAAGCGGAGGTCCACACGATGGCGCACGACGACCCGGCGGACGGCGGCCCGGCAGGTGGGGCCACGGCAGACGGGGGCAGGGCCGGACGGAAGCGCGCCAGGGCCGAGTCGTTCGGCCTGGTCGTCGAGTCGTCGGCCCCGGCGGATTCCGTGTTCGCCCTGCTGGCCGACGGCGGGGGCTGGGCGGCGTGGGCCGGGCCGCTGGTGCCCCGATCCCGCTGGTACCGCACCGGAGACCCGGCGCCAGGTGGTGTCGGAGCCATCCGCGAGCTCGGGCTGCGTCCGGTCCTGAGCCGCGAGGAGATCCTCGAGTACGTGCCGCCGCGGCGGATCGTGTACACGATCGTCTCGGGCATTCCGGTCGACGGCTACCGGGGGACGGTCGACCTCGACCCGCTGCCCGGCGGTGGCACCCGGATCACGTGGCGGTCATCGTTCGTCCCGACGTACCGGGGCACCGGCCCGGCGCTGCGACTGTTGGGCGCCACGATCGTCCGGTCGATCGCTCGCCACCTGGCCCGCGCCGCGCTCACCCACCCGACTGCCCCCGCCCCCGGAACGAGCCTCGAGGGCTGATCTCTCGCGAGCTAGCCGGAACGGGGTCGGATGGTCGATCAGTTCTGTTAAGAATCAGTACTGCGCCGGCCTGACATTCGGCCCGTTACGGTTAGGTTTACAGCGATTGAAATCGCGCTCCGGCCAATGATTACCACGTAACGTGACAAATATTTTTGGAAACCGTAACACCGTGCAAACATCAATGCAGGAACAACGGCCGTACAAACGGGGGCATGGCGCTTTCGCGTGGCCGTTCGGGCTGTTCTCACCGCATCCGTAGACCTCGGCGTAGCCGGGCCCCGCAGATCGTTCTTACGGTCGGTACCGGGATCACCTTTACCGCGGTGGTTCTCGCGTCCGGCGCTACCGCCGCCTCGGCTGGGTCCAGCGCGACCCCGGCGACCGCCGTGCCCTCGATCAGCTCGCTCGTGGCGTCCCCGGCGTCCTCGGCGACGCTGCCCGCCCCGGCACTGACCACCTCAGCTCCGACCGTGGCGACCCAGCCCACCGCCACCAGCCCGCTCCCGTTGGCCACAGCCACGACGGCCGCGACGTTCACCACCGCGCTGACCGCGGAATGGCGGTCCTACCTCGCCGGCCGACCAGGCTCCATCAGTGTTGCCCTCTATGACGAGAACACCGATCAGACCGTCTACGTCACGAAGAACCGGCGCACCGGCTGGGAGACGGCCAGCACGGTGAAGCTCGACATTCTCGCCGACCTCCTCTCGAAGACCGGCACGACCGGGACGCTGCCCGCATCACAGCTGGCCCGGGCCAAGCCCATGATTTCTGTGAGCGACAACAACGCGGCCAGCGCGCTCTGGCGGACCGCCGGCGGGACGGCCGGGATGAACGCCTTCTACCGCGGTCTGGGAATGAGCTCGACCACCGCGGGGTCCGGCGGCTACTGGGGTCTGACCGAGACGACCGCGCTCGACCAGCTCAAGGTGCTGCGCGCCGTCTCCTACCCGGGCCCGTACCTCTCGGCGAACGCCAGGTCCACGGCTACCAGCCTGCTGAACACGGTGATCCCGGCGCAGCGGTGGGGCCTGACCGCGGGCGTCCCAGCCAGCGTCTCGGTCCAGCTCAAGAACGGCTGGCTGCCGCACGGCCCGGGATGGGTGGTCAACAGCCTCGCCCACGTGCACGGCGCCGGCAAGGACTACGTCATGGCCGTCTACACCCGCGACAGCGCCACCGAGCAGACCGGCATCAACACCATCGCCGGTCTTTCGCGGATCGCGTGGTCAACCGTGCCGACCGGCCGCTGACCCCACGGACTCTCACCTTAGGTCAATATTCCGACGCCGAGAGTCGCGGCAGTAAGGGCCCGACCAGCGCCACAAGGATCTGCGTGGCATTGTGTGATCCCGGATCTCGCAGGTGAGGCTGGGGAGGGCACATGGTCGGCACCCCGAAAGGGCCGGCGACGGAGGCCGACGGGGATGTCGACGAGGTCGCCGATGGGGTTGTCGACGCGCCGGAGACGGAGCCGGACGCCTCGTCCGGCGAGGCGCGGCATCGGTCGAAGTTGCTGCGGCCGGGACAGATTCGGCCATCCGAACTGGTCCTCGCCGTGGTCATGGCTGCCCTGCTCGTGGCCGCGACCCTGGTGGGGGCGAGGGTCAGCAGCGGGCACAAGGAGAAGGCGCCCGTCGCCGCCGCGACGACGTCGGTCCGCGCCGCCGAACCCATTGCCCAGATCGCCGGGGACGCGGTACTCAACTGTTCGCTGCTGACGGGCCTCACCGGCTGGCAGGCGTCATCCGACACCGGGCACGTCCAGCTGACGCGGGTGAGCGGACCATCTTTACCGGCGGGTCTCCCGACCGCCGCGGACGTCGTGTCGTCTGGCCCCACCGGGAAATGGGCGATGGTTCTGATCGCGCTGCGCGAGCCCGCGGCGTACTTCCAGGTCGGCAGTACCTACCGGATGCAGCTCTGGGTGCGCGACGTGACCGGGTCGGGCGCGAACCTGATCCTCGTGCTCGCCAACCAGAACTACCGCGCCCGGCCGACCACGGCGAGCATGGGCGCGGCGCACAAGGACACCGACTGGCACCTGGTCTCCCGAACGTTCATCGCGACCGCCCCGGGTGGCGAGGACACCGGTCTATACGTGCAGCTGCCCTCTGACCAGGCTTTCCATTACCAGCTGACGGGCGCGAGCGTGGTCCCGGCCGTCGTTCCGGCGGTGCCTCGGGTCGATGGTCCGCCGGCCCAGGTCGTCTCCTTCGACGGTCCCGCGGGCAGCCCGCCGAACCCGGCGCAGTGGAACCGGGAGGTCGGTGGGAACGGCTGGGGGAACGGAGAGCTGGAGACCTACACGAGAAGCGTCTCCAACGCCCAGCAGGACGGCGCCGGGCATCTCGTGATCACCGCTCGGCGGGAGACCAAGACTGGCCCGGACGGTATTCGCAGGGATTACACGAGTGCCCGGATCAACACCCAGGGGAAGGTCGTCGTCCAGCCTGGGTCCTATGTGGAGTCGACGATCGACGTCCCGGTCGGCGACGGTGTCTGGTCGGCCTTCTGGCTCATCGGAAGCAACTTTCCGCAGGTCGGCTGGCCGGCGTCGGGTGAGCTGAACGTGATGGAGGTCGCGGGCGCGGGCACGACCTGGGTGCACACGGCCGCCCACATGGCGGCGGTGGGAGACCCACGGCAGCTGGAGGAGTTCGGGTGGGGCGACGCCGGCGGGTCCACCGACCTGGGCCCGGACCTTCGCGCTCGCCCGCATTCGTACGGCGTGTATTTCGACGGCCAGACCGTCCGGTTCTACATCGATCGCAAGGAGCACATGACGGTCTGGGCGCAGGACGCCCAGACCGCCGGCTGGGACTGGCCGTTCGGCAAGCCCGAGAGCCTCGTCCTGAACATCGCGGTCGGAGCCGGTGACCCGACGAACACGACCTTCCCGCAGACCATGACCGTCGGCCCGATCTCGATCTGGCAGGGTGGTACGCCGTTCTAGGCCAGCGCGCCGGTGTCGAGGCGGCTGACCCGGTGCCTGACGGGCCCGGGGTCAGCCGCTGAAGCGGGCCACCGCCCGCATCTTGTTCATGGCGTCGAGGGCCGCCACCTTGTAGGACTCGGACAGGGTGGGGTAGTTGAAGACGCTGTCGACGAGGTAGTCGATGGTGCCGCCACAGCCCATCAGGGTCTGGCCGATGTGCACGATCTCGGTGGCGCCGGTGCCGAACACGTGGACGCCGAGCAGCTTGCGGTCGTCGGGGCAGACCAGCAGCTTGAGCATGCCGTACGAGTCTCCGACGATCTGGCCGCGGGCGAGCTCACGGTAGCGCGCGATGCCGACCTCGAAGGGCACCGACGCCTCGGTCAGCTCGTCCTCGGTCTTCCCGACGTACGAGATCTCGGGAATGGTGTAGATCCCGATCGGCATCAGCTCGGCGCGCATCGCGTGCACCTCCTCGCCGCAGGCGGAGTAGGCGGCGAGGCGGCCCTGCTCCATCGACGTCGCGGCGAGCGCGGGGAACCCGATGACGTCGCCGACGGCGTAGATGTGGTCGACCTCGGTGCGGAAGTCCGAACCGACCTTGATACGGCCGCGGTTGTCGGCGGCCAGGCCGGCCTTGTCGAGACCGAGGCCATCCGTCAGCCCCTGGCGTCCGGCGGAGTACATCACCGTGTCGGCCGGGATCTTCTTGCCGCTTTCGAGAAGCGTGAGAGTTCCACCGTTGTGCCGTTCCACCGAGACGACCGACTCGCGGAACCGGAATGTGACGGCGAGGTCGCGCAGGTGGTATTTCAGCGCCTCGACGATCTCCAGGTCGCAGAAGTCAAGCATCCGGTCGCGGCGTTCGACGACCGTCACCTTCGTGCCGAGCGCCGCGAACATCGACGCGTACTCGATACCGATGACGCCGGCGCCGACGACGACCATCGAACCGGGCAGCTTGTCGAGGTTGAGGATCTGGTCGCTGTCGACGACGGTCCGCCCGTCGAAGTCGACCGTGTCCGGCCGCGCCGGCTTGGTCCCGGTCGCGATGATGACCTTTTCCGCGGTGACGTGCCTGGCGTCGATACCGTCGGCGCTGGTGATGGAAAGCGTGTGCGGGTCGATGAACGCCGCCGTGCCGGTGAGGATCGACACGTGGTTGCGGCTCAGCTGGCTGCGGATAACGTCGATCTCGCGGCTGATCACGTGCTGTGTGCGGGTCGTCAGGTCCCCGACGGTGATGTCGTCCTTGACCCGGTAGCTCTGCCCGTACATCTCCCGCTGAGAGAGCCCGGTGAGATAGAGCACGGCCTCACGCAGCGTCTTCGAGGGGATCGTCCCGGTGTTGATGCAGACGCCGCCTATCATGTCGCGGCGGTCGACGATCGCGACCCGGCGCCCGAGCTTGGCGGCGGCGATCGCCGCCTTCTGGCCACCCGGCCCGGACCCGATGACCAGCACGTCGTAGTCGTACACGCGGGCTCCCCCTGTTGCCGAACACCAGGTTGCTGTGCGCCAGGTTGTTGCGCGCCAGCGACCCGCTCCCGGGTCATTCGATCGCAGACCTGCAAACAGAGGGTATCTGGATGGACAAGGGGCAAAGTACCCGCTGCCAGTATTGTTACCGCGTCTTTCCGCGACGGTTCCAACGGCGACACTATCGGTCAGCCGTTCGAGCGCTCGATCCGCCGCAGGCCGTGGACGAATGCCCCAGACGGGTGCGGGAGACCGCAAACGGTACAGTGATCACATGATGCCAGTGTGTGTTCGCGGCGGCGGGACGAGAGTTTCGGACCGGGGTCGCGACCGGCGTCGCGCGATGGTTCTCGCGACCGTCGCGGTCTGCGTCGGCCTGCTCGGCTGCTCCCAGACCTCGCAGAAGCCCACGGCGCCCCAAGCCCTGGGCGGTGACCACGGACTGGCCGCGACCGAGACCGCGCCAGGAGCGACCTCGTCCGCCACCGTGACCCCCTCGCCGTCGGTGTCGGCCAGCGCGTCGAGCACTCAGCCCGTCGTCAGCGCGACACCGTCACCGGTCGCGCCGCCGGCCGCCGTGGCTCCGGCGAGCCGCGCTCCGGTCCCGGCCAGCAGGCCAGCCGCCGCGCCCGCGCCGCCGGCGGGAAGCGCGGACGGCTGGGGCAGCCCGGCGCAGGTCGAGACGTTCGACGGCACCGCGCTCACCGCGTCGCACTGGTACATCTACGACTCGCCGGACGCGCGCGCCTACCCCCGGGAGGCCAGCAGGAGCGTCGTCTCGGGCGGCCAGCTGCGGCTTACCGGCGGCGTCGACTCCGCCGGCCGCGATGTGTCCGGCGGGGTGGCTTCGACCTTCAACCAGCTGTACGGCCGCTGGGAGGCGACCTTCCGGGTTGACCGGGGAAAGGGCTACTCGGCCGTCGTCCTGCTCTGGCCCCGCAGCGAGAACTGGCCGACCGACGGTGAGATCGACGCCATCGAGGTATGGGACGGCGGTCGCCAGTCGGGTGGCGTGAACATCCACAACGGGTCCGCGAACAACGTGGTCGGTGGCGGGATCTCGGCTGACTTCACCCAGTGGCACACCATCGCCGTCGAATGGCTGCCGCAACGGATCACTGTGCTACTCGACGGCACGCCGCGTTACACGCTGAACCGGCCGTCCTCCGGCTTCGACCCGATCCCGTCCACCTCGCCGATGCATCTGGCGCTTCAGCTCGACAAGGGTTGTGTGGCGACGCTGCCCTGTCGGGACGCGTCCACGCCGCAGTGGGTGACGATGTACGTCGACCAGGTACGGATCTGGACGGCCCCGCCGGCCCTGCTGGGCTGAGAGAAGGCCGCCCTCGGAGACGCCAGGCGGGCCGCCGGAGAGGCCCAGGCAGGCGGGCGAAGAGCGGGCGGGAGCAGTCGGGCGGGCGGCGACACCCCGCGAGGGTGTCGCCGCCGACCGTGCCACAGCGGAATCGCCGTGGCGTCGCCGACCTCGGGCCGACCGCGGCCGCGTCGGCTGCGGCTGGTCGGCCTCGGTGTGGTCGACTACGGATGCGTCATCGACAGGACGTCCAGCGCGGCGTCGAGCTGCTCGACCGTCAGCTTGCCGTCCTCGACGTAGCCGCGCTCCAGCACGACCTCGCGGATCGTCTTCTCCTGCGCGAGGGACAGCTTGGCGACCTTCGCCGCCTCCTCGTAGCCGATGTACTTGTTCAGCGGCGTGACGATCGACGGCGAGGACTCGGCGTACCGGCGGCAGCGCTCGACGTTGGCCTCGACGCCGTCGACGCAGCGGTCCGCGAACAGCCGGCTGATCGTCGACAGGATGTGGATCGACTCCAGCAGGTTGCGGGCGATCACCGGCAGCATGACGTTCAGCTCGAAGTTGCCGGCCGAGCCACCGAAGGCGACCGCTGCGTCGTTGCCCACGACCTGCGCGACCACCTGGCAGACCGCCTCGGGAATGACGGGGTTCACCTTGCCCGGCATGATCGAGGAACCAGGCTGCAGGTCCGGCAGGTGGATCTCGCCCAGTCCGGCGCGCGGCCCGGACGAGGCCCAGCGCAGGTCATTGGAGATCTTGTACAGCGAGATCGCGATCACCCGCAGCACCCCGGACGCCTCGACGAGCCCGTCCCGGGATGCCTGGGCCTCGAAGTGGTTGCGCGCCTCGGTCAGCGGCAGGCCGGTGCTGGCCGCGAGCTCCGAGATCACGGTCGCCGAGAAGCCGGGCGGGGTGTTGATCCCGGTACCGACCGCGGTGCCACCGAGCGGAAGCTCGCCGATCCGGGGCAGTGCCGCGTTCAGCCGCTCGATCCCGAGCGTCACCGCCGCGGCGTAGCCGCCGAACTCCTGGCCGAGCGTCACCGGCGTCGCGTCCATCAGATGCGTACGGCCGGACTTGACCACGTCCGCGAACTGCTCGCTCTTGCGCGACAGCGACGCGGCCAGGTGCTCCAGCGCCGGGATCAGCTCGGTGACGATGCCCTGCGTCGCGGCGATGTGGATCGACGAGGGGAACACGTCGTTCGACGACTGCGAGCAGTTCACGTGGTCGTTCGGGTGCACCGCCCGGCCGAGCCGCTCGGTCGCCAGCGTCGCGATGACCTCGTTCGTGTTCATGTTCGACGACGTCCCGCTGCCCGTCTGGAACACGTCCAGCGGGAACTGGTCGTCCCAGTCGCCCCGGGCGACCTCGGCGGCGGCGGAGGCGATCGCCTCGGCGATCTCACCGTCCAGCACCCCGAGCTTGGCGTTCACGGTCGCGGCCGCGGCCTTGATCCGAGCAAGGGCCTGGATGTGCGCGCGGGAGATCCGCATTCCGGATACCGGGAAGTTCTCGACCGCGCGCTGGGTCTGCGCCCGCCACTTCGCGCTGGCCGGGACCCGGACGTCCCCCATGCTGTCGTGCTCGATCCGGTACTCCTGCTCGGTCATGTCCCGCTACTCCTCGTCCTGGACCGGCGCGTCGTCCTGATGATGCTGCCACCGGTCATCTTCGATCAGGCGGGTGCCGGCGCGCACGGGCTCCCGAACCGGCTCGCCCGGCCGCGCCGACGACAAAGGCCGCGCACCAGGCGCGGCCCTTGTGTGTTGCAGAGTCTTCCGCTCGCTCAGCTGGTCGCGGCGCTTTCCTTCATGCGGCGCATGTCACGGCGCAGCTCCGGCGGAAGCGCGAAGAGCAGGTGCTCCTCGGCGGAGGTGACTTCCTCCACATCGTTGAAGCCGTGCTCCGCGAGCCAGGACATCAGCTCGGTGACCAGCTCCTCCGGCACGGAGGCACCGCTGGTGACGCCGACGGTCTCGACGCCCTGAAGCCACGCGTCGTTGACCTGCTCGCGGTTGTCGACCAGGTAGGCAGCCGGCGCGCCGGCATCCAGGGCGACCTCGACGAGGCGGACGGAGTTCGACGAGTTCGGCGAGCCGACCACCAGGATCAGGTCGACCGCGTTCGCGATCTCCTTCACCGCCACCTGGCGGTTCTGGGTCGCGTAGCAGATGTCCGAGTTCGGCGGCCCGGTCAGATGCGGGAACCGCTCGCGCAGCGCATCGACCGTCGTCATCGTCTCGTCGACGGACAGCGTCGTCTGCGAGAGGTAGGCGACCCGCTTCGGGTCACGCACCTTCACGTCCGCCGCGTCCTCCGGGCCGTCCACCAGGTGGATGCGGTCCGGCGCCTGCCCGGTGGTCCCGACTACCTCCTCATGGCCCTCATGGCCGATGAGCAGGATGTCGTAGTCCTCCCGGGCGAACCGGCGCGCTTCGGAGTGCACCTTGGTCACCAGCGGGCAGGTGGCATCGATCGTCCGCAGCTTTCGCTCAGACGCCTCCTCGTGCACGGTGGGTGCTACCCCATGCGCGGAGAACACGACGGTGGCACCGTGCGGCACCTCTTCCGTCTCCTCGACGAAGATCGCGCCCTTCGCTTCCAACGTCTTGACGACGTGGGCGTTGTGCACGATCTGCTTACGCACGTATACCGGAACGCCATACAGCTCCAGTGCCTTCTCCACGGTCTGAACCGCTCGATCGACACCGGCGCAGTAGCCGCGCGGCTTGGCCAAAAGGACCCGCCCCATGTCTCGGCAGTCTACGCGGCACTGGCCCGGCGGGAAGACCGGCCGCCGATGCGTCACGCGTTGCCGCGATCCGTCCCACACAGCGTTGGTCCCGACCGCCTAACGTGCAGGGGTGACCTTGACCTCGACGCCCGAACAGCCGCTGCCTGTGCGGACGGTGTCGCGCGCGCTCGGGGACTGGATCAACCGGCTGGGCCGGATCTGGGTCGAGGGCCAGGTCACGGAGATCTCCCGGCGGCCGGGGATGAGCACCGCCTTCCTGACGCTGCGCGACCCGGTGGCGGACGTCTCACTGCGGCTCACCTGCCCCAGGACGGTCCTCGACGCCGTCGGCCCGGCGCTGACCGACGGCGCCCGGGTCATCGTCTGGGGCAAGCCGTCCTTTCACCCCGGGCGGGGCACGTTGGCCCTGCAGGTCTTCGAGATCCGCCCGGTCGGGGTCGGCGCGCTGCTCGCCCGGCTGGAGGCGTTGCGCCAGCTGCTCGCGGCCGAGGGGCTGTTCGCCGCGTCCCGCAAGCGCCGGCCGCCGTTCCTGCCCGGCGCGGTCGGCCTGATCACGGGCCGGGCCAGCGCCGCCGAACGCGACGTGGTCGAGAACGCCCGCCGCCGCTGGCCGGCGGTCCGGATCGTCACCCGCGAGGTCGCGGTGCAGGGGCCTCTGGCGGCCGGCCAGGTCATCGACGCGCTGCGCGAGCTGGACGCCGACCGGGAGGTCGAGGTCATCGTGATCGCGCGCGGGGGCGGCTCCCTGGAGGACCTGCTGCCGTTCTCCGACGAGGCGCTGCTGCGCGCGGTCGCCGCGGCCCGGACCCCCGTGGTGTCGGCGATCGGACACGAGCAGGACAGCCCCCTGCTCGACTACGTCGCCGACGTCCGCGCCTCCACGCCGACCGACGCGGCCAAGAAAGTCGTCCCCGACGTAGGGGAGCAGGCCGCGCTGGTCGCCCAGCTGCGCGGGCGGGCCCGCCGCGTCGTCGAGCACCGGCTCGACCGCGAGACCCGGGCGCTGACCGACCTGCGTGGCCGGCCCGCGCTGGCTGCCCCGCTGCGCGATCTCGACCGCCGCTCCGAGGCGGTGGAGGCCCTGACCCGGCGCGCCTTCCGGTGCGTCACGCACGCGGTCGACGTCGCCGGGCGGGATGTGGCGCACGCGGCCGCCCGGCTGCGGGCGCTGTCGCCGGCCGCGACGCTCGATCGCGGCTACGCCCTCGTCCAGGACGGTTCCAGCGGGGCGGTGATCCGCGACCCGGCGGACCTGACCGCCCACCAGACGCTGCAGGTCCGGGTCGCGCGGGGCTCGTTCGCCGCGACGGTGGCGGACCCGCTGCCGTTCCAGCCGCCGCCAGACGCCGCACCCGCCGCCGCCGATGAGCCTCCAGTGACCGCGGACTCCACAAGCCCGGCCGGCTGACCTGTCCGACCAGCCGCCACGGCCCACCGCCTGACCTGCCCGACCGGCTGCCGGGGCCGACCAGTTGACCCAGCCGGACTGCCAGCCAGACCCAACCAGTTGACCGCCCCAAGCTCCGGGAGCCCTTCCATGACCGAGCCGACCGCGACGCGGCCAGCGCCTCCCACCTATGAGGCCGCCCGCGCCGAGCTGGAGGACGTGGTGCGCCGGCTCGAGGCCGGCGGGATCACCCTGGAGGAGTCGCTCGCGCTCTGGGAACGCGGCGAGGCGCTGGCCCGAACCTGCCAGGACCTCCTCGACGGGGCCCGCGCCCGCATCGCCGCCGCCCAGGCCGACCCGGCTGCCGGACCCGCCGGCAACTGACAAGCCGCCCGCGCGGCTTCGGGGGTGCTGGTCGAGGCCTCCCCAGCCCACCGGCGGCAGCCAGGCGCTTCCCTGGCTTGATCGCCGTTTTGGCCCTCACATGGTCACAAAACCGTCGCGGACACAACCACGCGAGGGCCAAAACAGCGATCTTGCCGGTCTCGGGACGAGGCCAACCGTCAGCTGCGGCAGCAGTTCTCAGGTGTCAGGACGTGGTGGCCGGGACCGGGCGCAGCGAGGCGGCGAGGGCTTCGAGGTCGGCCCGGTCGGCACCACCGGCACCGGCACCGTCGTCGACGATGATCGTGGCCGCCCCGACGACGCGGGTGAGGGCCAGGTGTCCGTCGTCGTCCGGGCGCAGCTCCCAGGGCTGCCCGCCGAGCGTCGTCGTGCCGGTCACCGGCCGGTTGCCGAGTACCTGTTGCACGGCGTTCGGGTCGTTCGTGACCTCGTACCTGGCGAATGTCTGGTCGTTCTTGCGGTCGATCACGTAGCCGATGGTCAGCATGGCCTGGTGCGCCTGGCCAGCGACCGAGCCGGGCACCTGCATCCGCAACGAGGTCGGCTTCCAGAGGCTCTGGCCGAGACCGGTTGGCGCGAGCACCGGATAGGGCGCCTGTCGGGCGAACGACTGCACGGAGGTGGTCGCGTCGGAGACCACCTTGACCTGCTGACCGTTGCCCCTCGGCATCACGAAGAGGAAGAACAGGAGCACACCCGCCATCACCACGGCAAGCGAGAGCACCATGTCTCGGACGGTCTCCTGACCACGCGCACGTGCCACACCCCCATCATCCCGGTCACGCCGCCGCGAGGCGGACGGGGGAGCGTGGCGCCCGCCACGCACCGAACGTGGACGCAACCTTTCGGGGTCCCTCGGCGTCTGAAGCGGAGCGGGGGCGACCGTCACGCGGAGGGGGCGTGAC
>NZ_JADWYX010000039.1:28848-82775 GCF_016786355.1 Frankia sp. AgB1.9
GGGGGGGGGGGGGGGGGCGGGGGGGCGCCCCGGCCCCCCGCCCCCCCCCCCCCCCCCCCCCCCCCCCGTTACTCGCGCCCGCGCACCCACCCGCACCCCGTCAGGGACCCGACGGTTCCCGTCAAGGACATTGGGCGGCCATCACAAGTGTGGGCCGCGAAGGGGCGGGGCCACTACGCTTCTGCCGTGGCACATGAGAGCGGGGCCGTCCCCGCACCGCTTGCCGTCCAGGGCCAGGCGCCCGACCGCAACCTGGCGCTCGAACTGGTCCGAGTCACCGAGGCCGCCGCGCTCGCGGCCGCTCGCTGGGTGGGCCGTGGCGACAAGAACGGGGCGGATGGTGCCGCCGTCGACGCGATGCGCCGCCTGGTCGGCACCGTCTCGATGCGTGGCGTCGTCGTCATCGGGGAGGGCGAGAAGGACGAGGCCCCGATGCTGTTCAACGGCGAGGAGGTCGGCTCGGGCGAGGGTCCCGAGTGCGACGTCGCCGTCGACCCGGTCGACGGGACCACGCTGACGTCCAAGGGCATGAACAACGCCGTCGCGGTGATGGCCGTCAGCGAGCGCGGCACGATGTACGACGCGAGCGTCTGCTTCTACATGGACAAGCTCGTCACCGGCCCCGAGG
This sequence comes from Frankia sp. AgB1.9, assembly GCF_016786355.1. Classification (GTDB taxonomy): domain Bacteria; phylum Actinomycetota; class Actinomycetes; order Frankiales; family Frankiaceae; genus Pseudofrankia. The sequence continues at coordinate 29,477 of NZ_JADWYX010000039.1, forward strand.
CCGCCTCCGTCGTGGACATCACGGCCTCGGTCGAGGACAATGTCCGCGCGGTCGCCAAGGCCAAGGGCATTCTCCCGCGCGACGTCACGGTCGTCGTGCTCGACCGTCCGCGCCATGCCGACCTGGTCGACGAGATCCGCGCCACCGGCGCCCGCGTCAAGCTGATCTCCGACGGAGACGTCGCGGGCGCCGTCATGGCCGCCTCCGCAGACACCGGCGTCGATCTCCTGCTCGGTGTCGGCGGCACGCCGGAAGGCATCATCACGGCTTGCGCCGTGACCTGCCTGGGCGGCGTCATCCAGGGCAAGCTGTGGCCGACAGACGACGCCGAGCGGGCGAAGGTCACCGCCGCCGGCCTCGATGTGGACCGGGTGCTGTCCACCCGGGACCTGGTCAACAGCGACAACGTCTTCTTCGTGGCCACGGGCATCACCGACGGTGAACTGCTCGCGGGCGTCCGCTACCGCCCCGGCGGCGCGAGCACGTCCTCGCTGGTCATGCGTTCCCGCAGCGGAACCATCCGCCGGGTCGACAGCCAGCATCAGCTCACCAAGCTGCAGGCCTACTCGACCGTCCCGTTCTAGGAAGCGGCCCGTTCCAGGAAGGCGGTCCTGAGCGAGCACACCGGCTCAGGCCGGGCGCGGTGCGTCGCTCGGGACCGACCACGTTTCGGGTCGTCGCGGTCAGGCTGGACGCCGGTACGACTCCTCGACCGGTGCCGCCTTCTCGGCGAGCCTGCGGCGCAGCTGAGCCCGCCCGTACGCCGCTTCCAGCAGCACGCTTCGGGACAGCGGACGGAACGCCTCGACAAAAATGGTCCGTAGGACGCGCATGCCATCCGAGAACGCGTTGAGGTTCGTGACGCCCATGAGGCGTGGGTGCTCGTAGCTCGGGACCTCGACGATGGTCAGCCCGCCGCGCGCCGCCCGGATGTTGATGAGGGTCTCGACCTCGAAGCCGTCGCCCCACTGTGGTTCCTGGCCCTTCTCGCCGGGGCGGAGGTCCAGCACGGGCAGGCAGTACGACCAGAACGCGTTGTAGCCGTAGCAGAGATCCGTGAACCGGTGCCGCAGCAGAATGTTGACGAGGCCGCTCAGACCGAGGTTGCCGCGGGCCCGCAGCCGGGTGATATCGCTGCTGCCGCCGCCCTTGATGAAGCGGGAGCCCTTCGCGAAGTCGGCGCCGTCCACGAGTGCCTGGACGAAGTCCTTGATCTCACCAGGATCCGCTGAGCCGTCGGCGTCGAGCATGACGATGATGTCGCCGGTCGCGGCGGCGAACCCGGCCGCCAACGCGTTTCCCTTGCCCTTCCTGGTCTGATGCACAACGACGCAGTCCGGACGCAGGGCGCGCGCCACCTCCTCGGTGCCGTCGGTGGAGCGGCCGTCGACCAGGACGATCTCCGCGTCCCTCGGCAGGATGCGGAAAATGTGTGGCACGTTTCGAGCCTCGTTCAGCGTCGGAATGACGATGCTGATCGCCGGCACTGAGCCTGTCGCGGTCAAGTTCCTTCCCCCCTGGACTTTCGCGCGCGACGCCTCTGTCGGGCGAGCCTCATACGTACCGGCCCTGCCCCCGGAAGTCGGAGTTATCTCGTCCTCTCGGCCGGCGGCCTCACGATCACTCACGCCTGAAGCCTGGGTGACTGTGCGACGTAGCCGTAAGCTCGAACGAGGTGGCAGCGTCCGACGTTCTGGTGACAATTCTGGCCCACACCGGCCCCCGCCTCCGGTGCTTCTCTGCTCGCTATTTCCGTGCTGTCGGTTCTGCGTTGTCCGGCCTGTGATGTGAGGCCCGTGTTGTCAGGCCTGACCGCCATCGCGCAGTAACGGTAGCATCCGGCCGCGGTGGCTCATCCGCGGCTGTGAGGGGTGCGATACGGGCCTCGACCCATCGGTGCCGGTTCATTTCGGAGCGCGGTCGGTCGAACGCGGGTCGCGATGGTTGTAGCGGCAACCGGCCATCGGCCATGGTCAGGGATGTGGCCGAAGGCCCAGGTACCGGCGCTGTCCAAGCGGCGGTGCTGCTCTAGCTCGCGCCAGCCGGCTGGAGTTCGCGCAAGGCGGCCAGGCCGCTCGGCGCCATAGCCGTGGAGCGGGGCGCGTCAACCGGCTTGCTTCTCGACAGGAACCTGCTCGCAGGGACGCCGCCGGGCGATGGGCTCCGGCCTGTTCGCGCCGCCGCGGACCCTGCCGGCGACATTTCTGGCGGTCCACGTGCCGGGCACGGCGCTTCTGCCTACGCGCCCGGACGTGTGGCTATGGGGTACTTCGCCGGAAACGTGAGAATTTGCCGCACTCGCACAATCCGCAATCGGTGCCTGCGCGATAGTGCTGATGCGCCTGGAAAACATGGCCGCAGGTACAGGTGCGCAGCCAGGCAGCCAGCCCACTGCGCTTCCCGGACCACAGGCACATAACACGTTGATAACACGGCGCGTGGCCGCGCATCGCCAGGATCGCTCGGACGCGTCGGCTGCACCACTGTGCCGGTCTTGTGGTCAAGCGGCGCCAGGTTCCTGAACGCCCTCGTTACGGCGCCGACCGTCCGTTCCGGCCTGGCCGGCGGTTCAGGTTCGGCCCGCGCGCCGCGCGGCCGTCCGTCTGTCAGTGCGGCGTGTAGTCGTCGCGGTCGCGGCGGGTGCGGCTGGCCAGGGCGCGGGCGCGTTCCCGCCGGGCGACCGTCGCCCGCCGGGCGCGGACGAGGGCGACGACGACGACCAGAAGCTCGGCGATCAGCAGGCTCGGAGCCCGCAGGATCAGCTCCGACCCGATATCGATGGCCTCGGTCCGCAGGCCGCCGCCGCTGCCGGACGCCGGGTGCAGGAAGCCGACGGCGACGGTGATCACCGCGTAGATCAGTGGTGGCATGATCGCCACTCCGACCAGGTCGTCGACGTGAGTGCGCAACGCGCTGGCGACGCAGGCGAGCACGAACAGCACTCCGAAGATCCAGCTGAGGTTGCCGAACACGGCGACGTCCGCGGCCGCGCCCACCGCACTGATGATCAGCACGATCAGCGACGCGCCGAAGGCGGTCAGCCCACGACGGTTCTGGCTGATGACCGTCGTGGGTTGCACGGTGGGACGACGTCGGCCGACGGAGGCTCGGTCGGTTGACCCGCGCGGGCGCTCGGCGCGGCCGCGCGAGCCCGCGGGTTCCCGGTCGGGGAGGCTCACGGGGGCAACGTACCGCTCCGGCTTTAAGAAAACGTCAGAGCGATACGTCGCGGCCGTACCATCCGCCGATCTTGCCGGCGATCCGTGTGACTTCAGGCACTCCGCGAAGCGCTGTCGGCACCAACGGTGTCCGCGCCGCCCGCGACCGTGGCGGCGGGAACCGAGGATACGAGCTCCACCACGGTGGGCTCCGAGGCTCTGGCCGCCGCAGGGGAGTCGGTCGAATCCAGGACGAGGCCGGCCGCCGGCCGGACCTCCGCGTCGATCCGTAGCTCGGGAGCGGTGACCGGGCGGACACCGAGCTCGACCGGCCGTGGACTGGTGAGCTCGTCCTCGACGAACTCCATCGCGGCGAGCCGGCGTGCCTGCACCAGCACTCGGCTCTCCAACGAGCCGACGGTCGCGTTGTAGCTCTCGACCGCTCGCCCGAGCGACGTGCCCAGCCGATCGACGTGCTCGCCGAGGGTCCCGAGCCGGTTGTAGAGCTCCTTGCCCAGGTCGTAGACCTCCTTTGCCCGGGTGGTCAGCGCCTCCTGGGTCCAGGCGTAGGCGACCGTGCGGAGCAGCGCGATCAGGGTGGTCGGGGTGGCGATCACGACGTTGCGCCCAGCCGCGTATTCGAGCAGGCCCGCGTCATGGTCGAGCGCGGGCGCGAGGAAGGCCTCGGCCGGGATGAACAGCACCACGAACTCGGGTGAGTCGAGCCGGCGCCAGTAGGCCTTCGAGCTCAACTGGTCGACATGGGTGCGTACGTGGCGGGCATGCGCGGCGAGCCGCTCGGCGCGTACGGCCTCGTCGGTACTCTCGGCCGCCTCGAGGAACGCGGACAGCGGGACCTTCGAGTCGACGACGATGCTGCGCCCGCCGACCAGGTGGACGACCAGGTCCGGCCGCTGGGTCGCCTCGGCGCCGTCGCCGGTCATCGTCAGCTGCTCGGTGAAGTCACAGCGGTTCAGCATGCCGGCGACCTCGACGACCCGGCGCAGCTGCAGCTCGCCCCAGGCGCCCCTGGCCTGTGGCTTGCGCAGCGCGGTCACGAGCTGCGCCGTCTGGGTGCGCAGCCCGTCGGACGCCTCGCGCACCGAACGAACCTGCTCAACGAGCGTCGCGTAGGCCTCGGTCCGAGCCGTCTCCAGCTCGCGCAGCCGGTCCTCCATCTTGGTCAGCGTGTCCCGCAGCGGCGCGACCAGGCTCTCGACGGCGGCGCGGCGAGCTTCCAGATCACCCTGGGCGCGGGTGCCAGCCTCGTCGAAGCGGGCCGAGGCGAGCTGAAGAAACTGCCGGCTCGCGCCTTCGAGCGCCCGCGCCGACAACGCCTCGAAGGTCTCGGTGAGCCGCCGCTGGCTTTGCTCGACGAGCTCGACCCGCTCGGTGGCCGACCGGCGCTCGTACTCCAGCGCGGTCCGCATCCCGGCCACGTCCGCCGTCGCCTGCTGGCGCGCCGCCTGCCGCCCCACGAGATACCCGCCCGCGGCCCCGATCGCGAGGCAGAGCAACGCAAGCAGCACCCCGATGGCGTCCATGACCACAGGCAATCACGCACCACCGACAAAACTCCCCGCGCCCCGGCGGCAGCCCGCTCGCCCACCCTGCGCTCACCCAGCCCCGATCGCCGTACCCAGACCATGATCGCGGGTCTGGCCCTCGCGTTAGGATTGGCTGCATGGGTCTGTCGATCGGCATCGTCGGGCTGCCCAACGTCGGCAAGTCGACGCTCTTCAACGCGTTGACCCGTAACGACGTGGTGGCCGCCAACTATCCCTTCGCGACGATCGAGCCCAATGTCGGCGTCGTCGGCGTGCCGGACTCGCGTCTAGGCGAGCTGGCCAAGCTGTACGGCGACCCGCGGGTGGTTCCGGCGACGGTGAGCTTCGTCGACATCGCCGGCCTGGTGCGCGGCGCTGCCGAGGGGCAGGGCCTTGGCAACAAGTTCCTCGCCAACATCCGCGAGTCGGACGCGGTGTGCCAGGTGGTCCGGGTGTTCTCCGACCCCGACGTCGTGCACGTGGAAGGCCGGGTGGACCCGGCCGACGACATCGCCACGATCAACACCGAGCTGATCCTCGCCGACCTGCAGACCGTCGACAACCGGCTGCCCCGCCTGGCCAAGGAGGCCAGGATGGACAAGTCCAAGCAGGCGTTGCTGACCGCCGTCGAGGCCGCGCGAGCCGTGCTGGACGCGGGCCGGCCCCTGTCGTCCGAGCCGAAGATCGACCTGCCGGTGCTGCGTGAGCTGTTCCTGCTGACGGCCAAGCCCTTCCTCTACGTCTTCAACGTCGATGAGGACGTCCTGGCCGACGACGCGAAATGCAAGGAGCTGACCGGGCTCGTCGCCCCGGCCGACGCTGTTGTGCTGTGCGCGAAGGTTGAGGCCGAGCTGGCGGAGCTGCCCGAGGAGGACGCGGCGGAGCTTCTTGCCTCGCTCGGCCAGAGCGAGAGCGGCCTCGCGGCATTGGCCAGGATCGGTTTCCACACTCTCGGCCTGCAGACCTATCTCACCGCGGGCCCGAAGGAGGCGCGGGCCTGGACCATCCGGAAGGGCGACACCGCGCCAGAAGCTGCCGGGGTGATCCACACCGATTTCCAGCGCGGCTTCATCAAGGCCGAGATCGTCTCCTTCGACGACCTGATGGCCGCTGGCTCCATGGTGTCGGCCCGCGCCGCCGGCAAGGTCCGGATGGAAGGCAAGGACTACGTCATGGCCGATGGCGACGTCGTCGACTTCCGTTTCAACGTCTGACGCTCTGTCTCTCTGATGCTCGGGCGCTCGGACCCTCTGGGCCGACGGGCCATGCGTCGTGGCGTAATCTTCCGTTACTGCCTGGTTGCCAGGTCCGCGACGCACGCCGGAGGTCGGCCTCTCCAGGGCAGGCTCCCTTGGGCGCGCCCGCGGGCGTTGCCATAACCCGACGCCCGGTCCGGACTGAGTCGGCGCGCGATGGAGCGAGCGGAGGAGGCCGTATGAGCACGGTGAGTGTCGTCGTCTGTAGTCATCTGGTCTCGCGTTTCCCGTTGCTGGTGGCGGCCCTGGACTCGCTCCGCGCACAGACCTGTGGGCCCGTCCAGGTTGTCGTCGTCGTCGACGGTGACGACGATCTGCTGAAGAAGTTGTACGACCGCGATGGTGACGAGCTGATCCTGTCGACCGGCGGCCGGACGGGGCTGTCGAATGCTCGGAACACGGGGCTGCGGGCGGTCACGACAGATCTTGTCGCTTTTCTGGATGATGACGCGACGGCGGAGTCGACCTGGTTGGAGTCGTTGATCGCCGCGGTGGCGGGTTCTCCGGACGTTCTGGGTGTGGGCGGGCGGACGGTACCGGCCTGGGAATCTCGGCAGCCGGAGTGGTTCCCGGATGAGCTGCTGTGGACGGTCGGCTGTAGCCATCGGGGTCTGCCGAGTTTTCGCCAGCCGGTCCGGAACGTGTTCGGCGGTTGCGCGTTGTTCCGGCGTGGTCTTTTCGATGAGGTCGGTGGCTTCGACGACCGCCTGGGCCGTAAGGCGAAGGGCGCGGCCGGGTGCGAGGAGACGGAGTTCTGTATCCGGGCGCAGCGGCTGCATCGGGGCGGCAGGTTTCTGTACGAGCCGGCGGCCGTGATTCATCATCGCGTGCCGCGGGAGCGGAGCTCGGCGTCGTATGTGTTGCGTCGCTGTTGGGAAGAGGGGCGTTCGAAGGCGATTCTTCGAATGATTACCCGCGATGAGGGCGGCCCGGTGCGGGTGGGGCGTCGAGGATCGGCGTTGGGTCCCGAGCAGGACTTCCTGTTGCGGGTCCTGCCGGCCGGTGTGGTCGACGGGCTGAGGCAGGCGGTACACGGCCGGCCCGCCGCGGCTGCTCGGGCGCTCCTGCTCCTGGTGGGCTCGGCCGCCACCGTCGTCAGCTTCGCGGCGGCCGCACTCCAGTCGGCCGGCCGTGGCCGGGCCGCGGCGCCGGCACCGCGACCGGTCGCGGTGCACACCCGCGACCTGTAGAGCTCCGGCGGCCGAGGCCCGGCATCGCGGCGCGCGGAGTCACTCGGGCGCGGAGTCACTCGGTCGCGACGGCGCCTCGGCGGGTGGCGGCCCGGGCGGCCGCGGCGACGGCGGCCTCGAGGGGGCCGCGACGGCGGGTCGCCCGCCAGGCGCTGGCGAGGACGAGGGCCACCACGACCTGCAGGACGTAGGAACGGTTCGGGTCGGCCGGCAGCGCGTCGGTCGCGAGCAGCGCGGCGTGCAGGGTGTACCAGGTCAGCGTCATCGAGCCGACCGCGGCGAGCGGCCAGAGCAGAATCCGGCCCAGCCGGCCGTCGGCGCCGAGGCGGGCCACCAGCAGCGCCAGGCCCAGCAGCGCGATCGCCGTCCCGGTGGTGTGGACCAGGTCCAGTGGCGTGGTCGCGTGTGGTGAGGAGACCGCGAGCCACCACCAGCTCTGGGTCGGCGTGCTCCCATAGAGGCCGGCGGCGAGCAGCCGGGCGGTCTGCGCGGGCGGCATCGGCCCGATCCCCGGCAGCACCGCGTTCGTGGCGAGAATCGCGGACCGCCCGCCGAGCGGCCCGAGCAGGAACCAGGACAGGATCTTCGCCGCCACGGCAGTCGCGGCGCCGCCGGCGAGCAGCCATCCGGCGGTTCGGGCGGACCGCAGGTCGAGCCGGCCGACGAGCATCCCGACGGCCAGGTACCCGACCCACGCCAACGCCGGGTAGTAGCCGGTCAGCAAGAGGGTCAGCGTGAGTCGACCAGGCGTGGTCACCAGCGTGCTGAACGAGGGGTTCGCCGTGATCGGCGCTGGCAGGTGTGGGCGGACGAGCTGGCTCAGCCACGGCTCGCCGGCCAGCGTGACCGCGGCGACAGCGGCCAGGACCCAGCGGGGCGCCCGCAGCAGCGGGAGCACGAGCAGGAAGAACACCGCGTAGTAGACCAGGATCACCGCGAGTGGCGTGCGCGTCTCGCCCAGGACCAGCCCGACCAGCCCGATGCACAGCGCCCGCATCAGCGTCGCGAGATGCGGCCGGGGCGTCCGGGCCGCCACGAGGGCGAGCGCCACCCCGGCGAGCACGGCGAACGCCGCCGCCGACCGTCCGGCCGCGATCCGGAACGCCCAGGTCAGGTGGCCATGGGAGTCGAAGTCGGGCAGCACGTGCGTCGCGGCCATCCCGAGCAGCGCCGCGCCGCGCGCCGCGTCGACGCCGACGATCCGTCCCGGCCGCGGCCGCGTGACCCAGACGACGGCCGGCGAGCCCGGGGAGGGCGAGGCGGCCGCCCGGACAGTGGGGGAGTCCCGCTCCTGAACCTCGGCGCTGGGCGGGCCGTCCGGCGGCGGCGTCCTCGGAAGCGGCAGGACCCCGGGGAAGGGTGGCTCGTCGGATGCCGGCGCCGGGAGCTCCGGCATGTCGGGCATGGCCTCACCCTCTCACCGGCTGACCGCCTGGGACCGGCATGGGCGCCGCGAGGCCATAGGTCCCAGTTCGGGTGGGGTGGCTATACCCAATGGGGCCACGTTCTGGGAAAGTCAAGAGCTATGAATCCCGAGCCGGATGCGGGCCGCGCCGCCGGTGCGGACCCCGCGCTCGGTGGCGGTCTGGTTACCGGCTCCGACGGTAGGGCCGGGGCGGCCGGCGGTCGTTCGGCCAGGCACCCCGGTGGGACCCGCGCCACAGGCTCGGATGAGACCGGCGGCGGCCGGGCCGCGGTCAGCTCGGCCGCGAGCCGGGGCCGGCTCGTGGTGGCGATCGCGCTTCTCGACGACGCCCGGCGCGTGCTGGCCGCCCGGCGCACGTCCCCGCCCGCGTATGCCGGGATGTGGGAGTTCCCCGGCGGCAAGGTGGAGCCGGGCGAGGGCGAGCTGGCCGCGCTGGCGCGGGAGTGCCGCGAGGAGCTCGACGTCGAGATCGAGATCGGCTCGTTCCTCGGCCAGGCCGATCTCGCCAGCCCTGGCTGGCGGCTGCGCGTCTGGTTCGGCCGGATTCTGGCCGGCACGCCGCGCGCGGTCGAGGGCGGCGAGCTGCGCTGGCTGACCGTCGCCGAGCTGGACGACGTCTCCTGGCTACCGGCGGATCTGCCGCTCGTCGAGGCGATGCGCGGCAGGCTGGTCGATCCGGCTCCGCTGACCGCGGGCGACTGACGTCACAACCGGCCCGGCTCGGGTACGTGACCGGTGCCACACGTCCGTCGCCGATCGGGCCTGGCACAGGCCCGCAGGGGCGAGCTGTTGTTGAAATCTCCCCGGCCGGTGGGTGTCCAGACTCTCGCGCCAGGTAAGCCCGTCAGCCGAGTCCGTACGATGGAACGGAAGCCCGAGTCGGTCCTCGTTCTCGATGTCCGAGATCTCGTCATCCGATTTCTCGTCGGTCGAGCCGCCCGGGCTGTCGGCACGCCTGGCTTGGCGCGTAATCGCGCCCCGTCACGTCGGACCCGGGCGTTCCAGCAGTCAAGCCCATCTCGGGGTCGAGCGCCCCCTGTCCGCCCCGGAGCCCGCCACCGTGCCCACCAGCACTGAGCAGACCAGCACCGCTATCGACGCCGTGCCCACCAGCACCGAGCCCGCCACGGGCGAGGTTCGTAGCCGCAACGACCGCCGCAACATCGCGATTATCGCGCACGTCGACCATGGGAAGACAACCCTTGTCGACGCGATGTTGCGCCAGTCCGGTGCCTTCAGCGCCCACGCCAGCGAGGACCTCACCGACCGGGTGATGGACTCCATGGACCTGGAGCGCGAGAAGGGCATCACCATCCTCGCGAAGAACACCGCGGTCCGCTACGGCGACACGACCGTCAACATCATCGACACTCCGGGCCACGCCGACTTCGGCGGCGAGGTCGAGCGCGGCCTCGCGATGGTCGACGGCGTGCTGCTGCTCGTCGACGCGAGCGAGGGCCCGCTGCCGCAGACCCGGTTCGTGCTGCGCAAGGCGCTCGCGGCCCGGCTGCCCGTGATCCTCGTCATCAACAAGGTCGACCGCTCCGACGCCCGGATCGCCGAGGTCGTCGACGAGGCCTACGAGCTCTTCATGGACCTCGACGCGGACGAGGACCAGATCGACTTCCCGATCGCGTACTGCAACGCCAAGCTCGGCCGCGCGTCGATGACCCGCCCCGCCGACGGCGACAGCCCGGACTCGCCGGACCTCAAGCCGTTGTTCGACCTGATGCTGGAGACGATTCCGGCGCCGACGTACATCGAGGGCGCGCCGCTGCAGGCTCTCGTGACCAACCTGGACGCCTCGCCCTACCTCGGCCGGCTCGCGCTGTGCAGGGTGCACAACGGAACGATCCGGCGTGGCCAGCAGGCGGTGCTCTGCAGGGCCGACGGCACCCAGGACCGGGTGAAGATTAGCGAGCTGCTGGTTACCCAGGCGCTGGACCGGGCGCCCGCGGAGTCGGCCGGCCCCGGCGACATCATCGCCATCGCCGGCATCCCGGACATCACCATCGGTGAGACGCTCGCTGACCCCGAGGACCCGCGCCCGCTGCCGGTCATCACCGTCGACGAGCCGTCGATCAGCATGACCATCGGCGTCAACACCGCGCCGCTGGCCGGCAAGTCCGGCAAGAAGCTCACCGCTCGGCTGGTCAAGGCCCGCCTTGAGGCGGAGCTCGTCGGCAACGTGTCGATCAAGATGCTGCCGACCGAGCGGCCGGACACCTGGGAGGTCCAGGGCCGAGGCGAGCTGCAGCTGGCCGTCCTGGTCGAGCTGATGCGCCGGGAGGACTTCGAGCTCACCGTCGGCAAGCCGCAGGTCGTCACCCGCGAGGTCGACGGCAAGCTGCACGAGCCGGTCGAGCGCCTCACGATCGACGCGCCCGAGGAGTTCCTCGGCACGCTGACCCAGCTGCTCGCGGTCCGCAAGGCCCGGGTCGAGCAGATGATCAACCACGGGACCGGCTGGATTCGGCTGGAGTACCTGGTGCCGGCGCGCGGCCTGATCGGGTTCCGCACCGAGTTCCTCACCGAGACCCGCGGCACCGGCCTGCTGCACCACGTCTTCGAGGGCTACGAGCCCTGGTTCGGCGAGCTGCGCACCCGGTCCACCGGCTCGATGGTCGCCGACCGGTCCGGCCCGACCACCGCCTACGCCCTGTTCAACCTGCAGGAGCGCGGCACGATGTTCGTCCCGCCGATGATCGACGTCTACGAGGGCATGATCGTCGGTGAGAACTCCCGGGCCGACGACATGGACGTCAACCCGACCAAGGAGAAGAAGCTCACCAACATGCGCTCCTCGACCGGCGACGAGCTGGTCCGGCTGACCCCGCACCGCCAGCTCACCCTGGAGCAGGCGCTGGAGTTCTGCCGCGAGGACGAATGCGTCGAGGTCACCCCGGCCACGGTCCGGATCCGCAAGGTCGCGCTCCTCGCGGCCGACCGGGAGAAGCTGCGGGCGCGGCGCCGGTTTAGCTGAGTTTCTGGTTCGCTCCGTCCGGGCGGCGCGCTCCGGTCCCTCACTCGCTTCGCTCCTGAGGGACCTCCGCGCGCCGTCCTCCTCCGCTCACGGGCGCTCCGGCGACCTCGCTGCGGCCCGGCCCACTTCGCTTTGCTCGTGGGACGGGCCTCCGCGAGGCGCGCCTCCGCGCCGCGGGGGTTTCTGCCGGATCGCGCGGGCGATCTTGTAGGTTCGCTGCTCCGCTCGCGGGCGCGCAGGACCGGCCACGTTCGCTTCGCTCCGTGGGCGGGCCTGCGCGCCGTTGTGGCCGGGGGGCGGCTTTGCGGGCGCTGACGAGGCACGCCTGCGCGCCGCAGGGGGTCGGCCTTGAGGGTTCTGCGAGGTCGCTGTACCCGGGCCGTGGGCGGGGTGGGTGGGTCGGTACCGTCGGGGGGCGGGTAGAAGTGCGCATCCGGGGGCGGGGGTGCCGCCGGACCGACGAGACGGGTGAGCTGTGCCATCTGCGGACACGACGGTGCTGGTGACGGGGGCGGCCGGGTTCATCGGCTCGCACACCTGCGTCGACCTGTTGACGGCCGGCTACCGGGTCGTCGGGGTCGACAACTTCGCGAACAGCTCGCCGCGTGCCGTCGAGCGCATCCGGGAGGTCGCGGGCGCGGCCGGCGCGAACCTGGAGTTCGTCGAGCTCGACGTCCTCGACGCGGTGGCGCTCGGCAAGCTGCTCGCGGCGACGCCGTTCGAGGCGGTGATCCACTTCGCGGCCCGCAAGGCGGTCGGCGAGTCCGTGGCGATGCCGGTCGAGTACTACGACACGAACCTCAACGCGACGCTGCGGCTTGTCGAGGCGCTGCGCGAGCACGGCCCGCGCAAACTGATCTTCTCCTCGTCCTGCTCGATCCACGGTGACGTCGACGTCCTGCCGATCCGGGAGGACGCGCCGGCCCGCCCGACCAACCCGTACTCGCGCACCAAGTGGATGTGCGAGCAGATCCTCGCGGATGTCTGCGCCGCCCAGCCCGACTGGCACGTGACCGCGCTGCGCTACTTCAACCCGGTCGGCGCCCACCCGTCGGGCCTGCTCGGTGAGGACCCGCGCGGCATCCCGAACAACCTGATGCCCTACCTGCAGCAGGTCGCGGTCGGGCGTCGGGAGTACCTGTCGGTCTTCGGCGAGGACTACCCGACCGCCGACGGCACCGGCGTCCGCGACTACATCCACGTCGTCGACCTCGCCGAGGGCCACCGGGCCGCGCTGGAGCACCTCGATGACGAGGCCGGCTACCGCGTCGTCAACCTCGGCACCGGCGTCGGCACGTCGGTCCGCCAGCTGCTGACGGCGTTCGGCGCCGCCTGCGGCCGCGAGCTTCCGTACCGGGTGGTCGCGCGGCGCGACGGGGACGTCGCCGCCCTCTACGCCGATCCGTCGTACGCGGCCGAGACGCTCGACTGGCGGGCCAGCAGAGGACTGGACGAGATGTGCCGCGACGCCTGGGAGTTCCAGCGGCTCAACCCGGGCGGTTACGACGGGGCGTCAGCGTGACAGCCGCCGAGCCGTCCGCCCCCGCCGAGTCGACTCCGGCTGCGGCGCGCCGGGTGATGTTCGTGCACGCCCACCCGGACGACGAGATCATCGCGACCGGGATCTCCATCGCCCACTACGCGGCCACGCCCGACACCCACGTCACGCTGGTCACCTGCACGCTCGGTGAGCTCGGCGAGGTACTCGTCCCCGAGCTGGAGCACCTGCGCAGCGACCTCGGCGACCAGCTCGGCGGCTACCGGATGTCCGAGCTGGCGGCCGCCTGCGCCGCCCTGGGCCTCGACGACCAGCGCTATCTCGGCGGCCCGGCCCGGTTCCGGGACAGCGGCATGATGGGCACCCCCGGCAACGACGACCCGCGCTGCTTCTGGCAGGCCGACCTCACCGAGGCGACCGCCGAACTCGTCCGGATCGTCCGCGACGTCCGGCCGCACGTGCTGGTCAGCTACGACTCCAACGGCGCCTACGGCCACCCGGACCACATCCGCGCGCACCAGATCACGGTCGCGGCGTTCACCGCCGCCGCCGACCCGGACTTCGCGACCGACGCGGGCAAACCCTGGGCACCGTCGAAGCTGTACGAGACGGCGCTGCCGAAGTCGTTCGTCCAGCGCGCCGTCGAGCGGTTCTCCGACGTCGAGGGAACTCCGTTCCATGGTGCGACCAGCGCCGACGACGTGCCGATGGGCGTGCCCGACGAGGTCATCACGACCCGGATCGAGGCGCCCGAGTACCTGGACGCCAAGCTCGCGGCGCTGCGGGCGCACCGCACCCAGATCGCCGTCGACGGGTTCTTCTTCGCCCTGGCCGACGGGGTCGGCCAGCCGGCGTTCACCGTCGACCACTATGTCCTGACCCGAGGCGAGGCCGTCCCCACGGCCGGGCCGGACGGCACCGCGTACGAGACGGACTTCTTCGCCGGCCTCGATCTCTGACGTTGCGGCAGCGGCCCGCTGTCACATCACGGGCGGAGCCCGATGGTGTGATCCGGTCGGGGCCACCTCGGCCAGTCGCCCGAGGGCCGGAACCCGGTGCGGCGCCTGAGCTGCCGACCGGCGAACCGCCATGCCACGGCGCCTGGCGGGCCGGTCCGGCGGCTGGCTACTGTCGAGGTATGCCTCGCCCCAGCACAGGCCCGCGCTCGCCCGCACCCGGCGGGCCGGACGCGGGCGCCACTGGCGCGCGACCGGAGGACTCGATCGCCGCCCGGGTGACGGGGCTCGGCTCGACCGAGCGGCTGCCGGCCAACCCGCCGCGGCTCTTTCTCGCCGCGGCCTACGCTCTCGGGCTCGGGCTCGGGTTCGTGCTCGGCCTGTACGGGGTCGTCTGGGTGCCGGAGGGGCTGCGGCTGGGGGGCGCCTTCCTGTCCGCCGGCCTGCTGCTCGCGCTGGTCGGCAACACCGCCGTCGCGCTGCTGGTGCGCTGGCTGACCGGGACCCGCCTGGGCGCCCTCGTCGTGCTGATCGGCTGGGCCCCGGTCGTCCTCGCGCTCGGCTCGTCCCGGCCGGAGGGGGACCTGATGCTGCGGGCCACCACCACCGGCTACCTGTTCCTCGCCCTCGGCGCGCTCGCCCCGGTGACCGTGGCCGTCGTCGGGACCGCCAGGCGCGGCCTGACGGCGTTCACGCTGCCTCCGCCTGGGTCGTCCAGGTAGTTCGGGGACGGCGCTCGGCGCTGGCACCAGGAGCGGCCGTGACGGGCCCCAGATCCACGCTGGCGGCGCCCAAGCCCCTGCTGGGCACTCGCCCAATAAGGGCGCTAGTTGAGCCGGGAGCGGGCCGCGCGGGCGGCGGCACGGGCCGCCGCGGCCGCCGTCGGCTCGGCAGCGTCCACCGCGTCGGCGAAGTTGGCGAGGTCGCGGGCGCCGCCGAGGTAGTCGCCCCGGCGGATGCGCAGCTCGCCGCGCTCGCGGCGCAGGCTCGCGGGATGGTGCGGGAGCAGCAGGGACAGCTCGACCGCCCACAGCCTGGTCGACGTCGAGTCTGCCCGGGCGGCCAGCACGCGGATGTTGCCCAGCACCCGGGCGAGCAGGTCCTCCCGGTTCATCGGGGCCAGCTGGGCCCGGCTGAACGGGACGCCGGCCGCCCGTACCCGGGCTGCCGCGTCGTGGACGGTGATCCGCCGCCCGCCCGCGAACGGATCGACCAGCACGTTCTCGCGCGGGGTCCCGATCGCCACAACCATGTGGCCCGGTAGCCCGACCGGGTAGGCCGGCACCCCCAGCCGGGCGGCCACCTCCAGCCAGATGACCGAAAGCAGGATCGGCAGGCCGTGCCGTCGGCGCAGCACCTCCGGCAGCAGCGACGAGCGCAGGTCGTCGTAGTCGCCCTGCAGGCCCGAGTAGCCGCCGCGCAGCCCGAGCGACTCGTGGAGCGCCTCGGCGGCGTCCAGCGGCTCCGACGTCGCCATCGTGTCCCCGGCCTGGCCGCCGGCCGCGCGGGCTCGGGAGACCTTGGCGGCGAGGACCGGCCGGGCCTCGTCGGTCAGCCGGTCCAGCGCCCCGGGGACGTCGGCGGTCTCGGCCTCCGGGTCGGCCTCGGCGGCGATCAGCTGGCAGGCGAGGGCGAGGTCGATCGGAGTCCTTCTGACGACATCGGTGAAGCGGGCTCGGCTGCGGGCGCTCATCGACGGACCTCCTGACCCCTGTCCTCCGGGTCCGGCGGGTCGGGCTCCGGCCGGCGCCGGTCAGGTCGCGGTGGGACGACCTTGGCAGCGACGAGATCGGCCTCCGCGACCCTGGTGACCTCGCCATTCGCGTCGACGACCGTGAGCACCCCGGCTGTCCAGGACTGGAGGGTTCCGATAACGTCCGTCAGCGGCACCGGCCCCGCGATGCGGCGCCGGATCACGACCCGCGCGCCGATGTCGGCCAGAGTGATGCGGACGACATACACGACCAGCGAACGCCCTTGCTGTCGACACGGAACGGTCGAGGTCGATACTAAGGAATCAGTCGCCCGTGAGCCGAGGAGGAACATCCGGTGACCTACGTCATCGCCGAGCCCTGTGTCGATGTTAAGGACAGGGCTTGCATCGAGGAGTGCCCGGTCGACTGCATCTACGAAGGCGGACGGATGCTCTACATCCAGCCTGACGAGTGCGTCGACTGCGGTGCATGTGAGCCGGTCTGCCCGGTTGAGGCCATCTACTACGAAGACGATGTGCCCGAGCAGTGGAAGCCGTACACCGACACGAACGCGAGCTTCTTCGAGGAGCTCGGCTCGCCCGGTGGCGCTTCCAAGGTCGGCGCTCTTGACTACGACCCGCCGGCGGTTGCCGCGCTGGCCCCCCAGGGCGAGCACTGACCAGCCCCACCGGCGTACCGCGCACGACCCGGGCGGGCGGCCGGGCCAAGGTCCGGCTGCCTGACTTTCCCTGGGACACGCTGGCCCAGTACAAGCAGAAGGCCAGCCAGCACCCGTACGGCCTGGTGGACCTGTCCGTCGGCACCCCGGTAGACCCGGTGCCGGCGGTCATCCAGCGCGCCCTCGCCGCCGCCGCGGACTCTCCCGGCTACCCCCAGGTCTGGGGTACGCCGGAGCTACGGGACGCGGCGGCCGGGTGGATGGCCCGGCGGCTCGGCGTTCGCGTCGACCCGTCGGCCGTGCTGCCCGTGCTCGGGACCAAGGAGCTGGTCGCCCAGCTGCCGACGCAGCTTGGCCTCGGCCCGGGTGACCGGGTCTGGGTGCCGACTCCGGCGTACCCGACGTACGAGGTCGGCGCGCTGCTCGCCCGCTGCGAGCCGGTCTACGGGCCGGCGGACGGCGTGGCGCTGGTGTGGCTGAACTCACCGTCCAACCCGACCGGCCGCTGCATGAGCGTCGAGGAGATGCGGGCGGTCGTCGGGTGGGCCCGGCAGCGAGGCGTGATCGTCGCCAGCGACGAGTGCTACATCGAGCTCGGCTGGGAGAACCGGGCCGTCTCGGTGCTGCACCCGGACGTCTGCGGCGGCTCGCACGAGGGCCTGCTGGCGGTGCACTCGCTGTCGAAGCGGTCGAACCTGGCCGGCTACCGCGCCGGGTTCGTCGCCGGCGACCCGGGGCTGGTCCGGGAGCTGCTCGAGCTGCGCAAGCACTCGGGCTTCATGCTGCCCGGCCCGGTCCAGGCGGCCATGACGGCGGGGCTCGCCGACGACATGCACGTCGCCGACCAACGGGCCAGGTACGTCAACCGGCGCACCGTGCTCGCGGCGGCGCTCGCCGTCGCCGGGTTCACGATCGAGCACAGCGAGGCCGGCCTGTACCTGTGGGCCACCCGCGGTGAGGACGCGTGGGCGACGGTGGACGCGCTGGCGAGCGTCGGCGTGCTGGTCGCGCCGGGGACGTTCTACGGCGAGGCCGGCCGGCGGCACGTCCGGGTCGCGCTGACGGCGCCGGACGCCCATGTGGCGACGGTGCCCGAACGCATGGCCATGCTGCCGCCACCACGATCGGCCGCGCCGGCCACCGGCCCGCGCACCGGTGGGTACGCCTATCCGCCAGCCGGGCAGGCACCGCCGACCGGGCCCGTGCGCATCACCGGTCCGGGAGGCGGCGCGCCAGGCGGCCACCAGCCGCCCGTGCCCGGCCGCGGACCCGCCGGCCAGGGGCAGCCCGGATACGGGCAGTCGCGGCCAGGCGCCGGGCCCCCAGGCCCTCCGCCCGGCTACGGCCAGCCCGACCACGGTCAGGGCGGCTATGGCCAGCCGGACCATGGTCAGGGTGCCTTTGGGCAGTCTGACCATGGTCAGTCCGATCGCGGTCAGTCCGATCGCGGTCAGTCCGATCGCGGTCAGGGTGGCTATGGGCAGTCTGATCATGGTCAAGGTGGCTACGGCCAGCCTGATCATGGTCAACCCGACCACGGTCAAGGTGGCTACGGCCAGTCCGACCGTGGCCAGCCTGGTCACGGTCAAGCCGGCTACGGCGAGTCCGACCAGGGACAGCCTGGATACGGCCAGCGGGCGCCCGGCCAGCCAGGCCCCGCCCGCCAGGGCGCGGACCGGCAGGGGGTCTTCGACACCTTCGCGGGTCTCGCGGACACCTACGGCGGCCCGGACGACGAGCAGGACGGGCCAGCCGACCTGAGGTGATCATCCGGCCCAGGGCCAGGAGGACTGGACCTGGGCCGGCCGGGGTCCAATGTCGAATCTGGCAACGTTGGCCTCGTCCTGAGACCAGCAAGATCGCTGTTTTCGCCCTCGCGTGGCTGTAACCGCCGCGGTTTTGTGACCATCAGAGGGCCAAAACAGCGATCAAGCTAGCGGGCGGACCTCGCCGGGCCCGGCGCAACGCGGGAGCGACCACCAGGGCGCCCTGCGCCCGGGGCGTTCCGCGGTGCGGTGGATCTCCGCGCCTCCGATTGGCTTTGGTTTTTCGGGGTGGGGGCGGGCTCGGCTAGGGTCGGGCTGGTGAGCACTTCATCCTTCGTCTCTCCGCTGGACTCGGGCATCGACGAGCTCTGGGCGCGCCGGGCCGACATCACCCCGGCCGACGCGGACGCCCGCAAGGCCGTCGTCGCGGCCGTGGACGCCATCGACGCCGGCGAGGCTCGGGTCGCGTTCGTCGCCGCTGACGGCTCGGTGGTCGTCGACGAGCGGGCCAAGCACGCGATCCTGCTGTCCTTCAAGGTTCTGCCCATGGGCGAGTCGAACGCCGGCGACTTCCACTACCACGACCGGATGCCGCTGAAGACCCGGTTCGACGGCGTCCGCGTCGTCCCCGGCGCGATCGTCCGCTGGGGCGCCCACATCGCCCCAGGCGCCGTGCTCATGCCGAGCTACACCAACATCGGCGGCTTCGTCGACTCCGGCTCGATGGTCGACACCTGGGCCACTGTGGGCTCCTGCGCGCAGGTCGGCAAGAACGTGCACCTGTCCGGCGGCGTCGGCCTCGGCGGCGTGCTGGAGCCGCCGAACGCGGTGCCGGTCATCGTCGAGGACGACGCCTTCGTGGGCAGCCGATCGATGATCATCGATGGCGCCCGGGTGCACCGCGGCGCGAAGCTCGGCGCGGGCTCGATCCTCACCGCGTCCACCCACGTCTTCGACGCGAACACCGGCGAGGAGTACCCCCGCGGGGAGATTCCCGAGCGAGCCGTCGCGGTCGGCGCGAGCCGGGTCAAGAGCTTCCCCGGCGGCGACTTCGCGATGCCCTGCATGCTCGTGCTGCGCACCCTGGCCGAGGGCCAGATCCACGACAAGCTCGCCCTGAACGACGTCCTACGCGAACACGGCGTCGCCACCTGAGCCGGCGGGCGGGCTCGTAGGGTCTCTGGCACTCGTAGGGTCTCTGGCATGGGACTTGATGTCGCGGCGCCGGCGGGGGAGCTGACCGGGGCGCTGGTGGACTTCGCGTCGGTGAGCGGTTCCGAGGGGCCGCTCGCCGACGCGGTGGAGACGGCGCTCGCGGGCCTGCCGGGGCTGACGGTCGACCGGGACGGTGACGCGGTGGTCGCCCGGACGAGCCTCGGCCGGGCGACCCGGGTGGTGCTCGCCGGGCATCTCGACACCGTGCCGATCGCGGACAACGTGCCGTCCCGCCGGGACGGCGACCGGCTCTACGGCTGTGGCACCTCCGACATGAAGTCCGGCGTCGCCGTGATGCTTCACCTCGCCGCCACCGTGCCAGCCGAGTCCCTGGCGCACGACCTGACCTGGGTCTTCTACGACAACGAGGAGGTCGACGCCTCCCGCAACGGTCTGCGTCGGCTCGCGGAGCGGCACCGGGACTGGCTGGAGGGCGACCTCGCGGTCCTGATGGAGCCCACGGGCGGCGAGATCGAGGCCGGCTGCCAGGGAACGTTGCGGGTGATCGCGGCCCTGCCCGGCCGCCGCGCCCACTCGGCCCGCTCCTGGCTCGGGGACAACGCCATCCACCGGGCCGGCGACCTGCTCACCCGGCTCGCGGCCTACCAGGCGCGCACGGTCGAGATCGACGGCTGCGTCTACCGCGAGGGCCTGTCCGCCGTGCGGATCTCGGGCGGCGTCGCCGGCAACGTCATCCCGGACCGATGCGAGGTGACGATCAACTTCCGGTTCGCCCCGGACCGGGACGTGGCTGGCGCCCTGGCCCACGTGCGGGAGGTGCTCGCGGGCTACGAGCTGGAGCTCGCCGACAGCTCGGGCGGCGCCCTGCCGGGCCTGTCGGCCCCGGCCGCGGCGGCGTTCGTCACCGCCACCGGGCGCCAGCCCCGGGCCAAGTACGGCTGGACCGACGTCGCGCGGTTCGCCGCCCTCGGCATCCCGGCGCTCAACTACGGCCCCGGCGACCCGAACCTCGCGCACACCCGCGACGAGTACGTCGAGCTGCCCCTGGTCGAGGAGGCAGAGCGCGTCCTACGCGCCTACCTCACCACCAGGTCATAGATCCCCACCTCTAGTAATTGAAAATGGGATTCGTCACAACGTGTACCGACAGTCCGGCGACCGTTCAGGGACGTAACGGCGCGAACGCGGCTCTCGACGCCGGCCACGGTCACCATGCGGATCCCGGCGGTGCCGGTCGGTCGACGCGGGCCGCGACCGGGCCCAACCGGCGCTCCGGCCCGGCCTCCCGGTGGCCTATGGTGCCGAGGTGACACCCATCAAGCCTGGTGAACCGGACCCGACGCCGGCCGACAGCCTCGCCCGCGCCGCGGCCGAGGCGGCGGCCGTGCTGGACGAGACGGCGGTACTGGACGAGACGGTGGCGCTGGGCGCTCCGGTGCCGCCGAACGACGGCCCGCGCCGGTACGAGCCGGGCGAGTTCCCGACTCCGCCGCCGGAGCAGCGGCGCGGCCCGCAGCTGGCTCGCCGCAGCCAGATCCGGCATTCCACCTCCGACGAACGGCTGCTCGCCAACCGCGGCTCCGGGGACTTCACCCACGCGGACCCGTGGCGGGTGCTGCGCATCCAGAGCGAGTTCGTCGAGGGCTTCGACCTGCTCGCAGACCTGCCGCGTGCGGTGACCGTCTTCGGCTCGGCCCGGGTGCCGCGCGACCACCCGGACTACGAGGTCGGCCGCAGGCTCGGCGCCGCCCTGGTCGAGGCGGGCTTCGCCGTGATCACCGGAGGGGGTCCGGGCGCGATGGAGGCGGCGAACCGGGGTGCCCAGGAGGCCGGCGGCCTCTCGGTCGGCCTCGGCATCGAGCTGCCGTTCGAGCAGAAGCTCAACGACTGGGTGGATCTCGGCGTCAGCTTCCGGTACTTCTTCGTACGCAAGACGATGTTCGTGAAGTACGCCGAGGCGTTCGTCATCCTGCCGGGTGGGCTCGGCACGCTCGACGAGCTGTTCGAGGCGCTCACGCTGGTCCAGACCGGCAAGGTCCGCAGGTTCCCGGTCGTGCTGCTCGGCACCGAGTACTGGCGCGGCCTGCTCGACTGGCTGCGAGGCACGGTCGTCGGCACCGCCCGGATGAAGGACACCGACCTCGACCTGTTCGCGCTCACCGACGACGTCGACGAGGCTGTCCGGCTGGTCGTGGACGGCATCGCCTCCAGCACGCCGCCCCAGCAGCGGGGCCGGTAGAAAGCCGGGTTCATGAGGATCTGCGTCTACTGTTCGTCGTCGGAGCGGATCGACCCGGGATACGTACTGCTGGCCGGCCAGGTGGGCACGGAGCTCGCGGCGCGTGGCCACTCGCTGGTCTCCGGCGGCGGGTCGATCTCCTGCATGGGCGCGGTCGCCCGGTCGGCGCGGGCCGGCGGCGCGAGCACCCTCGGGGTGATCCCGCGCAAGCTGCTCGACCTGGAGGTCAGCGACACCGACGCCGACGAGCTGATCGTGACCGAGACCATGCGGGAACGTAAGGCCATCATGGACGAGCGGGCGGACGCGTTCCTGGCGCTGCCCGGTGGCCTCGGCACCCTCGAGGAGCTGTTCGAGATCTGGGTGGCGGCCATGCTGGGCATGCACGCCAAGCCGATCGTCGTGCTCGACCCGGACGGCGTCTTCGCTCATCTGCACACGCTCGTGGACGGCCTGGTCGACCGGGGCTTCGTGCGTCCCGAGGCTCGGGCGCTGCTGCGGTGGTCGACCACCCCGACCGAGGCCCTGGACTTCCTCGAAGCCGCCGCCGGCGTCGGATCGGCCGTCAACCCCACCGCCGGCGAGGCGATCGAGGCGGCGGCACCCCCGATCGACTGAGCCGAGGCCTACGCGAGCCCGCGGCGCGCCACGGTGAGGTCGACGTCGCCGCGGATCGCCGCGACCATCCGCAGGGCCCGGCACGTGGCCGCGACCTGGTGGGCCCGAAAGATCCGGGCACCGAGCCAGGCGCTGACGGCGGTGGCGGCCAGCGTGCCCTCCAGCCGCTCCTCGACGGGCGTGTCGAGGGCCTCGCCGACGAAGTCCTTGTTGGACATCGCCATGAGCACCGGCCAGCCGGTGGCGACGAGCTCGTCGGTCCGCCGGGTCGCCTCCATCGAATGGCGGCTGTTCTTGCCGAAGTCGTGCCCCGGGTCGATCACCACCGCGTCCGGGCGCACGCCGAGCGAGACGGCCCGCTCGGCGAGCCCACAGGTGGTCGCGACGATGTCGGCCACGACGTCCTGGTAGGTCATCCGGTGCGGCCGCGTGCGTGGCGGCAGGTGCCCGGCGTGGGTGCAGACCAGGCCGACGCCGCCCGCGGCCGCCACCTCGGCGAGTTCCGGTTCGACACCGCCCCAGGCATCGTTGAGCAGGTCGGCGCCCTCCGCGACGACGACCCGGCCGACCTCGGCCCGATAGGTGTCCACGCTGATCACGACGTCCGGATGGGCCGCGCGCACCCGGGCGACGAACCCGCCGATCCGGCGCAGCTCCTCGGCCGCGCTGATCTCGGCGCCCGGCGCGGCCTTCACCCCGCCGATGTCGATGATTCCGGCGCCCTCGGCGATCGCGCGCTCGACGGCGGCGAGCGCCTCGGCCTCGCCGTAGGTCGCGCCCTTGTCAAAGAAGGAGTCCGGCGTCCGGTTCACGATGGCCATGACGACCAGCTCGGTCGGCTCGAAAACGCGCCGGCCGAGCCGCAGCGGCCCAGGTCGGTGGCCCCGGTCGTCCGGCGCGGGGCCGGGCGGGCTGGTACGGAGGTCTGTGGGCGGAGCGACGTCGTGCGGCACGACTGCGAGCCTGCCAGACGTCGACGGGCGCGGCGTTCCGCCTGCGGAGGACCCGGCGCGGGGCTGGCGCCGTCGGTCCGGGTTCCGACCGGCGACGGGTGTCTTCGCCCGATTTCGGCGCTGTCCGGGTAGGCAGGGGATGCCCGACGGGGTGGCCACTATGGGCCCGACCGTACGATCGGGGCGTGGTGCTCGCTATCGAGATCCTCGTCGTCGCCGCGCTGGTGTTCGTCGTCGCGGCGCTGGCCGTCGGCTGGTTCGACCGGATGGCCCCGGCCCCGCCGGACGCGGCGCCAACCGGTCTGCCCGCGGACGGCCCGGTCGGCGCGCGCGAGGTCGGCGGTATCCGGCTCAACCTCGCCTTCCGTGGCTATCGGATGGCCGAGGTGGACGCGCTGCTCGCCCGGCTGGCCGGCGAGCTGGCCTGGCGGGACGAGGAGCTGGCCCGTCGCGACGACGAGCTGGTCCGGCTCGCCACGTTCGCGCACGCCGACGCTACGCAGGGCCCGGCCGGCGGCGCCGAAGGCGCGGCACCCGGCGCCTCGCCCGTGACGCCCACGGACGGCCAGTCTCCGTGGTCCGGCCTCGACGGATAGGCCGCGAATTCCCCGGACCGGGCGGGTGACCGGTGCGGTGCGGGCTCAGAACGCCCCGCCGGCCGGTCCGAGCGGCCCATGAACCCGACCTCGGTCGGTTCGGCCGCCGATTTCCGCTCCGTGGTGCGGTGAGCGTGGGGAGGGCGCCCAGCGCCCGACATGTCGCGCCGACTAGGGCCCGACAACATCGGCCGCCGACCGTTGTGGTTCTGCGGAGGGCCGTGTTTCGGTTTGCTGCCCTGACTACGGGATAATCGTCGGCAGACGTAGGTCCGACGGCAGGAAGAGGTGCACCGATGGCGGCCATGAAGCCGCGGACGGGTGACGGTCCGCTCGAGGTCACCAAGGAAGGGCGGGGGATCGTGATGCGCGTCCCGCTCGAGGGCGGCGGCCGGCTCGTTGTCGAGCTCACCGCCGACGAGGCGAGCGCGCTGGGCGACGCCCTCAAGACCGCGGTCGGCTAGCGCGGGTCGACCCGGTTCGCCGCCCGAGGGTGGGCGGCCGGGTGCCCCGCCGTATGACCCTGGGACCCGTTCCCAGGACAGTTCAGGACGCCCGGCGTCGAGCGAGCCTCGACCTGGGCGCTTCGGTGTTGACGCCGCAGGCCGTCGCGGCTGACCGTGCGGGTGGGCACGTCGTCGTGCTCCTCGGTCGCCCGCCGCCTCGCTCTGGGTCTGGGAAGGTGTGGCTATCTCCATCCGTACGGAGTCCGGGAGTGGGCGCGTCCCGGTCGTCACCCTACGGCCCGGCGGGCCGGCCGCGCCGGAATCGTCCGTGCTCGCAGTGGTCGTCCTGTCGTCTGCCCAGGCCGACACGGCCGACGGGGCTGTCGCCGTGGCCGCCGCCGGCAGCCCGGCGGAGGGCGACCAGAACGGCGCCACCCCGGCCGGTACCACCGTGGGCGTCGTCAGCCCGGCAGCCGCCGGAGCCTGCGCCGACCTGGGCCTCGATCTCGACGCGCTGCTGACCGCGCACAACGTCGGTGGCGATGCCGGCTCGGTGCTGGTGGTCCCACTCGCCCGAGCCGAGGCGCCGACCCGGCTGCTGCTGGTCGGCGCGGGCGCCGGCGGCGTCGGGGAGTGGCGGACCGCCGGGGCCGCCCTCGCCCGCAGGGCGGGCGGCGGCGACCGGTTGGCCCTGGTCGCCGACCCGGAGCCGGCGCAGCTCGCCGCGCTCACCGAGGGTCTGGCCCTTGCCGCCTACAAGCAGCCCAAGGGCCCGGGTGAGCCCATCCCGACGGACGACCTGGACCCGGACAGCGAACACGCGGACGGCGACCACGCGGACAGCGCCGAGCGCGGCGCGGCGGACGTCGAGGCGGGTGACCTCTCCACCGGCGCGACCGACCTGGCTGGTGCCGAACGCGACGCCGACGGCGCGGCCGAGCCCGCTGGCGAGACCGACGAGCTCCCGCCGGCCGCGGCCGAGAGCGTGCCTGCCGCGGCCGGCGGCCCGGGCTTCGACGAGGTCATCGTCTGGTACTCGGGTGCGCTGACGTCGACCGAGCTGGCCGAGGCCACCGAGGCGGTCCGCCGGGCGTCGGTGCTCGCGCGCGCCGTGTTGACCGCCCGAGACCTGATCAACACCCCCAGCCTGGTCAAGTCCCCGGAATGGCTCGCGCGACGGGCGACGGCGGCGGCCCGCGCCGCCGGGCTCGACGCGACGCTGCTGGACGCCAAGGAGCTCGCCGCCGGTGGGTTCGGCGGGTTGACGCACGTCGGTGGCGGCTCGTCCCGGCCGCCGTATCTGGTCGAGCTGCGCTACCAGGGCCCGCCGGCCGAGGACGGCCCGGCCGCCCGACACCGGGTGCTCGTCGGCAAGGGGATCACCTTCGACTCCGGTGGCCTCTCGCTCAAGCCCCCCGGGTCGATGACCAGCATGAAGACCGACATGTCCGGCGCGGCGGCCGTGCTCGCGACCATGGTCGCGCTGCCGGAGCTGGGCGCCCCCGGCAAGGTCACCGGCCTGCTCTGCATCGCCGAGAACATGATCGGCGGCGCGGCCATCCGGCCGGGCGACGTCATCAGCTGCTGGGGCGGGACGACGGTCGAGGTGCTCAACACCGACGCGGAGGGCCGGCTGGTGCTCGCCGACGGGCTTGCCTACGCCGCCGGAGCGCTCGGCGCCGAGGTGCTCGTCGACCTCGCGACCCTGACCGGAGCGGTCTCGATCGCGCTCGGCCGGCGGACGGCCGGGCTGTTCGCGAGCGACGACGCGCTGGCCGGTGAGCTGACCGCCGCGGCGGAGCGGGCCGGCGAGCGGGTCTGGCGGCTGCCACTGGTGGAGGAGTACCGCCCGGCGCTCGAGTCGACGGTCGCGGATCTGGCCAACATGGGCTCGGCCCTCAACGTCGGCGGCGGGTCGATCGCGGCCGCGCTCTTCCTGCGTGAGTTCACCGCCGGCCTGCCGTGGGCCCACCTGGACATCGCCGGCACCGCCCGGTCGGACGCCGACGACGCCGAGATCACCCGCGGCGGCACCGGCTGGGGCGTCCGCACTCTGCTGCGCTGGCTGACCGCCGACCCCACGCTGGCCGGGGAGGCCGCCGGGTCCTGACCAGGGCCGCCGGACGTCCCGACGGGGCCGGGCCTGTTGGCCCGCCGGCCTGGTCGATCGTGCCTGGTTGGGTGGCGGGCCGGGTGGGAACGCCTGGTTCGTGAACATCCGTGACTTCTACGCGGCCGACCCAGAGCGTCAGGAGTCCGAGGAGGTCTCCTTCGGCGCCGGCTGGACCGACCACACCGATGCGGCGTCGACCTTCCGGCTGAGCTGGGTCGCGCGGACCCGGGAGCTGTACGCGGTTCGTGAGCCGCATCCCGGCGGTGGGCTGCTCGCGCCCGTGTTCGACCACTACAACGTGCATCAGGCCGGGGTCGACGAGCTGAGGGTGGAGATTCTGGCTGTCGCGGACCTGCCCGTGGTCGAGGAGGCCCTCGCCGGCTGGCGGCAGGTCATCACCGACCACGACAGCCTGCGCTGGGCCCGCAAGCACGTCGCCGCCCTGCCGCGTCCCACGGCGGAGTCCGGGCCGGAGCCGGCCGAGCAGGAATACCAGCCGCCGCGGCTACACCCCGAGAAGGCCGGGATCTTCCACCGATCGCGGTCGCCGCACGGCGACGACTAGCGCAGGGCGAGAGGGTCAGGCGGCGGGAGGCGGCTTGGCGAGGGCGGTGAGCGCCGTCCCGTAGGCCTGCGTCTGGGTCTGGGCCAGGTATCTGGAGAGCCGCAGAACCACACCGTCCTGTCGGAAGTCGACCTCCTGGGTCAGCTGCCCGCCGGCGGCGCTGATCTGGCGCAGCTGCTGGAGGCGGGCGTCAGCGTTGGCCGCGTTGGCGAACACCTCGATGCTGCCGCCGATCTCGACCGGGTCCTGGTTGGTGACTCCGTTCAGGTTGACGCCGGTCCGCGCGTCGGCGAACTCGATTTTGCTGGTGTAGCCGCCGGGCTTGCCGAACAGCTGGTTCGGGTCGCTGTCGGCGGTGTATACCCTGACTGTCCTCAGCGGCAGACCGGTGGCAGCCAGCTTGATCGCGACGACCTCCGCGTTTAGGCCGGTGAGGGCGCTGGGGGCCGTGGGGGTCGTGGGGGTCGCGGTGCTGGCGGCCGTGGGCGTCGAGGTGCCCGAGTCGTCATTGCTCAGCGTGACCTTGCGGACGCCGTAACCGGCGAGGCAGGCGACGACGGCAACGGCGACTAGAAAGACCGCCATAGAGGCGTTTCCGCTGCCCCGGTCCCGCTCCGACCGCCGGCTGCCAGACATGATCGTCCCCTTGGAATTGCCGCGTACTGTCCGGTGACCAGGCCGCCGGTCCGGTTATGAGCGGTGTCATCTCGCCCGGGCGGCCCGCGGCGAACGGGTCATTCGGATCGTATGTCGGAAATCCGACAGCCTTACCCGCGCTTCAGGTGACCGTAAGGCGCCGGGGGTGAGGTGAACGCATGACCGCACCACCGCCGGCCCGCCCGGGCAAGCTATCCGACCGGATAGGACTTCGCGACGGCGGCAACCAACAGTCCGTCGCCGGAGTTCAGCAACATCGGCGTCAGACGGGCGTCGTCGCGCACAGCGGTCGCCAGCTCGCGGATGGCCATGATCTCCGGGTTGCGCACCGCCGGGTCGGCGGCCAGGCCGTCGATCAGGATGCCGGCGAACGCCACCACTCCACCCGGGCGCAGCAGCCGCAGTGCCTGGATGAGGTACTCGGTGCCCTCGCGCCGGTCGGCGTCACAGAACACCAGGTCATAGGCCCCGTCGGTGAGGCGGGGAAGCACGTCCAGCCCGCGGCCGGTGATCAGCCGGCTCCGGTTGGGCGCCATCCCGGCGTCCGCGTAGGTGCGCCGGGCCAGGCGCAGATGCTCGGCCTCGACGTCGATCGTGGTCAGCGTGCCGTCCGGCCGCATGCCCCGCAGCAGCCAGGTACCCGAGACACCCGTCCCGGTACCGATCTCGACGACGGCACGCGCGCCCACGGAGGCGGCGAGGAATCGCAGCACCGCTCCGGCTCCGGGACTGATCGGGAGAATCCCGACCTCCTCGGCGCGGGCGCGGGCAGCACGAAGAATCGGGTCTTCCAACAGGAAGCCCTCGGCGAAGGCGGCGGCTCGATCTTGTGCGCCGATGTCGGTGTCCGGCATGACAAGCGCAGCCTACGGGAACGGCGCCGTACGAAGGCGCGTTGCTCCCGTCAACAGATGTCGTGTCGAGTCGGGCCCAGCGCCGCCAACGTGTCGTTCTAGCTGGACGAGGGGAGAAGCACTCGTGTCCGCAGCGGGAATTGCCGCGCCGTGGCCGGGCCGTCGAGTACGGTCATCGTCCCGGATCGATCGAGAGGCCACCGTGACTGGACTGGACGCCACGTCGTCCACCCAGGCGGCCCAGCCTATGGTCGCGTCGGCGCAGGAGGCGACGGCCTGGGTGCCGCCGTCCTGGGATGACGTCGTGCGCGAGCACGGCAACCGGGTCTATCGGCTGGCCTACCGGCTGACCGGCAACGCGCACGACGCGGAGGACCTCACCCAGGACGTCTTCGTCCGGGTCTTCCGCTCGCTCGCCGACTACACACCCGGCACCTTCGAGGGCTGGCTGCACCGGATCACCACGAACCTCTTCCTGGACCGGATGCGCCGGCAGCAGAAGATCCGGTTCGACGCGCTGCCGGAGGACACCGAGCGGCTGGCCGGCCGCGAGGCGAGCCCGGAGGCCGTCTACGCCGAGGCACATCTGGACGCGGACATCGAGGCAGCCCTTGCCGCCCTGCCGCCGGACTTCCGGGCCGCCGTCGTGCTGTGTGACATCGAGCAGCTGTCCTACGAGGAGATCGCGCAGACGTTGGGCGTCAAGCTCGGAACCGTGCGCAGCCGGATCTCGCGCGGGCGGGCCATGCTGCGGGCGGCGCTCGCGGACCGTGCCCCGCGTGAGTCGCGGGCCGTCGACATCGACGAGGACGCCATCGCCGCCGTGCCGGCCCAGCTGCCGGACCCGGTGGCGCTGCTGGCGTCGGCAGAGGTGACCCCCGACCCATCCCCGGTGCCCAGCAGCCGGGAAGGGGGAGCGCGGCCCCGAGGCCGCCGGCGTCGCGCCGCGGTCAACGCCGGCGTCGAGGTCGGCGCGGAGAGCCGGGCGTGACGGGACACCTCGGCGAGCGGCTCTGCCCGCTCGTGGACGGCCAGCTGCGGCACGACGATCGAGACCGGGCGCTGGCCCATCTGGCGCACTGCCCGACCTGCCGGCGGCAGGTGGCCGAGTACCGCAGGATGAAGCAGCGGCTCGCCGGCCTGTGGGATCCGGCCCTGCCGGACCAGCTGGCCGATCGGCTGCGCGGGCTCGGCGTCGGTCTACCGAGCGCCGAGCCGGCCGAGAGCCGCGGTACCGACGATCTCGCGTTGGTCGCCGGTAGGCATGCCGCCGTGCTGACGCAGCCGCGGGTGCCGGTGGCAGGCCCGGCGCACGCCGTCGCGTTCGGGCCGTCGCCGCGTCAGCGCCTGGTCCTGGTTGGCCCGCCGGGACGGGGCGACCGCACGGCGCCGGCCAGTGGGATCGTGCGCCCGGGGCGGACGCCGCTGCTCGGTGTCGGCCTGGTCCGGCCGGCTCGGCGGTCCCGGGTCCGCCGGACACTGATCAGCTCGGCGGCGCTGATGGTGCTCACGGTGACCGGCGCCGCCGCGTCGGACCACGCGAGCGTGGCCGGCGGCAGCTCGTCGAACGTGCGGCCGTCCGCCCCAGCCAGCCAGCAACCGGTGGCCAACGGCGGTCGGGCGACGCCGCAGATCGCGCCCGTCTCCTATGCGCTGCGGCGCTGAGATCCGGCCGGGCGTTACCGGCAGATGACGCTCGGGGCGCGCTTTTGTCACGGTGTGCCCTACACCGGATCAGTCGGCCTCCCGATGTGGGTCGGCTGTCCAGGCGCTGTGGGGGAGTTCACGAACAGGCCTTACCGTGTATTCCGCACACGCCGTCCTGGGCGGGCCGGCCCAGGGGATCGGGAGTTCTCCGAGCGGCGTGGGCGTGATCGGAGGGCGCGTGGGCGTGACCGACGGCGAGCCTGTGGGCAGCGATGCCGCCGCGACGAACGCGCTGGGCCGGGTCGCCGCGCAACGTGCCCAGGCGCTCGCGGGGGCGGTGCGGGCGGTAGACCTGTCCGGCCGGCCCGACCCGCTTGGCCCCCGTGGCTCCGGCGCTCGCCCCGCGGCCCGGACGCCCAGCCCCGCCCTGACGTCCGGCCCGGCCACGACCGGTTCGCAGGGGTCCGGCGAGCCCGACCTCGACCCGGCCGACCCGCTCGGCCTTGGCGCGAAGCCGGCCGCCGCCGTCGACCCGCCCACCCCCGAGAGCCGCAGGCCTGAGACCGGTAAGCCGGAAGGTCCCAAGCCCGAGACCCACAAGCCCGCGGCACCGGCGCGTCCCCGCCGGTTGGAGGCGGACGCCACGCCTGCCCCGGTCGAGCCCGCCGCCCCGGCGTCGCGGGGTGTACCGACGGTGGCGCAGCCCGACG
Organism: Frankia sp. AgB1.9; assembly: GCF_016786355.1. Taxonomy (GTDB): domain Bacteria; phylum Actinomycetota; class Actinomycetes; order Frankiales; family Frankiaceae; genus Pseudofrankia. Next base: position 60,204 of record NZ_JADWYX010000039.1, read on the forward strand.
AGCGGGACGACCCCGCCGAGACAGCCGCAGAACAACCGTCGGACAACGAGCCGTCGGGTCGGCCGCCGCGGCCGCAGCGGCCTCCCTGGTACCGCCAGACGCCCGCGGAGCCGACGCCGAGCGCCCAGGCCCCTGCGTCGACCGAGCAGTCGGCGCCGGCCGCGTCGCCGGCGTCGTCTGGGCCGACCCCGTCTGGGACGACGGCACAGGCCGGATCGACCGCGCAGGCCGGGTCGACCGCGCAGGCCGGGTCGACCGCGCAGGCCGGGCCGGCCGCGCAGGACGGGTCCAGCACCAAGGCTGGGACGCCCGCGAAAGCTGGTCCGCCTGTGAAGGCTGGGTCGCCGGCGGACACGAAGGACGAGCCGGCCGGGCGGGACGCGGCCGGCCAGGTGACCGACGCGCGCCAGCCGTCCGCGGCGAAGCCCGCTCCGCCCAGGAGCCCCGAGCCCGGTGCCGCCACGTCGAGATCGCGGGCACAGCCGATCCCGCCGCAGCCGGGGGAGACGACGCCGTGGACGCCGGCGGTGGCCGGCGGTGGTTCGGCTGGTCGCGACCAGCCGGCGGCACGGGCCCAGACGCCTCGGCCGCCCGTCGCGCCGCCCACTGAGCGCCCCGCACATCAGCACCAGCACCGGCGGCCGCCGTCGGAACCGGCCGTGGCTGGACGGCCGTCTCGCGGCGTCCCGGCCGGCGGTACCCGGGTCGAGCGTGTCGAGCCAGCTGATCGGGACGAGACACAGCCCGCCGCCGCGGGCGACGGGCGCCGGCGACGGTTCAGCGGACGGGCACTCGCCGCGGCCGCGGTCACGGCAGGGGTGCTGGGCGGCCTGGTCGGTGGCGGGTTCGCCGCCTGGCTAGCGCCCCACGACGCCGGCTCCGGTGGCGCAGGGATGATCGTCAGTGCGACCGTGCCCGTGACCGGTGCCGGGTCGGTGGCCGACGTGGCCGCGAAGGCGCTGCCGTCGGTCGTCACCGTCGAGGTACAGGGCCACGACGGCAGCACCGGCGCCGGAGTGATCATCCGCTCGGACGGCTACATCCTCACCAACGCGCACGTCATCGCGTCCGCGACCAGCGGCGACAAGATCGTCATCAGCCGCTACCAGGACGTCACCCAACTGCCGGCGCACCTCGTCGGTCAGGACCCGAAGACCGACCTCGCCGTGATCAAGATCGATTCGGGCGCCTCGCTGCCGGCCGCGACGCTCGGACAGTCGGCGCCGCTGCGGGTCGGCGACCCGGTGATCGCGATCGGCGCCCCGCTCGGCCTGTCCGGCACGGTCACCACGGGCATCGTGAGCGCGCTGGACCGCAGCCCGACGGAGCCGGTCGCCGGCGGGGCGACGACGGTTCTCGCCGGCGCGATCCAGACCGACGCGGCGATCAACCCGGGCAGCTCGGGCGGCCCGCTGCTGGACGCGCTCGGCCAGGTGATCGGCATCAACACCGCGATCGGCGCGGTTCCGGGTGCTCCCGGCGGCGCGGACGGGCAGACCGGCAACATCGGCGTGGGCTTCGCGATCCCGATCGACTACGCCCGGTCGATCGCCCAGGAGATCATCCAGACGGGGCATGCGACCCACCCATACCTGGGTGTGTCGGCCGACACCGTCACGGCGGCGGCCGCGGCCAGCAGTGGCCGGGTGCCGGGCGCGCTGATCCGCGACCTCGACCAGGGTGGCCCGGCCGCGTCGGCGGGCCTGCGGGTCGGCGACGTGGTGACGAAGATCGACGGCCAGGCGGTCACGACCGCGGACCAGCTGCTGGAGACGGCCCGGCTGCACCACGTCGGCGACCGGCTGAGCGTCAGCTACGTCCGGGCCGGCCACACCGCCACCACGCAGGTCACCCTGGCCGAGCAGCAGGCCTGAGCCCCGGTCGGCCCCGCCCCGGCACCGCCGTCGGCCGGCGGCTGGCCCGGGCTGGACCTGGAAATGAATCGAGACCCTTACCAGAGCGTCATGTGCGGGGCCTTCGCGGGCGAGGGTGGCAGAGGTACGCTCGGCCGGTGTTCAACGGGCTTGGATGGGGTGAAATCGCTGTCCTGCTGGTGATCGGACTGTTCGTCTTCGGTCCGGACAAGCTTCCCAGGGTGGCGCGCGATGCCGGCAGGCTGATTCGACAGCTCCGGCAGATGGCGACCGGGGTGACCAACGACCTGCGGGCGGAGCTGGGCCCGGAGTACGCCGATCTGGACATCCGGGACCTGCACCCGAAGACGTTCGTCCGCAAGGCCCTGCTGGAGGACGACGACGACGCGCTCTTCCCGTCGATCCTCGACAAGCACGGCAAGCTCGACCTCTTCGGCGACGACACCCCGTCGGGTCCGCTGCTGACGAAGGACCGGAGCCCCGGCGGCGCCACGTCGCTGTCGAAGAACAACGGCGCCAAGGCCACCACGAAGGCGAGCCCGAGCCAGCCGGAGGCCGCCGACATCCCCTGGGACACCGACGCGACCTGAGCCGGAGGGCTGGGCGGCCACCGCCGCTACGCGGTCTGGCCGCAGCCCGTTGCGCTGGCCGTCTCGCCGCAGCCGCCCGCCTCGTCGCCGGTGGCCAGCCGGCCGAGCAGGTCGCCGAGCAGCTCGAGCTCGGCCGGGGAGTAGCGCGACAGCACGTTGCGCGCGACCCCGCGCAGATGGGTCCCGGACGCATCGCGCAGCCTGGCCAGCCCGGCTGGCGTCAGCACGGCCAGCGTGCCGCGCAGGTCGGACGGGCAGGACCGGCGCTCGACCAGGCCCTCCTTGACGAGACGGTCGACCAGTCGCGTCAGTCCGCTGCGTGACAGCAGCACCGCGTCGGCGAGCTCGCTCATCCGCAGCGCGCCGTCCGGGGTCTCGGCCAGCTGGACCAGGACGTCGTAGGACGCGAGCGGGAGGCCGTGCGCCTCCTCCAGCTCGGCCTCGAGCACCCTGGTGACCTGGGCGTGCGCGCGCAGCAGGTTCCGCCAGGCGCGCATTCCCCTGGAGTCGACCCGGTCGCTCGCGACCTCCGGCACGCCCGCCTCGTCGGTGGCTGACTCGTTCTGGGTGGTCTCGTTCTCGACGCCCGAGGAGTTGGTGGCCTCGGGCAAGGACGTTGGCTGGGTGAGCATGGGGCTAGCTCGAACCTTCTGGCCGCGCGAGGCTCGACCCCGGGGCGCCCGGCCAGGCTGCCCGAGGTTTGGTGACCGGCGCGAGCGCGGGCGTGACGGACCGGCGGCGGCGCTGGGCCGCGCGCGGGGGCATCGTCATCGACCCGGGCAGGCACACTCGATCAGGGTACGTCCGGTGCGGCCGGGCATGCCGGCCGACGCGGGCGGGCGGGCGGCGCCACAGTCCAGGGCCAGTCGCGCCGCCCGACGCGGGAACGCCTGCCGGGCAGGGTGACGGGCGTCGTCCCGGCCTCGACGGCGGCCCGCATGGCCGCCACGGCGGGCTATGGTGGAGTTCCGAGACGCCGTCGTCGGCGTGCCGCCCGGCATTACCCCCGGGCACCACCACCCGACAGCGTCCTGATGTCCGCTCGATCGGGTCTCCAGTTCGATCGACAACCGCCGCTACCGCCCTTCGGCGGCAGCCAGACGGCCGAGGTTCCGTTGTCAGCTCCCACTTCCTCATCCGACGCCGGGGTCCTTCCTGGTTCGGCGAAGCCAACCCAGGACGCCGTCCAGGCGGCGCTGTCCACCGTGCTCGACCCCGAGATCGGCAAGCCGATCACCGAGCTGGACATGGTCGAGGCCATCCAGGTCCGTGGTGACGGGTCGGTCGACGTCGTGGTTCTGCTCACGGTGTCCGGCTGCCCGATGCGGGACGAGATCACCAACCGGGTCGACCGCGCCGTCCGCGGCGTCGCGGGGGTCACCGACGTCCGCGTCGTGCTGTCCGTGATGAGCGACGAGCAGCGGTCGGGCCTGCACGAGAAGCTGCGCGGCGGCGCCCCGGTGCGAGTGATCCCGTTCGCGCAGCCCGGTTCGCTGACGCGCGTCTACGGCGTGGCCAGCGGTAAGGGCGGCGTAGGAAAGTCGTCGGTCACCGTCAACGTGGCCGTCGCGATGGCCCAGTCGGGCCTGAAGGTCGGCGTCCTGGACGCGGACATCTACGGGCACTCGGTGCCCCGGATGTTCGGCATCGACCGGGGGCCGACGCAGGTCGACAAGATGATCATGCCGCCGCAGGCGCACGGCGTGAAGGTGATCTCCACGGGCATGTTCACCCGAGGCAACGCCCCGGTGACCTGGCGCGGGCCGATGCTGCACCGTGCGCTGGAGCAGTTCCTCTCCGACGTGTTCTGGGGCGATCTCGACGTCCTGCTGCTCGACCTGCCGCCCGGCACCGGCGACATCGCCATCTCGCTGGCGCAGCTGGTCCCGTCGTCGGAGCTGCTGATCGTCACGACCCCGCAGGTCGCGGCCACGGAGGTCGCCGAGCGGGCCGGCACGATCGCCGCCCAGACCCGACAGAACGTGGTCGGTGTCCTCGAGAACATGGCCTACCTGCCCTGCCCGCACTGTGACGAGCGGATCGACCTGTTCGGGGCCGGCGGCGGCGCCGCGGTCGCCGAGCGGCTGACCACGGTGCTCGGCCACGAGGTCCCGCTGCTGGCGCAGATCCCGCTGGACGTGCGGCTGCGCGAGGGCGGCGACGCCGGCGTGCCGCTCGTCGTGTCCGACCCGGACTGCGAGGCCAGCAAGCAGCTGCGAACGGTCGCCGACCGGCTCGGCCACCGCTCCCGTGGGCTCGCCGGCCGGTCGCTCAACCTGTCGCCGTCCCGTGGGCTGGCCGCGACGCCGCCCCACGCTCACTAGGACGCCTGGCCGCGTCGGCAGGGGCCGTCGGTACGAGGAAGCCCCTCGTGCCGACGGCCCTTGTTCGTGGTGCACGTGCGGCGCCCGGCCGTTGGCTGGGGCGATGTTCAGCCGGATGCGTGACAGTTCGAGAGTCGCGCGGTAGTGATGTTGCCCGCGAACGCCTGCGCGGGGGTCGCGCCGCCGCCTACGCTCCCCCCGTACGAGCGGTCGGTGGCCCGTGGCCAGACCGGCTCGTCCCGGAACGTCTGGTCAGGGGAGGGCGCATGCAGTTCGGCCGGTATTACGAGGAGTTCGAGGTCGGTGCCGTCTACAAGCACTGGCCAGGCAAGACGGTCACGGAGTACGACGACCATCTGTTCTGCCTGCTCACGATGAACCACCATCCGCTGCACCTCGACGCGCACTACGCCGAGGAGACGACCCAGTTCAAGCGGAACGTCGTCGTCGGCAACTACGTCTACTCGCTGCTGTTGGGCATGTCGGTGGCCGACGTGTCCGGCAAGGCGATCGCCAACCTCGAGGTCGAGTCGCTGCGTCACGTCAAGCCGGTCTTCCACGGCGACACGATCTACGGCGAGTCCACCGTCCTGGACAAGGTCGAGTCGAAGAGCAAGGACGACCGGGGCATCGTCACCGTCGAGACCCGCGGTTACAACCAGGACGGCGTGGTCGTCTGCGTCTACCGGCGCAAGGTGATGGTCCCGAAGCGGTCCTACGGCGAGGCGCGCGGCGGCGAACAGCCGGGCCGTCCGGTCCCGGCCGAGGCCTGAGCCTCCGGACCGCCTCCCCCCGAATTGCGCGGTCCCAAACCGTGGTCGTCGGTTTGTCGAGGCCGGGCGGTGGCAACACCTTGAGGGCGGGACGTAACCCACTGTAGGTGGTCCCGGGATACTTGAGGAGAAATTCGGGAGGAGCCAGGTGACAAGCGAACCCGCCTGTCCCCGCTGCCTCGGCCAGCTAAGGCCGCCCGACGTGCGGAGCGACCAATGGCGGTGTGACGTGCACGCAGCCGTCGCTCCCTGGCGCGAGGCGACGGCGGCACCGGAGGAGGCTCTGCGCCAGCTCGCCAGCTCGGCCGCCGTGCCCGTCTGGGTGCCGACGCCGATGCCGGTGCACTGGACCGTCGGAGGCGTCGGCTGGGCCGGAGACGACCGGACCGGTGCCCGGGCGACCGCACTGGCCACGGCCGGGCCGTCGCCGGTCGGCGGCCCCGCCGACATGCTGCTGGTGGCCGAGTCGCCGGGCACCGGTCTCGGCGCCCGGTTCGCCGGGATCGCCGGGCCCGACCCCAACCAGCTCGACACGCTGCCGGAGGCGAAGGTCGAGGCGGCCGGGCATCCGACCGCGCTGTGGCCGGTGCGGTCACCGCCGGACCGGGCCGCCTTCGTCGGTGAGGCCGGCGGCGTCTGGCTGTGGGTGCTGCTCTGGCCCGCGGACGCCGCGCTGCTGCTGCTGGAGCACCTCGTGCTGGCGGACCTGGGTGACCAACAGACGCTGACCGACCGCCTGATGTTCGGCGCGCCCACCGATCGGCTGGGAACGAGAATGGCCTCCTCGGCGGCCTGAGCCCTCCGGACGGGCCGCGATCCCATCGGCGTCCCCGTCCCGTCTGCTCGTAGGCTCTGGCACACCCGGGCGTCGCCCGAGGCGAACCCGAGCGAGAGGCGATCGGCCGCCATGACCGAAACCGCGGACCCCGCACCGGCGGTCCCGGCCGTACCAGAGGACGCGCCGGTCCAGCTCGACCGGCTCCGGGTGATCGTGAACCCGAGCGCCGGCCACGGCCGCGCCGGGAAGGTGCTGCCCGCCGTCGAGGCGGCGCTGCGCGGCTGGGCCACCGACGTCGAGGTGTCCCCGACCAGGGACATCGCGCACGCCGACGAGCTGGCCGCTGCCGCGGCCGCCGCCGGGCAGGTCGCGGTCGCGCTCGGCGGGGACGGGCTGGTCGGCCGGGTCGCGGGGGCTACCGCGGCTGCCGGGGGCGTCCTGGCGGTGCTGCCCGGCGGCCGCGGCAACGACTTCGCTCGGGGCCTCGGCATCGGCCGTGACCCCGTGGCCGCCGCGACGGCGCTCGCCACGGCGGTCGAGCGTCGCGTCGACCTGCCGGAGGCGGGCGGCACCCCGTTCATCGGCATCGCGAGCCTCGGCTTCGACTCCGAGGTCAACGCGCTGGCGAACCGGACGCGCTGGCTGCGCGGGCAGAGCGTGTACACGTATGCGGTCCTGCGCTCGATGGTGTCGTGGCGCCCGGTGAGGTTCACCGTCAGCGTCGACGGCGGCGAGCCCGAACAGATCGTCGGCTGGACGGTGGGCGCCGCGAACGCCGCCTACTACGGCGGTGGGATGCGGATGGCCCCGGACGCCGACATCGCCGACGGCAAGCTAGAAGTGATCTTCATCCACCGCTGCGGCCGGCTCACCCTGCTGGCCCTGTTTCCCCGGGTCTTCTCGGGCCGGCACGTCGACACGAAGCACGTAACCGTGCGCCGGGCCGCCCGGCTGACAGTGGACGCCGACCGGCCCTTCCAGGTCTACGCGGACGGCGACCCGGTCGCGGACCTCCCAGCCGAGATCCTCGTCCGCCCCGGCGCCCTACGCCTCCTCGCCCCACCCACCAGCTGAGCTCACATCTGCTCAGGTCAGGCGGGCCTCGCGGCGGGTGGGGTCGCGCAGGTCCAGCTCGTCGGCCAGCCAGCGTTCCCGCAGGGCGCCGGCGCCGTGGACCCGCTTGAACGCGGACTCGTTCGGCGTCATCGGGAACAGCGGCAGGAAGCGGACCGACGCCGGCTCTCCAGCCGAGGCTCCGGGGTCGTCCGGGCTGGCGGGGCCGCCTGACTCCCCGGGGTCAGCGAGGCCCGCGGGGCTGCCCGAACCTGCGGGGTTGGCGAGGCCTGAGGGGCCAGTCGAGCTTGCGGGCCTGGTCGAGCTCGCGGGGCCGGTGAGGTCGGTGGTCGGCAGGTCCGGTACCAGGCCGCCCGGCTCACCGACCAGCACCGCGTGGAAGCGGGCGTCGTCCCAGAGCGGTTCGCCGAGGTCGAGACCGGAGCCGGCGACGACTGGCACGCCCTCGATCGCGGGGATCGCGGCCAGCACCGCCAGCCGGCGCACCACGCTGTCGCGCGGCGTCCGCAGGGAGAGAACCAGCTCGGCGCGCGGGCCGGCGGGGTCGCGCACGGCCGCCGTCGGGTCGCTCATCGGCTCCGCGGACATGCCGACCGTCGCATACCGGAAGAAGCCATCCGGCTGAGGGCCGAACCGCAGCACGTCGATGGGGTCGGCACCCAGGAACGTGACCCCGGCGCGGCCGGTGATCGGCCCGAACGTGGCCACCAGGTGCCGTTCGACCGCGGCGCGTACGTCCACGAGCCTGATCCTACGGTCGGGCGCCGGGCGCCCGATCCGTCAGCCGCCGGGCGGCCCGAGTGTGGACGCGGCCGTGCCGGGTAGGGCGCGGTACTGGCGAGGGGGCAGCGTCTGGCGAGTGCCGTGACCGCCAAGGTCCTCCGGTCGCCTTGATCGCTGTTTTCGCCCTCTGGTGGCTATGAAACAGACCCGGTCACGACCATCGGAGGGCCGAAAAGGTGATCAGGGGACGCCGGAATGGGTGAACCCTGCTGAGGCGGCACTACCAGGCGAAGCGGTTCCGTGGTCCGGCGTTGAACGGTCTGTCTGGCGACATTCGTTGAGGCCGGGTGGGGTTGTGCGGCACGCTGAGGCGCAATTGGGCGGTGGGCGCTGTCGCGGTGTGGGCGGCATCTGGAACGATCGAGGCCGCTGGTCGCGTTGGCCGGGGGAGTGCAGGCGAGACGGAGGCAACCATGGCTGGGGTGCTGAGCAAGGGGGCGAACGCGCCGCTGCCGACGCCGGACGTGCGAGTGGAGATCTCCTCGTCGACGCCGCTGGACATCGCCGCGCTGCTCGTCACCGCGTCCGGCCGGGTTCGCTCGGACGCCGACTTCGTCTTCTACAACCAGCCCACCGGCCCTGGCGTACGGCTGCGGCCACCGTCGACGCTGGAGTTCTCGCTGCAGGCGGTGCCCCCGGACGTCGACAAGGTGGTCGTGACTGGCAGCCTGGACGGCTCCGGGCCGGCGACATTCGCGGCGGTGAACGGGCTGAGCGTCGCGGTTCGTGCCAGCCAGGGCGGTGCCGAGATCGCCCGCTTCGACCCGTCGGACCTGCGGACCGAGACCGCCCTCATCATGGTCGAGCTCTACCGGCGCGCGGGCAGTTGGAAGGTGCGCGCGGTCGGCCAGGGCTATGCCTCCGGGCTCGCGGGTATCGCCACCGACTTCGGCATCAGCGTCGACGGCGACGCCCCCGCGGCCGCCCCGCAGGCTCCGGTCGCGCCGCCGGCCCCGGTACGCACGCCCCCGCCGCCGCAGCCTCTGACGCGCCCAAGCGCGCCGGCGGCGCCGCCCACCCCGGCGGGCGGGCCAGGAAGGTGGGGGGAGGGCGACTACGAGGCTCCGACCCAGCTGGTCCGGCCGGACCAGCCGCCGACCCCCGCCTCCCCGCCGTCGCGCGGCGCGGCCACTGGGCCGCCTCCTGGCGGACCGGCCCAGGGCCAGCCACCCGCGTCGCCGCAGTGGGGTCCCCCGCCGGCGGGCCAGCCGCAGTACGGGCAACAGCCGCCGCGGGCGCCGCAGCCGCCGCCGGGGGGTCACGCGCAGCCGCAGGGCCCGCCGCAGTGGGGCCCGCCGCCCGGCCAGCCGGACCAGTGGGCCGCGCCGCCGCCCCCGCCCGGGGCGCAGTCGGGCCAGTGGGCCGGCCAGTCGGGGCAGCAGTGGGCACCTCCAGCCGGGGCGCCGGTGAACCCTGCCTGGGGCGCGCCGCAGCCCGGACAGCCCGGGGGACCGCCCGCCGGGGGCCAGTGGGGCCCGCCGCCCGGTCCGCCGGCCATGAACAAGGCCTGGGGGCCGCCGGCCGCCGGGGTCAACCTCGACAAGGGACGCGTGTCGCTGCGCAAGGGCGAGGCCGTCTCACTGGTGAAGACGGGCGCTCCGCCGCTGACCAGGGTCCGGATGGCGCTCGGCTGGGATCCGGCCGCCCAGGGCAAGGACATCGACCTGGACGCGTCCTGCATCCTCTACGACGCGCACGGCAAGGACGTCGACCGCGTCTGGTTCATGTCCAAGAAGGGCGCGAAGGGCGCTGTGCGGCACTCCGGCGACAACCTCACCGGGGCTGGCGAGGGCGACGACGAGACGATCTTCGTCGACCTCGGGGCGCTGCCGCCGACGGTGATCGCGCTGGTCTTCACCGTGAACAGCTTCGCGGGTCAGCCGTTCACCGACGTCCGGCGGGCCTACTGCCGGCTGATCGACGACCTGACCAGCCAGGAGCTGGTCCGGTTCGACCTGTCGGACTCCAAGCGGTCCACCGGCCTGGTGATGTGCAAGGTCCAGCGGGTGCCGAACACGCCGGTGTGGTCGATGACCGCGATCGGTGAGTTCCACGACGGCAAGACGGTCCGTGCCATGATCGAACCGGCCCGCCAGTATCTCTGAGCCGCCCTCGACCGAGCCGCGGGAGGCCGCGTTGGCGGGCATCGACCTGCATACCCACTCGACCGCGTCCGACGGGCTGTTGGCGCCCGCGGGGCTCGTGGCCGCCGCGGCCGATGCCGGGGTCCGCGTTCTCGCGCTGACCGACCACGACACCACCGCGGGGATCGCCGAGGCCGCGGCCGCGCTGCCGCCCGGGATGACCCTGGTGCCGGGCGCGGAGATCTCGTGCGAGGTGCGGGTCGACGACGGCCGGGTGATCAGCCTGCATGTGCTCGCATACCTGTTCGACCCAGCGGAGCCGGAGTTCGTGGCGATGCGGCGGCGGGTGCGGGAGAGCCGGGATTCTCGGGCGCGCCGGATGGTGGAACTGATGGTCGCCGACGGGCTGCCGGTGAGCTGGGACCAGGTCCAGGCCCGGGCGCGGGGAACGGTCGGTCGGCCGCACGTCGCCGGGGCGCTGCTCGACGCGGGGCTGATCTCAGACCTGGACGAGGCGTTCGGGCCGAAGTGGATCGGCAGCCGGGGCCCTTACCACGCGCGCAAGGAGCAGCCAGACGTCGCCGACGCGCTCCGGCTGATTCACGGCGCCGGTGGAGTGAGTATCTTCGCGCACCCCTACGCGGCTGCCCGGGGCCCGATCATCGGGCCGGACACGATCGAGTACATGGCGTCGCTGGGGCTCGGTGGCGTCGAGGTCGACCACCCGGACCATGAGCCGGCGGCGCAGGAGCGGCTTCGGGACCTGGCGGCCAGCCTCGGACTGCTGACGACCGGTTCGAGCGACTTCCACGGCACCCGCGAAGGCCCGGGCCGCGGCCTCGGCGCCCACAGCACCGAACCCGACGTACTGGCCGAGATCGTCGGCCGCGCCTCCGGTGACACTCCGCGCTCGGCCTGACCGGCGGGGATTGGCGTGAGCCATACCTGGTGGCCGGCGGGGCGCCGGGACCTGCCACCGCCAGGTATGACTCGCGCGAGGTGCCCGCAGGGCGGGGAGGTGCCCGCCGGGCGTGCGGAGCGGCCCGCTACTGGGCCAGCTTGTAGTCGCGCAGGAGTGCCCGGCTGATGATGCGCTTCTGGACCTCGGAGGTGCCCTCGCCGATCAGCATGAAGGGCGCTTCCCGGAACAGCCGCTCGATCTCGTACTCCTTCGAGTAGCCGTAGCCGCCGTGGATCCGGAAGGCCTCGGTGGTGACCTCGTAGCAGTACTCGCTGGCCAGGAACTTCGCCATGCCGGCCTCGACGTCGTTGCGCTCGCCGCGGTCCTTCTTGCGGGCGGCGTTCACCATCATCAGGTGGCCGGCCTCGATCTTCGTCGCCATCTCGGCGAGCTTGAAGGCGATGGCCTGGTGGTCGGCGATCGGGTGGCCGAAGGTCTTGCGCTGCTGCGCGTAGGCGATGGCCAGCTCGAACGCGCGGATCATGATCCCGCAGGCCCGGGCGGCGACGTTGACGCGGCCGACCTCGACGCCGTCCATCATCTGGTAGAAGCCCTTGCCGGCCTTCTCCGGGCCGCCCAGGATCGACGTGGCCGCGACCCGGTGACCGTCGAGGACCATCTCGGTGGTCTCGACGCCCTTGTAGCCCATCTTCTCGAGTTTGCCTGGAATGGTCAGGCCGCCCGTGGTGCCGAAACCGGGCTCCTTCTCCAGCAGGAATGTCGTCATGTTCCGGTAGACCGAGTCGGCGCCCTCGTCGGTCTTCACCAGGGTGGCGACGACGCTGGACTGAGCGCCGTTCGTCAGCCACATCTTCTGACCGTTGATGACGTAGTCGTCGCCGTCGCGGGCGGCCCGCGTCGTGATCGCGGAGACGTCCGAGCCGCAGCCGGGCTCGCTCATCGAGAAGGCGCCACGGACCTCGCCGGTAGCCATCTTCGGCAGCAGCCGGGCCTTCTGCTCGTCAGAGCCGTGCTGCAGCAGCAGGTAGGCGACGATGAAGTGCGTGTTGATGACGCCGGAGACGCTCATCCAGCCGCGGGCGATCTCCTCGACCACCAGCGCGTAGGTGAGCAGGGACTCACCGAGGCCGCCGAACTCCTCCGGGATCGTGATCCCGAAGAGGCCCATCTCCTTCATCTGCTCGACGATCTCGGCCGGGTACTCGTCCTTGTGCTCGAGTTCCGTGGCGTGCGGCAGAATCTCCTTGTCCACAAAGGTGCGGACCGCCGAGAGTATGTCGGCCTGAATCTCCGTGAGACCGTCGGTCTGCGCGATCCTGCCCATTTCCTGTGGATCCTTTCCTGGTTCTGCGGCGAGAGGTCGGCTGTGGTCCGGGTGGCGCCCGCCTCGGTGGCGGACGGGCGCGTTACCGGCTACTGGGCCGGCGGCTCGAACTTCTTGGTGCGCTGCATGCCCGCGGCGCGGCCCTTGCCGGCGATGACCTGAGCCATCTTCGCGCTGGCCTCGTCGATCATCTCGTCGCCGAGCATGACGGCGCCGCGGTGGCCACCGGCCTCCGAGGTGTGCCACGCGTACGCGTCGAGGATCAGCTCGGCGTGGTCGTAGTCCTCCTGGCGGGGCCGGTAGACCTCGTTCGCCGCGTCGATCTGGCCCGGGTGCAGCACCCACTTGCCGTCGTACCCGAGCGCGGCGGACTTCTTCGCCACCGACCGGAACGCGTCGACGTCACGGATCTGGAGGAACGGCCCGTCAATGGCCTGCACGCCGCGGGCGCGGGCCGCCTCGACAATCTTGAAGAGCGGGTAGTGGAACGGGTCGCCCGGATAGTCAGGGTTCAGCGCGCCCACGACGAGCGACGGCATGTTCATGGACGCCATGAAGTCGGCCGGCCCGAAGATGATGGTCTCGATGCGGTCGCTCGCGAATGCGATGTCCTTGACGTTGGACAGGCCGAGCGCGTTCTCGATCTGCGCCTCGATGCCGATGCGGCCGACCTCGAACCCCATCACCTGCTCGATCTGGGTGAGCAGCAGGTCCAGCCACTGCACCTGAGCGGCGGTCTGCACCTTCGGCAGCATGATGCAGTCGAGGTTCTGCCCAGCGCCCTCGACGACGGTGATGACGTCGCGGTAGGTCCACTTCGTGGTCAGGTCATTGACCCGGACAACTCGGGTCTTGCCGGTCCAGTCGCCCTCGTTCAGCGCGGCTACGACATTGCCGCGGGCCGACTCCTTCGCGCCCGGAGCAACGGAGTCCTCCAGATCACAAAAGATCTGGTCCGCGGGCAGGCCCTGAGCCTTGCCGAGCATCTTGGTCGACGAGCCAGGAACCGCTAGGCAGGAGCGGCGGGGACGTAGCGACATGATCGAGATAGTAGCCGCAGCCCGGTGCCGGCGCCCGGGAACGAAGGCGTTGTGGATCATGTTCGAGTGTGGGTTGCCTCACCGCGTTATTCCGCCCACGAAGCAGCCGGTGCTTTCTGGTAATTGGACTGGGCGGTCCGTCCAAAGATGGCGACTACCGGCCGGTGGGCGCTTCGTCAGTCGTCCGACCCCGGTCCGGTCGGTCAGCCGGCGGGGGCAGGCGCCGGCGGGCCGCGCGATCGCTCCCGCCTTGGCGCCGTCAAATGGCAGCGCGGTAGCTTTGCGCTGTGAGCAGCGAGGCACCGTGACGGCGACCGGGGCACAGCGCACGCCGGCGCCGGTCCGGGTCTACTGCCGGCGGTTGCACGGGCTGCTGGTGCTCGACCCCAACGGCGACCAGGTCGGCCGCGTCCGTGATGTCGTCGTCACGCTACGCCCCGGTCACGCGGCGCCCCGGGTGCTCGGCCTGGCCGTGGACGTGCAGCATCGGCCGATCTTCGTGGCGATGGGCCGGGTGACGGGTGTCGAGTCCGGGGCCGTGATCCTGTCGTCGGCGCGGCTGAGCTGGCGGCGGTTCGCCCAGCGCGCCGGCGAGACCCTCGTCCTCGGCGAGCTGCTCGACCGCCGGGTCACCGAGGTCGCCAGCGGCAAGGAGGTCACGGTCGTCGACGCGGCGATCGCGCCGATCCGCAGCGGCGAGTGGATCCTCGACCAGGTGGCCGTCCGGGTCGGCCGCGGCCGCCGCGGCGACATGCGCACCATCGGCTGGGACGAGGTCAGCGGGTTCTCCCTGCCGGAGGACGGCCAGGGCGCGGCGAACCTGCTCGCCGCGTTCGAGAAGCTGCGCCCGGCCGATCTCGCGTCGATGCTGCACGACCTGTCCCAAAAACGGCGGGCGGAGGTCGCGGCGGCACTGGACGACGAGCGGCTCGCCGACGTCCTCGAGGAGCTGCCCGAGGACGAGCAGGTGGAACTGCTCGGCGGGCTGGCCGAGGACCGGGCCGCGGACGTGCTGGAGGCGATGGGCCCGGACGACGCCGCCGACCTGCTCGGCGAGCTGCCGGCCGAGGACGCCGAGCGGCTGCTGCGCCTGATGGACCCGGAGGAGGCAGGGCCCGTCCGCCAGCTCCTGCGTTACGCCGACGACACCGCCGGCGGCCTGATGACCAGCGAGCCGGTGATCCTGGCGCCGAACGCCACCGTCGCCGAGGCGCTCGCCCGGGTGCGCGCGCCGGAGCTCTCCCCGGCCCTGGCGGCCCAGGTCTACGTGGTCCGGCCGCCCTACGAGACGCCGACCGGCCGTTTCCTGGGGCTGGCGCACTTCCAGCGATTGCTGCGGGAGCCGCCGTCGACGCTGATCGGCGCAGTGATCGACACCGACGTCCGGCCGCTGCGGCCGGACACCCACCTCGCCGACGTGACCCGCCACCTGGCGTCCTACAACCTGGTCGCGGCGCCGGTCCTCGACGACGCCGGCCGGCTGGTCGGCGTGGTCACCGTGGACGACGTCCTCGACCACCTTCTCCCGCCGGACTGGCGGGAGCGGCAGCTCGACGACGACGTCGAGCAACGCGCGGCCGAGGAGGCCCCGACCCTCGACGACGACTTCGACGACTTCGGCCGTGGCGACGACCCGGAGCGGGACAGGGCCCGGCTCGCGGGGGATCCGCGGTCGGCCGAGCCGGGCCCGGACGGGCCCGGCGTCGAGCGTGCGGATGTCGAACCGGAAGAGGGGAACCCGGGCCGCTAGCCGGCCCGGACCGTCCCGCGGCGCCGGCTTTCAGTCGACGTCGACTGTCCGCCGGCGCGGACCGTCAGGTCAGCGAGCCGCGGCAGAGTGTGAGGATCGCCAGCGCGATCTCGACACCGCGCGGGCCGAGCTCGTCCGCCCAGGCGGCGATGATCTCGTTTTCCCTGGAGTGCTGGACGCGCGGGCCACCGTCGGTGGTCCGGTGAGTCTGGATCTGCCGGGAGATGTCCCGGCGGACCGCGACGAGGCCACGCAGCTGGACGTCGATGTCGTCGATCAGGCGGCGGCCCTCGTCGATCGAGGCGATCGTCGGCGCGACCGGCGCCGGTGATCCGTCCGCGACGGCGTCGTTGAGGCCTGCGTCCATCGTGTTGCTCACGGGAGCACCTTTCGGGTGGGGGCTCGGCGCAGCCCAGGCACGATGAGGCCCGGGCGTTCCGGGCCTTCGGTCTGGGGCGTTGTGCCGCGAGGTCAGCGGCACATTGGGGACCGAGCCCGGCCCCCATAAAAGGAGTGCAGCGACATACGGAGCGGCGCGTGTACGACCACGGCTTCGCTGCGCTCCATGCGTCGGAGCATGCCAGGCTGCGCCGGGATCGTCCAGTTGCGGTACGTGACTTCGAGCTGGCGAAGCGGGCGCCTGGCCGCCGGGCTGACCCGGTTCGTGCTGCGTGGCCGGCGGTCCGGTGACGCGGAACCAGCCGGTTGTGAGGTGAGACGAACCGGAACTGTCGGTGGTGGGTGCGAGGATCTTCGTGTGCCTCGGCCGCGGCCGAGCGCCCCGCCCCACCCGCCCCTGAGCCGGAGGAGTCGACCATGGCGCAGCTCGTACTCGACGAGATGCCACGCCGGTTGTTCACCTGTACCCCGACCCGGCTGGCCTCGTTCGAGGACTGCCCGCGTCGCTACCGGATGACCTACATCGACCGGCCGGCGCCGCCGAAGGGCCCGCCGTGGGCGCACACCTCGCTCGGGACCAGCGCGCACAACGCGCTGCGGCTCTGGTGGGACGAGCCAACGCAGCGCCGCACGCCGGAGCGGGCCGCCGCGTTGGTGCGCTCCGGCTGGGTCGCGGAAGGCTGGCGGGACGGCGAGCAGTCCGCCGACGCCAGGGAGCGGGTCGCCGCGATGTGCGAGCGCTACGCCGCCGGTCTCGACCCGACGGACGAGCCGCGGGCGGTCGAGCGCCAGGTGGCGACCCGCACCGACCTGCTGGCGCTGCACGGCCGGGTCGACCGGCTGGACGAGCGGGACGGCGAGCTGGTCGTCGTCGACTACAAGACCGGCCGGCGGGCGCCGCAGGACGGCGACGCCCGCACGTCGCCCGCGCTGGCGCTCTACGCGTTCGCGGCCGAGCGGATGCTGCGGCAGCGCTGCCGACGGGTCGAGCTGCACCATCTGCCGACCGGTCGGGTCGTCGAGGCCGAGCACACCGACGAGAGCCTGGCCCGCCACCTGCGCCGGGCCGAGTCCATCGCGACCGACGCCGTCGCGGCGACCGAGCGGCTGGCCGCCGGGCAGCCGGCCGACGTCGCGTTCCCGCCGCGCCCAGGTCCCCTCTGCTCCTGGTGCGACTACCGCCGCCACTGCCCCGAGGGACGGGCCGCCGGCCCCGAGCTGGCTCCCTGGGCCGGCGTCGAGTACCTGTCCGAGCAGGAGCCGGCGGCGAGCCAGGGGACATGACCACCAGGTCGGTGGGAAACGCTGCATGATGGGGCCGTGGCCTCGCAGATGCTGCCCTCGCTGACCGGCTCCAGGCCCGGGACCGGTCAGGTTCCCGGCCCCGCCCGGCTGTCGGCGAAGGCGTCGACGTTCACCGAGTCCGTCATCCGGGACATGACCCGGCTGGCGGTCGCGCACGGCGCCGTCAACCTGGCCCAGGGCTTCCCGGACTTCTCCTGCCCGGCTGAGCTCAAGGACGCCGCCAAGGCGGCGATCGACGCCGACGTCAACCAGTACGCGATCACCTGGGGCGCGCCCGCGTTCCGCACGGCCATCGCGGCGAAGGTGGCCGGCGCCTACCCGGGCTGGACGGTCGACCCGGACACCGAGATCTGCGTGACCTGCGGAGCCACCGAGGCCATGATCGCGACCATGCTCGGCCTGGTCGACCCGGGCGAGGAGGTGATCTTCTTCGAGCCGTTCTACGAGAACTACGGCCCGGACGCGATCCTCTCCGGCGCGACGCCCCGGCTGGTGAAGCTGCGCGCCCCCGACTGGAGCTTCGACGAGGCCGAGCTGCGCGCCGCCTTCACCGACCGGACCCGCGCGATCGTCATCAACACCCCGCACAACCCGACCGGCAAGATGTTCGGCCGCGCCGAGCTCGACCTCATCGCGGAGCTCTGCCAGCGATACGACGCCCTGGTCGTCACCGACGAGATCTACGAGCACATCCAGTACCTCGGCCCCGGCGGCCACATCCCGCCGGCCACGGTCCCCGGCCTGGAAGATCGCACGGTCACCGTCAACGCGCTGTCGAAGACCTACGCCGTCACAGGCTGGCGGGTCGGCTGGACGATCGCCCCGGCGGCGCTGACGGAGGGCATCCGCAAGACCCACGACTTCCTGACCGTCGGCGCCGCGGCCCCGCTGCAGGCCGCCGGCATCGCCGCGATGGGCCTGCCCGCCGGGTACTACGCCGATCTTGCCGCGTCCTATCAGGCCCGCCGGGATCTGCTCTGTGCCGCGCTGGCCGAGGTCGGCTTCGGGGTCAGCCGGCCCGACGGCGCCTACTACGTCATGTGCGACACCCGGGCGCTCGACCCGGCCGGCGACGACGTCGCCTTCGCTCGCCACCTGGTCGCCGACATCGGCGTCGCGTGCGTCCCTGGCTCGTCGTTCTTCGCCGACCCGGCCGACGGCCGGCACATCATCCGCTTCGCCTTCCCCAAGCGCGAGGCGACCCTGCTCGAGGCCGCCGCCCGCCTGCGCACGCTGTCCTGACCTGGTTCGGCCTGGTCTGGCCTAGGCACCTGGCCCGGCCTCGGCCCTAGCCCGGCCTTGGCCCTGGCCCGGCCTTGGCCCTGGCCCGGCCTTGGCCCTGGCCCGGCCTTGGCCTTGGCCCTGGCCCGGCCTCGGCACCTCGGACATGATCGCCGTTTTGGCCCTCGGGTGGTCGTAAGAAGGCCCGATTCACGACCACGGGAGGGCCAAAACGGCGATCACTCCGCCGGGCCGACCTTCGCGGTGACGGCACTCGATCGCTTGGCGGGGCTCTGGCGGCTGGTTTGGTGGTGTGAGGTCTGGAAGCGGGGCGAGTGAGGCTGAGTTATACCCGATGGTCGGGACGGGTGAGAATCGGCGGCCACCAGGTATGACTGCATACTGCGAGGCGTCGCATTGTCTGGCCTCATTCCACCGGAGCCAGCTCGATCGACTCTCAGGTGGACAGCAGGACCTGGGCGGTCGTGGACATTCGGGGACGATATGAGGCCGTGGCCGGAATCCGGCTGTTCGGCGATGCGAGCTGGGTCCTTGTTCCGCCGCTATCCGTATGACGCTCCGGGGTCCCGGAGGATTGCCGCCACGAAATAGCCCGATGTTATCTTGACGGCCCCGGCGAGCTTGAAAGCCAAGGCAAGACCGGTCGCGGTATCCGCGGCGCGGGAACATGCCCATCCGACAGCCGAGGAGAACGCTGGCCCGGCCCTGCCGTTTCTGGGCGGTCGTGCGTCAGATCGTAGAACCCTCGCGGCAGCTGACTTTGGATCTCAAGAATGCCTCTCTCGAATTCTTCCTCGGCCTTCCCCGAGGCCGGTCCCAACATCCCCGAGGCGAGTTCCGGCGCTCTCTTCCGCGCGCCCGCGCCGCCCAGTGTCGCCTCGGCGCCGCCCGTGGACCGCCGCCATGGAAAGACCTCGCGGTCGTGGAGACGGGGGCAGCTGCTGCTCGCGCTGTCCGGCGTCGCGTTGGCCACGGCGATGCTGCCGACCGGTGGCGCCAGCGCCGCCACCGGCACCACCAGCACTACGGCCGCGGCCCACCACTCGGGGATACTGCGCGGCGGCACCACGAACCTGAACAACACCAATGCCTACCCGAACAAACCGATCATCCCGGGTCCGGTGAGAATCCCGGCCGGCGGCGTGCCCATCCCGGCGGGCGCCAACATCCAGTCCTACATCGACAGCCACCCGGCCGGAACCCAGTTCAACCTCGCCGCCGGCACCTACAACGGCCCTGGAGTCCTGCTCCCCAAGGCCGGGGACAAGTTCTACGGCGTCAAGGCCGGGTCCGGAGGAACCCTGCTGTCCGGCCTCGGTATCCATCGGCCGAACGGCAGCGCGACCAACGTCGAGGTCCACAACATCTCCATAACGGGCTACTCCGACGGCGGGAAGAACGGCGCGATCGACTCCGATATTCACGAGTCCGACCCGGCCTCCGGCTGGGTGATCAGCAACTCGGAGATCTACGGCAACTATCTGGGTGCCTCCGTCGGGTCGAACTCGCTGGTCGAGAACAACACCTTCCACGACAACTCCTGCAAGGGTGCCGCCGGCGGCATGACCGGCACGATCTGGCGCTACAACCAGTTCCTCCACAACAATCTTCCCGGAGTCAGCGACCCCAGCGGCGACTGCGCCGGCATCAAGGTCACGGTCGAGACGAACAACCAGTTCATCGGGAACCTGATCTCGGCCAGTGGCCATCCGTCCGGCGGCTGGATGGACGTGTCCTGCCACGGCAACACCTTCACCGACAATATTTCCTGGAACAACAACGGCTCCGGCTTCACGGACGAGACCGGCTACAACAACACCTTCACCAACAACATCGCCGCCGGGAACGGCATCAACACGCCCGACCCCTGGCGGCGCACCGGCATCGTCTTCCAGTCAGCCGCGAACGACACCGCGACCGGAAACTACGCGTGGCGGAACAACGGCCCCGGGATCACGATCTTCGAGCAGGACCGCCACGACGCCCCCGGCCAGGCGCGCAACTCCAACAACACCGTCCAGGGCAACTACCTCGACATCGCGCCGGCCGTCATCAAGGTGAACATCGACGCCCCGCAGCACGTGGGCGCCAACTCGCTCAGCCACGGCAACGGCATCCAGGTCCCGCAGATCATCGCCGGGCCCCAGATGTGAACCGATGGCCGGCGCCGAGCCGCCCGCGGTCCCGGCGCCGGCCAACAGCCGGCAAGCGCCAGTCGGCCACGAGCCGGGGGCGACCAGCAGGCAAGCGCCAGTCGGCCTCGAGCCGGCGGCCACCAGCCGGCAAGCACCAGCCGGCGGCCAGAAGTCGGCAAGCGCCACCAGATAAGCCCTGGTCGGCAAGCCCCGGCGGCCGAGTCTCGTCGGTGGGCTTCGTCAGTGAGCCGCTGGTGCGGCGGGCTCGGCGGCCGGCAGCGGTAGGGGATAGCCGGCCGCCGCGGCCCGAGACCGCCCGGCCCGTAGCTCGCGGTCCAGCGCACGCAGATATCCCGCGGCCCCGCGGCGCAGGCCGGTCCGGCGCAGGCCCGGATGGTCGAGCATCGCCTGATCGGCGGGCAGCCGGTAGCGGCCGCGGAGGTACTCGCCGACCCAGCCGGCCTGCGCCTTGGTCACCGCCAGGTCGCGCTCGCCGTCCGGCCGGACGACCTGACCGCTGTCGGGGACGCCTAGCAGGAAGACGCCGTCGGCGACCGGGTGGAAGACACCCCCGTACCAGGGAGCGGCCGCGAGCACCCCGGCGGCCGCGGCGAGGTCTCGCGCGGTGACCACGACAGCGTCCCAGCGCCCGGCCGGCCGACCACCGACGCTGATCGCGAAGCCGCGGCCCGGGCCCGTCCCGCTTCCGGCCCGGGTCACAGTAAGCACCGGGTCCCCACCGACCGCCGGGTCCCCACCGACTGTGGCGTCCGCGCCGACCGCAGGGTCCGCGCCGGCCCCGGGACCCGCGCCGGCCGGGGGACCCCCGCCGCCCATCAGGCCGCCGGTCACGTCGTCCGGCTCGGTCGTGCCGGCCGGGAAGATCCAGCGATCCGTGAGGGCGTACGCGGCGAGGAGTTCGGCGGCGGGCCGGGTCAGGCGGCCACCGACCCCGGTCGCGTCCAGCCCGGCGTCGACGAGCGTGACGAGCGCGGTCGCGCCGGCCAGGTCAGGTCCGAGCACGGCGACGTGGGGAAGCTGAGGCACGCCGCAGAACTGTATGCGCCCAGGGGTCTGACCCGTCGGGCGGGACGTCAGGACGGCCCGCCGCCCGGCCACCGGCGGCGCACCCGCCCACGGCTGGCGACCCTCCCGGCGTGGCCGCCGAGACCCTCCCGGCGTGGCCGCGGCGACCCTCTCGGCGGTGCCGCGGCGGCCCGCTCGG
The DNA here is from genome assembly GCF_016786355.1 of Frankia sp. AgB1.9. GTDB lineage: Bacteria > Actinomycetota > Actinomycetes > Frankiales > Frankiaceae > Pseudofrankia. Next base: position 81,826 of record NZ_JADWYX010000039.1, read on the forward strand.
TGCCGCCGCGGCGGCGACTCAGGTGGCTACGAGCGGGACTTAAGTAGGCTGCGCGACACTCGCGGGCCCGGAAAGGTTGTGACCACACGGTTACGCTTGACACACTCTCCGCTGTGGCCCGCGTTCTCGCTGTCGCGAATCAGAAGGGTGGCGTCGCCAAGACGACCTCCGTGTCGAGCCTCGGCGCCGCCCTCACCGAGCTCGGCCAGCGGGTCCTGCTGGTCGACCTGGACCCGCAGGCCTGTCTGACGTTCTCGCTTGGCCTCGACCCGGACGCTCTCGAGCTGTCCGTGCATGACGTGCTGCTCGGGCGGCTGTCCGCGGGGCTCGTCGTGCTGCGGACGGCCGACGGGTCCGATCTGCTGCCGGCGACGATCGAGCTGGCCGGCTGTGAGGCTGTGCTGCTGTCGCGGACCGGCCGGGAGCACGTGCTGCGGCTCGCTCTCGCCGAGATCGTCGACGACTACGACTTCGTCCTGGTGGACTGCCCGCCGTCGCTCGGCGTGCTCACCATCAACGGCCTGACGGCCGCCGACGAGGTCGTCATCCCGCTGCAGTGCGAGACGCTGTCGCACCGGGGCGTCGGCCAGCTGCTGGACACCGTGCACGACGTCCGGCGCCTGACCAATCCCCGGCTGCGGGTGCGTGGCGTGCTGCCGACCCTCTTCGACGGCCGGACGGCGCACAGCCGCGCTGTGCTCGCCGACGTGGCCGCCCGCTACCAGATCCGGGTGCTGGAGCCGCCGGTCGCCCGCTCCGTGCGGTTCGCCGAGGCTCCGGGCATCGGGCGCTCGATCCTGACGACCGCTGCCCGTTCGAAGGGCGCGCATGCCTACCGGGAGCATGCCAGGGCGATCGCGGGCCTCGGCCCGGCTCCGCTTTCTGGCGCCGGCGCGCCCGCGCGGCGGGCCGCCCGCGGCACTAGCCGGGCCCCCCCGGAAGGCGGGGGG
>NZ_JADWYX010000003.1 GCF_016786355.1 Frankia sp. AgB1.9
CGCATGGTCGCAAGATCGCATCGGAGCCGGCCCGATCCCACCCCGCGAGGCGGGGACCTTTTGGTGACCGGCCCGCGCCCCCCCGGCGCGGGGCTGCCCGGGGGCGGCGGGGGGGCCGCGGCGCCCGGGGCACACCGCGGGCCGGGCCGGAGCGCCGGACCCTGGGGACGCGGGTCAGCGGGATGAGCAGCTGACCGTCGGCGTTGGCTTCGACGTGGTCGTAGGGATCGGCCGGCCCGCCGCCAGGACCGCGGCGCGGCCCGCCGCCCCGTCCGCCGCGGCCCCGAGGCCCGCCTCGTCCGCCCCGGCCGCCGCCTCGTCCGCCGCGGGGGCGCTGGGGGTCGACCCCTCGGCGCCGCGGTCCGAACCCGCCGCGCAGCAGACCCATCGCGCGGCCGAGCACGTAGGCGCGCACAATCCGGCCGAGGATCCCGCGGCCCTGACCGATCCTCGGCATCAACCAGAACGGGATCTTGAACAGGAAATAGACCATGGTGATGGCCGCGAGGAGGTTCACCACCCCGTCCGGGGTCGGCCCGAGGAGGGAGAAACCGCCCGGGGTGAAGAACACCCTGAAACTGGCGATCAGGACGAACGCCTGGGCGATCTGGATACCCAGGACGCTGAAGAACGCGCGCCACCACCAGAACGCGATGCGTTCGGTCTGCGGGAGCGCGTGGCAGGCCAACGCGAGCGGCGCGATGCCGATCAGGACCACGGTCAGGACGATCCGGCCGATGTAGACACACAGCAGCGCGACGATCGCCCCAGCCAGGAACAGGCCGAGAAAGACGGCGAAGATGCCGCCGTTGACGCTGTCGGGACCGCCCCCGAGCGCGCCGAGGACGATCGCGCGCAGTTGCGTGGACGCGGATTGTGGGTCGAGGCCCTGGCCGAGAATGGCGCCGGGCAGAGGGTTCGCCAGCTCGATGGCCTTGGCTGCCGCGAACTGGGAGAACCCGGCGGCCAGGAAACCCAGGGGAATACGCGGGGCGATCTCCTTGATCGTGATGCGGGTCTGGGTCGAGCCGTAGGCCATGGCCGTGATCCCACCGGCCATGATCAGCAGGCTGTAGGCGGCGACGGTGATAGTCCACGAGGTCGACCACAGCTGGCCGATCGCCGGCACGTCTGAGGGTGTGGGTGTCGTCAACAATGTCCGGCCGAGCAGATCCAACAATGGGTTCAGCCCGCCAATCACCAGTCCGCGAAAGAAGCTGTCGATCGCTTTGGTGATGTTGTCGGCGATCCAGCCGGCGACCCCACCGGAACCCCCGTCGCCGGGGATAGTCGGCGCGGGTGGGGTCGTCGTCGGGGTCGGCGCCGAGGGCGTGGCCGGCGTGGCTGGGGCGGCCGGTGTACTCGGCGTGGCGGGGACGGTGGTGCAGGTCGGGTCTGCGCTGGCGCACCCCTGCGGAGCCGGGCCTGTCGGGGTGGGCGTGGTGTTCTGGGGCGTGGGGGAGGTGCCGCCGGGCACGGTGGGGGCCGGTCCGGGCGCTGCCTGCGGTGTCGCCGCGGGCGTGCCCGGAGCGGTCGAGGGCGGTGGGGGCGCTGGGGTGGCGTCCGCTGCCCAGGCCGACGCCGGAGCGGCGACGAGCAGCGCCAGCGCGAGCAGTGCCGCCGCGGCATACCTGGCCGGGCGCGTCCGGCGGACGTGGCGACCCGGCGCGACGGTCGCCATCTCAGAACCCGAAGATCGACTTGAGGACTTCGACGATCGTGGGCGCCAGTACGGCGAGCCCGACGCCCTTGAGTCCGTTCTGGAAAGAGTCTTTCGCCTTGGCGAGCTCGCCCGGGTCGCTGTTGGCGGCCAGGTAGCGCAGCCCGGCGAGGGTGAAGCAGACCCCGGCGTAGGCGCCCAGGATCCCCATCACCCAGTTGCGGATGTTGGTCAGGACCGTGTCGAGGCTCGGCGGCGGCGGCGCCGCTGGCGGCGGCGGGTCCGCCAGCGCGACACCCGCACCCACCAGCACGATGACCGTCACCAGGACGGTCAGGACCACGAGGCGGTGGCCCGCGAGACGCCGCCCCAGCGAGAAGGCACGGCGTGCCATGGCCTGCAGGCGCGGGGCGGTCATGCCGGCGCCCGCTCGGTGGCCGTCTCCTGTCGCCCGGTCGCGGCATCGCGACCAGGCGCCGACGGATCGGGAACCCGACCGCCGCGGGTGGGAGTCAGCGCGACGGCGAGGCGTTGTTCGGCCTGCTCGCGTCGCCGGTAGGCGGTCCGTTCCTTGGTCGCGTGGCCGGCCGCCCAGGCAGGGAGCGAAACGGCGCCGAGGCGGGTCGCGGTGATGAGGTCGGCTTCGGTCTCGGTCAGGACCCCGGCCCTGACAGCGACGGCCAGGACGTCGCGCGGACCGCGGGCCGGCGACGGGGCGATCGCCTGGGCGTCGAACAGGTCCTCATCGGGGTAGGGGATCTGCGGGGTCTGGGTCACCAGGCGCAGGCCGGCGCGGTAGGCGGCCCAGCGCAGCCGGACCGCGATCCGCGGCAGGTCCAGGCGAATGGTCGCGAGCGCGGTCAGGAACCCGGTCAGCACCTCGGCCTCGATGTCGGCCGGATCGAGGGGGCCGTGAGCATCCAGGCTGGCCGTGATTGCGCGCAGCGCGGGTAGGGCCATCCCCGCGGCGCCGACGGTCCATGCGGCGTCGCGCAGGCGGGAGCGGCGGATGACGATCGCCCACGCGGTGTCGCGCACCGCCGGCGGGCAGGACGCGGCCAGCAGCCGGTCGCGCAGCTCATCCAACGCCACCAGCCGGTCAGGCAGTCCAGGCACGAGCCCGCCGTCCAGGGCGAGGGGCTCGGGGCCCGCGACCAGTAGCGCGAAACTCTTCTGCAAGGTCGTCAGCGGCAACACCGGCACGCTCGGCTTGCGTACTCGCGGGGGAAGGGAAGACGTTTCCTCGGGCATTGTTTCGAGGTCCTTCGGGTGTCGTGGAATGCGGACAGCCATCAGGAAGCCACATCGAAGACAGCGAAAAGACAGCGCGATCTTCCCGAACATGCACAGCAAAGATCGCTGTGCAGACAGCGGCTGCACAGCGGCACCGTGCAACCCCCGCCAGCCACCCGCCGGCCGGGCACCGCCCAGCGGCTCCCCAGCGCCTGACAGCGGGCCTCTTAACTGCGAAGATGCAAGATCGCTGTCAGGTTTCCGGCGGGCCGCCGTCACCCTGACAGTGATCTTCACGGGTGCCCGCTGGCACCCTCCGCAAAAATCTTGAAAAAGTTTTCCGAAGGCCCGCGGTGGTGCCTCCGCCCGGCATGACAGCGATCAATAGTCCGGACGGACTAGTCGCGAGACAGCGGAAAAAATCTTGAAAGAAATGTGCACGCTGGTGGCAGAAACCCGCACAGCAGACGGTCTCCTTTCACGACGGCGAAAACGCTCCCTCGTGAAAGGCAGGACCACCGATGGCCCATGGCTTCGACCCCGACCGCAACGACGACCCAGCCGACACGGGCCGGCCGGTGAGTGTCTGGCCGTACCCACCGGACACCGTCGGACGGGAACCGGCCGGCTGGCTCCAGGCCGCCGTCCAACGGCTCGTCGTCGCCACCACCCGGCCCGGCGACCCGGTCCTGGTCCTGATCCCACCGGCCCCGTCCGGACCGGCGACCTGGCCGGGTGACGACACCGGCGACGAACTTGCCGAGACCGACCGGACCATCGCCCGACTCGGCCGACCCGTCCAGGTCCGCACCGCGCCCGCCCACCCGGCCCCCCGGCGAACCGAAACCGGACCCGGACCGGACCCGGCGCCCGGCCACGGCCCGGCCGAGAACCGATACCGGCTGGTCGTCACGGTCCTGGACCCGACCCGGCTCGACTGGGTCCACCACATCGACTGGGACCGGCTCCTGACCACCGGCGGCACCCTCGCAGTGATCACCCGCAGCGACAGCCTCTCCGGCTGGCTGATCGACCCCACCGTCGACCTGACCGCCGCCACCGGCCGCCACAAGCTCCTGCTGCTGGACCGCTTCGTCCTGCTCGAAGTCCCCCTCGACGAGCTCGACGGCCCCTCGACACCCTCCCTCCGCGGGAGAACGGCCCGGCGCGTGCATGCGGATCTTCTTCTCTTCACCACGATCACAAGCGAAGGGCAGGGCCGGTGAGCCCCGCGCCCACCCCGGGCCGCGGGGCGACCGGCGGGATGATCCTCGACGCGGCGCCCGACGGCGGGTCCTGGACCGGACCCGGACCGGTCGACCTGGTCCTGAGGGCGATCGAACCGCCCGGCGCCGACGGGCATCCCGGTCTGGGCAGCGACCGGCCGCGCGGGCGGCGGGCCGACTACCGGGTCCTGGCCCGGTCCGGCGGTCACCTTGTCGTCCTCACCCCGCCACAGGTCGTCGGCCGGACTGACTACGCCAGTCAGACCGACGCCGCCGGCAGCGACACCGGCTGGCGTCCCGTCCAGCGGGCCATCGCGCGCACCGCCGTCCCGCACCCGGCGGAAGGCGGCGCGGGCGTCCCGTCGCAGCGGGTGCGCGCCTACCCGGTCCGCCAGGACGTGATCGTCGCGCGGGCCTACCGGCGGCGACCGGGAGAACCCGGCCGAGCACCAGCCCACCGCCTGCCCGTCGGCGCGCACCACCCGTGCGCGCTCGGCCCCTCCTCGTTGCTCGCCTTCCTGTGGCTGGAGCCCTGCGATGTCTGACCTGCTGCCGATCTCCGCGTTGCCACCCGCGCCGACCGAGCCGGGCGCCCGACCCGGCTGGTGGGCGCGGATCACCCACCGCCACGCCGCCCGCCAGGCCCGCACGCTCGCTGCCCACCACGCCTGGACCACCGACCGCGCCCGCCACGCGCAGATCGCCCTCGTCCGCGACGGCTACCACCTCGGCCCGATCCCGTATGGCTATCTGGCGCTGCGGGTCACGCCCAGCCGCGGCGCACCCCGCCGCCAGATCCGCCTCCTGATCGACCCGCGCCGGGCGGCCGTCGTCGCCGCGATCTACCAATGGCGGATCGCCGACCGGCTCCCCACCCGCGCGATCACCACCCGCCTGCGGGACGGCGCCGACCTGAACACCACCGACATCGACGCCACCGGGTTCCCCCGGCCCTGGAGTACCGCCACGGTCACTCGTCTACTGGCGTTCTCTGCACTTGTCAAGGTCGCTTCGTCGGCTCCCGGAGTGGCGGCGTGAACCGGCCGGCGATCGTGGCGTGCGGTGATCGCCGCTGGACTGGTCGACCCTCGGTGCGTTGGGGGTCATCGCTGCGGCATGGTGGGTATGCCGAGATTGACCTGGGCTGGCCCGCCGAGCCGGGCGTTGCGTTCTGCTTGGTCCCGCTTGCTGCGGAGGAAGGTCAATGTGAGATCGAGGCCCTCGATTTCACCCCGCCAGCCCTCGTGGTCTGCTCTATCGCGTCGGGCGAGCAGGTCTTGTTCGAGTTCGTTCAGGCGGGGCACCATCTTCGGGTCGATCGACAGCATGGGGCAGCGAATACAGGCGTGTTCGTGGGCGCAGGGTGTGCCGTAGGGCCTTCCGCAGGAGCCGAGTTCAACACGGCGTTTATCGAAGTGCTCCTGGAAGTCGCGCCATTCTTCGTCGGTCGGGGTGCGGTACTCGTCGTCGGGTCGCTGTGCTCGACGTCGGTCGAGAAACTGCTGGTAGTGGGCGATGACGTTCTCCTCGAACACGGAGACGTAGCCGCGGGTGGTTTGGATGTTGAGGTGACCGAGCAGCGCGGCGCCGATGTGGATCGGCAGGCCGTTGTTGACCAGTTCGGTGGCGAACATTCTGCGGAAGTCGTGCGGGGCGAAGGTGACGTCCGTGAACTCTGGGTGGGTTTGAGCCAGTGTGCTGGTCGCGCGCTGGATGTGCTGCCAGACCGCGCTCATCGACATGCCGCGGCGGGTGGAGTTACGCCGGCTTTGGAACAGGTAGGGCAGCGGCGAGCTCCACACCCGCTCGTGCACGTCGTAACGGATAGCGACTGGGACGGTGCCGTGTTCGCGGATGTGCCGGCGGATGATCTGTGCGATCACGTGGAACAGTTCCGCGGACATCGGTATCACCCGCTCTCGGTCGGTTTTGGAGGGGCCGACGACGAGCAGGGCCACGACCTCACCGTTAGGCCGCTGGTAGTTGCGGACGCTGAGGTGGGTCAGCTCGGTGAGCTCCTCGATGCGCAGGCCGGCCAATCGCAGAGTCTCGATCACGGCCCACTGCCAGAATGCATGATTCTCGTCGTGGGAGAGGCGGAGAAGGTCGCCGGTGGCACGGTTGATGACTCTGATCGGAGCGTGGTCGGGATTTTTCCAGCCGGTGCGGTCACGCTCGATCGCGGTTCGTTGATAGGTCACTCCATCGACAGTGAAGTGCGCGTCGAGTTCGACTGTCCGGGCGGCGTCCAGCAACGTCCGCAGCCGCAGCCAGTGGTCGTTGACATGCCTGGACAGGATGGGCAGCAGAGGCTGGCGTTCTCGGGTGCGGTGGGCCACCCGTTCCTGCAGCCGCCGGCGCCGGGCCTGGAATCTGCGCATATCGGCGTCTCTGATAGGGCAGGGCGCCACCCAGCGGGCCCACTTTTCGGGTTCGTTTGCCGCCCAGGTGTGCAGATCCAGGTAGAACGCTCGGACGGCCATCAGCGGTCCGCCCAGGTCCAGGCGTGGTTGGCCGTTGGGCAGCAGCCGCAGCCAGTCTCTCCATTGGCCGATCGTGTGTTCGTCGAGCCGCAGATCGCGCTGCGCGGGGTTGATTGCTTCTATCTGTTTCCAGAATGTGAGGGCCAGCCGGCGGGCCAGGTGGGCGATCGCGGAGTAATCCATCTCGGCGGACCGGCGGGTAATGTAGTCGACCAGCAGATCGCGGATTTCGATGGTGCGCAGATTGTGTCGGTCGACCAACTCGGCGATGGTGCGCTGGCCCTTGGTCACCGCGGCGCGCAACGTGTGCGGCGTGGACGGGGCGAAGTGCCCCATGTCGTGCAGCACGGGCCACGCGTGGGTGGCCGCGAAGGAGCCGTCGTCGGGGCGTGCCCCGGGGGTCAGGCCATGCTTGCGGGACTCGGCGGCGTAGTACAGCAGCGCTTCCGGCGTCAGGTCGGCCAGGTCGAGACCGAGCACGGTCAGCGCGCAGCAGACGTCGAACAGCGCCTGCCGCTGCGACTCCCGGCACATCGGCTGCGCCTCGACTCTGGAGCAGAACTCTTCCAGAAGGGGATCGGCCGCCGCTGTGCGGAACCACCGGGGATAGCATGCGAACAGGTAGGAACGAAATGTTCGCAGCGTCGGCTGGATCAGACGTCCGGCGAACGCCTGACCCGCTGCCGCGTTGAGTCTGCGTCGCAGCGTCGGGCTAAGTCGTTCTTCTCGTGCGCCGATCGTCACGCCCGGCTTGTTCAGGCCGGCCGCTTCCCACCGGTCCTGCCATGTGTCGCCAGGATACTGCTGAAGGTGGGTCAGCAAGGTGCGCATACCCCACCGCATATCGCCGCGTGTGGTCGTGGCGCCGCCGAACGTCTCGGTGACCAGCGGAACGATCTCGGCGATGGTCGCGGTGGCCAGGTCACCCAAGCCCCTCGGGGGCTTAACCGGCGGTGTCGGAGGCGCCGGGATGACCGTGGTCGGCGTGAACACGTTGTCGTTCACGTAGACAAAGTCGTGTCGATGGACTCGGCCCGTCGCCAGCTGCCCGAAGCCCTCGGCGGCGTCGACCACGTTACCGGGCACCGAAGACCGCCTCGATATCCGCCGGGTCGTAACCCGGGTTCCACTTCACCGTGGGTCGTGGCCGCTGGTAATGCTCCGCAAGCTTTTCCACGAGGTCTTCGATACCGACGACCGTGTAGAGAGCGGTGGTGGTAACGTGTGCGTGTCGCAGGATAGTCTGCACCTCCGCGAGGGTGAACGCAGGATCGCGGGCCAACCGGGTCGCGGCGGTATGCCGCAGATCGTGCAGAGTCCAATTGGCACCCAACGCTTCGCCGGCCCGCTGAATGATCCGCCGCGCCGCCCAGTAGGTCAGCGGCCGAGGATCGCCCCGGCGGGTACGCCAGACCGGTTCATCGTCTGCGGGCAGTCCCGCCTCCTCCAGGTAGGCGGCCAGGTAAGCCAAAGCCTGCGGCGACACCGGAACCTGCTGACGGGCCCGTGTCCCCTTGGAAACCACCCACAACCGGCCGCCGGACCATTCGACGTCACCGAGCCGGACACCCAGCAACTCGGACGCACGGGCGCCGGAAGAGACATAGCAGGCCAGCAGCGCCCGGTCCCGGGTGCAGCGCATCTGGGCGAACAGCTCCTCCCAGCGCTGGTCGGACATCGCCCGCGGCCGATACGCCGGGACCTTCGGACGCAACCGACCCCGCCGGTGCGCCGGCCTCGCCTCCATCGGGGAGCGGTGCGCCAAAGCGCCTCGACGCGCGGGATTCTCCGGCACCGGGTTCACCAGTGGGCCCCGACCGAAATGCAAATGGAAGGCGTAGAACTCGTGCACGGAGGTCAGGTTGTGGGCGATCGTGGCCGGAGCATACCCCGCTGCCGGTACCAGCTTTCCCGTCACCGGATTCACCGATCCAGGCGAAACACCGCCGGCAACGCTGCGCCGACGCTGCGGATTGAAAGCCGACCGCAGCCATCCCACCAACGTCGCGGTCTCGGTCTCGGTGGCTCTTTCCCACGCCACACCGACCGCCCACAGCACCCTGAACCACCGCAGCAGGTCATACGCGTAGCTGCGGCACGTCAGCGGGCTGCAATCCCCGAGCACCAGATCGCGCAAATAGCCACTGACCGGCTCGACCTCGCGACCCGCCTCGTCCCGGACCACCCACGGAAGGAGCGGACCGACACCACCAGCCACCGCCCCCACCCGGGGCAGCTCAGCACGACCTTCGAGCAAGCCCCGGTGCGCCCCAGTGAACCCATGATCCAACGCCATGCCCGGACGTCCCCTGTCTGTCACATACCGCGTCATACCGCCAGTAAGTGCAGTCAACAGAACAACCCTGTCTATACCGGCGTCACCGTCTGGGGCCGCACTCGCGGCGGACAGCCCGTCCCACCCTCGGAGTGGATCGTCGGCCCGAACGCCCACCAGTCGATCATCGACACCCAGACGTTCTTCCTCGCCCGGCAGGTCGCCCCGCCCGGCGCCGGCGCCGGCGCGTTCGACGCGGCCCTCGCCCACGCCACGCTGCGGCGCATCGGCGACACGGACGGTGCGGGCGGCTGGTGGGAGGGGCTGGTGTGAGGACCCTTCCCGAGCCCTACCGCGCAAGCCCCGGCGTGACGCTCTACACCGGCGACGCCATCGAGGTGCTGGCCGCACTGCCCGACCGGACCGCCGACTGCGTCGTGACCTCGCCGCCCTACTGGGGACTGCGCGACTACGGCACCGCCACCTGGACCGGCGGCCAGCCCGACTGCCCCCACGTCCCCTACTCTGACCGCAAGATCACCCGACGTCTCCGGCCCGGGAGCGCTGCGCCGGCGGGCATCGAACCAGACCCCCACGGGGCGGTCTGCGCCCGCTGCGGCGCGGTGCGCGAGGACCGCCAGTACGGCCTCGAACCCACCCTCGACGGCTACCTCAACCAACTGCGCGCCGTGTTCCAACAGCTCGCCCGAGTGCTGGCTCGTGGCGGGACGGCCTGGCTCAACCTCGGCGACAGCTACGCCACACCGACCCGCGCCGCGACGGCCACACCCGCTCCCGGCTCCCCAGAAGGTGGCACCGCGGGCCGGCCGCTGGCCGCGAAGGACCTGATCGGCCTGCCGTGGCGGGCCGCGTTCGCGCTACAGGCCGACGGCTGGATCATCCGGAACTGTGTCGTCTGGCACAAGCCGAACGCGATGCCCGAATCCGTCACCGACCGGCTTTCCAACCGCTACGAGCTGCTGTTCCTCCTCGTCCGCGACCGCCGCTACCACTTCGACCTCGACCCGATCCGCGTGCCACTCGCCCGCCCAGAAGCCCTCACCGAAGGCATCATGATCGGGTCCGAGGAAAGCCGCCACGGCGCCACCGGCGCGGCACGGCGGACCCGCGGCGCGAACACCTACGGCAGCGCCCCCGCAAACGCATTCCCCGCCGGGCCGCCCGGCGCGGCCACAGCGCCCACCGGCCAACGGCACACCAGCGCCCACCCGAGGGGCCGTAACCCCGGGGACGTGTGGACGATCAGCACCCGGCCGCTGCGAGCCGCGCACTTCGCCGCCTTCCCCATCGACCTGCCACTGCGCTGCATCGCCGCGGGCTGCCGACCCGGCGGGCTCGTCCTCGACCCGTTCTCCGGGGCCGCCACCACCGGCCTCGCCGCTCGCCAACTCGACCGGGACTACCTCGGGATCGACCTCAACCCCGCGTTCCACGACCTCGCCCTGACCCGCCTCGGCCTGCACCCACCCACAGGAAGCTCCGACGACGAAACCGCACGGAGAGCCGCATGACCCGGCCCGGACTGGCCCCCAAGACCGGCGGCGGCCTGGCGGCCCACCGTTATCACGCCGCGCCCGGCATCACCCTCTACCTCGGCGACGCGGCCACGGCGCTGCGCCACCTGCCGGCGGACAGCGTCGACTGCGTCGTCACGTCACCGCCCTACTGGCGGTTGCGCGACTACGACCCCCCGGCCGGCCACGGCGACGCCTCGCCCGCGCCGGGCGACCAGATCGGACTTGAACCGACCCTGGACGCCTACCTCGATCGGCTGCGCGCGGTGTTCGTTGAACTTGGCCGCGTGCTGACTCCGGCTGGCACTGTCTGGCTGAACCTCGCCGACAGCTATGCCGCGAACTCCGACGGCTATTACGTCACCCGCGGACTACCTGGACAGCCCCGCTACCGCCCCCGTAGCGGCCTGCCCGACAAGAACCTCCTCGGCCTGCCCTGGCGCGTCGCCCTCGCCCTCCAGGCCGATGGCTGGATACTGCGCAACGCCATCGTCTGGGAGAAACCCCACGCGGCCCCGACCCGGGCCTCCGACCGGCTCACCTGCCGCCACGAGCTCCTGTTCCTCCTCGCCCCCGCCCAGCACCATCTCGACCTCACCGCGCTCCAGGCCATCGCCGCCGGAAGGCGCCCGGCGGATCACTTTGTCTCCCGAAGCGGGGGCGAGGGGTCAACGCAGGCCGCTGGCGACGTCGGGGACGTCGGGGACGTCTGGACGCTTGCCGCCCGTCCAACGCCGTCGGGATATCCGCCCGCGTTCCCGCTCGAGATCCCCCTGCGTTGTATCGCCGCCGGCGCTCGGCCCGGTGGAGTCATCCTCGACCCCTTTTCCGGCGCCGGAACGACGGGTCTCGCTGCCCGGATGCTCGGCCGCTCCTACCTCGGCATCGACCGCAACGCCGTCCATCACGACCAAGCCAAGGCGGCGTTCTCCGCCCAGCAATGGGCGACTGGCGCTGATGGGTGTCTCGCATGAACCCTTCCAACCCGACCCCGAAGGCGCGCGGCACCGACGGGCATCGAGAGGACAGTCGCTCAGGAAGGTCGACCGCCGGCCGGTCGGGAGACCTCGGCCGTGACGCCATTCCTGGCACACCGCCGCGCCTGCGTGCGACCCCGACCCGGTCAGATTCGCCCACTCACGACGAGAGCCGCGCGGGAGTCGAGCCAAACGATCCAGGCACCTCACCCGATCCGCGGCGTAACGGGCGCACGAACACCGAGATTCATCGGCGGGTTCTCAGCCGTGCTGAGCTTCTCGCTCTGCCGGCCGTCGTCGATCTCCGCACTGCTGCCCGCGCGTTCGGACTCGGACGGACCAACGCCTACGAGCTTGCCCGCACGGGCCAGTTCCCTTGCCGCGTGTTGCGCATCAACAACTCCTATCGTGTCCCGACCGCCGAACTGTTGAGGGTCCTCGGCATCCATGACGGCACCGGCGGCCCCGAAGAACAGTGACGGAAAGCGCCGAGGAAGGCACTTTGTCGGGGCGCTCTTCCTGGGTAATACTTTCCTCGGCGCGCTGCGGACATCGGATGCGCGCCTTCTCATTGTCGCGGGCCGCAACCGTCGGCCATTGCCGTCGGCTGTAGCGATATTGCGGCGGACTGATCATCAGTCACGCGCCTGGCGGCGGCATGATCGCCCGCCAATCAATTCCGGCGGATTCCTGATGGGTGCGCCCGCTGGCAGATAAATGAGAGCCGCGAGCCCGCGAGAGGCGGAGGGTAGGAATGAAGAAAGAAGAGAACATCTACAAGCGGTGTGGCTGCGAGGACCCGACGTCCGGGCGGAAGGTGGGTGCGGCCTGCCCCCTGCTACGCAACGCCAAAGGCGGCTGGAGTGCATCGCATGGCACCTGGCACTACCGCATCGAGCTTCCTGCGGCCGTCGGCGACCGCCAGGCCCTGCGGCGTGGAGGATTCGCCACCAGTGCCGATGCCAAGAAGGCCCGCGAGGACGTCGCGGCGCTTCTCGCGATCCCAGACGTTGACGACGTCGACGCGATCCGTCTCGTCGTCAAGCTGGTACGCGAGGGAACGAAGAAGGGAGTGGTATTCCCCGCCTACGACGAGGTGCGCACCCGGGTGCGCACCCGGAGTCTCTCCCAGGACGACCTCACGGTCGGCGAGTGGTTCGCCACATGGCTGCAGGAGAAGGAGAAGTCCCGCGCCCCCAAGACCATCCTCGGTTACAAGTCCCACATCGATCTCTACCTGGCGCCCCACCTCGGAACGATCCGGCTCGACCGTCTGGCGCTCGCGCACGTCTATGACATGTTCGACGCCATCGAGGAGCGCAACGAGCAAATCCTCGCGGCGAACGAAGCCCGCCGACAGATGCTCGGGCACCTGAAGACCACCTGCGGCCGGGCCGCCCGGCGCCAGATCCGGGACCAGCTTGCCGCGATGGAGCCGTTCCGCAGGCCCGTGGGGGCGGCCTCGAAGCAGTCGATCCGCGCCACGCTGCGCTCGGCCCTGTCCAGCGCGATGCGCCGGGGAAAGATCACGATCAATGTGGCACGCAACGTCGAGCTTCCGTCGGGGAAGCCGCCGAGGCCGCTCCTGTGGACGCCGGGCAGGGTGGACGCATGGCAGCGGACCGGGGCGCGCCCCGGTCCGGTCATGGTCTGGACACCTGAACAGATCGGGGCGTTTCTCGACGCCGTCTACCACGACCGGCTCTACGCGCTCTTCCACCTGGCCGCGTTTCGGGGCCCCCGGCGGGGGGAGCTGTGCGCGGTGCACTGGCCGGACGTCGACCTGGATCATAAGAAGATCCTGATTCAGTGGCAGCTGGTCGTGGTCGGGTGGCAGGTGTTGCTCACCCGGCCCAAGACCGACGCGGGCGTGCGTGAACTCGTGCTCGACGAGGCCACGGTGGAGGAGCTGCGACGCCACCGGCGTCGCCAGGAGGCCGAGTGGCACGCCATGGGTCTCGCCTGGGATGACGCTGGACCGGTGTTCACCGCAGTCGATGGCGCGTTGCTGCATCCGGCCGCGGTCACGACCCGCTTCCAGGAGCTCGCTTCCGCGGCGGAGCTGCCGCCGATCCGGTTCCATGATCTTCGTCATGTGGCGGCCACCCTGATGCTCGGCGCCAAGGCCGACATTAAGGTCGTGCAGGAGACGCTCGGGCACTCGTCCTACGAGGTCACTGCCAATGCCTACACCTCGGTGCTCGACGAGCTAGCCCGCGCCGCCGCAGAGGGAGCGGCGCGGCTCGTCCCCCGGACCCCACCCACGACCCCCGCGCACACGTCGCGCACACGGGAGATCGACATGACCTCCTAGAGAGGAGATCAAATGACAAAAGTGCAGGTCAAACATGGTGCGCTCGGAGGGACTCGAACCCCCAACCTTCTGATCCGTAGTCAGATGCTCTATCCGTTGAGCTACGAGCGCATTGTTCAGTTGTCACGTGCTGCCGCCGCCCGCTCCCGCAGGCGACTGGAGCCACCTTACAGCACGAAGGACGGGCCGAACGAGCCGGTATCGGCTGCGGGGCGGAGGGTGCCGCCCGTCCCGCTGCCCCCATGGCCGGGTCGAGCCTGGGTCGCTGCGCCTCCCCAGGGCGTGGTCAGGAACTCGCGAGGAGCTTCTTCTGGACCTTGCCCATCGCGTTGCGCGGCAGATCCTCGACGACGCGGACCTCACGTGGGCGTTTGTGGACGGACAGCTGCGTGGCGACGAAGTCGGCCACTGTGACCGGGTCGACCGGTGTTGTGCCGTCACCGACGACATAGGCGACGATGCGCTGGCCCAGATCGGGGTCCGGCACGCCGACGACGGCCGCCTCGACGATCGTGGGATGGGCGAGCAGCGCGGCCTCGACCTCGCCGGCGCCGATCCGGTAGCCGCCGCTCTTGATCAGGTCGACCGAGGTCCGGCCGACGATGCGGTGCCAGCCGGCCGCGTCGACGACCGCCGCGTCGCCTGTGCGGAACCAACCGTCCGGGGTCCAACTGGCGGCTGTCACCTCGGCCAGGCCCAGATATCCGTCGAAAAGCGACCCACCACGCACCTGGAGCTCGCCTACCGACTCGCCGTCCCACGGCACGTTCTCATCCGCGGCCGGCCCGGTCGCCGCGAGGGTGTCGCCGGCGTCGGGCAGGGGGCGTAGCCGGGTCTCGACGGCGGGCAGGCTCAGACCGACCCACCCGGGCCGACGCTCGCCGTCGGACCGCACCGCGACGGTGATCAGGGATTCGGTCATGCCGTACCGCTCGACCGGCACCAGTCCGGTCAGGCGACGCAGCCGCTCGGCGACCGGGACCGGGAGTGGTGCGCTGCCGGACACCAACAGCCGGGCCTGGCCGAGCGACGCGGCGGCCGACGGCTCGTCGCACATCCGCGACCAGACGGTGGGCACGCCGAAGAAGAGGCTTCCGCCGTGCCGCTCGGCCGCGGCCGCGTACTCGGCGGGACGCGGCCGGCCGGTGTGCACCAGCGGGCTTCCGACGCGCAATGCGCCGAGAACGCCAAGCACGAGGCCATGCACATGGAAAAGCGGCAGTCCGTGGACCAGCACGTCATCTGCCGTCCAGGCCCAGGCGTCCGCCAGTCCGTCCAGGCAGGAGGCGATGGCACGTCGGGAGATCACGACGCCCTTGGGAGCGCCGGTTGTGCCGGACGTGTACATGATCATGGCGGTGGCGCTGGGGTCTGGCTCCGGGTAGGACGTGTCAGACCTGCGGGCCAGGTCGATCGGGACGACGGCCAGGTCGCGGCTGCCCTCGTTGGGCCGGTCCAGGTTCGCGGGTGGGTCGCCGAGCCAGAGCTCGGCTCTCGAATCGGCCAGGATGTGCGCTCGTTCACGCGGGCCCGCGTCGGCTGGTACCGGCACGACCGGGACGCCGGCCAGCAGGCAGCCGACGATGCCGACGACGGTCCGCAGGCTCGCGGACCCGTGCACCGCGACCACCGCCGAGCCGGCGACCTCGTCCGCGACCGCCGTCGCGGCGGCCCACAGCTCGTCGCGCCGCAGCGCCGCGTCGGCGACCCGCACCGCCGGACGCGCGCTGTCGGCGTGACCGGTGGCCCCGGCTCCGGCGGTGCCGAGCAGGCCGTGCACGTTCACGCGAGTACCTCCCAGAGAGCGGATGGCGCGAGGTGATGCCAGGGTGCGGGTTCTATCGTGCCTGTCCGCGCGCGGTGGGCGGTGGGCCGCCTCGGGACGGGGCCGTCAGCGGGGGCGGTAGCCGGGCAGCAGGCTCTGGACCAGCTCGTTCGTCTCCGGCTCGGCGCCTGCGTCGACGCGACGGCGGCCCAGAGCCGCCGGGTGATCCCGCTGGGGCGTCGATGCCGGTGGCAGCGCTCGGTACATCTCGGCGGCGACGGCCTGGAGGGCATGTCGGTCGCCGCGGGCCGCGACGGTTCGCAACAGGTCCCGCCACAGCGGCTCCGCCGTCGGGACGGCCCGCAGACCCGTCCGGCAGGCCGCCATGGCCGTCGCCGTGTCGTCGGCCGTGAGACTGAGGCCGGCCAGGCGGTGCGCCACGTCCACGACCGCCGCCCGGATCCGTTCGGCCAGCCCAGAGGCCAGCAACCAGCCGTATCGCCCGTCCGGGAGATCAGCCAGGACCGGGCCTGAGACCAGGCGCAGTGCCGCCACGAGGTCGGCCGCCGGTCCGTCGGCATTGCTTCCCGCCGTGCTGACGGCCTGACCCCCGGAGCCGGGCGCCTCGCCGCGGGACACCGCGCGGCGTGCCCAGGCGGTGAACAGCCGCCAGTCGCAGCGGACACCCGGGTCGAGCCGCGGCCGGCCGTCACCGCTGAGCAGTAGCCGGGGGCGGCCGACCGGATCCGCGCCGAGCCAGGCCTGAGCTCGGCGTATCGCGTCGGCGACGACCGCCTCCGTGGCGCCGCCCGGCCAGAGCGCGGCGGCCAGGATGCGCATCGGTGGGTCGGCCGGGTTCAACGCGAGGTAGACGACGAGCTCGGTCAACTCGTCGACCTGATCCGCCGGCAGCCGGCCGGGAGCGCTGACCACGGGTCGGCCCAGCACCTTGATCTCCACGTCCGTCGAAGGCTCCGGAGACTGGGCCCAGGAGGAATCCGGCGGCGACGGTGCTGGGGCGGCGACCCAGGGCAGTTGCAGGGGCGAGGCCGGACCGGCGGGTGACGGTCGTGGTCGCGCGGCCGGGGGCGCCGGAAGCGGCCGGACGGCGGAGTCGTCCTGTCCCGGCGGCTTGGCCCTCCTCGACGGCGCCGGGACCAGAATCGAGATCGGGCCGCGGGCCGCGGGCTGTCCCGGGCGGGGGAACCGGGTCGGTGGTGGCGCCGCTGGAGCGAGGGCGCCGGGCACCGTCCGCGGCGACGAATGCGGCAGGGACGAGTCCGGCGGCGGCGCGACGGCTGCGCGGGCGACGCTCGACGGATCTGATGTCGCCGGCCGGCGCGGGGCCGGCGGCACCGGTCTGGTCTGACCGGCCTCTGGGAGAACGGGAAGGAACGGCTCCGGCGGAGCGGCTGGTGGTGGTGGCAGAAATACTGGCGCCGGCGGTGTGGGCGGTTGTGGTGGTGTGCTTGGAGCCGTCGGGACCAGTAGGAACGGGCCCGGAGTCGTCGGTGGCTGCCGGCTGGGGGGACCTGCTACGGGGCGCGCGGTGGGTAGCTGAGCGACCGGGGCGGGCCCATGGGGGTGGTTCGCCCGGCTGGCCGCGATCGTCCAGCCCGCCGTCGCTGGCCGGGCGACGTTCGCCGGACCGACGGCGTTCTCGCCGACAGGGAGGGGGTCGGCCGGTGCCTCGTTCGCGGGATCGAGCGAACGGAACATGTCGATGATCGACGCGTAGGCCTGGGCGGGCAGGCGTTGCGCCGTCACGTCGAGGCCCAGGACACCCAGCGAGAGTCGGCCGTCGCGCGACGCGGTGAACACCCAGCGCGCGGCCGGGGTCTCACCGACCACCAGCACGCCGACCGCCCGATCCCGCCCGTGCGCGTACCGGGCGAGCACCTGCGCCGTGGTTTCGTCCGGCGGCTCGGCCAGCACCAGCAGATCGGGTGTCCACAGTGCCTGGGTCCTGGCCGCCTGCCGGCCGAGCAACACCGGTCCGGCCAGGCCGTCGTCCCAGCCACCGCCGGACGCCTGGGCGTTCACCCGCCGCCGCTGGTGGGTCGCGAGCTCGGCAAGCGCCGCCTCGACGGTGTCCACGGTCCGCAGCCGGCCCGGCGCGATCGCCGACGGGTCGTCCCCGAATCCGACCAGATAGACCCGCAGGGCGTCCGACCAGCGGTTGGTCGCGAGCTCGACGGCGATCGAAACCGCTGTCTCCCTCGCCCGGGTCGGGTGGCCGCCGATCGCGATCGTGCCTGGCGCGCCCTCGATGTCGACCAGGACCCTGGCCCGCTCGGCGGCGAACCCCACGGTCGCGAGCCCGGGAAACGGCGCCGGGGTCGTGGGCGGGATCGAGGCGGCCACGCCAGGGGGTAGGCCGTCTGGGGTGTCTGCCAGCCTGTCGACTCGCCAGGTCCCGGCCGCGGCCTTCCACCAGGGCGCCGGAGGTGGCTCGGCCGGGGCGGGCGCCAGGTGCAGGACCAGCGCGTCCTCGGTCAGCGTCGCCGCGAACGCTGGCGGTAGCGGCCGGCCCAGCGCCGCCAGTTCGGCGGACAGGAGCCGGGTGGCGCAGTCCAGGAAGTGTGCGCCGTCGGCGTCGGCGGCCAGGCGCAACTCCTCTCGGCGCCCACGGAACCACGCGGCGGGCAGCGCCGGCCGCCGCCCGGTCAGCTCGGCCAACAGGCCGGCCGCCAGCAGCGATGCGCCAGCCTTCGGGCGGTCCGGGCCGTCCGGGCGGTCCGGCTGCTCGCCGGTTCGTCGCGCCGCGCTGGTCGCAGGGTGCCGGCCTGCCGAGGGCACGGCATCGGCTCGTTGGCTCGTGCCGGAGCCACCGGCGTCCTGTTTCGTGCCTCCGCCAGATCGGGTCGTGCTGAGGCGACGCACGTCCGCCAAGGGTGGCCGCCGGACCAGCCGGGCAGTTGGCGGCTGGCCCGGCGGTTCGTCGGTGGAAGACCTACGCCACCGTCGCCAGGAGTCGGGAGGCCGTGGCAGCAGTGGCGTCGGGCCGGTCGCGGGCCGGGCGAGCCAGGCCCACATGCGCTCGGCGGCGGCCGGGTCCGTCGCGCCGAGAAGCATCGGAGGAGTCCCGTCCGTGGGTGTCGGCGGCCCTGGCTGCGCCGGCTCGATCTCAGACCGGACTGGTCGGGCATGGCGGCCGCCGCCCGGCCCACTCCCGCCCCAGACGGCCACCGGCCACCCTCCTCCCATGCTCTGACTACTGTGCGTCGTCCAGCTATCTGCCGACAAGAGGGGGTGCGGCCTTGGTGGGGCCGACTTGACGCTCATCGCCGAACCGTCGTGTCGACACCCGTTCCGAACCGCGCCCGGGAGACGTCCGAACTCGACCGGTGCCTCATCGCACTCAGCCCGCGTTCTGGATGTCGTCCTGGATCTCACCCAGTCGGACGCGCAACCGGTCGAGTTGGGTGTGCAGGTCGGTGAGGGTTCGCTGGTAGGACGGCCAGATCGTCGAGCGGAAGTCGGTGGCGGCGCGGCCGTCCCAGTTCTCCGGGTCGGTCAGCACTGCGGCGTGGCGGCGCAGCGCGTCGAAGTTGCGTAGCAGCGGCCCGTTGACGAGGGCGCCGAGACCGTTGACTGCCGCGACAGCCTCCGGCGTGCTGCGGACGGTCGAACCCGAGCTGGACATCGTTTCTCCTTGTGAGTGCTCAGGCGCCCGCGTCGGCGATGCGGCGGTTGACCTCGGCGACAGAGCGAGCCAGCTCGTCGAGGTTGCCCCGCAGGTTCGTCAGCGTCGTCTCGACGTCCGGCCACACCTGGGTGCGGAACGCCCGCGCCTTCGGGCCGTCCCAGTTCTGCGGGCTCGCCAACGTGTCGCAGTACCGGCGCAGGTCTGCGGTCGTGGTGGTGAGACTGGGTAGCTCGTCGCCGAGACCGCGAGCCGCCGCCTGCGCCGCCGGGGTCGTCACTGTTCTCATGGCCGCTCCTTGGTCGTTCTGGGGCTGCGAGTCGTTCCGGGGTGGGTCTGGGCGTGGACCAGCGCGTCGGATTCGGGACGTATCCGGTGGGGCACGGGACTGGTGGTCGGCGTGTTGGACCGGCGACGCGAGGCGGGCCCGATCTGAGTCGCCAGGGGGCGTCGAGGGGCGAGCGTCGGGGTGTCGTGGCGCGGGGTCCTCCGGGTGTGTGCCTCGGTGACCGCTGGCCCCGGCGGTTCGGGGACCTGGACCTGAGTCGCCGTGCCCCGCCGGAAGAAGAGGCCACGGCCGGGTCGTCGCGGCCCACCGGCCCAGGCGGACAGGCGCCGTCCGAACAGCTCGCCATCGCCCGGGCCTCCCGGCCACAGCAGCAGCCCGCTCTGGCCGCGTCGTGCGTCGAGCAGGAAGCCCCGGAACTGGCCGAGCAGTTCCTCCGTTGTGCCGGCGACGACCAGTGCGGCTCGCCGGTCACGGGCGGTCCGCAGGAATGCCCCGACCGGGGCGGCCAGCGGCCCGTCGGCCAGGAGCTCCGCATCGTCGATCACCACCGCTGTCGGCTCGTGGTTCCCACGGCTGGCCGGCAGCAGCCGGGCCAGGTCGTCCGGACTGGCGTCGGCGTCCAGGCAGCCGAGGACCCGGGCGGCGTCGGCGAGCCCATGCAGCGGTGACGGCCGAGAGGTGACGAGCACCAGCCGCGTTCCCCCCAGGAGCAGCGTCCAGGCCAGATTGACCAGGGCCGTGCTTCGGCCCGATCCGGGCGGCCCGGCGATCGTGAAACCCGGACCGTCCGCTGTCAGGTCGACGCTCAGCGCGGTCAACTCGTCGCCACCCACTCCGACCAGACCCACCAGCGGCCGCGGCGGTGACGGCGGAGCCGTCGACGCGGCCGGAGTGGTGTCTGGCGCCGTGGTGAGGGCCATGGCTTCGCCGAAGGTGAGCCGGGCCGGGAGCAGGTCGATCCGCATCGGTCGCCGTGGGTCGGTGCGGGGACCGGTCGCCAGTTCGGGCGCGAGCCCGTCGCGGACCGCGGCGGCCGCGCCCAGCCGGATGAGCGCCGCCACCTGTGCGCGTCCGGACGGATCCGGGTCGAGCAGCGCGAGCTGGGTCTCGACCGGCGGGCTCACCGCGCCGTGGGTGTTCCCGGCCAGTCCGGATTCCGTCGCGGCGTCGCCGATCCGGAAGCCACGGCCGGGTGGCAGCCCGTCTAGGACTGCCCCGCTGGAAAGGCCGACCAGTGGGTAGTCGGCCCGATCGGCGAGCCGCAGGACCAACCGGTTCTCGATGGCCGAGGCCACCTGGCCGATGAGGCCGCGGCGATCCGTGGTCAGCACCACCCGCAGCCCGGCTGCGGGGCCCTCACGGATCAACCGGGCGAGCTCGTCGACCAGCCGACCGCCGTCCAAGGTGTCGAACGCCGCCAGGAATCCCTCGTACCGGTCGAGCAGCACGATCAGGTAGGGCAGCGCGGCACCGGGCTCGGCGGCCCGCTGCTCGCCGAGGTCCGCGTAGCCGCGGCCGGCGAAGGCCTCCTGCCGGGCGGCGATCTCGGCACCCAGCCGGCGCAGGAGCCGTTCCACCCGGTCTGGCTCGTCGGCGCTGACCACAGCTCCGGTGTGCGGCAGCGCGGCGAGCGCCCGCAGCGCGTTGTTCCCGCAGTCGACGCCGTACAGGTGGGCGTCGGACGTCGAGACGCGGGAAGCGAGGGCCCCGGCGAAGGTCCGCAGCGCGGTCGACCGGCCCGACCGGGCGGACCCGACGATCATCAGATGTCCGGGCGACTCCAGATCGACCTGGTACGGACGTTGCTCCTGCTCACCGGGAAGGTCCGACAGACCGAGCAGGACTGGCGCCAGGCCCGTGGGCGTGGACAGGTCGGGGCGTTCGTCGAGCAGCGTGTCGAGGGTGATCCGTTCGGGCAGGGGCGGCAGCCAGGGCGCGCGCTGGCGAGGCACGCCGGCCAACGCGCCCGCCGCGCGGATCTGCTCGACCAGCACCGTCAGGTCGCAGGCACCGTCCTCGTCGGCCGCCGCTGGTCCCGACAGGGGCCCGGGAGGCGCGCCCAGCGCGGCCCACGGCAACTCGGTGACCCGCGGTGGCACTCGGCGCGGCCTGCTACCCGTCGCCGGGCCGGCCTGGTCCCCGAGCTGGACCGGCGACGCGGGTGAGCTCGACGGCGCGGCTCGGCCGCTGACCCGTCCGGCCTGAAACGGCACCAGCGACGTATGGCCCAGCCGGGCGAGGGCTCGGCCCGGAGCCGCTCTGGAGATCCGCGCCGCGTCCGGCGCGTCGATCACGTCGATGCTTTCGGCGGCATCGGTCATGCGCAGCGCGATCCGCAGGTTGGTGTTCGCCCGGATCTCCGGCGAGACCACCCCACCGGGCCGTTGCGTCGCGAGCAGCAGGTGCACGCCCAGGGATCGGCCCCGCTGGGCGAGCCCGACCAGGCCGGTGACGAAGTCGGGCAGGTCCCGGGCCAGCGACGCGAACTCGTCGATCACGATGACCAGCCGGGGCAGCCGGGGCGGCGTGTCGTCCACTGCGGTCCGTGCCAACTCGCGCTGGTAGGTCTCGTGGTCCTTCGCGCCTACCCCGGCGAGCAGCCGTTCGCGGCGGCGCAGCTCGGCTCCCAGCGAGGTGAGCGCCCGGGTGACCAGGTGGCTGTCCAGGTCCGTCACGAGTCCCACGCAGTGCGGGAGCTGGGCGCAGGCCGCGAACGCGGCGCCGCCCTTGTAGTCGACCAGCACGAACGTCAGCGCGTCCGGTGGGTTGGCGACCGCGAGCGACGCGACGATCGACTGCAGCAGCTCTGACTTGCCCGAGCCAGTGGTGCCCGCGATCAGGCCGTGCGGGCCGTCGCGGCACAGATCCAGCGTGAACGGTCCTTCCCGGCCCGACCCGATCGGCACGGACATGCGGCCGCCGGGCGCCGCCGCCCAGCCAGCCGCGATCGCGGCGGCTGTCGGCGAGTCGAGATCCAGGAGGTCCATCAGCCGGGTCGACTCAGGCAGCGCAGCCTCGTCCCGGTCGCCCCGCGGGTCGCGCAGCGGCGCCAACGCCCGCGCGACCTGGCCGCACCACGCCGCAGCGTCGGCGACGGCCGGTGAACCGAGCCCTTGCGTCGCCGGATCCATCCCGGCCGTGCCGATCAGGTCGGGCCGGACGTCCTCGACGCTCGCCCCGCCCGCCTCGCTGATCCGCAGCCCACCGGCCGACTGCTCCACCACCGCCTGGCACTCGGCCGGCAGGAGGCGGACGTCGTGGTCCAGGCAGACGCTGTACACCCCGACGGCCGGACCGTCGCGCAGCACCGTCACCAGGCCGGGCAACGCGCGCAGCGATCTCGCCCCGTCCAGGAGGACGAGTACGTCCGGCTCACCGGCGGGGGAGCCGTCCCGATGACTACCCCGGTCGGCCCCGCGGTCCACGATCAACCTGACCAGCTCGCCGATCCGGCCCGCTCTGCTCTCCTCGTCCGCGCCCACCAGGACGGTGGCGTCGTCGGCCGCGCGGGCGTGCGGCAGCCAGCGAACCCAGCCCCAGTCGGCTTCCCCGCCCGACGAGGTGAGCAGGTAGACGACAAGATCTCGCGGGCTGTGCAGCACCGCCGCTTGGGCGAGCAGCCAGCAGCCGAGTACCCGGGGAAACGCGCCACCGCCCGCCAGCCCGAGCACTCCACGTTCCGCCAGCGCCACCGTGACCGGCACGTCGGGCGCGGTGCGGCGCTCTTCTCGCCGGTCCTCCGGGGCACTGGGGTCCAGGGTCGTCAGCTCGCTGGGCAGGTCGGCCGTGCCGAGCCGCAGCCGGAGGTAGTCGTCGTCGGTCCGGCGGCGCTCCCACAGCCGGCGTCGTGGGCCGACGGCCGTCAGGAGCAGGTCGGCCGGGTCCGGAGCGGCGGCCCGCCGCGCCGCGCACTCCGCCGCCAGCCCGGCCGTGACAGCCCGTTCGACTTCCGCCAGCTCGCTCCGATGGTGGGCGAGCGCCCGCCGGTAGGTCTTCCGCGTTCGCCGCCCACCGCTGAGCCGTGCGCCGACGATGCCCAGCGGGGTCAGCAGCGCGAACAACAGCCCGTAGTAGGTGTGCAGCACGAACGCCATCGCCGCGGCGCCGGCGGCCGGAACGAGCGCCATCAGGACTCCGACCGGGTGCCGCTCGGGCCGCTCGGGGCAGGCCGGCAGCCGATACCTGGCCGTGGGTCGCGAGGCCGAGAGCCGGGGTGGGCGGTTCATCTCGAGCCAGCGCCCCTCCTTCGCCGGCCGGGTCGCGAGGTCGGGTGGCTCCGGCAGCGCTACGGCGAGCAGCACGGCGCCGACCGCCACCAGGGGAGCGGCGCGGACCCCTCCGCGCGACTGACCCCCCTCGACCGTGTCGGGCTCGGCGCCCGGCAGGGTCAGCAACTGCCCGGCCGCCCGCAGCAGCAGACCGTCGAGGAGCACCTCGTCGAAGCCGGCTCCCACTCCGGCCGGGCGAACCGCGCAGGAGCCGTCCGCGCCGACGACGAGCGTCAGTGCCGCGTCGGTGACCGTGGGGTCGACCAGCCGCACGGCGCAGTCGCGGCCGGTCCCGACCAGGAACTGTCCGGGCCCGAGGCGATGCACCACCCCGGCGCCAGGACCGCCGACCACGCGGATCTCGATCAGGCCGACAGGCTCGCCGGACGGCGCACAGCCCGCCGGCGACCCGAGGCTCACCAGCGAGCCCTCGACCAGCGGCGACCGCCTCAGGCTCAGGCCGGGGTCGACCGCCCGCCCGTGGACGAAGACCGCCCAGGGATCGGCGCCGCCGACCGCGTCCGCAGGCGCGTCGCTGCCGGCGCCCGGACGCAGGCAGCCGGCGAGCGCCCATCCGACCTCGCCGACGGTCGCGTCGTCGTCCGTGTCCACCAGGACGTCCGCGCCGACGCGACGAAGCGGGTCGACCGCGGTCAGTGTCACCCTCATGGCCGCGCACGCTATGGCCAAGCCAACCGGAACCCAACCAGACCGGACACCCCCGCACCGGCCCCCCGCTTGACAGACTCGCGTCCGCCGTGCGCGGTGACCGCCCGCCCGCCGGCTGCCACACCCGCTGTCCGAGACGCTATAGTTGGCGGGCACCGCTGGGAGGCTTCGCCTAGTCCGGTCTATGGCGCCGCACTGCTAATGCGGTTTGGGTCTACAGCCCATCCGGGGTTCAAATCCCCGAGCCTCCGCAAGTGATCAGGGGCCTGACCTGCTGGTCTACTCGCAAGAGTGGATCTTCGGGTTGGGCCCCTGATTTCGTTCTAAGATCCAGAACTGGCCTGTGCTCGCCCGTTGCTCGCCCCAACGGCGTGGATCTTGTGTCGGCGGGGCACGAACGCCGCGATCGCGGTCGCTGCGGCCTCCGCCATCTCCTCCGCCACGACCGCGTAGACGTCGCTCGTGAACGCGACCGAGGCGTGGCCCAGGACGTCGGAGACGAGCTTCGGCTGCGCGCCGGCGGCGAGCAGCATCGTCGCCGCGCCGTGGCGCAGGTCGTGGAACCGGATTGGCGGGAGCGGCATCTCCGCGGCGATCTCGACGGCCGCGACGGGCACCCGGAACTGACCGGCCGTCCGCTCCGGTGTCCACCCGGGTTTCGCGAGTCGGGCGCGGATCGCCGCGTGCCGGGCGACCAGGGCCGTGAAGCGCGCCGACACGTTGGCCGGGCGCAGCGCCTCGCCGTTCTCCCGGGTGAAGACACGGCCGGAGTCGGTGTAGGCCTCGCCCCACTTCAGGCGCTCGCGCGCCTGGCGGGTGAGCTCGGCGCGCAGCACCGTCTCGGTGCCCTCGTCGAAGACGACCGTCCGGTCGGCGTTCTCCGTCTTGCCCTCGTCCAGGTCCCCGTCGACGTCGTTCTGGCGGACGTGCAGCCGGCGGCGGGGGAGCGAGAGATCGGCGCGGTCGAGGCCGACGAGCTCGCCACGCCGCAGACCGTAGTAGGCGTCGAGGTGGAACAGCGCCTGCAGCCGTTCGCCGGTCGCCTCGGAGAAGTCCAGCCAGTTCCCGGCCTGCGCCGAGGTCCAGACCATCACCGGGCCCGGGGCGACGCCGGTCTCCTGCCAGCGTTCGACCCGCTCGGCAGTCCACAGCAGCGGTCGGGCCCGGCCTGACCGGCGCCGCTTGCCCTGCGATCGGAACACCCCGTCAGCCGGGTTCGCGTCGATCAGCTTCGAGAGGACCAAGGCGTCGTTCAGGATGCCGGTCAGCACCGCGTGCACCCGGCGGATCCGCGCCTCGGAGATTGGCCGGGTGTGCAGGCGGAGGCCATCCTTGCCCAGCTTGCGAACCGCGGCCAGCCGGCGCACCAGCTCGGCGAGGTCGCCAGGGTCATGCTCGCCCTCTCGGTTGATCAGCCGCATCGCCGCGTACAGATCGCGGATGTGATCGTCGGTGACGTCGACGAGCTTGAGGTGCCCCATGCCCGGCTTCAAGTACAGCGCGATGGCCTCATGCTCGGCGTCCAGCGTGGACTTCTTCAGGCCCTCGCCGGTCTCGTACTCGGCGCGCCGCCAGGCGTACCGCTTGTCGGCGTACGCCCCGAACTTGATCTTTGCGTCGGCGTTGTAGCGGGCCGTGGTGACCCGGGCTGCCGTGGTCGTGATCGCGGTGCGGGCAGCCTTCTCGGTGTCGTACGGACCGAGCAGCGGACGGCGCCGCTTCCCGTCGGCGCCGGGCGCCTCGACGCGGACGTACCACTTCCCGTGGGCCTTCTTCTCGAGCTCGGGGCACCGTCTGCGGAGCAGCCGTCCCGTCGCCGGGTCGCGGCACCAGCACTGCTTGAACGGCTTCACGACAGTCCGCCCGCGAGGGGACGGCAAACACGCTTGTTCATGATCGCTCCGGAAGTCTTCGCGGGTGACCGCGGGAGAGGAAGACGACGGACCGCCGGGCAGAACCTGGGCGCTCTGGGTGCGCTGCCGGCAATGGAGCGTAGCGCCGCCGCTGCGCCCCGTCCGACCGACGGGCGTCGGAGCGGGCTCCCGCATCCTCACCCGGGGCATACGTTCGTTCATACGTGCATGCCAGATATGAACGGACGAACGGACGAATGGGCGAGCGGGTGGGATCCCTCGCATTCGACACGAGCGTTCGTCTATGCGTATATTCGCGCCATGAACGAACGAACGGACGAACGGACCGATTCGGGTCCGGCCGAGAGCACCTGTGCCTACCCGGGCTGCGAGGAGCCGACTGCGCCTCCGCCGGCGACCGGCGGGCCGGCGCCGCGATACTGCGCGCGGCCGGACCACACCGCGCAGACCGCGTTCCGCGCCCGACGTGGCGCCGGCCGCCGGGCCGCTGCGGCGCCGGCCCGGCCCGCCAGCGGCGACCAGGCGGCCGAACGGCCCGCGAGCCTCGCCGGCGCGTCCCTGCGCGAGACCGTCGCCCGCCTCGGCCAGCTGCTCGCCGACTTCGAGGCGTCCGCCGCCGGCGCTCGGGAGCTCCTCGATGCCGCGGTCGACCCGGCCGCGGTCGAAGCAGAGCTCGCCGCCGTGCGCGCCGACGCGCTGCGTACCGTCGCCGAGGCCGAGGTCGCCCTGGCGGCCGAGCAGTCCGCTCGGCTCACCGCCGATGAGGCCGCCGAGGCGATGGTGGCCGAGGTCGAGCGGGCGCAGGCCGATGCCGCGGCGGCGCGGCGGGAGACCGCGGCCGCGGCCTCGGAGGCGGCCGCCCACGCCGCTCGCGCGCAGGACGCCGCCTCGGCCGCGCAGGCTGCCGAGCAACGCGCTGCCGACGCAGACCGGCGCGCCGACGTCGCCGAGGCCGACGCCACCGCTGCCGAGGCCCGCGCGGCCGCCGCTGACCAGCGGGCCGAGCAGGCCCTACGCCGAGCCGAGGTCGCCGAGACCGAGGCTGGCCACGCACGCACCGACGCCGACCGGGCCGCCCGCCTCGCCGCCGACGCCCAGGCCGCCGAGGCCCGCGAGCGCGAGGCCCGGGACGCCGCCGAGACCACCACCGCCGAGGCGCTGCAGATCGCCCGCGACGAGAAGCAAGCCGCCGCGCTCGCCGCTCAACGTGCCGAGGCAACCGAACAGCTGCTCGCCGCCGCCCGCGAGACCGCCGACGCCCAGCGGCAGCGCGCCGACCAGGCCGTCGGCCAGCTCGACGCCGCCCGGGCCGAGGCCCGTGACGCGATCGAGCGCGCCGCCCGCGCCGATGCCGCCCGGGCCAGCGCCGAGCAGGCCCGAGCCGCGGCGGTCGCCGATCTCGCGGCGCTCGCGGGTCAGGAACCGGCCGATGACCAGACCGGCGTGAGACCAGCGCCGGGTCAGTGACCCAGGAGCCGTCGCAGGGCCTGGTCGACGCGAGCCCAGGCCAGCGGCGGGACCGGGCCGAGCGGATGCGAGAGACCCGACACCGGTTCCCAGGCCACGAGCTCAGGCAGGACGGTTCCCTCGACCGGGTCGGTGAGGATGGCGACCGTCGCATAGTCCGGGAAGGCGGGCCGGCCAGGAACGATCGGACAGGCGATCACACGGCCGGTCGCCGCCCGGTTGTAGCTGTCATCGGAGACCACCAGCACGTTGCCCCGTCCAGCGGCCCGCGCCCATACATCGCCCCTGCGCGGCTCACCCGGCAAGGTCGAGGCCTTCCCGTGACGCGTACTCCCGCGCCAGCCACTCGTCGTCGACGCCCAGCTCACGGTTCACGGTCTGCTGCTCGCGCCACCGCGCGGTCCAGATCGCGTCGGTCAGCGTCTGGTCAACCCAGGCGGAAAGGGTGACTCCGGCGGCCTCGGCCCGCGCGCGGGCATCGGCCAGCGTGGCCTCCCGCACCGACACGCTCAGATTCGGCATGGCATCGATCATAGGACGCCGCTTCCCATACGGCCTCACAGCTTCGACTCACATGTGACTGATCACCGGTCACACCCGGGTCACACCCTCGCCATAGCCCGCCGGCCCGGGCGATCGTCTACTTGCGCGCGCCCGGCGTCCGGGGGGTTCTGGACGTCGGGCGGGCGTGTCCACGGCCGAGCGATCAGGGGAGAGCGGCATGCAGCGCAACGAACTGGCCGCGCTCCTCTCCGAACACACCCACCGCCTGCTGTGGCGCCGACCGACTGGCACTCCGCCCGGCGAGGACACCGTCGAGCTCCTCAAGGTCGAGTCCGGCGTCCTGCTGCGCGGCCCGGGCATCCAGCTCGAGCTGATCCTGACCACGCCGGAGTGGCGGGTTTTCGTGCGAGCGATCAAGGCCGGCGAGTTCGACGACACGATCTGACCCCTTTGACGGAGGCACGCGATGACCGTGACCCTTCCCGACCCCGTCCGTGCACAGACGGACCCCGAGCAGACACGGCTGCTATGGCTGGAGCTCACCGGCCGTTGCCAGCTGACCTGCGACCACTGCTACGCGGATTCCTCCCCGCTCGGTGATCACGGTGTGATGACCCTCGAGGACTGGGTCACGGTCCTTGCCGATGCCGCAGCGTACGGCGTCGAGGAGGTCTGCCTGATCGGCGGCGAGCCGACCCTGCACCCGGACTTTTCGGCGCTCGTCGACATCGCGCTCGGCTACGGCCTCGGCGTCGAGGTCTATACCAATCTGTATGCGCTGCCTCCCACTGTCCGCGCCGTGCTGACCCAGCCCGGAGTGCGGGTCGCGACCTCCTACTACGCGCCCGACGCGGCCGGCCACGACACCGCGACCGGCCGCGCCGGCAGCCACGCCCGCACCCGCGGCTTCCTGGCCGACCTCGCCGCCGCCGGTGTGCCCCTGCGGGTAGGAGTCGTCGCGGTCGCCGGCGACGGCCAGGCCGCTGCCGCGGTTGACGATCTCGCAAGTCTCGGGATCACCAACGTCCGCGTCGACCGGGTCCGGCCGTTCGGCCGCGCCGCCGCCGATGCGGATGGTCAGGCCGGCGGTTGCGGCCGCTGTGGCCACGGCCATGCGGCCGTCCTCCCGAACGGCGCCGTCGCCCCCTGCGTGTTCACCCGCGCGGCGGCCATCGGCGACATCCGCGCCGAGGGCCTGGCCGCCGTGCTCCTCGGGCCAGCGTTCGCCGCCGGGGTCGCACGCCTCGACCGAACGCGGGCGCTCGCGGTGCGGCCGCGGACCTCGACCGGCTGCAGCCCGGACGATTCCGCCTGCGGTCCCGACAGCGAAGCGTGCGGGCCCGACTTCCCAGAGGTTGGTGCATGACGTCCGTCGCCAACGAGGCTGGCGTGTGGCCGGCCCTCGCCCGCGACCTCGCCGACAGGGTGACGCACCCTGGATCTCGGTGGCATCGCGTCGTCGCGTCGACGCCCCGGCATGCCTTCGTGCCGGCCTGGTGGGCCCGGACCGACGGCGGGTGGCAGCTGCGCCGCGGCCCGCTCGCCGAGGTGTACGCCAACCAGACGCTGGTGACCCGCGTCGGCACGCATCACGCGAACCATGGCTACCCGTCCGGCGGGGCACCCGTCGGACGGTCGACCTCGTCGTCGACGCTGCCGGGGCTGCTGCTGACGATGTACCGACACGCGCAGCTCGCCGAGGGCCACGACATCGCCGACATCGGCACCGGCTCGGGCTACGGCGCGGCGCTGCTCGCAGGCCGGTACGGCGCCAGCCACGTCACCACCATGGACGTCGACCCGTACCTCGTCGAGGCCGCGGCCGGCACGCTCGCCGCCGGCGGGCTGGCCCCGGACGCCCAGGTCGTGGATGCGACCGGGCCACTGCCAGGCACCTACGACCGGATCATCTCGACCGTGTCCGTGAAGTCGATCCCACCGTCCTGGCTGGCGGTGCTGCGGCCCGGCGGACGACTCGTCACGACCATCACCGGAACGTGGATGATCCTCACCGCCTGGCGGATGCCCGACGGCGAATTCCGGGGCCGCGTGGCCCCGGATTGGGCCGGGTTCATGCCCACCCGGTCCGGTCTCGACTACCCGCCCGAGTGGGCCGACTTCGACGACCTCGCGACCCGGCAAGGCGAGGAGGTCAGCGCCGGCCGCTACCCGGTCCTCGACATCGCGGATGCCTGGGAGCTATCCACGATGCTCGCCCTCACCGCCGGCGTCGACGTCGCCCACCGCTACCTGCCACCCGGCCCCGACGGAATCCACACGGCACTACTGGCCCACCCAGACGGGTCGTGGGCCAGGGCCGCCGGCC
This sequence comes from Frankia sp. AgB1.9, assembly GCF_016786355.1. GTDB lineage: Bacteria > Actinomycetota > Actinomycetes > Frankiales > Frankiaceae > Pseudofrankia. The sequence goes on from NZ_JADWYX010000003.1 coordinate 30,512, forward strand.
ACGGCACCGACCAACCACTCGTGCACCAGGGCGGCCCACGGCGACTGTGGGACCTGCTCGACCAGACCCGCGACGACTGGGTACGTATGGGCATGGCCCCATGGCTCGGCGCCCACGCCTTGGTGAAACCAACCGGCGCGGTGGCCCTCGCGATGGGCAACTGGCGGGCGGTAATCCCCGCAGCAGCACCTGGCCGATAGCTCGCCGCCGTGACAATCTCCGAGGCCTCCGCCCCAACGACGTGGCGGAGGCCTCGGCCGTCGCGCGCTTACGACCGTTCGCTGCCGGCCTGGTGCGATACCTGGTCGCCGCTGTCCCGGCTGGCCCAGGCGTCGCGGGTGACCTCATAGACGAAGTTGTCCGCCCACGGTCCGATCTTGTCGGCCTCGCCAATGAAGGTCATGCCGAGTGCACGGGCAATACCCTGCATCCCAGCATTGTGACGGTTGGTGAAAGTGATGATCCGATCGACATCAAGGTGGTCAAAGCCCCAGGCGACCGCTGCGGTCGCGGCCTCGGTACCGAGGCCTTGGCGCCACCGGTCACGACGCACCGAGACGGCGACCTCGACACCCGGCCAGCCGGGACCGAAATAGAGCCCTGCGCGGCCGAGGAACTCTCCGGTCGTCCGATCCTGTAGCGCCCACATCCCGTGCCCGCGGAGCGGCCACATGCCGATCAGGTGGGTAACGAGCCGCTCCGTGGAATCGCGGCCGAACGTCCCGTCGAGGTAACGCATGGTGTCGGCGTCGCCGTTCATCGCGGCATACGGGTCGACGTCGGCCGCGCACCAGGCACGCAGGACAAGCCGGGCGGTCAGCACCGTCGGGACGCCGATGGCGGATGGCTCACCGAGGGTGTAGTGAGTCATCAGACGCCTCGAACGAGGGCAGGTCGCGGTGCGCTGGCAACAAGCTCGTGGAAGTCGCGCACCGCCGGAACGGTCCTGAATGACGTCAACTCGTCGCGGAACCTACGGGCCCGGTCGAGCACGGTATGCGTGGGCCGGCTTTCCATAAGGACCATCGCCTGCGCTGCCACTGCCGCGGCCTCGTCGACCTCGGGACGGTCGCGCCGGACAAGCGCGGCCGCGAGGACAAGCAAGGCATGCCCCCACTCCTCCAGGTGCGCTGCAGGCCCGGCGGCCTGATGACCGGCGATTGATTCCCGGGCTGCCTGCTCGGCGGCCTCACCGGCGCCGACGCCACAGAGGACGACGCCTTCGAACATGCTCGCCGCAGCCTCACTCAGCGGGAGGTCGCCGGGCTGGCCGTGCTGCCCGATCGGGCTGTGGCGCATGACATCGAGTTCGGCAAGGGCCCTAGACGCATCGCCCTGGGCCGCGTAAGCGCGGGCGCGGTAGGCCGCGTTCCGCGCCCGGCTATACGGAGGATCAGGACTCTCGAAGGCACTCGCCGCTCCGCCGTAGTCCTTCCGGTAGTAGGCGATCCCCGAGCGCATTCCGGCGATCGAGGCGAGGATGACGCGGTCTTCAACCTGTGTCGCGTACCGGTCAGCGAGCTCTGCGAGCCGGCCGGCAGCGCTCAGATCGCCCAGATTGAATGACAGCCGGGACAGGTAGTAGGTCAGGCGTCCCCCCGCAGCCGTCAGTCGCCGCCGCGTACCGAGGCTCGTACGTCCGCCGAGGGCGACATCCACCTTGTGCCAGCGCTCGGCGATCTCCTCGAACAGCGTCGCGTGTGGCACGAGGGTATAGGTCGTTGCGTAGCGCTCTATTGCTTCCTCGGTCTCGATCAGCGAGAGCACGTCGCAGTGAGCATCGTCGGTCGCGATCTGGCGGAGCCGGTCGCCCGCGAGCGCCGCAATCGCGGCAAGCCCAGCGGCGCCGATCGCCGTGCGTCTGTCCGTGGGGTCCTCCTCAGCCGTCGTCGGGGCGCCAGCTATAGCTATGGGCGCTGATGCTGTCGTGCGCCGTCGCGAACTTCGTCTTTGGGCCGCACCAAGGGATGAGAGTGGCGTGCCGTCAGCGCCGAGCACGCCGTCGATGGCATGGAGTATCGCTGGCGACGGCGCCACTCGACCACGTTCACACTTCGAAATGATCGTTCTGACTGACTCGCGTTCCCAGCCGGTCAGGCAGGCGGCGAGGTCGCTTTGGGTCAGACCAGCCGCTTCCCGTCGTCGGCACAGCTCAGCGCCCAGTTGGGCGAGAAGGTCGTCGTCCATCCGCGATCCCCCCGGGTGTGACAAAACGGCGGTCACAGTTGTCACATGTGACTGATCGAACTCACATCCTTGCTCCCATCGCGCCGGATCTGGTGCGATCAGTGTCGTGACGAAGCGAACCATAGCCGGAGCGTGACGATATGTCTCCAGGGAGTCGATACCCGGCCGGATCAGTCCGGGCGGCGAGGCTGCATGGTCGGTCGGACCTGCACGTGCGCAAGCGCGATCCGGATCGCCCGGACATCCGCCTGTGGCAGGTCGGCGCGTACGAGCAGCACCGGATCCCCGCTGCCGTCCTGCCTGACCGCCGCCCCCGCTTTCAGTCGCGCCTCGACGCGCATCTCCGCCCCCATCACCGTTTGTTACCACCCGACACGTTTGTCGGACGGAGACGGAAGCTAGCCGCGCAGCAGTGGCGTTCGACAGAGACAACGCTGTAGATGTGCGCCAATTGAGAAAAACGGCTAGATCAGTTAAAGGTGCTGGCCAGAGGTCGCCAGATGCCACTGGTGCATCCACGTCTTGACGCGCCCCAAATAGTGCGCACTGTGCCCAACCCGTTCGCCAGAGTATCCAGCAGTCACGCCGAAACCATCCGGACGATCACTCAGAGAGACGATTCATCCCGTGAGTCGCGCGTCACGCCAGCCAGGGCGGTGCTGTCCGGTCGCCGAGGCGCCCGCGCAGCCCGGCGTCGGCGCCGGCCGCCACCGACGACGGTCGGCGCATCACGAGTCCGGGTTCGCCCGGGAGGAGGAACGACCCCTGGGCGGACGCGGGACTATCGATCCCCAGTCGCGTCAGAGAGCGCGGCCTCGGCCATGCGCAGCACGGTCCGCGCCGTGCCCAGGTCGCGAGCCGCCAGCAGGTCCCAGACCTCGATCCACCGCTCGCGATCCGCGGCCCCCTCGCCCAGTTGAGAGTCGTCGACGATGGCCTCGATCCGGCGATACGGCCGGCCCTGCTCATCGGTGAGGTCGCGGATCACGGCGCGCGGATGGTCCGCCGGCAGCGGGCTTCCGCCGGCGATGACGAGCGCGACCGAGCCCGCTTGCCAGTCCACTGCTAGCTCCAGGCCGACGATGGTGTCGTCGGTGATGGTGCGGCTCCTCGCCTGCTCGATTCGGCCCAGCGTCGCCACACTGATGTCGCCCTTTGCCGCTGCCTCGTGCTGGCTCCGGCGTAGCGCGATCCGCGCCTTACGCACCTCCGAGGCCAGCCGGGCCGCGTGGTCGTCGTCGAGCTCCATTGCACCGCCGGTCGTGATCGCTCATGCCGTCTCATAACTGTGCACGACATGGTCTCGTATAGAGGAGTAGTCGCGCCGCCGATCCAAGATCTGTGAGCTAGTTGGGATTAGTTGCGTTGACATGAGCGTGCATGAGCGCTCATGCTCGCTCACATGGCAACGCTGACGATCCGGGTGAACGGGGCGAAGATCCGCGAAAAGCGGATCGACCGTCGCCTAACTCAGACCGAGCTCGCCCACGCTGCTGGAGTTGACCAGGGCTGGCTCAGCAAGATCGAGAGTGGGCGCGTCAAGACGATCTCAGTCAAGTTCCTGCGGGCCATCGAGGAGCAGCTGGGCCCGATCGAGGTCACAAGCGAATCGGACGCCGAACACGCGACGCCGCTGGTTTCGCCGTGACGCCGCCCCGGCTGTCGGTGGTGTGGACCCGTGCCCAGATCGAGGCGCTTGGTCCGACGACGGATGTGCCGACCGCGGCGAGCGTGCTTGGGGTCTCGGGTTGGTTGGCCTACGACCAGATCCGTCGCGATTCCTGGCCCACTCGGGTGCTCCGGCTCGGTCGGAAGCTCCGCATTCCTACGCACGACTTGATCGGGCTGCTCTACCCGGCGGCGGGCGACCTCGGCGAGGCGCCGGCGGCTGCCCGGGAGGCGGGCTGATGTCCCGTCCAGACCGACCCGGAGGCGGGTCTGGACGGGCCACCCCTGATGACGCGCCTCCGGCCCCTCTCCAAGAGCGAAGGACGACGTGATGGCAACCCTACCGATCTCTGCCGAGGCGCGGCGAAGCGCGTTGCTTCTGCTGGCTTCCCGGTGCGCGGGTCACGGCTCGCTGTCGGCGATACGCCGGGACGCGGACAGCTACCTGCCTGACCTGGCCGACCTCACAAACACCGAGGAGCGGGCAGCCGCTTGGTCGGAGCTCCTCGACCTGGTCGACCGGCCGATCCCGTCGACGCAGCTCGAGCTGGTCGGGTGGACCTCGATGATCCGCCGACAGCTGCTGATCCTGGTCCCGCCGACGGCCTTGAACTATCCCGTCCAGCCGGCCGCCGAGGCGACGCAGGAGGTGTCGGCGTGACGGCGATCGCTCCGACGGGTAACGACGGCCGGTACAGCCGCATCTACCTGTCCGCCCTGGAGCCGACCGCCGAGGAAGTCGCGGAGGCCGCGGACGCCGGTGGGCCTGAGCCGAGGTCGCTGGTCGAGACCGTTGCGCGCCTCGACCGGGCGCTGACCGCCAGGGACCGCCAGCAGGCGGCGCGCCTGATCCGCGCGTTGCGCGCCGGTGCCCGCGGCGCTACGGAGGTGCCGTCGTGGGTGTGACCGTCGAGCGGATGACCCTGCTCCTGCCTGACCCAGTGTTGGCCGGGCCGGCGTGCTCCGGCTGTGGTGGCAAGGGGATCACGGGCGACCAGTACGTGTGGTCGGAGTCGACGCCGGAGCTGCTCGTCGACGTGCTTTGCCCGGTGTGCACCGGTTGCGGCTCGGCGGACCACGTCGGCTGCGAGACGACCCGGCACGCCGAGCAGGACGACGAGTACGACGAGTACGACGACGAACAGGCTGACCCCACGTCGTGTCCGTCCTGCGGCGGTCGCCGTTGGTGGGCGTGCCAGGGCTTCACCGACACCGAGGCCTACACGCTGCGGGTGCCGTGCGGCTGTTCCGAGGCCGAGTTCACGCCCGTCCCGGCCGGCTCGGCGGTGACGCGGTGATGCCCGTCGTCTCTCCGGGCGCGTACCAGCTGGCGCTCGGGGAGCGGCTGCGGGCGATCCGCAACCAGCAGGGGTTGTCGCTGAAGGGGGTCGAGGAGAAGTCCGGCGGCCGGTGGAAGGCCGTTGTCGTCGGCGCGTATGAGCGGGGAGACCGGGCGGTTACGGTCGACCGCCTGGCCCAGCTCGCCGAGTTCTACGGCATCCCGGTGGCAGAGCTGCTGCCCGAGGGCGGCTCGCAGAGGTCGGCGGCGGCCGACAGGCGTCCGAGGTTGGTTGTCGCGCTGCCGGCGCTCGCGGCTCTCCCGCGAGAGGCCGCCGCGATCAATCGGTACCTGCAGACGATCCGTCAGGAGCGAGGCGACTGGGCGGGGGACGTGCTCTCGCTGCGTGCCGACGATGTCCGGGTCTTGGCTGTGATCCTCGGTGTGAGCCGCTCCGGTCTTTTCGAGGCCTTCGCCGACTGGGGGCTGCTCGCGGCGTCGTCCGCGAAGGCGGCCGACCTGGGCGATGGGTACGAGCCGTGGTGACCCCGCTCGCGACCGCGGCCGGCGTGCCGGCGGCGCTGGCGGCACAGGTCGATGCGCTGCACACCGCCGCCGACTGGGTGGCCGCGCATCCCCATCTGCCGATCGGGGAGATCTCGGCGCGGCCGGGCGGGCAGATCAGGATCCACCTTCGCGGCTCGGGCCCGGATGAGGCGGCCGGCGCGCTGCGTCGCCTCGGCGCCGGGTTGCCCTCGGCCGAGCTGCGCCCCTGCGAGGGCCGGGAGCTGTCGGCCGGCCGGTGGGGGCGCCGCCTCGAGCTTCATGTCCCGGTGCCCGGGATCGAGCTGATCCTGTGGACCTACGAGGCGGTGCCGGCGCCGCGTATGGCGGCGGCCGGTTGTCGTCCGGCCCGTCTGGCGGCCGTCCGATGACCGGGCTCGCCGGTCCGCTGACCGAGACTCAGGTGCGGGTACTCGCGGCCGCGCATGACGCTCAGGTCACCGCGAACGGCTTCGGCGCGCCGGGCTGGACGTCGACCGCGGCCGCGCGCCGGGTCCTGCTGATCTTCGGCCGTGCGGTGCCCGCGGACGCGCTCCTGGCGGCCCTCGACTTCCTCGCGGCCCGCGGGGACCTGGCCCACAAGGTGTCCACGGCCGGGGTGTAGCTGTACCGGCTGGTCGCGCTGTCCGCACCGCGAGGTGATGCCTGATGGCGGACTCTCCGGGCAAGACGCTCCAACCGGATCTGGTGCTGCGTCCTATCACGCCTTCGGAGGCGTGGCGCACGGCGCTGTTCGCGGCGTCGCTGACGACCGACGTCGACGAGGTCCGTACCTGGATGGCGATGCTCGGCCTCGGCGTCGATCTGCTGCGCGCTGGCCGGAAGGAGGCCGGCCGTGGCTGAGTCCGCCAGGAACGCCGAGGAGCTGGCCGAACTGCCGAGGAGGCGTGGATGAGCGCCGAGGTACTTCCGCTCGCCGAGCTCGTCGAGATGGACGCCCAGGCGAAGACGTCGCTTCGGCACCTGCGGGAAGCGAAGTGGCGGCGGGAGCGGTCCGCGCACACGGGGACCTGCCGGGGTTGCACGGTCGAGATCGATTGGGTGCTGACCACGTCGAATCCGCCGGAGTGGATGCCGCTCGACAAGGAGCCGGCCGCGGACGGCACGGTCGCCGTGATCAAGAGCGGTGTCACCGATGTCGGCGTCGTGAACCCCGGGCCCGATGTCGACCCCGGCGGGCCGCGACGGGTGCCGCACTGGGCGACCTGCATCGGCGTCGATGCGTTCCGCCGGCGACATCGGGAGCGCCGCCCCTAACCCCATCACCAGACGAGAGGAACCGCGATGCCCTTGCCGATCCGCTTGGCGGCCAGGCTGCCGAAGAAGTCGCAGGAGAACGGCCTGCTGGCCATCGTGGCTGACTTCCTCCGCCGCCCGCACGACGAGGTGATCGCGGTCGTCCGCCTGCGCACGACGAAGAAGACGACCGACTTCGAGTCGGACGATGGCGCGGTGCCGACGATCGGCATCTTCGACATCGAGCCGATCCTCGACGAGGCCTCCGCGGCGCGAGTCGCGGAGGCCTCGCGGGATGCCAAGGACCGACGCACCGGGGTACGCCGGCTCCCGTTCGTCGACGAGGCGTCGTCGTGAGCGCGATGAGCGCCGTGACCGCTGGTGGGGTCCTGCTCTACATCCTCGGCGGCGTGTCGATCATCGCGCTGATCGCGTGGGTCAGCTGGATCGCACTGCAGGGCCTGGTCCAGATCGCGCGGCTCGCGGACTCCCTGTCCCGGTCGCGCACGGCCCGCGCCGAGCGCCGGGCCCGGTTGGAACAGGCCGAGAAGACCCAGGTCATCACCCGCACGCCGGGCCGCGGGATCAGGCGCGACTCCTGGCCCTTGGACCGGGGGCGGTGACAGGAGCGCGACCGCCTTGGCTCGTGAAGCCGGACGAGGCGCCGGCCGGCCTGGCGACCGGGCTGCGCGATGAACCGACGCCCGCGACCCGGCGACTCGTTCTTGACCGTGCCGAAGGGCACTGCGAGTCCTGCGGCTGTCTCCTGGTCCCGGGCCGGTACAGCGTCCACCATCGCCGGCCGAGCGGGATGGGAGGGACACGCGCCGAGATCGCGCATGGCCCGTCCAACCTGCTCGTGGTCTGCGGCCGAGACAACCGCTCTGGCTGCCACGGCCTGATCCACAGCAATCCGGTCGCTGGCCGTGACGCGGGGCTGCTCGTGCGCCAGGGCGCCGATCCCGCCGTCGTCCAGGCCCTGATCCGCGGCCGGCTGGCGTGGCTCGGCGCAGATGGCACCTACCACTTCCTACCGACAGATTCCGAGGAGCCCCACTCGTGATCGCCTTGCTGATACCCGCCGCGCTGCTGTGCGTGGTGCTCGCCGCGCCCGAGCTCCTGGCGCCCGTGCGCGCGCTGCTGCTCCGGGCCCGGGCTGGCGGCGCCGCTGGGGCGTGTGCGGAGCACGAGCCGGTCGCGGCGTCGGCTGTGGCCGTCCACTCGACGACCCGGAGGCAGTAATGCCGTTCGGGAAGATCTGCGACACCCTCTGGCACCACCCGAAGTGGCGGTCGGCGAGCAAGAACGCACGGTCCCTCTGGACGACGGCGCACTCGCATTGCGACGCGAACCTGACCGACGGCCTGGTCCTAGCAACCTCGCTGCCCATGCTGGACGGCACTGAGGAAGAGGCCGCGGCCCTCGTCCAGGCCAAACTGTGGGACCCCGTCGCGGACGGGAACGGCGTGCTGGTGGGTTGGCAGTTTCACGACTGGCTCGACTACAACCCGAGCCGCGCTGAGGTCCTGGCCGACCGCAAGCTGCGCGCCGCAGCCCGAGCACTGCCCGGGCTGCGCCGTGAGGTCCGCGGCCGCGACGGGTCGACATGCCGGTACTGCGGCCGGCGCGTCGTCTGGTCGGATCGTCGGTCCGGGATCGGCGGAACGTACGACGTGGTCGACCCGGCCGAGGACGTGACTGCGGACAACCTGGTCGTCTCCTGCCGGCGGTGCGCCGGGCAGAAGGCAGGCCGCGACGTCGACGCCGCTGGGATGCGCCTCGGCCCGGCCGAGTCGCCTGCCACCGGCCGGCCGGGACAGTCGAGCGGCATGGTGCGCCCGTTCTCGCCACGATCCGAGACCGTTCCTGAGGCTAACCCAGGACGTTCCGAGACCGTTTCTGGATCGAGTCCTGGTCGTTCCGAAATCGTGCCCGAGTCGGACCTGGGTATGCACCAGCCCCCATACCCAGCCCCATCACCCCTTCGGGGTGGTGATGGGGCTGGGGGCGTACCGCCACGCGCCCGGCGGCCGCGGGCCGTGCGCACGGCCACGGCCCCGCAGCCTCCCGCCTTCACGGCCGCGGATGCGCCGCCGCGTCCCAGGCCGGACGTAACCGCACGTGGGGGAGCCCAAGCCCTCGACGAACTGCGCAGGGCTCAGGCGCGCCGCGACGAGCAGGCGCAGGAGCGCCATGCCGCCGAGCGGACCGCCCGCGAGCGCCAGCGCCATGCCGCCGAGGAGCTCCGCGCGCGCGAGCAGCTGCGCCTCGCCGAGTTCGCCGCGCCGGCGCCGGCGCCGGCCCCCCCCGCCCCGCCGGGCGCGCACGCGCCCCCCCCCCGCGCGCCGCCGCTGGCGGGCGGGGCCCCGCCCCGCCCCCCCCGCCCGGTCCGCCGCCGCGACGCTCCCGACGTCCCGTGGAGTCAGCTCGCGCTGCGGCTGCTCCTCGCCGTGCCCGATGCCACGAACACCGTGAGCACGACCGTCACGACTGAACGACGGCCCGCCCGCCGCGCGCTGACGGCGACCGCCTGAGGAGACCGATGGGTACCGAGATCACAACCATTGACGCGCTGTCGAAGCGGCTCGGCGAAGTCGAGCGACGGCTCGCCACGGTGGAGCGCACGGACAACGTCCTGGCGGGCGCACTGCTGCCGTTCGCCATGTCTCCGCTGCTCGGTGCCTCGACGTGGAAGTCGCTGGAGCAGCTGCACACCGCTGTGAAGGCGTGGCTGGACGCCCGCGCCAGCCTCGGACCGGAGCACGAGGACGATCCCCATGGATAACCGGGTGGATCTTGTCATAGGTGATCGTCACTATCGGTTGCGTGGGCTACTACGTATGTTCGGCGGACCGGGACGAGGCCGCGGACTGCGCCGTCCCGCTGCCCTCGCCTGCCCACCCGGCGGACTGCCCAGGCCTCGTCGAGACACCGGACGGCCGGGCGCGGCCGTGCCTGATCTGCCGGCCGTGGCTGCGCACGACCCTGCGCACCGGCCGGGCCCGGGTCAGGGCCATGTCCGCGTCCGGGCGGCGCCGCCAGGCCTGAACGGCCGCTGGGAGCCTGCGGCCGAGGCGGTCGGGCCGCTGGTCCTGCGAATCGCCGAGCTCGAGGAACTCGCTGCGGCCTGCACCTGCGACAGGGCCACCCGCGCCGACCTCGGCACGCGATACATCGGCGACCGGGCGCTGACGGCCACCGAGGCCGCCGAGATGCGCGCGGCAGTCGCGGCCGCCCAAGCCTGGCACGACTCGATTCGGCTCGGCGGCGCCGTCCTCGACCAGGACCACCCGCTCATCCCCTGAAACGGGTGCGGCCGGCTGGTAGCACAGCCGGCCGCGCGGCCCGGACCCCAAGACCCGACGAAGGAAGGCCCGAACCGATGCCCATTCTGCGTCACCAGCTGGAGCTCGCGCTGGGAGGGACCGCCGCCGATTTCGCCGCCGCGTTCGCCTCCATGGACCCCGCGACCCGGCTCACCGAGGTGGTGCTCACGGACGCGTCCGGCCGGCCCGTTACCCGGCTGAACCTCACCGTCGCCCGGCTCATCCTGACCGCGCCGGCGGTCCCAACCCTGCCGCCAGCCAAGCCGGAACCCGCGCCGCCTACCGAGCCGGAACCCGCTGCCGCCCCACCGGTACAGCCCAAGCCCATACCGGTACGTACCGACGCTGAACTGCGCGTACAGCTGCTCCGGCTGGAGCGCCGATCCGACGGCACCGTAGCGATCCAGCGGGCCGCGAAAGCGCTCGGTATCGGTTCCTACCGCGCCGAGCGGCTCCTCCGTGATGCCGGTCTGCTCCGCGAGAAGAACAAGCGGGTATCCCGGACCACTTCACGAGCGACCAGCGTCCGCCGGGCGCTGGCCACCGCCTGACCAAGGAGCACGATGACCAAGATCCTGAACCTGGAAGTCCGCCTCGACGACGCCGCGGCAGTGACCTGCTTCCGACGCCTGCAGCGCGCTGCGCTCGCTGTGGTCGGCGACGGCCTGCACAGCGTCACCGTCACCATGACCGACCACGTCGCGGGCGCCGACGCCGCTAGCCACCGCGACATGGCCGTCGCTGTCGCGGACGAGCTGGCACTGCGCAGTCTCGAGACCCGCGTCGACGAGCGGGTCGCCGATCATCTCGCGCCGCACCTGGGCCTGGTGCGACCTGCACCGACCGTCGCGGCGGAGGTCTGACCAGTGACGATTCACCTGCCAGGCACCTCGGCCGAGCACGCCCCCCGCACCACGCCCGACCAGCCATGGGGCGTCGCCGTGTGGTCCCTCCGACAAGCCGCCGACGACCTCGCCAACATGACGATCGGCGTTGGCGCCGATGCGATGCTCCCTGCCACGGAGGTCAACCGGATGCTGCGCCGGCATGGCCTCCTCGCCGGCGAAACCACCGCACCCGCACTACCGCCGTGGACGGTGCTCTGGCCGACGAGCCAGCACCTCTTCGCTATCCCGGCGGTAACCGTGACCGATGCCGAGGCGCTGCGAGCCGCGATTCGTGCCACGGGCGGCGAGGCCCTCGTGGCGGTGCTCGTGGCCCCGGATCACGCCAGCGAGCTGGCAGCTTCCGCCCGCGTCGCGGTCGAGGCTGACCAGGCCGCCGCTCGGCGCCGCGCCGAGATGCAGTCGTCGCTCACCCAGCTCGTGCCGTCAGCTCCGCCGCCCGCATCCACCGGGTCCGCGGGCGATGTCAGCTGACCTGACCATGGAAGGACCGTCCATGACGACCAGCACCACGCCGCCGGCGGCCGATACCGCGAACGCTCCCCTCGACGTGTGGGCGATCGTCGAGCTCATGGGCCGGGTCCGCCGCGCCGGCCGCGTCCGAGAAGTCACCATCGCCGGCGCGGGCATGATCCGCCTAGACGTGCCCGCCGGCGTGGACGCCGACGAGCCAGCCGTGACCCAATTCCTCTCGCCGGCTGCGCTCTACGCGATCACTCCGGTCGCCGAGGACGTCGCCCGGGCGGTCGCGATCCACCAGCGGCCCGAGCCCGTGCATAGCTGGGAGCTGCCGCAGGCGCCGGCGGCCGAGCCGTCGATCCCCCATGTCTATGACGAAGACCCGGAGTTCTGATCATGCCGATGACCCCGATCAACATCCGGCCCGACCTCAGCGCTGACCCCTGGTCCGACCTGCAGCCCGCCACGCTGACGCGCGGCACGCTGACGCGCATCGGCCTACTCCGCCACGGCCCGACCGGCGGCCGCGCCACCGTCGGCATGGTCATCGAGACGGACGAGAGCCAGGTCATCATCGCCGAGACCACCTGGCGCCTACTCCGCGGCGCCGTCCGCGTCCTAGCCGCCAGGCCGGTCGCCGCGGAGGAACACGATGACGGCGAAGCGTTCCGGACCACGATGCACGCCGCGGCAGCGTCCACACCGCCGCGTCGCGGCCCGTCAGCGGTCCCCGACGACCACCTTCTCGACGGCCTTGGCGACCTGGCGCTCGCGCTCGGCGGCTCGCCGAGCTCCTGGACATACAACGCCCTCCTGCTGATCAAGAAATCCGACCTGGAACGCCGCGGCTGGCTCGCGGCCGCGATGCCCGACCTCGTCGCCGCCGTCACGATCTGGGAAGCCATCCACCCAACCCTGACCGCCGGCCAACTGCTCGAGCTACTGAAGACAGCCGGCGACATCGTCGACGAGAACGGTGGACGGTCTTGATCGCGACGTGTACGAACCACCCCGAGGTCACCTCGACGCACACTGCCGCGATGCCCACCGCGACCAAGCAGGCGGACGGTAGCTACACGGGGCCGATACCGCTCTGCGGGCCATGCGCGGACCGAGTCGGGACGATCGGCTTCACGGTCACGGCCGAGCCGCCGGCACCAGCGGGCGGCCGGCGCCCATGACCGACGCGCTGCCAAGCGACCACGAGGACGTCCTTGCCTGCGCCGACCTCTGCGGCCGCGCCGGCGCCCGTTCCTTCACCATGGGCTACCTACGCGACGACCCGGCCGATCCCGGCTGGTGGGCGCACGCGCAATACCGAGGCGCGCGGATCAGCGTCGAGGGACACGCCACCGCGGAAGCCGCCGCCCTGGCGCTGGCTACCCGCGTGCTGACGGGCGCGAAGTGCCGGTGCGGCAGGCTTGTCGCCCTCGCGCCGGACGGCGCCCACGTCTTCGAGTCCACGCTGGTCACCGGCGAGCGGTGGGGCCCGAAACAGGCGAAGAAGGTCGGCCAATGCCTCTGGCGCCGCGCCGGCGCTCGGTGGGAGCCAGGCTGCGATGCTCCGCCCCTGGTGCTTGCAAAGGACCGCCGATGAACCATCACGCGACCGACGACATCGACGTCTATCGCGTCGCCCTCGGCCACGATCTCCACCGGCTCTGGTGCACTATCCGACACGGCCACCCCAGGATCGGCCGCCGGCGAGCCGCCCGAGCAAATCTCCGCCTCATCAGGCGTGACCTCTGCCGAGGGCCAAAATGGTGGGCCCTGTGGCAGGCCGAGTGGCCCGGCTGCCGCCGCGCCGTTCGCGGCCTTACCGCCCGCCATGCCTACTACCGGGCCCGACAGCGCCGTCGGCGCCCTGACCTCGGCGAGCAGTCGCGACACGGGCGCAACGTCGCAGGTCGGGGCAGTTCGGACGGATGATGTCGGCATGGCCGATGTGCACACCGCGGACGACTGGATCCGTGACCTGTGCCGCGAGATACCCGCCCTATATGCGGAGCTGGGCGCCGAGCTCGGTGCCCAGCTCGACGGCCCCGACCAGTCCACCCCGAAGAGCGCCGCGCCGTCGTGGTGTCTCACCCACGGCCAGGCGCACCCGGACGACCGCTGGGACTGGGAAGCGACGTACGAACCCGAGACCCAAAGCTGGACGGGCACGAGGTGCCAGGCCCGACTTGGCTATGCCGACGCCGGCCACCTCATCGGTGCCACTGTCACCGCCACGCCGACCCGCGGCGAGCATGTCGCCCGGTCGGGCGCGCCCGGCTCAGGAGCACCCGACCACGCCTTGGTCTGGCTCGGCGCCCAGTCCGACCTATGGACCACGGTCGATGACCTCCTGATGCGGCTACGCGAGGCCCGCCAGCTGCCCCACCCGGAGTGCTCGCCCATGCCCGCCGGGAACAGCCCGAAGGAACTCGGACGCCGCTGCGGCCTAGTCCTTCCCCTGCTGGACGCGCTCTCGCAGGACCAGCGCCGGGCCCGATGGTTGACCATCGCGCTCGGCCGTCTCCGCGGCGCCCATGTCCGGGCGCTCGCCGCACTCGGGGAGATCGGACCGACCCAGATCCTCGGCCTGTGCCCGGTCGTCCAGGAGCCATACCCGGGCGCGTGGGACGCGGCCGGCACGGTCGTCACCGCCTGGTGGGAGGACGGTCAGTGCCGGCGCTACGACTATGCCGCGTCGGTCGAGGCGGGCCAGGATTTGTGGGTCCGCTCGGTGCTGCGCGTGGACCCGCGGGCGGCGGTGGCGACCCGCGAGAGTGATGTGCGGTGCCCGGGCTGCGGCGTCCGCTGGTCCGGCGAGGACGGCCGGCGCCAGCTCGGCCGCCTCCTCGGCGGCCTCGGGCCGGACCCGGCGACGGCGGTGCAGATCGAGCGCTGGCATGGCATCCCCGCGTCCACTATTCGCAACTGGGTGTCGGAAGGCGCGCTCAGTGGTGATGGTCATCGGCCGATGCGGTTCGCCGTGGCCGACGCGCTGGCCATCCGGGATAGGCGTCAGGGTGGCGTGACGGCCTGACCTGCGTGGACATATGCTTCGCCCAGGGTCGGTGAGCTGTGCGCATCCACCGCTTCTGAACACCAGCCCTGCGCTGCAGGTCATCGGCGGCGCCGACGGAACAGCGGGAAGGCGGCCGGGCCCTTCGGGCCCTCCGACACCGACCACTCGGCCAGCGCCCAGCCTTCATACTCGACGGCCTCGATGATCTCGGCCCAGTCGCCGACCGTTCCGGTCATGTCGCCGAGTCGCTGCGGCGTATTGAGCCGCACGATGAAGACCCAGCGATCTTCTTCGAGTGCCCGCCGAGCCTCGTCCGCTACCTTCTTGACCTTGACGTCTCGGATCATTCCCATGGCGCTGCCCCCATTGGTCAATCAATGCGGCAGGCAGCTTCCCACGGCGTGAATGTCCGTCGTTTCCGGGGGTGCGAATGGGCAGCCCAGGTGTCACTCACCGTCGATACCGCAATGCGCGGGCGCAGGTGCTCGCCGAGTCCGACACCTGCCACCTGTGCGGCCATGCTGGCGCGGATGCCGCTGACCACCTGGTGCCGCGTAGCCGAGGCGGCGCCGTCGACGACCCGAACAACCTCGCGCCGATCCACGGCGTCGCCGGCTGCCCGACATGCGGACGCAAGTGCAACAGCGAGCGCGGCGCCAAGCCGCTGTCGGCGGTCCGTGTGCCGACCTCGATCGACTGGTACGCCTGACCGGCCAGCCCGGTCCGGTCGATATTCCGGCCCGGCCCATAGAAGGAGCCCCCGTGGACGAGACCCCTGCCTATGTATTCGACATCCTCGACGCCTTGAAGTCCGGCGAGCCACTGCACTTCCACGGTCACCAGGTGCCGGCCGATGTGCAGGCGTGGTGCGCGGCGAACCTCGAACCAGTCGAAGTCGACTGACCTCGGGCCCGGGCGGGCCGAGATTTTTTCTGAGCGGGCCGGCCGGCGACTCCGCGCCCACCTTCCATTTTTCTCTCCCCGCGCGGCGCGCGGGCACCCGACTAGAGGGTGACGCGCTGAGGGGGTGGCCATGGCCGAGCCGGAAGCGGCGCCGACAGGCGCGCGGGTCGCGGCGGTCGACTTCGTCGCGCGGGCCCGGGCGGCGCGGCTGGCGGCGGGCCGGTCGCAGTCGCAGTTCGCCCGCCAGCTCGTCGCGGCCGGCCTGGACGCATGGCGGCAACAGACCGTCGGCAAGGTCGAGTCCGGGCAGCGGGAGCTCACCCTCGCCGAGGGCTACGCCATCGCCGAGCTCCTCGACGTGCCGCTCGTCGAGGCGGCCGCCGGCGGCGCCGTGGCGACGGCGAGGCCGGTGGGCGGGTCGCCGGTCGTCGAGGCGGTCGAGTCGGACCTGGAGGCGCTCGGCGACCTGGTCGGTATCGAGCCGTCGCTGGCGGCGGTCGCCCTGGCGCTCGCCCGCCAGATGGACGCCCCTGACGGGGGCACCTCGCTGCCATCGCTCGCCCGGGAGCTGCGCGCGGTGCTCGCCGAGCTGGCCAGCGGCCGGCAAGGTGACGACGAGGACGATGACGACCTCGCCGCGCCGGACTGACGGGACTGCCTGGGAACGTCCGCCGGAGCTCGCCGCCCAGCTTCAGGAGCTGTACGGGCTGGCGTGCCCGCCGCTGTGGGGGATGCCGCGGCGCCTGGACCGGCCGACGCTCGGTGGCAAGGCCGCGAAGGTGATGACCCGGCTCGGTTATCCGCCGATGCCCTGGCAGCGCTACACCCTCGACGTCGCGCTCGAAATCGACCCGGCGACCGGGCTCCTGGCGTACCGCAACGTCGGGCTGTCCGTAATGCGCCAGCAGGGCAAGACTCAGGAGCTGCTGGGCGTGAAGGTGCACCGGGCCGCGGCTTGGCGGCGCCAGCGCGTCATCTACGCGGCGCAGACGCGGTCGATGGCCCGCGAGCGCCTGCAGGACGAGTGGCTCCCGGTACTGGACTCCAGCCAGCTGCGGGGCCGCTACCGGCCGCGCCTCGCGAACGGCAACGAGGCGATCATCTGGCAGGCGACCCGGTCGAAGATCGGGATCACGGCGAACACCGAGGAAGCGGGACACGGGCCGCCGCTGGACCTCGGCGTGATCGACGAGGCGTTCGCTCACCAGGACGCGCGCCTGGAGCAGGCCATGTCGCCGGCGATGCTGACCCGGCCGAACGCCCAGCTGTGGTGGGCCTCGGCCGGCGGCACCGAGAAATCGGTCTGGCTGAACGGCAAACGTGAGACCGGCCGGGCGCTCGTCGAGGCGCTCTGGCGCGGCGGCCTGGACCACGCCAGCTGGCCGCGTACGGCCTACTTCGAGTGGTACGCGCCCGACGATTTGCCCCGGGACGATCCGGCGACCTGGCGCGGCTGCATGCCGGCGCTCGGCTACACGGTCACCGAGGACGTCATCCGCGGCGAGCTGGAGAAGTTCGCCGGCCAGCCCGGCGAGTTCGACCGGGCCTACCTGAACCGGACCCGCAAGGCCGAGCCGGCCGCGGACCTGAACATCCCGACCGCGGAGTGGACGCGCTGCGTCGACCGGGCGTCCAAGCCCGGCACGGACATCGCGATCGCGATCGACGTCTCGCCGCGGCGGGACTGGGCGTCGATCGGCGCGGCCGCGCTGCGCCCCGACGGCAAGGTCCATCTGGAGCTCGTCGACCGGCGGTCGGGTACCGACTGGATCGTGCCGGCCGCGCTGCGGATCGCCGAGCGGCGCGACGTCGTCACGGTCGCCGTCGACCGGATCGGTCCGGCCGGCGCGCTGCTGGACGACCTGCGCCGCGCCGGGCTCACCGAGCCGGACGACCCGGCGCGGCCGCGGCGCGGTGAGCTGATCGTGCCCGGGACACGGGACGTCACCGCGGCCTGCGGCCAGTTCGCCGACGCGGTCCGCGCCGGCGACGTCGTGCACCTGGACCAGGGGCCGCTGACAGCGGCACTCAACGGCGCGCGCACGAGGCCGCTGGGCGACGCGTGGGCCTGGACTCGGCGGGCCGCGCAGGTCGATATCACGCCGCTGGTGACCGTGACCCTGGCCCGCTGGGCGCTTCTGACCCGGCTGCCCGCGCTCGTCGCGGACTATGACCCGCTGGACTCGATCTACTGACGGGGGTGAGCGGTGCGCGAGGCCGTCACGACCGCGCTGGACGCGCTGGGTCTGCTGCTCGTTGCGGCCGGCGCCGGCGCGGCCGCCTGCTCGCTCGTCGGCCTGGGCGGCCTGGCCGCGAGCGGGGCCGTCGTCCTCGGCGGCTCGGCGCTGGCGGCGCGGCGCCGGTGAGCCTGTTCTGGCAGCGCGCCGACCCGGGCTGGCCCGGGGCCACCGCGGACCAGCTGATCCCCGTACGGCCCCAGATGGCCGCCGGCACGCCGGCGGTGACGCAGGAGTCGGCGCTGCGGCACTCCGCGGTCTGGTCCTGCCTGCGGCTGCGCGCGAACCTGATCTCGACGATGCCGATCGACCTGTACCGGCGGGTCGACGGCATCCAGGTCGAGGTCCCGAAACCACCGGTGCTGCTGCGCCCGGGCGGCGCCGAGGGCATGGGGATGCTGGAGTGGCTGTACGCGAGCCAGTTCGACCTGGACCGGGGCGGGAACGCGTTCGGGCTGATCCTGGCCCGCGACGGGATGGGCTTCCCGGCGGTCATCGAGCTCGTCCCCCTGGCCGAGGTCACGGTCCGCCGCCGCGACGGGAAGGTGTCCTACAAGATCCACGGGACGGTGTACCAGCCGGGCGAGATCTGGCACGAGCGGCAGTACACCGTCGCCGGCCTGCCGTTCGGCCTGTCCCCGATCGCGTACGCGGCCTGGTCGATCGGGGAGTACCTCTCGATCCAGCAGTTCGCGCTCGACTGGTTCAAGAACTCCGGCATCCCGTCCGCGCACCTGAAGAACACCGAGAAGACGCTCACCTCGACCCAGGCCGACGAGACGAAACGCCGGTTCAAGGCCGCGGTGCAGTCCCGCGAGGTGTTCGTCACCGGCCAGGACTGGGACTACGACATGATCCAGGCCGACAGCGCCGGCGCGGACTGGATCGACGCGAAACGAGCGACCGCCACCGAGATCGCCCGGTTCTTCGACGTCCCCGGCGACCTCATCGAGGCCGCCGTGTCCGGCACGTCGATGACCTACGCGAACATCACCCAGCGCAACCTGCAGTTCCTCACGATGAGCCTCGCCCCGGCGATCATCCGCCGCGAGGACGCGCTGTCGTCGCTGGTCCCGCGCCCGCGGTACGTGAAGCTCAAGACCGACGCGCTGCTGCGCATGGACCCCGCCACCCGCGCCACGATGATCAAAGCGCAGATCGACGCGCGGGTCCTCGCGCCATCGGAGGCGCGGGAGCTCGATGACCGCCAGCCGTTCACGGACGCCCAGCTCGCCGAGTTCGACCGGCTGTTCGGCAAGGGCGCCTCGCCGGCGCCGACCGCGGCCATCCCAGGAGGGAACCCATGAGCGAGATCGCCACCCTGCGCGCGCAGGCCGCCGCCGCCCGGGCGGCCGCCGGCGGCCAGCCGGGCGCCCTGCCGGCCGACCGGCCCGAGGCGGCCGAGGTCCGGTTCTCCGCGCAGCTGCGCGCCGAGGTCGTGCGCCGCGACGGGATGGACTGGTACCAGGTCGAGGGCTACGCGTCGGCGTTCGAGCGTGGCTACGAGATGTGGGACATGTTCGGCCCCTACACCGAGATCGTCTCCGCCGGCGCCGCCGACAAGACCCTCGAGGCGAACCCCGAGGTCGTGTTCCGCTTCAACCACGCCGGCACGCCCATGGCGTCGACCCGCAACGGCCGCCTCGAGCTGTGGGCGGACGACACCGGCCTCGGCCAGCGGGCCTGGCTGAACCCGAAGCGCGCCGACGTGCAGCTCCTGGTCCAGGCCGTCGAGGACGCCGACGTCCGCGAACAGTCGTTCATGTTCCGGATCACGTCCGGCCGCTGGTCGCCGGACTACACCGAGTACCGCATCGACACGTTCGACCTCGAGCGCGGCGACGTCGGCCCGGTCACCTACGGCGCGAACCCGCACACCTCGGTCGCGGCCCGCTCCGGTGAGTTCCTCTCCCTGATCCCGTCGCTGCCGCCGCTGCTGGCCCGCGAGGCGATGGCCCGGCTGTCCGCCCGCGCGGACCTCGCCGCTGTCGCACCGTTGCAGACCGGGGGCACGATCACCACGCCCGCGCTGGCCGATCATCTCGGTCCGCCGCCCTTCACCGCGCCGGCGCAGACGCCGCCGGCCAGCCGGGGCCGCTCCATCGCGATGGCCCGCACCCAGCTGCTCGTCGCCGCCTGGAACGACTGAGCAGCCCGCTCCACCCGTCTCGTCGGTACCGCCGTCCGGCAGATCGCCCGGAGGCCCGACCCCGCCGCACCCGGCAGACCGCCCGGGGAACGCCGGGTCGCCGTCGCCCCATCCGATCCACCGGAAGGAGATCACCATGCCCGCGATCGACGAGTTGATCGCCTCGATCGAGGTCGAGCTCGAGGCCGCGCTGAAGCGGCGCGCCAAGTGCGCGAAGGAAGTCGAGCTCATCCTCGGCAAGGCGCAGCAGGACGGCCGCTCGACGCTGACGCCGGAGGAGGACGAGCGGGTCACCGAGCTGTTCGCCGCCCGCGACCAGGCCGTGACCGACGCCGACGGCATCCGGGTCAAGCTGGAGCGCGCCAACGAGATCAAGGTAGAGGAGGCGTCCCGGGCGGACGAGGCGAGGAAGGTCCTCCCGACCGGCACGCGCAAGCCCGCGTACGAGGACGTCGCTCGCGTCGGCGCCGAGGAGCGGACCTACCGCAAGGACCAGGACCCCTACGGCAAGGGGTTCCTGATGGACATCTCCCGGCAGTTCATGTTCCAGGACGTTGAGGCCTCCCACCGCCTCGCGCAGCACATGCGCGAGGAGCGGGTGGAGCGCGCCGACCAGGTCGCGCGCGCGGTCGGCACCGGCGCGTTCACCGGCCTCGTTGTCCCGCAGTACCTGACCGACATGTACGCGCCGGCGACCGCGGCCCTGCGGCCGTTCGCCGACATCTGCAACACCCACCCGCTGCCCGAGCAGGGCATGTCGGTGAACATCTCGCGGATCACCACCTCGACGAGCGCGGGCCTGCAGGCCTCGGAGAACTCGGCCGTGTCCGAGACGGACATGGACGACACCCTGCTGACGGTGAACATCCAGACCGCGTCCGGGCAGCAGACGATTTCCCGGCAGGCGGTCGACCGTGGCGCGGGCATCGAGGACGTCGCGATGCAGGACCTGTTCAACCGGGTCGCGACGAGGCTCGACAACACGCTGCTGAACCAGGCATCCACCGGTCTGACCAACGTCGCGCAGGCCACCAGCTACACCGACGCGTCGCCGTCCGGCTCCGAGATGTACCCGAAGATCCTCGGCGCGGCCGCCGGCGTCGAGGCGGCGCTGCTGGCGATGGGCCGCCCGACGCACGCGGTCATGCACTCCCGGCGCTGGTACTGGCTGTCCAGCCAGATGTCCTCGACCTGGCCCCTGATCAACTGGTCGAACGTGCCGGTCCAGACCATCGGCACGGCGACGCCGAGCACCTACGGCTCCGGGCCGCGCGGCGTGCTGCCGTGCGGCCTCGAGGTCATCGTCGACAACAACATCGCCACGGGCCTGGGCGGCGGGACGAACGAGGACGAGCTCTACGTCGTGCCTTCCGCCGAGTGCCACCTGTGGGAGGACCCCGCCGCGCCGATGTTCATCCGGGCCGAGCAGCCGCAGGCCGCGAGCCTCGGCGTCCTGCTCGTCGCCTACTCGTACTTCGCGTACACCTTCGGCCGCTACGCCAACGGCATGCAGAAGGTCGGCGGCACCGGCCTGGTCACGCCGTCGTTCTGACCCATCCGCCGGCGCGCACCCGCCCAACCCCCTCTGGAGGCAAGCCGTGGGACTCAAGCCCGTTCTCGCCGACGTCGCGCTGCCCTCGGCCGCGCGCACCACCGGCACCTTCACCTCCGGCCCGGTCGCCCCGGCGGGCGCCGCCAACGAGGTCCTCATGACCGTGCACGCCACCGCCGTGTCCGGCACCCCCACGCTCGACGTCTCACTCGAGCAGTCCGCGGACGGCTCGTCCTGGTCGGCGATCCCCGGCAGCTCGGCCGCGCAGCTGACCGCCGCCGGGAACCGCGTCGTCGCGGCCGCGGTGACCGCGAACTACGTCCGGGTCACCTCCGCCGTCGGCGGGACGACCCCGAGCGTGACCTACAGCGTCGGCCTCTGGCTGCGCTGACCCCCGACCACCCGCGGACCTCCCGACAGGAGACCGGCCATGGACCGCAACGAGAACATGATCTCCGCGCTGCGCCGCGAACGCGCCGCCTACGCCGCCCGGGGCCTGACCGACCGCGTCGCCCAGGTCGACGAGCAGCTCGCGCACCACGGCGACGCGCCCGAGCCCGCCGGCGACGCGCCGGCCGGCCGGCAGACCCCGGCCGCGAAGCAGCAGAAAGCCGCCGCCCCCGCCAAGCCCTGACGCAGCACGTCGCCCCGCCTGCCACCGGATGGCATTTCCTCATGCCCCTAGAAAGGAGCGCACATGGCGAACATCGTGTTCAATATCGCGCTCGGCAAGGTCGCCTACTATGCGGGCCTGCCGCTGACAAATGACGCGCTCATCGCGATCCCGATCGAAACGTCCGGCATTGTCTCGGACGCGACCATGCGCGACTACGCCGACCTGTCGACCCTGCTGGCCGGCGCCAGCAACGAACAGACCACCATGGGCCGGAAAACCCTGGCGTCGGTCACGGTCACCGTCGACAACACCAACGACCGCGTCGCGCTCGACGCCTCCGACATCACCTGGACCGGCGCCACCGGCAACGCGATCTCCGCGCTCGTGATCTGCTACGACCCGGACACCACGACCGGCACCGACTCCGACCTCATCCCGCTGACCAAACATGATTTCTCCATCACGCCGGACGGGTCCGACGTGACGGCGACGATCAGCGACTTCCTGCGCGCGACGTCGGCAGCCTGAGTCATGTCGAAAGCGGGCTACTCGGCGGTCACCGGCGGCGCGGTCGCGCTTTCCGCCGCGACCGCGAAAAGTATTCTCGGCGTCAAGGGGCACGCGAACTTCGGTATCGACCTGACCCATGTCGAGGTCGGCTTCGACGGCGTGTCGGCCTCGGCGGTGCCGGTGCTCGTCGAGCTGTGCTACTGCACGTTCGGAGCGAACTCGCCGGGGACGAACTCGACGTCGGTCACCCCGCCGCAGCTCTACGGCCGGGCGGTCACGGTCGGCGCGACCGCCGCGAAGACGTGGACGACGGAACCCACGACGATCACCGTCCTCGAGGAACGGCTGCTCACGCCGAACGGCGGCCTGGTGATCTACGACTGGCCGTTGGGGCGCACCCCGGACAGCAACGTCTCCGAAGGCTTCGTCGTGCGGTGCACGGCGCCGGCCACGGTGAACGTGCGGGCCACCATGGAGTGGGAGCGGTGCTAGGCCGATGGCCCGCTACACCGAGAGCTGGCCGACGACCGGCAACCCGACCGCGGTCGCCGAGGACCTGACCTGGTCGCAGGTAACCGGGACGACCCATCTCAATGTGTCGTCGGCCGGGGTGCTGACCGGCACGGGCAACATCGCGGACAACGAGCGGATCCGCGCCGCCTCCGACACGGAGGCACCCGACCAGTACGCCACGCTCGTCGTGTCGGCGGTGGCCGCTGCCTCCCAGCGAGGCGTCGGCCTGTGCCTGCGGTACAGCTCGTCGGCGGACACCTGCTACGCCTGCCAGATCAGGAGTGACACCAGCCCGGACCAGTTCCAGCTGGTCCGGTTCTCCGGTGGGATCTCCAACACGATCACGAGCTTCACCAGTGCCGGCGCGGACTTCAGCGTTCCCTTCACGCTGCGGTTCGAGGTCGCCGGCTCCCAGCTGAGGGTCCTCGTCAACGGCAGCCTGGTCGGCTCGGCGAACGACACGAACCTGGCCGCGGGTACCCGCGGCGGGCTGTGGCTGACCAACCCGAACTCGATCGTGACCGTTGGGGCGTTCGAGTACGGCGACCTGCGCGAAGGCCGGATCGTCACCTCGACGGCCGCGGTGCAGCGAGCGGCGAGCTGGTAGGAGCCGGGCGATGGCGAGGCTAGGACGGTCCCAGCCGCTGCGCGCGGTCGTCGTCCGCAACCCCCAGCCGCCGCCGCAGAACGTCGCCCTGGACGTCGCGGCCGCCACGGATACCGCCCAGCCCGTCCAGGCTACGAAAGGCGGCGGCCTCGGCCTGGGCGGGCAGAGCGAGGCCGCGCAGCCGATCGCCGCGCGCAAGACACGTGCGCTGGGGACCGCCGCGCAGATCGACACGGCGCAGACCGCCGGGCGTACGAAGACTCGCGGCGTCGGGACCGCCGCCGAGGCCGACGCGGCGGGCCTGGGCCCCGGCGGCGAGCGGGACGCCGCCCAACCGTTCGCCGGCCGCAAGGCCAGGGCGCTCGGGCCCGCGTCCACTCTCGACGCCGCCCGAGTCCTGCCGGCGGTCAAGACCCGGCCGGCCGCCGGCGCGGCCGGCGTCGACGCGGCGCGGACACTCGGCCTGACCCGGGGCCGGGTCCTGGCCGACGCCGACGAGACCGACGCCGGCCGGCCGCTCGGGCGGGCCAAGGCCAAGGCCCTCACCGCCGCCGGCGAGAGCGACGCCACCCAGACCGTGCGGGCCGCCAAGACCGCCGGGGTGGGGACCGCCGCCGGCAGCGACGCGGCACAGCCGCTCGGCCTACTCACCGGCCGGGTCCTCACCGCCGCGGACGAGACCGACACTGCGCGGCTTGTCGGCCGGGCCAAGGTCAAGGCGTCCAGTCCCGCCGCCGCCACGGAGACCGCGCAGCCGCTACCCGCCCGCAAGACCCGGCCAGCCGCGCCCGCCCAGGACGTCGAGACCGCGGCGGCGCTCGCGGCGCGCAAGAGCCGCGCGGTCGGGATCGCGGCCGAGACCGACACCGCGCGGCCGCTCGGCCGCTTCCACACCGGCGCGCTCAGCCCGGCGGCCGAGACCGCCACCACCCGCCCCGCTGGCCGGGTCAAAACCCAGGCCGCCGACCCCGCGGACGCGATGGACTCGGCCGAGCCCCTGGTAGGCGGGGAACTGGTCGCGGTCGGCGTCGCGTCGGCGACCGAGACCGCCCGGCGGCTACCCCGCACCAAGGCCCTGGTCCTCACCGTGGCCGCCGCGACCGAGCAGGCACGTCCCCTGACCCGGAGCAGGACAGCGCCGCTCGGGACCGCCGAGGAGCGGGCCGCCGCGATGGCGGTCAACCCGGCGCGCCGCGGCCGGCTCACCGCCACGGCCGCCCCGGCCGCGGTCCAGTCCGCGCACACCATCCTGGCCGCGCGCCTGGCCAGCTCCGCCGACTGATCGGAGGCACCCGATGGCCCGCGTGCCCCTCGGACAGACCGCCACGGTGACCACCACCGTGCGCGAACGCCAACCCGACGGCAGCTACCTGCCCGTCACACCGACCACGCTGGCGCTCACCGTCACCGCGCCGGACGGCACCACCACGACGTTCGCCGACCCGACGCCGATCGGCACGGGCAGCTACCTGCAGGACGTCGGGTCGGCCGTCCTGAACGCCGCCGGCCGGTACACCGCCCGGTGGGTCGCGACCGGGCCCGGCGCGGGCACCACCACAACCCTGGTCACGGTGTACGACGCGGCCGCCGAGGCGCTGCGTTCCTACATCGACCTCGACACGATCAAGACCGCGCTGCACATCACCGACGACGGCCGCGACGAGCTGCTCGCCCAGGCCGTCACCGCCGCCTCACGCTCCATCGACCAGGTGACCGGCCGCCGGTTCTGGCTCGATGAGGCCCCCAGCGCCCGCGTCTACAACCCCCGCAACCGGATCTACGTCGACACCGACGGCGAGCATCTGCTCGTCGCGGATATCGGCGACCACGACGGCCTGACCGTCGAGGTCGGGTCGCGCGCCGGCGGGTGGACCGACATCACCACCACGGTCGAGGCCGAGCCCACCGACGCCCTGGACCGGGGCTGGCCGGTCACCTCGCTGCTGCGCCCCGGCGCGTACTGGCTGGAGTTCGCCACCATCCAGACCCGGATCCGGGTGACCGCCCGCTGGGGCTGGCCCGCGGTGCCCGACGACATCGTCCAGGCCGCCCAGATCCAGGCCACCCGGCTGTTCAAACGCAAGGACAGCCCCGAGGGCGTCGCCGGCAGCGCCGACTGGGGCGTCATCCGGATCGGCCGGACCGACCCCGACGTCGCCGCCCTCACCGGCCCCTACGCCCTCGCCGGTTTCAGCTGAGCCCTCGACGGGCCGGAACGGGACCGGCGGCCGGGAGCGCATCAGCACGTCACGCGGCGCCGCCAGCGCGATCCGCGGCTCCCCGTCCTCACCGGGCTCGAGGTAGCACCTCCCGTCCTCACCGCGGGCGTAGGCGAACGCCCGGACCAGTGGGACGTCGATGACGTGAAGCTCGAGGCGGTAGAGGTCGTCGGCCACCAAGCCGTGGTCCGCCAGCCAGCGCAGCAGCGCCACATGCTGATCACCGGCCGAGACCGGCCGGTAGAAGTCGCGGTCGTTGGCGTCGAGGACCTCGATCACGCGGCCCATGATGCCCGGGAGGTGGCGTGCCGTGGACATCACAGCGATCCGGATGGTGATCGCGAACGCGGCCGGGGCTGTCGTCCTGCCGGCCGGCGCGCTGACGACGTCGTGGTTCCTGCCGGACGCGGTCACCGAGCCGCACTTCTTCGTCGCCGAGTACGAGCAGACGTTCGACCGCACCCACCAGCGCGGCGTTGACGACATCCAGTTCACCTGCCGGGCCCTGATCGGCCATGCGGACGAGCAGTCCGCCCAGTTCCTCATGGACCAGCTGTTCTCCGGATCCGGGCCCGCGTCCCTGAAGACGGCGATCGAGGCGATCCGCGGACCCGGCGGCGCGCTGGCCACCGCCGGCGGCGACAGCCTGCAGGTCCAGCGCACCCAGGCCAACCGGCTCTACGAGCACGCCGGCGCCCAGTACATCGGCGGCGAGCTGATCGTCCGCGTGATCGGCCCGGGAGGCTGAATGCCGCTCCTTCTGATCAACACCCGTCTGTTCACCGGCGGCGCCGACCTCACCGGCGCCTCCAACAAGATCGAGATCTCGGCGGAGGTCGAGGACAAGGACGTCACGACCCACGGCTCCGGCGGCTGGAAAGAGCACCAGGGCGGCCTCGCCGACACCGAGCTCGGCGCGGAGGGCTTCTGGGCGGCCGGCGACCCGGGCAAGGTCGATGACCAGACGTGGGCAGCGCTCGGTGGCGTCGGCGCCTGGACCGTCGGCCCGGACGACGCCGCCGTCGGGAACCTCGCGTACCTCACCCGGGCGCTGCGCGCCCAGTACCAGATGACCGGCTCCGTCGGCGACGTCGCCGGGTGGAACGCCGGCGGCAAGGGCAGCTGGCCGCTGGCCCGCGGTGTGTTCGCGCACCCGCCCGGCACCGCGCGGACCGCGTCCGGCACCGGCACGGGGATCAACCTCGGCGCCGTGGCCGCCGGGAAGCGGCTCTACGCCTCGCTGCACGTCCTGTCCGTGGCCGGCACGACCCCGACCCTCGACGTCGTCGTCGAGTCCGACGCCGACAACACGTTCGCCTCGCCGATCAGCCAGGTCACGTTCACGCAGGCCGTCGACCGCGGCGGCCAGATCGGCCGGACCAGCGCGGCCGGGATCGCCGACAGCTGGGTCCGCGCGAAGTGGACCGTCGGCGGGACCAGCCCATCGTTTCTGTTCGTCGTCGCGGTCGGCACCGCCTAACACAAGGGAGCGATCACCCGATGGCCACCACGATCCTCGTCGCCCAGGTCATCACCATCGCCGGGCACGACTTCTCCGTCTACGCCTCCAAGGGCGAGCTCTCAGCCGAGGCCGAGGACAAGGACGTCACCACGCACGGCTCCGGCGGCTGGAAGGAGCACGCCGGCGGGCTGAAGGACGGCGAGGTCGCGCTGGAGTTCTTCCAGGACTTCGCGAACCTGGACGCGGTCATGTGGCCGCTGCTCGGCACCGTGCAGACGTTCACGATGCGCGCGAACAGCGGCGCGATCTCCGCGACCAACCCGCAGTACAGCGGGAGTCTGTTCATCAAGCAGTGGAACCCGCTGTCCGGGTCGGTCGGCGACGAGGCGACCGTGTCGGTCAGCTTCCCGACCACCGGGGCGATCTCCCGGGCGACGAGCTGACGATGGCCGCGTCCGGATCGGGTGTCGCCCTGGGGGTCCAGCCCGAGAACCTCGAGGCCCTCGTCCAGGCGCTCAAGGACCGGGAGGACGGCAAGGAGCTGCGCAAACAGCTCCTGAAATCCCTGCGCGAAGCCGTGAAACCGGCGGTCGCGGACGCGAAGTCCGGCGCGATGATGATCCCGGCCCGCGGCACCGCGAAACCCGCGCTCCGCGCCGGGATCGCGAAGAAGATCCGCGCCGAGGTGAAGGCCTCCGGCCGCTGGACGGGCATCCGGATCAAGGCCCGCAAGACCCCGAACCTGCGCAGCTTCCCGAACGCGCCGAAACGCACGCAGCGCGCCCAGGGCTGGAAACACAAGGTCTTCGGCCGCGATGAGTGGGTCATCCAGCGCGGCAAACCCGACTGGTTCGACGCAGCGATGGCCGAGCACGCCGGCGACTACCGGGCAGCCGTCGCCCAGGTCCTCGAGGACTTCGCCCGGAGCCTCGCCGAGCAGATCGACAGCTGAGAGAAGGAGACTGCCCTGTACGTCGTCTACGAGGCCGCCGGCGCCGAGGCGCCGACACGCTGGCGCTACGACCCAGCCAAGACGTTTATGTCGGCCGAACGGGAGATCATCGAACGCCGGTTCGGCGGGACCTATGGCGCGTGGGCCAAGGCCGTCGTCGAGGGCTCCTCGCTGGCGCGGCGCATTCTGCTGTGGGTCCTGCTCAAACGCACCCATCCGACGGTCAAATACGACGACGTCGACTTCGCCTGGGACGAGCTCCGTGTCGAGCACAGCCGCCAGGAGCTCGGCGAGATCCGCGACAAGCTGTCCGAGCGGTTCTCCGGCCAGGACCTCCTCGACGCCCAGGCCTTCATCGACGCCGACATCGCGGCCGCGATCGACGACGACGAGTTCGCGGGAAAAGTCCAGCCGCCGATCGTCGGCTAAGGCGGCTCGGCGACGCCGCGCACCTGCTCGGCGTCCGCCCGTGGGAATGGTCCCTGCTCACTGTCGAGGAAGCCGACTACCTCCTCGACTGGCTTGACGCCTACCAGCAGCACGCCGAAAAGGCCCAGGCCCGGATGAAGAGCAGGAGGTGACCGATGGGCGCCTCCGACACAAGCCTGGTCTTCAACCTGGTGTCGAAGGAGAAGGTCGGCGAGGGGCTGAAGTCCGCCCGGGAGAAGTTCGACGCCGCCGCCGAGGGCATCGCCGCCACGATGGGCGTCGGCCTGGCCGAGGGCATCGCCTCCTCCCTCGACGTCTCCGCGGCCAACGCGAAGCTCGCCGCGCAGCTCGGCGCGAACAGCACCCAGGCCGCCCAGCTCGGGAAGATGGCCGGCGACGTGTACGCCGCCGGCTGGGGCGACTCCATGGAGTCCGTCGACGAGGCGATCCGCGGCGCCTTCACCAACGTCCCGGGCATCACCGACTCGATGGCCAAGGACGTCTCCCAGAAGGCGCTGGCGATCGCCTCGACGTTCGACTCGACCGCCAGCGAGGTCGAGACCTCCGTCGGCCAGATGCTCAAGACCGGCATGGCCGGCAGCGCCGATCAGGCCCTCGACCTGATCACCGCCGCCAACCAGAAGTTCGGCGGCGACGCCGGCGAGATCCTCGACGTGCTCAACGAGTACTCGACGCAGTTCCGCAAGATCGGCCTCGACGGCCAGACGTCGCTCGGCCTGGTCAACCAGATGCTCGCCGCTGGCGCCCCGAACGCCGACAAGGCCGCCGACGCCCTGAAGGAGTTCTCGATCAGGGCGATCGACGGCTCGGCGACCACGATCTCCGCCTACCAGTCGATGGGCTTCAACGCCCAGGACATGATGCACAAGATCGCGGCCGGCGGGCCTGGCGCCCGCGACGCCATGCAACAGGTGTTCGACAAGCTCGCCGCGATCCAGGACCCGGTCCAGCGCAACATCGTCGGGACCGAGCTCATGGGCGGCCAGTGGGAGGACCTCGGCGGCGCGATCAAGGGCGTCAACTTCTCGACCGCCGCGGCGTCGCTCGGCGACGTCAACGGCAAGACGAAGCAGATGATGGACACCCTGGCCACCTCGCCGGCGCAGACGATGGAGACCTTCAAGCGCCAGGTGACCACCAAGCTGACCGAGGCCGGCGCCAGCATCGTCTCCTTCGGCACCCAGCACCAGTCCGCCCTCATGCCGATCGCCGGGATCCTCGGCGGCATCGCCCTGGCCGTCGTCGGTGTCTCCCTGGCGATGAAGGTCTGGGAAGCCGCGACCCAGGCCTGGTCGATCGCGCAGAGGATCGCGACCGGCGTGCAGTGGGCCTGGAACGCGGCCATGGACGCCAACCCGATCATGCTGATCATCCTGGCCGTCGTCGCGCTCGTCGCCGGGATCATCCTGCTCTACCAGCACTCCGACACCGCCCGAATGATCATCAATGCGGCGTTCCAGGGGATCTGGTCGGCGATCAAGGCGCCGTTCGACTGGGTCCATGATCACTGGTCGGGGATCGTGGACGTGCTGAGCTGGCCGTTTACCGAGCTGCCGAAGCGGCTGGTCGGCGCGATGTCGACGGTCGGCGGGATCATCGAGGCGCCGTTCAAGGCCGGTTTCAACGGGGTCGCCCGGCTGTGGAACTCCAGCGTCGGGCGGATCGGCTTCTCGGTGCCGTCCTGGGTGCCCGGCGTCGGGGGCAAGAGCTGGCACATCCCCGACATCCCGATGCTCGCCTCCGGTGGCACTGTCACGAGCACCGGTCTCGCGCTCATCCACGAGGGGGAGACCGTCACCCCGGCGGGCACGGCGCCGCTGGCCGGCGGCGGCGGGCCGGCCGCGGTGCTGGAGCTGCGGTCCTCTGGCCAGCGCGTCGATGACCTGCTGCTGGAGATCCTGCGCCTGGCGATCCGGGACCGCGGCGGCAACGTGCAGACCGTGCTGGGGCAGTGATGGCGCCGCTCGTGCAGCTGCGCCTCGGCGAGTCCTATGCCCGCACCGGTGGGACGGGCATGGGCTCGGCGACCCCGGCGTCCGGGTACCTGCGCACCCCGGACGCGGCGGCGATCTCGATCACGGGTGACCTCGACGTCCGGATCGAGGTCTCGGCGCTCGACTGGACCCCGCCCGTTCCGATGATCCTGGCCGCGAAGTGGTACGGCACCAGTAACCAGCGGTCCTGGGCGCTGCTGCTCACGGCCAGCGGCACCCTGCAGCTGCTCACGACCGCGGATGGCAGCACCCAGCTGACCGCGACCAGCACCGCCGCCGTCGCTGCGGCCGACGGCGACCGGGTCGCCGTGCGCGCCACGATCGACGTCAACAACGGCGCCGGTGGCCGCACCGTCGTCTTCTATACGTCGACGAGCCTGGACGGCACCTGGACCCAGCTGGGCTCGGCGGTCACCACGGCCGGCACGACGAGCATCTTCGACTCGAACGCCGACCTGAGCGTCGCCTCGTGCAACGGCGGCGCGGCGATCCTGTCGGGCACCGCCAGCTTCGTCGGGCGGGTACACCGCCTCGAGCTGCGCTCCGGGATCGGCGGGACCCGCGTCGCCGCGCTCGACCTGACCCACCTGGCCCCGGGAACCACCGAGATCACCGATCGCCAGGGCCTCGACTGGACGCTGGGCGGCACGACCGTCATCACCCGCGCCTGGACCAACGCCCCCAGCTACGAGCGCACCGCGATCACCCTCGGCCGCGGCCGGTCCAACGAGGCCGCGGCCCCCGAGCCGACGCGGGCGTCCTGCGAGCTGGACAACCGCGCCGGCGACTACTCGCCCCGCAATCCCGACTCCGCCTACTACGGCACCATCGGCCGCAACACCCCATGCCGGATCTCGGTTCCCGGCGCCGGCGCGCTGCGGCTGCTCGGCGCCGGCGACTACGCGTTCGCCCGCGACACCGCCGGGCTGTCCGTCACTGGCGACCTCGACCTGCGGATCGAGGCCACCCTGGCGAACTGGCGCTCCGGCCCGTTGCTCATCACGAAGTCGTTCGACCAGCTGAGCTGGGCCTGGTACGTACGCCCCGACGGCCGCCCCGAGCTCGTCACGACCGCCGACGGCTCGACCCAGCTCGTCGCGACCTGCGACACCGCGCTGCCCCGCCCCGAGCACGGCCGCCGGGCGCTGCGCGTGACGATCGACGTCAACAACGGCCTGTTCGGGCGGACCGTGACCTTCTACACCTCCGACAGCCTCACCGGCAGCTGGACGCAGCTCGGCTCCGCCGTCGTCGCCCTCGGCACGACGAGCATCTTCGACTCCACCGCCGAGGTCCGCCTCGGCGGCGCGATCTCCGGCTACGAGGGCGCCGCCCACGGCCTCATACACGGTGCGGAGATCCGCTCGGGTATCGGCGGGACCGTCGTCGCCGGCGTCTCCTTCACCGCCGTCACGACCGACACCGAGCAGTTCGTCGACGCCCAGGGCAACCGGTGGACGACCGCCGGGCTCGCCGAGATCGGCGGCCGCGACCTGCGCCATACCGGCGAGGTCGCGACCTGGCCCGTCACCAGTGACCTCGCCGACCTCGACATCTCCGTCGCGATCCAGTCCGCCGGCGTCATGCGCCGCCTCGGCCAGGGCGCGAGCCCCCTGCGCTCGACGCTCTACCGGGCGCTCACCGCCCCGGCCTGGCCGACCGCGGCGTACTGGCCCTGCGAGGACGACCGCGACGCCACGTCGCTGGCCTCCGCGATGCCCGGCGCGTCCGGGATGGCGATCGCCGGCGCGCCCGGTCTCGCGTCCAACAGCGAGTTCCGCTGCTCGCAGCCGCTGCCGACGCTGTCGGGCAGCTCCTGGTCCGGCGCGGTCCCCGAATACTCCAACTCGGGCGAGGCGCAGCTGTGGTTCCTGCTGAAGGTCCCCGGCGCCGGGGTGCCCTCTGAGCAGACCCTGTGCCGGATGTGGATGGCGAACTCGACCGTCCCGATCTGGCAGCTCACCGTCGACCCCGCCGGTGACCTGCGGCTGCTCGGCTTTAACGCCTTGCTCTCCGCGGTCGTCGACACTGGCGCGATCGCGTTCGGCGTCAACGGCCTGCTGCTACGCGTCTCGATCGGCGTCGCCCAGGACGGCACCGGCATCGACTACCTGCTGCACACCCTCGAGGTCGGCGCCACCTCCGGCCTGTTCACCTCCGGCACCCTGGCCAGCAACACCCTCGGCCAGTGCCAGCGCGTCGACGTCGGCCACGAACGTGTCCTGACCGACGTCGTCCTCGGCCACCTCTCCGTGCACAGCCAGATCCAGAACCTGTTCGACGCCTCGGATGAGCTGAACGCCTTCTCCGGGGAGACCGCCTGCGCGCGGATCGCCCGGCTGTGCGACGAGGAGAACATCGACCGGATCATCATCGGCAACCCCGACACCTCCGTCCCGCTCGGCTACCAGCTGCCCAAGACGCTGCTGGAGCTGCTCGCCGAGGCCGCCGCCGCTGACGGCGGGATCCTCACCGAGCCCCGCGACTTCCTCGGCCTGTCCTACCGGGCCCGCACCACCATGAGCGCGCAGACGACCGCCGCGCTCGCCCTGGACTACGCCGGCGGCCAGATCGGCGTGTTCACCCCGGTCGACGACGACTCCCAGACCCGCAACGACATCACCGCCACCCGCGTCGGGGGTACCTCCGCCCGCCGCCAGCAGACCACCGGCCCGCTCTCGACCGCCGCCCCGCCCCTGGGCGTCGGGCGGTACGAGTCCTCCGCCCAGCTCTCCCTGCAGACCGACGCCCAGGCCGAACAGCTCGCGAACTGGCTGCTGCACCTCGGCACCGTCGATGACGCCCGCTACACCGGGATCGGCGTCGACCTCGGCCGGGCGACGTTCCAGACCAACACCACGCTCGCCGCGGACTGCCGCGACGCCGACGTCGGCGACCTGCTCACCGTCGCCAACCCGCCGGCCTGGATGCCCCCCGACCAGATCGCGCAGATCATCCAGGGCTCCACCGAGACGATCAGCGAGACCCAGCACCTGATCTCCTGGAACACCGCCCCGGCCGCTCCCTGGAACATCGCGGTCTACAACGCGACCGACAGCCGCTACAGCACCGACGGCTCGACCCTCGGCGCCGCCGCGACGACCAGCGCCACCACCCTCACCATCAACACGCCGACCGGCCCGGTCTGGGGCACCGCCGACCTGCCCTACGACGTGTTCGTCGGCGGAGAGCGGATGACCGTCACCGCCGTGTCCGGCACGTCCTCACCCCAGACGTTCACCGTGACCCGCGCGGTCAACGGTGTCTCACGCTCCCACCGCGAAGGCGAGGACGTCACCCTCGCCCGACCGGTCTACTACTCCCTGTAGGAGACGCCATGGTCCTGGCCGGCGACCTCGTCCGCGCCTCCGACGGATACAGCGACTGGACCGCCTTCACACCCAGCTGGGTCGGCTTCACCCAAGGCAACGGCACCATCGCCGGCGCCTGGCGCCGGATCGGCAACCACACCATCGACCTCGTCGCGCAGTTCCTCTTCGGCTCGACCAGCTCGATCGCCGGCAGCCTCGGCCTGGTCCTACCCGCGGGCCTGTCCGGCGACGGCTCCGCACACCGCCAAGGCATCCCCGCGTTCGCGCTCGACAGCAGCACGAACACCGGTGTCACCGGCGTCGCCCTTCTCCAGTCCGGCGGCGGCACCACCCTCGACCGGATCTTCGGCGCCGTCACCCAGCAATGGTCGTCCTCACTCCCGTTCACCTGGGCGTCCGGCGACCTGTGCCTTGTCCAGGGCACCGTCCGCATCACGACCTGATCGGCGAGGCATCTCCATGAATGATCTGCTTATAGCGATCATTGGCGGCGGCGGTGCCGCCGTGATGAGCGGCAGCATTGCCGCTGGAATGCGCCACCTCGGCCGCGAGGTCGCCGAGGCCAAGAAACGCGCGACCCGCGCCCTCGCGGCTGTCGAGGGCGACCCGGGCGACCCGATCACCGGCGAGGCCGCCCGCGACCCACTCGCCGTGCAGGTCTCGGCCCTGCGATCGACACAGGAAACCCAGACCGCGCAACTCGTCGCCGTCCAGACCGACGTCACCGAGGTCAAGCTCCGCGTCGCCGAACTCGCCCCAAACGGCGGCGGTTCGCTGGCCGACGCGATCCGCCGGATCGACCGGCACGTCACCGGCGGCCCGCCGTGAAAAAGCCCGCCCCCGGCGACCCGCCGCAGGCGTGGGACGCCTGGCTGCGGGAGGGCGCCGAGTGGCTGCGCGTCATCGGTGCGCTCCTGCTGATCACCGGGCTCTGCGCGCTCGTCCTCGTCTTTTGGCCGTGAGGCGTCGGCGCTCCTGGTGGCGCAAGGCCGACCGGTGGATGACCCGCCGGTCGGACCGCCGCGCCCGCGCCCGCGTCCTGTCTCGTCTCGCCGACGCCGCCCTCGAGGTGGCCGTCGTCAGCGCGCTCGCGCTCGCCCTGACGGCCTGGATCGCCGCCGGGCTCCTGGCCCTCGTCATGGAGGTTCGATGACCGCTGCATCCGCTCTCGCCTGGATGGCCGCCCGCGCCGGCACGACCGAGCAGCCACCCGGCTCCAACAACGTCCCCGGCATCACCGACACGCTGCGGACCGCGGCCGGTACGCCCATGGGCCCGGGCCCATGGTGCGCGGCCGCAGTGTCTCTGGCGATCGACGCGGCGGGCTCCACCGACCTGCTCGGCCTCCAGTTCGCCCAGGGCGCCGCCTACGTCCCCTACATCACCGTGTGGGCGCGCCAGCGGGGCAAGCTGCTACCCCCGAACGCGGGTCGCCCCGGCGACCTGGTGATCTTCGTCTGGCCCGGCGGCGACCCGGCGGGCGACCATATCGGCCTCCTTGAGTCCGTCGACCTCTCCCGGCAGACCGTCGGCAGCTGGGAAGGCAACGCCGATTCGGACGGCGACAAGATCGATGACATCGGCTGGCACCTGAGGCCCTGGTCAGTCGTGCTCGGCGTCGTCCGGGTCACCTACCCAGACCTTGCGACAGTGGCGCCGCCGCCGGCGTCGCCGACCTGGCCGCCGGGCTTCTTCCGGGTTCTCTCGCTGCGCACGCCCCGTCTCGCCGGCGCCGATGTCACCGCCTACCAGCGCCGCATGATCGCCCGCGGCTGGCACGGGATCGGCCGCGTCGATGGCGTCTTCGGCCCGCTCTGCGACAAGACCACCCGGCAGTTCCAGGCCGAGAAGCGCCTGGTCGTCGACGGCCTCGTCGGGCCAGCGACCTTGGCCGAGGTGTTCCGTACCGACAACATCACTTAGGAGGCGTCGTGGCTACCCGTCCCGAAACCGCCGCTCTGCCGTTCCTGCGGCGGGAACCCGCGGCAATCCTCGCCGGCGTCCAGGCCGTGATCACGGTCATCGTCGCCGCGGCCCCGCTATCCGCCGGCTGGCAGGCACTGATCCTCGCCGTCACCGGCGCAATCATCGCCGCCGTGACCTCCTGGCGGACCGCTCCCTCACACATCGCCCTGATCTGGGCGATCGTCCAGGCCGGCTGGCCTGTGTTCGTGCTGCTCGGCATCCATCTGCCCGCGACCGCCGGCGCGGTGCTGATGGCGCTCGGCGCACTCGCCGCCGGCGCCGGCACGCGAGCGCAGGTCTCCCCGGCCGAGGTCGGTCGGCCCTTCCCACGCGGGTAGCCGCACGCCCCACCAAAGCCGCCCCGTCCCCCAACTGGGGGACGGGGCGACTTTTCGCATGCCCGGCGGCGTGCTCGCCCGCTGCTCGCCCCAACGGCGCCGATCTTGCCTCTCGGGGCCAACCTGGACCACACGACGGATAGGCCCTGACCTGCGTGGGCCTATCAGGACCGACCGCCGCCTAAGATCACCTACCGGAATGGAACGGTCTGCTAATGCGGTTTGGGTCTACAGCCCATCCGGGGTTCAAATCCCCGAGCCTCCGCTCTGCCCAGCCGCCCCGCCTTGTGCGGGGCGGCTTTGTTTGCAGGCACTTTGCCGGCCGTCCCCGTCCGCTCGGCGACCACAGCCAGTCTGATGGGGCCCAGGATGGGCACGTGGCGCAGAACGGGGGATCGTGCCGACCACCGTCTTGGCCGCAGCCTGGCCCGCAGAGCGCAGCAGGTGTGGCCGGCCCACTGCTGTCCCGCTCGATCGGCTGGCGATTCGAGAAGGTCGACCTGCGCGAGTTCGTGACCAGGCGCTACCACCGGGCCCGATGAAGGTCGAACCGGTCCGATGGTGATGCTCGACCGCTGCGATTCGCGGATCATGAAGCGGCGAGGGAGCATTTCCTGCCGGTCCTATGATCGGCGCCATGAGCGCTGGGACGATCATCGCGGTCCTCGCCACGATCGCCGCCGTCGGAGCATGGTGGGCGGCTCAGATGTCCGCTCGCGCGGCCGCCACGCTCACGCGTATCGAACAGGCCCGGTGGCACACCGACCTGTACCCGCAGCTCGACATCACCTGTCGGGCGCAGATGAGCGACCGTGCGACCCTTATGGTCGAACTCACCGGGCCGCCAGGCCTGCACCATCTCGACTCGGTGACCGTGGCCATCCGCAACGACGGCCTGGATCACCCGCCTCGCGCCGGCGGGCTCACTGCCGACCAGATCGCCGAACAGATCTGGGGTCCTTACCGCCTCGTGCCTGGCGTCGATGGAACCGAGCACCCCGGCCGCACCGTGACGATCAGACGGGTACTGCTGCCCGGCGACAGTCGGCCCTTCGCCCTCGAACGGACCGGGCCGCCCACGACGGTGGACCGGGCCGGGTGGATCCAGCGGTACGAGAATGACCCGCTTCGACTCACGGTCACCTGCCGCCAGGGCGACCAAGAATGGGACGTCCATCGCAGCGTCGACGTCGCGCCGCTCGCCACGTCGTGAACGGAGTCGACCCCTGACCATTTCGCGGGCGCCCGCAAAGTGATCAGGCCGCCGGGCCGACGGGTTCCTTCCGGTCTCACCCGCGCGGCCGGTGAGGCGGAGCACAGGGGGACGGGCCGTCCCTCTGTGAGGGGATCTGGGCGCACAGCGGGTCGCAACGACCCTCTGTGCCAGACGTTCTGCCGGCGCCGGCAGAACGTCCTGGGAGACTCGACGCGTCCTGTAGCCCCGGCCCGAGCCCGGGTCACATCGCCGAAGGAGCACCCGCCATGGCCCGCTACCGGTGTCCCGCCTGTAAGGCCAGGTCCGAGAAGGTCGCGACGCGGGCCGAGGCCGCTGCCCTGCTGGAGACTCACCGCCGCTACTTCTGCAGTGCCACGAGGGCTGTCCGTACTGGGCGAGTCGGACTGTCACTGCGTCGCCGGCCAAGCCCCGCGAAGCGGTGAGGCCCGCGTGCGATCTCGACATTGGGCCCGAACCTGAGCGCGAGCCCGGGCCCAATCGCGAGCACGAGCCCGAGCCCAACCGCGATCCCGAACCTGAGTGCGGATGAACGGAGCGCGGCTCGGTCTTGACGGAGGACCCGGATCGGACTCGAAGTTTCTGTGAGATCTGCCGCCATGGTTGAGAAGCCGGCTATGAACCAAGCGTGAGCGCGACCCCGAGCCCAACCGTGAGCCCGAGCCGGAGCCCAAACCGGAGCCTTGCAGCGTGGCGGCGGTCTCCGCCCCGTTCCAGCCCTGCCCCGACACCTTCGACGCTAGCCGCGCCTCAACACCTACCCAGGTGCCCGCGTCGCTGGGCAGCCCGATCGAACGCCGTTTGCGCACCGCGGCGCCACGGTCCAACCGAACCCCCAGGGACCGCTCGACCCGCGTCAGGACCTCGTCGTGAGACCCCGACCTGAGATCCAGCCTCGGCATCTGACCCACGGCCGACGCCCATCTCTCACGACCAACGACACCTTGCACCCGTGATCGTAGGCACTGGACGACGATCGCCGCATGGCCCGACTCCCGCCCCGGTTTCGACGTCGGGCGCCGCCGCTAACGCGAGTACCGCCAAGCCTCGACGCATCAGGCACCGATCGCCGTCGCGAACGCCTCCGCCCCTGCGGCCCCAATGGACCCCGCGGCCCACCGGTCCCCAGTCTTCGCGGTCATCCCGAGACCTTCACCGAAGCTCACCCACTGGTCGCGCTTGGCGTTGTCGTCGAAGGTCGCGACGGTGACCTCCTGACCGGCGAGGGTGCAGCGGCCCACCTCGCGCGAGTAGAGCTGCGGATCGATAGCCCCGCCCTGGCAGCCGGCCTTGACCATCAGGTCGGCGACGGAACGCGGCGCAGAGGCGACGCCCTTGAGGGGCACGTAGGCGCCGGAGTAAGACGCGCTTGAGCTGGGAATGGCGCCGACGGCAGTCCCATCGTCACTCCCGCACGCCGTGGTGACCGCGAGTGGGACCAGGACGAGGCCGGCGGCGGCGAGCAGACGGGTTCGACGCATGACAAATCCCCCTTGTGTCGTAGCGGGGACACCCTAGACCGTGCGTCAGAGTTGCGGCGCTGCCCCTTGTCCGAGATCAGCCGTACTGCCACCTTGGTCCGATTAAACGCGCAGAGTTGGCAATCTCCGGCCCTGTGACGTCCCGGGGGACGGGGGAACGCAATGAAGACACGGATCGTGGCTGCGGTCGCGTTAGCGATGACGCTGGCGGCCTGCGGGGGCGGGTCCGCCTCGGGTGGCAAGCCGACAACAGCGGCAACGACAACACTGGCAACGACAGTGAGCGCGATCGTGACGCCGACATCGACCTCCGACATCGCAGCTCTGAGCGTCAAGTCGCAGTACCCGCAGTTCGCATCCGCCGACAACTCGACCATCGACGAGGTGGGAGCGAAAGTCTGCGCCGCCGCGCGCGCTGGCACCTTGGACGCGTTGATCTCTGCCAGTGAGGCGACCCTGCACATGTCCCAGGCCGACACGGTCGACTTCACGCACGTGGTCGCGAACGCGTACTGCTCGGAGGTGCCGCTACCCGCGATCACGCCAGCGAGCACTGCGCCGCCTGTATCCGCGACGGCGATCAACCCAGGTACATGGCTGGTCGGCAAAGAGGTACTGCCCGGTACCTACGAGACCACCGCGGGCACGGATGTGCTGCACTCCTGCTACTGGGCAAGGCTGTCCGGGACATCCGGCGAGTCGAGCGAGATCCTCGCGAACGACAACGTCGAGGGCCACGGCATCGTGACCATCAAGGCAACTGACGTGGCGTTTCAGACCCACTGCACGTGGACGAAGATCGGCTGACCCGGCGTCGCCGCCCCCGCCTCCCGGCCAGAGCGCCGAGGGAGCGGGGCGTTCCGTCGTTCCGTGGGGCGTGACCGTCCACGGACGAACTCACCCCAACCCTGACGACAGCGCGTGCTGGAGACGCCGTTAACCTGCATCCTCCAGATCGCAAGGGGGACGAGGCAATGCCACGCTGCGACACACGGCGTATCGGTGCGGACGGAGCGCGTGTGCGCGAGCATCGAGCGTGACGGGTAGGCATCTCAGTGACGACCTGGCAGAGGCACCCGAAGAAGGACTACCAAGAACTGCTGCAATACGTCCACAGCCATGGATGGAGTGTTGACCGAGGCAAGGGGTACTACATCACCAAGTGCCCCCGCGGGAAGCATGCGACGTCTGTCCCGCTTACGCCATCAGTCGAACGAACGCTACTGAACCTGCGAAAGTGGTTCGAGAGACAGCCGTGCTGGCGAGGAGAGGGGGACTCGGCATGATCTTCCACCTGCACATGCGTCTCGACGTGGCCGCGACGCCACCGGGAGCCGACCTGTTCGAGGCCGCGGACCGTTTCATGGAGGAGCTGCACGCGCTCGGCGATCAGGACGGTCGGCGGGACTGCACTGTGGGAGTCGAGCTGCGTGATCGCAGCTCTGGGTCGATCGAGGTCGACCTCGACGTCGAGGCGGAGAAGGTGGAGACGGCCTTCGCGATCGCGATGTCGTGGCTTCGGGCAGCGCTGCACGCCGCTGGCGTCCCAACTCCAGGATGGGACCTGGGGCCGATACAGATCGACCCACTCGCATCGCTCGCCCGAGCGTGAGGTCCGTCGCCGCCCGCTGAGACATCGTGACGATCAACGCCCCGCCCACCCGGTTCATCCAGGGAGGCGGGGCGTTCGCGTTTGCACCGGACGCTCGGCGAAGCAGCGCGACCCC
Source organism: Frankia sp. AgB1.9 (assembly GCF_016786355.1). Lineage (GTDB taxonomy): Bacteria > Actinomycetota > Actinomycetes > Frankiales > Frankiaceae > Pseudofrankia. Next base: position 71,390 of record NZ_JADWYX010000003.1, read on the forward strand.
GGCGACGGCCCGTCACGGAGATCCGGGGGCGACGGCGGCACGCGCTGATGGGCACACGATGGGCGCACCGTGCCCATCCGAAGTCGTTTTCGATCAGTCGTAGCCGGTCGTGCGGGAGTCAAAAGACGCTGTGGCGTAGGCGATTCTGCTCACGGCCGGTCGTTGCCACTCGGCTCCTGGCCGGGTTCAAATCCCCGAGCCTCCGCTCCTGGTCAGGGGCCTGGTCTGCCGGTTCACTCGGAAGAGTGGATCTTCGGATCAGGCCCCTGTGTCGTCCCTGGGCCACCGCCGCCGCGCCCGTCGACAGTCGCGGAGCGAAATCGAGCTGACCACTTAGGTGACGATCATGACGAGAACCACGTTTGTCCGGGTATCCGAGGTCTGAGAGGTCCGAGATGGTGGAATAGCTCTGCCAAGGACGGCCACGCCGGGGATCGACGAGCGAGGAGCAGCGCTATGGCCCACTACTTGTGCCCTGACTGCAAGACCAAGTCCGAGAAGGTCGCGTCGCGCGCCGAGGCCGCCAGCCTGCTGGAGATCCACCGTCGCTACTTCTGCGGCCTCGGGCGGACAGCCCGCGCCGCCCGCCGGGTAGGCCGTCGATAGACGCCGAGCGGCCGCGGGCCCGCCGGACCCGGTCGCAGGCCTCCCGACTGGCCCCATCGCCTCCGCCTGCGAACGGGTAGGCCCTTCGACAGCATCTCGCCAGCGGTGCGCCGAGTTGTCGGTGTCCCAGCCGGCTCGGCTGGTCGGGAACGCGGGCGCCGCGCCCTAGGTTGTGGGGACAGCGGCGCCCGCTGATCCAGACGCCGCGTTCTGTCTGACACCGAGGGGGCTCTGCGTGGCCGCATTGACTGACGAGGCGCGAGCGGTGATCACCGGGGGCAATCTGGGCCACCTGGTCACCCTGAATCCGGATGGCAGCCCGCAGGCAAGCGTGGTGTGGATCGGGTTGGACGGGGACGCCATCGTCACCGCTCACCTGGCCGCGTACCAGAAGATCCGTAACATCCGGCGGGACCCGCGGGTGGTGCTGACGATCCAAACCGGCGTGCTGAACGCCGCCGGCATGACCGAGTACCTGATCGTGCACGGGACGGCCACGGTCAACGACGGCGGAGCGCCCGCCCTGCTCAACCGGCTCGCGAAGGTCTACCTCGGCCCGGACGCCACCTACCCGCCGATGCCGAACCCGCCCGAAGGCTACGTCCTCTCGATCGCCGTCGACCGCGTCGGCGGGATCGGCCCCTGGACCGGCGGCCACTGACCGAGCGCCACGAAAGCGCCCCTAGCGCCGCGACCGCCAGTCTGACAGTCACCTTGATCGCTGTTTTCGCCCTCTGGTGGCTACGAAACAGGCCCGGTAACGACCACCGGAGGGCCGAAACGGCGATCATGGAACGCTGAAACGGGCCAGCCTTGCGGGAAACGCCGCTAGATCCGGGTGAGATCGATGGTCACCGGGAACGGCTCGGTGACGTGGACGACGCCGTTGCAGATGGCCTCCTCGCGGTAGGCCTGGCTTACCGGGTCGAGGACGTAGGTGCAGACGACGGGAACGCCGGTCGCCGACCATTCGATCCGCCAGTAATGGCGAATGCCCGCGCGCACGTAACGGTGCACGCCGACGATCCGGCCGGTGGCCTGCGACGCGCGGGAGACCAGCTCGATGACGCACAACACGTGCTGGGCCCGCATCGGGGTCAGGGCGACCGCGTCGGCCCGGTAGACGACGACGTCCGGGCGGCGCAGCGTCAATGGCGCGTCGGTTAGCCGGACCTCGACGGCGACGTCCGCGTTCCATTCGGTCCCGCCGGCGGTATCGAGCGCGTTGGCGATGATCCTGGCGGTTCGCCGGCGTTGGGTGGAGGCCACGGCGGCCGTGACGACGCGCCCGTCGGCGACCTCGATGTCGGCGCGGCGCTCCTCCGACCAACGGTCGTACTGGAGTGGCGTGACTCTTTCGCTGGTGATGGCGCACCCCCCTGAGACCGGCGATCAGCGTAACGCGGCCGATTAGCTGACCGCGCTGTGTTAGTGCAATGGTCACCACGATCGACCCGTCGGCTGGGTCGGGGCCGCAACGTACGGCGGCGGCCCGGCCCGTTGGGGCCAGACCGCCGCGGGAACGGGTGGGAGTGGGTCAGCCGGTGACCACCGAGGCCAGCGGGCCACCGTCGATCCAGTTGCCGGTGAGGTCGGTGAAGCCCTTGCCGTTCCAGGTCGTCAGGCGGACCGCCGAGTTGCAGATCGACGGCAGGATCGGGACCGCCTTGCTGTCACAGCTGAACGGGTGGGCCATCACGTTGGGGTGGTCCTTGGTGGCCCGCAGCGCCGTGGTGAGCGCGGCCGGCGTCGGGTCGGGAAGGTCCGCGAGCATCTCGCGCACCACCAGCACCGCCGAGAACGAGCCCTCCGAGCCGGACGTCTGCTGGTCGGCCGGCACCCGCTTGGCGAACTCGGCGGCGGCTGGCTCCTGCGTGTCGGCCGCCGGCGGCAGGTAACCAGAGGCGAAGACCAGGTTGTCGGTGTGCCCGCCGGCGGCCTTGGCCACGGCCGGGGTCGCGCAGGAACCGATCAGGTACATCGGCGTCTTGATGGCCAGCGCGCTGGCGGCCTGCACGATCCGGGCGCAGGCCTGGGCCTGGAAGACGATGACGATCGCGTCAGGGTTGCCGGCCGCGACGTGGCTGAGCGCCGGCGCGAAGTCGGCGGCGTCGGACTTCTCCGACAGCAGCTGGATGTCGCTCACGCCCTTGGATTTCAGAATGGTCTTCGAGGAGTTGACCGCGATCGTGAGCAATCCGGGCAGATCGACGTAAAGAGCATGCACGCTGTGCACCTTCTTCACCGCCGTCAGGTAGTCGACGATGCCGAGCAACTCGGCCGCGGAACCACCGGTCAGGGAGAACGAGTTCTTCGAGTTGAGTTCCCCGTTGAGCTGCGGCGACCCGCTGACGTACGGGATCTGTGCCTGTTCGTAGATCGGCATCGCGGTCTCGGCGCCGAGGTCGATGCCGCCGATCACGGCGACCGGGTGCTGTGCCACCAGCTTGTTCGCGCAGTCCTGTGACGACTCCGGCGAGCCGTTCGTCGCGCAGGTGACGAGTTTGATCGGGCGGCCCTTGACCCCGTCGAGGCCGCTGTTCGCGTAGGCCGTCGCTGCCTGCGCCGCCACCCGGGTCTCCGGGAACGAGCCGAGCGCACTGTTTTCTTCGGTCACGTAGCCGAGCACCAACGGTGCTCCGGTTGGCGTGGCGGCCGGCGTCCCGCCGCCTCCACCGGTGCCACCGGAGCTCCCTCCGCGCTGGCTGGTGCATCCGGCGAGGACTATCGCCACCGCCATAGTGCTAGCCGCGAGAACACGCCCAAAACGGATCACGCCAAGGAAGCTACACTCCCGTCGGCAGCCGAGCGCGGTCGTGTCTACCGAGGGACGAGGGCGTGTCCACCTATCTAGCCGCGTTGGTTCTTGGCCTGGGAACCGGTGCCGTCTACGCGGCGCTCGGTCTCGGGCTCGTGCTGACCTACCGGGCCTCGGGCGTGGTCAATGTGGCGCACGGCGCGTTCGCGATGTACGCCACGTACCAGTACGCCGAGCTGCGTGACGTCGGTGACATCGTTTTTCCCGTCGTGGGTCTGCCACCGCGAATTCACCTGACCGACCACCCGACGTTCCTGTTGGCGTTCGTCGTGTCGCTCGTGCTGGCCGGGCTGTTCGGACTGGTCGGCTACCTCTTGGTGTTCCGGCCGCTGCGGTCGGCGCCGCCGATGAACGCGGTGGTCGCCGCCGTCGGGCTGATGCTCGCTCTGCAGGCCATCGCTGTCCATCAGTTCGGCTCGGACAACCGTTTCCTGGACCCGATCCTCCCGCAGAAGCCGCTGAAGGTGCTGGGCGCGACCATCCCCAGCGACCGGCTGCTACTGGCCGCGCTCGCCGTAGCCGCCGGGCTCGCACTCTGGGCGGTCTCGCGCTGGACCCGGTTCGGTCTCGCCACGCGGGCCGTGGCCGCGGACCCGGACACGGTGGCCCTGTGGGGTTTCCGCACCGAGCTCGTCGCCGCGGCGAACTGGGTGATCGCGGCAATGGTCGCCGCCGCCGCCGGCATCCTGATCGCCCCGATCGCGGCGCTGAACCCGCAGACCTACCCGCTGTTCGTGGTGCCCGCGCTGGCGGCCGCGCTGCTCGGCGGGCTTTCCTCGTTCGGGGCGACGGTCGCCGGGGCGCTCGCGCTCGGGATGGCCCAGTCGGCGCTCTACCAGGTGGAGCAGGACGTCAGCTGGCTCAACCAGCCTGGCCTGCGCGAGCTGCTGCCGTTGCTGCTGCTGATCGGGGTCGCGGTGTCGCGCGGGCAGCTGGTGCCCGGCCGGGTGACGTCCGCGACGGCGGCCACCCGGTTGCCACCCGTGGGACCGCCGACCGGCGCGGCACGCGCGGCGGTGGTGACGGCGGCGGGCGTCGCGGTCGGTGTCGGCGCGCTGTTCCTGTTTCAGGGCACGTACCGCCTCGGGCTCGAACGCAGCCTCGCCGGCTCCGTCGTCTGCCTGTCGCTCGTCGTCCTCGTCGGCTTCGTCGGGCAGCTTTCGCTCGCGCAGATGTCGATCGCCGGCGTCGCCGGCTTCCTGCTCGCCCGGCTGCAGCGCAGCCTGCACATCCCGTTCCCGATCGCGCCGCTGCTGGCGACGGCGGTGGCCGCGGGCGTCGGCCTGCTGCTGGGCCTGGTCGCCCGACGGGTGCGGGGCGTCGACCTCGCCGTCATCACGCTCGCGGCCGGCGTGGCGATCCAGGAGGCGGTGTTCGCCAACCCGTTGGTCACCGGCGGTCTGGCCGGTTCGAAGGTGCCAGCGCCGAAGGTGTTCGGCCTGAACTTCGGGCTCAACGGGCCGGGCTTCCCCCGAGTCCAGTACGGGCTGCTCGCGCTCGTCGTGCTGGCTGCCTGCTGTTACGGGGTGGCCAGGCTGCGCGGCTCGCTGTTCGGGCGGCGCATGCTCGCCGTCCGGGCGAACGAGCGGGCGGCGTCCGCGGCCGGGGTGGACGTCCGGCGTACCAGAGTCCTCGCGTTCGGGGTCTCGGCCGGGATCGCCGGGCTTGGCGGCTGCCTGATCGGCTACGGCCAGGGCACCTTGTCGTTCGACTCCTTCGGGGTCAGCGCGTCGCTGTTCTTCCTCGCCGTGATCGCGGTGGGCGGGGTGACGACCGTGTCCGGGGCGTTGTGCGCCGGGCTGCTGGTGCCGGGCGGGCTGGCGTTCACCGCGCTCGACGACCTGGCCGGCCTGGGCAAGTACCAGTCGCTGATCTGCGGCGTCGCGGTCGTCGTCCTCGCGGTGTTGCGCCCTGCGGGCCTGGCCTACCGCCGCCCGGCGATACCGGTGACGGTCGGAGCGCATCGAGCCGGCCGTGGCGGCGGCTCCTCCCGCCCAGCCGCGGGCTGGGTGCGGACCCCGGTCGGTGCGGCCCCGGCGACTGGAGTGGAGTCCCCACCCGGCCAGCAACCACCGCCGGACGCGCGGCCCGAGTCCGGGGTGTCGGGCGGGACCCCGAAGGAGGGTGACGCCCGATGAGCACGGGACCCGCGGTCCGGGGCACCCGGGCGTCCGAGCGCGGCCTCGTGGTTGACGCGCTGACCGTCCGGTACGGGCGCGTCGCCGTCGTCGAGGGCGTCTCGTTCGCCGTGCCGGCCGGCGCCATCATCGGTCTGATCGGCCCGAACGGCGCCGGCAAGACGACCCTCATCGACGCCATCACCGGCTTCATCGCCGGTGCCGACCGCGACGGCACGATCCTGCTCGACGGCGTGGCGATCGAGGACCTGCCACCGCACGAGCGGTTCCGCCACGGGCTGGCTCGGACCTTCCAGTCGCTGGAGCTGTTCGAGGACCTGTCGGTGGCCGAGAACCTGGCTGTCGCCGGCGGCACGACCACCGACGCGATGACGACGCCCGGCGCGGTCTCGCTGGCGGTCACCGCGGCGGCGGGTACCGCGTCGACCGGCCCGATCGTCCTGCCACCCGCGTCGACCGGCCCGATCGCGGTCGGCCAGGCGCTGACCGGCGCCCTCGGCCGCGCCGGAAAGGGACGCCCGGGCGGGGTCGACCTCGCCGCCGTCGCGACCCGGCTGCCCGACACGCTGACCCACGACGAGCGAGCGGCGCTGGCGTTCGGCCGGGCGCTGGCGGGCCGGCCGAAGGTCGTGCTGCTCGACGAGCCCGCCGCCGGCCTCGACGCGCCCGGCCGCGCCGCGCTGTCCGCCCGGCTGCGCGGGCTCGCCGCCGGGGGGACCGGCGTGCTGCTCGTCGACCACGACGTCGAGCTGGTCTTCTCCGTCTGCGACCAGGTCGTCGTGCTTGACGGCGGCCGGGTCGTCGCGCAGGGACCGCCCGAGCAGGTCCGCGCTCATCCAGCTGTCCGCACCGCCTACCTCGGCGCCGGGCTTGACGACACGGCTCCGCCGCGCCAGCGCGAGCCGTCGCCGGGCGGGGACACGACTCCCGCGATGCCCGGGTCCGCGGCCGCTCGGGGGCTGCCACGGCAAGTGCTCGCGGTCGACCGGGTCACCGGCCGGTACGGCGGTCGGCGGCGCGGGGTGCTCGCGCTGGCCGGTGGCGGTGTTCCGGCTGGCGCTCCGGTCGTCCGGGACGTCTCGCTCACCGTCGCGGCCGGAGAGATCGTCGCGCTGCTCGGCCCGAACGGCGCTGGCAAGACGACGCTCATCCGCCTGATCTCGGGCCTGCTGCCGCCGGTCGCGGGCACGATCACCCTGCTCGACGGCCCGACCCACCGCCAGAGCCCGGACCGGCTGGCCCGGCGCGGCCTCGCGGTCGTGCCGCAAGGCCACGGCTCGGTCCCGACCCTCACCGCCAGGGAGAACCTGCGGCTGGCGGCCCGTCACCCCAGCCCCAGCGGGGTCGCGCCGACCGTCACCAGCGGCCTCGGTGCCGCGCGGGCCGGTGACCGGATCGACGCCGTGCTCGACCTCTTCCCGGCGCTGCGGGAGCTGCTCGGCCGGCAGGCCGGGGCGCTCTCCGGCGGCGAGCGCCAGCAGCTCGCGCTGGCTCTCGCGCTGGTCCGCCGCCCGGCGCTGCTGCTGGTCGACGAGTTCTCGTTCGGCCTCGCCCCGGGCATCGTGCCGCCGCTGCTGGACGCGTTGCGCCGGGTCGCGGACGAGACGGGCCTGGGGGTGCTGCTCGTCGAGCAGCACGTCTCGCTCGCACTGCGGGTCGCCGACCGGGCCTACGTGCTCGACCGGGGGCGGATCGCCCTGGAGGACGACGCGGCGCACCTCGTCGCCAACCCGGGGCTCATCGAGGCCAGCTACCTGGGCGTCGGTTCATCCCAGTAGCGTCCGCCGCTTAACGGTTCGCGCCCGGTAACCGGCGCTCGCCTAGCGGCTCGCGTACAGAAGCAGCAGGGCAGCCAGGGCGGCAGCCAGTGGGAGCCCGGTGCGCTCCTCGACGAACGCGAAGGCGCCGCGGGTGTCCAGATCGAGGAAGACCGGTGCGCCCTCGGGGGTCATCCGCAGGTCGGCCGTCGCGTAGGCGAGGCCGAGCCGGCGGCGCATCCCCTGCAGGCCCTCGACGACGTGGTCGTCGAGGGCGCAGGGCCGTGGCCGCAGGCTGGTGTCCAGCCGCCAGTCCAGCGGGCCGTCGCCCGGCCGGTTGTCGACAGCGCACGCGAACGTGTCGTCGCCGATCAGGGTCACCCGGATGTCGTACGCCGCCGGGACCAGCTCCTGCAGCAGCGTGACCCGCGGCGGGGCACCGGCCAGGGCGCACAGGTCCGGTTCCCTGACCCGGCGGGTCGCCAGCGTCACCGGCATCCGCCGGGCCGACGCGCTGTCGACGGCCTTCGTGACGGCCTCACCGTCATGGTCGGACAGGAACGACCGCAACGCGTCGCCGTCGTCGGTGACGATCGTGGCAGGCACCCGCAGACCGAACTCGGCGGCCAGGGCCAGCTGGTGCAGCGTGTACCCGGCGGACGACTCGACGGCCGGCGGGTTGACCCAGCGGGCCGGCCCGCCCGACAGCGCGCCGAGGAGCGCCGCGGCGGCCTCCCGGCGAGCCACCTCAAGGTGCGCGTCGTCCAGACCAGGCGGCGGTAGCAGCAGGTATTCGGTCAGCAGGCCGTCAGGCCCGTGATGGACCGCGGGCCGCACGAAGACGCTGCCGACATCGGCCGGACGCAGCGTCCGCCCGGCCAGCACCAGCCCGCCGAGTCCGGTCCGGTCGAGATGCCAGCGCAGGCCGTCCCCGCGCCGGAGCCAGTCGTCGTCCAGCCACAGGGTGCGCGAGGCCGGCAGGTGTTCCGCGACCGCCGCGGCATCCCGGTCACCGGCCTGGGCCAGCAGGAGGACGACGGGCGCATGCGTGCCGGTCACGGCGTCAGCCTCTCCCGGCGTCGGGTCGAACCCGGTCCGGCTCCTCGGTTCCCCCGAGCTGGAAAGGGCTCACTGTCTCCTCATGCCGTCACGACCGCACCCCGCAGCTGACGGCGGTCGGGTCCGCCCCCCGTCATGGACCCGACCGCCGGCCGGCGCCCCGATGGTGCGTGGAACGACCGACGGGTCCAGCATCGCGGGGCCCGACATCACATTTCTTCACAAAGAACGCGGTGATTCTGGGCCGGCATAACAGCGCGCCGTGACTGGGCCGGCCCTGGTGGACTGCCGGCGGGTCGAGGGGTTGGGTCAGCGGCGCGGCTGCGGGGCCTCGGCGCCGGCGGCCTTCAGGCGGCGCAGCAGGACCTCTGGCCGGCTGTGCCGGGAGCACACGTACATCGCGAAGATCAGCCGCAGGTCGGCGTGCTTGGTCTGGATGCCGAACCGGTCCATCGCGTGCCGGATCTGGGTGACCACCGTGTGATACGAGAGGCCGGTCTCGGTGGCGATCTCGTGTTCGGTGAATCCGTCGGCGCAGTACTCCAGGGTGCGCCGTTCCGCGGTGGTGACCAGCGCGGCCCAGTCCTCGGGGGCCTGCGGCGCGGGCGGTGACGCCTGCGGGCCGGTCAAGGGCAGGCTGATGAAATCCAGCTCGCCCAACCCGGCGTTGGAACACAGTTTCCGGAGTCGTTCCAGCTCCGTGAGATAACGGTCGTCGGATATCGCCAGCTGCTGGCGGACGGCGGCGACGCGGCGCCCCCGCGCGGTGAGCGCGAGCAGCTGGCCGAATTCGGGGGACACCTTGAGGCCGCATTCGCGCACCGCGTCGGTCAGCGCCGACGCGAGATGTGGCTTCAGCTCGAACGGGCGGTGCCGCGCGTCCCACACGGCGTCGGCGAGCGTGACGGGCCCGACCTTCTTGCCATAGACCGCGCGGGCACCCTGAACCCAGGGCGCGACCAACGCCCGCCATTGTTCCGCCGCGGTGCAGACCACGACGTCGGTACGGCGGACCAGCTCCAGGAACTCCGCCTCGGTACCCACCCCGACCAGGTCGGCCAGGCAGACCTCGTACTCGGCCCCCGATTCCAGCAGCTGGCGGACACTGGGCGCGTCGGCGACGACGCGTAGCCGGCGGTCCCGGGCGAGCGCCTGCACGAAACCGAGCCGGGTGACCTCGTGGTCCTCGACGACCGCGACCTGGAGAATCTCGTGGTCACCGTCGAGGCCGCCGTCACCGCCGGCCGTGGCGCTGACTGCCACCTGGGCTCCCTCCACGTCTCTCTCCGACGTCACGCCGGCCGCCTACTCGGATGGGCTGACCGGAAGCCTGAGTGTTACCTGGGTGCAGCCGGGGACCGATTCCAACGCGAGCGTCCCGCCCCACCGGGCGAGTCTTTCGGCGTGGCCCGCGAGGGACCGGGTCGCGGACACGCCCTGTCGGAGAATCTCGGGCGGGAATCCCTTCCCCTCGTCCGTGACCACCAGCTCGACGATATCGGCGCCGGTGCCTGCGCCATCGGTTCCCGAGACCAGGCCGGCGTGCAGCAGGGCCTCGTGGACGCCCGCGTTGCGCGGGACGTTAATCAATATGGCGCGCAGTGCCTCTTCGAGGAGGTTCACCTGCGTGACGTCGACGACGTCGGTGGCCTCGGTCAGCCGACCGGCGAGAATCAGCTCCACCTGCAGGCCGATGAGCTCGGCCTCGCCGACCTGCCGGTGCAGCATCGCGATGAGCGGCACCTTCTCGCTGAACCGGCCGGTCGCCACGAACGTGTTCAGCCGCTCGGCGGCCACGATCACTGCGGACCGTGCGCGCGCGACCCCGGGAAGGTCCGCGGGATCGAGACGTTCGAACATCACGAACGTGTTGCCGAGATGGTTGTGCAGCTCGACCGTGAGCATGCGGCGCTGCTCCTCCTCGGAAAGTCGCTCACCCATGTCGGACAGCTCGCCGGCCAGCGTCAGCAGGAAGCGGGCACCCCGCCGGATCAGATAGGCGAGCGCGACGAAGCCGGAAATCCCGATGAGCACGTCCGCGTGGCCAAGCGCACGTGGGCTGACCAGTCCGACGACGAAGGCGTATGACGCCACGATCGCCGCCGTGCCGCCGACCAGCAGGCGCAGCGGCAGCCCGATCGCGGAACCGATCGCGGCGCCGGTGATCTGCTCGGTGGTCAGTGCGACGACCGGCGCCATCGCGTCAAGGCGAATGCCCGCCGGGAGTGCCAAGGCGCAGGAAAGAAGAATCAGAACCGCGGTCGTCAGCTCGACCTGGGCCGCCCGCAGGTCGTAGACCAACGGACGCCCGGGTCGATGCCGGGGTGCGTCGCCGGTCGCCTGGGATGAACGCCGCCGGTTGCCGACCAGGTGCGCGACGAACCAGCTCGACTCGGCGACCACCAACACGAGCACGACAATCGCCGGTGCCAGGTTCGCCGCGCGCAGACGTGCGGCGGTCCCCGGGACGGTAATGGCCAGCTGGACGGCATGGATGAGGCGGAAGATCAGCAGAATCCTGATCATCTGCCATTCCATGTCGCGGCGCGCGGCGGCATACCGCCGGGGACGTGGGAATGTCGCGGGCAGGTCGCGTGACCGGCGGTGCCACGTCGGCAAACCCGGAATGCTGACCGTGACGCCCCCTGTCGCGTCGAACCGTGTCGCCTGGAACCGTGTCGCCTGGAACCCTGTCGCGTCGAACGTGCCGCCCGTTGCGCCGGACAGTTGCCGCAAGAGTAGCGGTTCATCCGCCTTTCGATGGTCCTGGGTGACGGTGGGCGACGAGTCCTGATGATGGAGGTAGCTCATGGCAAAGCTCCTGTACTCGGCCACGATGTCCCTGGACGGCTTCATCTCCGGCCCGGGCGGCGACATGTCCTGGCTGGCCGAGCACCTCGCGGACGACCCGGTGGTCGACGACCTGATCGGCCAGATCGGCGCCATCCTGGTCGGCCGGCGCACCTTCGACGGCGACGACCCGAACCGTGACACCGAGAAGGAAGGCGCCTTTCAGGGCGCCTGGGACGGTCCGCAGGTCGTGCTCACCCACCGTGTCCCGGACAGCGTGGTTCCGGGCGTCACCTTCGCCGGCGCGCTGGCTGACGCCGTCGCCGCGGCGAAGGATGCGGCGGGCGACCGGTACGTCAACATCCTGGGCGCCGACGTCGCCCGCCAGTGCCTCCAGGCCGGCCTGCTCGACGAGATCCTCGTCTTCGTCGCCCCGGTCCTCCTCGGCGCCGGGACCCGCCTGTTCAGCCAGGCCGACGGCGGCTCCGTCCGGTTGGTGCCGATCAGCCAGAGCATCGGGCCGGTCGGCGCGCGGCTCTGGTTCCGCGTCGCCTGACGGCCGCACATCCCGACGTGGTTGTCAACCGACGTCACCTACGTACTTGCCAACCTGTGTCTCCTACGTACTTGTCAGTCAGTGTTCTGTATGTAAACTGACGACGCCAGGAGCGGCCAGGTCTCGGGAGGTATGCGGTGGCGAGCTGCGACGTGGCTGTCGACGGCGGCACGGGCGACGACGCGCTGACGGAGCTTCCCGACGACAAGCCCGACACCCGGATCGTCAGCGGCGACTTCTGGGGAGGCGACCCGCACGAAGGCCTTACCTGGCTGCGCGAGCACGACCCGGTTCACTGGGACCCCGACGGTGAGATCTGGGGCATCACGAAGTACGCGGACGTCCGCGAGGTCTCCCGGCGGCCCGAGATCTTCTCGAACGCCAGCGGGTTCCGTCCCGAGGTCAACGGCTTCCCGATGATGCTCGAGATGGACGACCCGGCACACTGGCGGCGGCGCAAGCTCCTGAACAAGGGCTTCACGCCGCGCCGGGTGCAGGACCAGCGGGCCCGGATCGAGACCGTCGCCCAGGCCATCGTCGACCGGGTCTGCGAACGCGGCGAATGCGACTTCGTCTGGGACATCGCGGCCTGGCTGCCGCTCATCGTCATCGGCGACCTGATCGGCGCGGTGCCGGCCATGTACCCGGACCTGCTGCGCTGGTCGGACGACATGCTGCGTGGCCAGGGCCAGTTCGACAATCCGGCGGCCGCCGGAAAGATGATGACGGCGGCGGCCGAGTACTCCGAGTATTTCGCAGGCGTGCTGGCGGACCGGCGCTCGTGCCCGCGCGACGACCTGCTCAGCGTGCTCGCGCACGCGGAGGTCGACGGCGACCGGCTCGACGACGAGTCCATGTTGTACGAGTCGCTGCTGCTGTTGATCGGCGGCGACGAGACCACCCGGCACGTGATCACCGGTGGGCTCTACCAGCTGCTGGTCGACCGGGAGAACTGGGACCGGCTGCGCGCGGACCGGTCCCTGCTGCCGGGCGCCATCGAGGAGATGCTGCGCTGGGTGAGCCCGATCCGGAACATGAACCGCACGCTCACGGAGGACACCACCCTGCGCGGCCGCCAGCTGCGCGCCGGCCAGAAGCTGCTGTTGCTCTACCCGTCGGCGAACCGGGACGAGGAGGTCTTCCCCGACCCGTTCCGCTTCGACATCACCCGTAGCCCGAACGACCATCTCGCGTTCGGCCTGGGGACCCATTTCTGCCTGGGTAACTCGTTGGCCCGGCTGGAGCTGAACGTCCTCTTCCAGACGGTGCTCGACCGGCTGCCCGACCTGGACCTCGTCGTGCCCGAGGAGCCGGCGCTGCGGCCGGCGAACTTCGTCAGCGGCTACGAGTCGCTCAAGGTCACCTTCACCCCGACGAAACCGGTCGGCGCGACGCTCTGACCCGTAACCGGGGCATCCCGAGGTGCCTGCCCTGGAGGCGGGGAAGCCCTCGACGCGGGCGGCGCCGTGAGCCGACACTGCATCCCGTGCCCGAGACGACCGCTTCGCCGGAAACCGCCAGAACCGCTGGCGCTGAACCCACCGAACCCGCCTTAGGGGCCGAGCCGCGACCGGAGCCGACCGTGGACGAGGTGCTGCTGACGTCCACCGTCGGACGGGTCCGGCTGCTGACCCTCAACCGGCCCCGGCAGGCCAACGCGTTCAGTTCGGCGCTCTACCTCGCGACGGCTGACGCCCTGATCGAGGCGGCGACCGACGACGGTGTCGGCGCCCTCGTGCTGACCGGCGCCGGCAGGTCGTTCTCCGCTGGCACCGACCTCGTCGAGATGGCCGCCCAGGCCCAGGCCACCGCGGCCGGCCGCCCGACCGAGACCGGCCAGGACCCGGCGACCTCGGCCGGCGGCGCGGGCGCCGGGTCGTTCAACGCGTTCATGGACGCGTTGATCGCCTTCCCCAAGCCGCTGCTTGCCGCGGTCAACGGCGCCGGCGTCGGGCTGGGCCTGACGATGCTCGCCCACTGCGACATCGTCTTCATCGCCGAGGGCGCTCGGCTGCTGGCGCCGTTCACCGCGATGGGCGTCGCGCCCGAGGCGGGGAGCAGCTACCTGCTGCCACGTCGGATGGGTCGCCAGCGGGCGGCCAGGGCGTTGCTCGCCTCCGAGTGGATCTCTGCGGCCGAGGCGGTGGACGTCGGGCTCGCGCTGGCGGCCTACCCGGCGCAGACGCTGCTGGCCGAGACGCTCGCCCTCGCGACGACGATCGCGGACCGTCCGCTCGCGTCGATTCTCGCGACGACGCGACTGATCCGCGCCGCCGAGCGAGCCGGCGTCGAGCAGGCCAGGCAGGCCGAGAACGCGGCCTTCGCGGAGCTGCTGCGCCGGCCGGACCTGGGCGGCGACATCCTGCGCCGGCTCGATCCGACCAGCCGCGACGAAGCCACCGACGGTGAGTCCTGACCTACCCCAGCCGGCGGACCACCGGTACTCTCCGTCGCGCGAGCCGTTCTACGGTCGGCAAGGCGGACTAGGGTGTAGATCTACCTGACAATGCCGAGTCACCCGAGGTCTTCACGGCCCCGGGCGGGTGCGGACGAGTTCGAGGCAGAGGAGCACGGTGGAACCGACCGGCGACGGCGCGGCTGACGCGCAGCCGCGGCAGGTTCGACGCGCTCCCTGGTCCGGGCGGTCCCCGGCGGCGGCGGCCGAGTCGGCCCGCGAGAAGATCATCGACGCCACCGTGACCTGCATTCGTCGGCACGGGCTGGAACGCACCTCGATCAGCGCGATCGCGACGATCGCCGGCGTCTCCAGACCGACCGTCTACGCCTACTTCGACACCCGCGAGGCGCTGGTGTCGGTGGCACTCGAAAAGGCGGGCGCGTCGATCGCCGAACGGGTCGTGGCCGTGGCCCGCCGCCGGTCGAAGACGGCCGGGGACTTCGCCGTCGAGGCGCTGATCGCCGCTCGGCGCGAGTTCCGCGCCGAGCCTGCCCTCCACCCGATCAGCCGGGCCCCGGCTGACGCCTGGGCGGCCAACCAGGCGCTGTCCGAGCAGTCGCTGCAGATCGCCCGCGTCATCCTCGAACCGATCACCAGCTATGACCCGTCGCTGGTGGCGCGGCTCGACGAGATCACCGAGACGCTGATCCGCTGGCTGCTGTCACTGCTCATCTTCGACAGCGACCGCACGTCCAGCGACACCAAGCTGCGCGCCTACCTGCGCCGCAGCGTCGTCCCGGCGATCCTTCCCGCGGAGCCGGCCGCCGCGGGCGCCGACGGCCCGGATGGCGAGGAGGCCGGGCCCGAGCCCGTCCACGCCAACCGGGCCTCCTAGCCTCGGATCAGGACCCGGACTCGACCGTCGCGCGTTCCTCGGCCTGCTCGGGCGTCGTGGCCCGCTCGGTTTCCTCGGCCCGCTCGGATGCCTCGGCCGGGAGCGGCAGATCGGGCCGCTCGGGCGGCGGGGACTCCTCGGCCGGCGTCGCGGTGGCGGGCTTCGCCGGGCGCATCAGGATCACGACGAGGACCGCGGCGAGAATCCCGACGACGCCGGCCACCAGGAAGGTCGCCTGCACGCCGGCGACCCCGGCCGTGTGGACGGCGCTGTCGAGCGCCGGCCGCGCCGGAGCCGGCGTCGCCCCCAGTACTCCGGGGGCCTGACCGCCGGCGATCGCGTGCGCGACCTTGCTGTGCGCCGCGACCCCCTGACCGGACAGCTCGTGTTCCGCCCTGGCGACGAACACGCTGCCCAGCGCGGCGATACCGAAGGCGTAGCCGAGCTGGCGGGTGGTGTTCACCGCGCCCGCCGCCATCCCGGTCCGCTCGACCGGCACCAGCGACATCGAGACCGAACCGAGCATCGGCGTCGAGATGCCGACCCCGATTCCGATGATCGCGAACCCCGCGACCAGCTGCGGCCAGTGTGCCGGGCCGTGCACCATCAACGCGCCGACCAGGCCGCCGAGGCCGATGAGCGCCAGGCCGGTACCGAGCACCAGGTCGGCCCGGCGCTCGTGCAGGAAGCGCCCGAGCAGGGCCGACGCGAAGAACGCCGTGATCGACAGGGGGATACCGGTCAGCCCGGACTGCAACGGCGTCATCCGGATCACCGACTGCAGCCAGATCGACGTGTACGTGAACGCGGAGAAGGCGGCGAACGTCATCAGCAACCCGGCCACCAGCACGCCGACGAACCGCCGGTTGCGCAGCAGCGCCAGGTCGAACATCGGGTGCTTGGAGCGGGCCTCCAGCGCCACGAACACCGCCAGCAGCACGACGGCCGCCGCCAGCAGCAGCCAGACCCCGGGGTTCGACCAGCCGTCGTCGTTGGCCCGGATCAGCGCGTAGGTCACGCTGGCGGCCGACGCGCTGAACGCGACGATGCCCGGGACGTCCACCGGGACCCGCCGCGGCGAGCGGGAGTCGGTCAGCACGACCACGGCCAGCACGATCGCTATCGCGCTGACCGGCAGGTTCACGAAGAAGATCCAACGCCACGACACGTACTGGGTGAGCACGCCGCCGACGATTGGCCCGATCGCGGACGACGCCCCGGCGACCGCGCCCCAGACCCCGTACGCGGTGCCCCGGTCGCGTCCGGCGTAGGAGGCGTTGAGCAGCGGGAAGTTCGTCGCGAACATCGCGGCCGCGCCGACCCCCTGGACGGCCCGCGCCGCGACCAGCACCCCCGGGTTGGGCGACAGGCCGCACATCAACGAGCTCAGCGCGAACAGGGCGAGACCGCCGATGTACGCGCGCCGGTGGCCCGCGATGTCCGCGACCGAGCCGGCGCCGAGCACCAACGCCGCCAGCGCAAGGGCGTACGCGTCGACGACCCACTGCAACGCTCCGAACGAGGCGTGCAGATCGACAACCATGCTCGGCAGCGCGACGTTCACGATCGTGACGTCGATCAACAGCATGAACGTGCCCAGGCAGACTGTCAGTAGCGGCAACCATTTGCGCATCGTCGGACACCTGCATTCCTAGCGAGACTGCTTCGGACGCCCGGCGAGGGTCGGGCGGCGGTTGGCGGAGGCGGCGCAGACCGCCCCGCTCGGTTCCCCAGCATGCGCCGGAGGTCCGACAGTCTGGCCAGACCGGCCGACCGGCGATCAGGTTAGCGGCTGGTCGTGGCGGCCAGGCGCCGACTGACCTGGACGGTTACGCCTGGCCCTGGCGGTCGCGGCGCTAGAAGAGGGTGAGTGGCGCGGCCGGGATCGGCGTGGGAAGCGGCTCCAGCGCGGGCACCCGGGCGCGGACCTCGGCGTGGAAGCGCCGGGCCAAGTCGGGCGCGTCGGCGTTGTCGGGAGTGTGGACGAAGACGGTGGGGGACCGGCCCTCGCGCAGCCAGCCCGCGACGATGTCGACCCACCGCTGCCAGCCGTCGACCGTTCGCGCGGCGTCGTCGCGGCCGAGGTAGCGGACGATCGGCCGCTCGGTCAGCGCCACCAGGCGCGCCGGCACCCGCGGCTTCTTGACCCAGGCGTCGCGCTCGGCCGCGCTGGCCGGCGGGCTCTGGAAGAACACGGTGGTGTCGAACGGAATCCACTCGGCGCCGGCGGCCGCGAGGGTCTCCTCCAGCAGGCGGGCCGCCCGCGGGTCCTCGAAGAACGCCGGGTGGCGGACCTCGACGGCGTACCGGTAGGACGAGCTGAGCCGGCGCAGGAAGCCGGCGAGCAGCGGAACGTCGGCCGGGCCGAACGCCGGCGGCAGCTGAACCCAGAGCGCGTCGGCCCGCGGGCCGAGCGGCTCGATCGCGTCCAGGAACAGTCGCAGCGGCTCGTCGACGTCGGTGAGGCAGCGCTCGTGCGTGATGATCTTCGGTAGCTTGGCGACGAACCGGAAGGCCGGATCGGTCTGCGCGGACCACGAGGTGACGGTGTCCCTGGTCGGCGTCGCGTAGAACGTGGTGTTCCCCTCGACCGCGGTGCACCAGCTGGCGTAGTGCCGCAGCCGCTCGTGCGCCGGCAGCGGGTGCTGGAGAAAGCGGCCCTGCCACGACCTGTGTGACCACATCGCGCAGCCCACGTGCAGGCGCATGCCCCGAGCCCTCCGTCGACCGGCCGCCGGAGGTGGCCCCCCGGACCGCGCCGCCGGGCCGCGGGCGCGATGATCGCACCGTATACGGCGATCGCCGGGATACGTCCTGCCTGGTGCCGCCACGGTTGTGCCCAGGTGGGACGCGAAGGCGCGGTTGGCCGGGCCCGGCGGGCTCGTCCCGCGTGTGCGTTATACACACTCTCGGCGCTCGTATCAATTGTTTGTAAAAAACGGCTGTTGTAGGATCAGCCGGCGCGGGTGACACCCGCGACGGCGACCCTGATGTCGATTCTGGGTGCCATCGCGCGAACTACCCCGTGACCTGGTCGATTGGCGCGCATGTTGACTATCTGGTGCGCCTCATGGAAATGGCGCCCAGTCAGAGAGCGCTCAGTGAAAGGTGCATGGATGCACTCCCGACGGCCCCGCCGGTCACTGGTCATTGTTCTTGCCGGCCTCGCTGGAGCGGTCGCGATGGCTGGTTGTGGCACGACCGGGATCCCGGGCGGCGGGACGACCAGCTCGCCGAGCAGTTCACCCGTGCCGTTGACCGGTCGCTACGTCGCCATGGGCAGCTCCTTCGCCGCCGGTTCCGGTACCGGTCCTGACATCGGCGCGGGCTGCCAGCGCGCGGCGGACAACTATCCGCATGTCGTGGCCAAGCGCTTCGGGCTCAACCTGGTCGACGTCACCTGCGCCGGCGCCACTATCGCGAACCTGTTCGACACGCCGCAGGACGGCCGTCCCGCGCAGCTCGACGCGGTCACCCCCGACACCCGCCTGGTGACGATCACAGCCGGTGGGAACGACCTCGACTACAGCTCCGCCATCCAGCGCTGCATGGAGGCCGCCCGGGCGAGCAAGCCGTGCCCCGGGCTGCCCGCCGCGGCCGATCTGGGCCAGGCCGCGGTGAAGCTGCATTCCGATCTCGTTCGGCTCATCGGTGCACTGAGGGCGGATGCGCCAGATGCGCGCATCTACCTCCTCGGCTATCCGCGCATATTTCCGGACCCGCCTGCAACTTGCACTGACAATAATATTTCCGCGGCCGACACCGGTCGGCTGACATCGATCGGGCTGGTGCTCGACGCAACCCTGCGGCGGTCGGCCGCGGACGCCGACGTCTCCTTTGTCGACGTCTACACCGCGAGCATCGGCCATGACGTTTGCGCCAGCTCCACCGACCGCTGGCTCAATGGTTCCGACACCTACGGCATCTACTACCACCCGAATGCGACAGGCGTGGCGCGGGTGGCGGACCTGCTCGCCGAGGCGCTGGAGCACCGCGAGAGCGGCCAGCCCAGCTGATCCGGATGACCCGTGTCGGGCGGGTCGGGCTCCTGCCGACGGTCCGGGGTGGATGGGCAGCGGGTGGTCCGGCGCCAGGTCACGAATCGGAGCCGAGGTCGGCCCGCCCGCGCCATTCCCGATCGAGGATCGCGAAGTCGATCTCGGTGCTCCAGCGTCCTTTGAACCATTCGTTCTCGACCAGCAGGGCCTCCTGTCGCAGGCCGAGCTTGGTCAGCACCGCGGCCGAGGCCGGGTTCTCGGCGTCGATGCGAGCCGTCACCCGATGCAGCCCGAACTCGTCGAAGAGCAGCCCGAGGAGGGCCCGCGCGGCCTCGGTGGCGTAGCCCTGCCCGTGGTACTCGGGATTGATGACGTAGCCGATCTCGCCGGTGCGGTGCAGGGCGCTGTGCCAGAAGAAGATCAGGTCGCCGATCAGGTCCCGCGACTCCCTGAGTACGACGGCGAGCGCCAGGCACTGCCCCTCGGTGTCGAGTTCCGACCGGACGAGCTCGGGATTCGCGAGCCGCTCGGCGACCTGCTCCCGGTTTCTCGGCTCCGGCGGGATGTACCGGCACACGTCCTCCCGGGAGAGGTAGGTGTGCATGGCGTCGATGTCACCGACCGGATCGATGGGCCGCAGCAGGAGCCGTCTGGTCTCGATCGGGTAGCTCGGCCGAAGCGGCCCGAGCGCGAGCCCAGGAGAGGTCATGCCGGCGACCCTAGGGGACGGCGGCCCAGCCGGACGAGGCGAGGGGCGCCCAACGGTGCCGGGCCATCCGGGGCGGCGCAGCGCGGTGACCCCCGCCGACGGGTCAGGGGCGGATGAGCACCTTGAGTGCCTTTCGGTCGGCCATCTCCTGGTAGCCGGCCGGGGTGTCGTCGAGGCCGACGACCCGGTCGAAGACGCGCCCTGGCTCGATCTTGCCGTCGAGCACGTCCGGCAGGAGATCCTCGATATAGGCGCGGGCCGGCGCCACCCCACCGGTCAGGGTGACATTGCGGAAGAAGACGCCGAAGTCCATCGGTACCTCGGTGTACTGGGGTGCGCCGACCCGGCTGATGGTGCCACCGGCCCGGACGACCCCCAGGGCGGTCTCGATCGCCGGCCGCAGGCCGACGCACTCGAGCACGGTGTGGGTGCCGTCGCCGCCGGTCAGCTCTCGGACCCTCTCGACCCCCTCGTCCCCGCGCTCGGCGACGACGGCCGTGGCGCCGAACTCGCGGCCGAGATCGGTGCGGACCTTGTGCCGCCCCATCAGGATGATCTGTTCGGCGCCGAGCCGCCGGGCCGCCAGCACGGCCGACAGCCCGACGGCGCCGTCCCCGATCACGGTGACGGTGGTGCGCGGGCTGACTCCGGCGGTGACGGCACAGTGGTGGCCGGTGGAGAACACGTCGGACAGCGTCAGCAGGGACGCCAGCAGCGCCGGGTCCGCTCCGGTCGGCAGCCTGACCAGCGTGCCCTGGGCCTGGGGCACCCGGACCGCCTCGCCCTGGCCGCCGTCGAGGTCGTTGCCCCACAGGCCGCCGTGGCGGCAGGAGGTCTGCAGGCCCTCGCGGCAGAAGTCGCAGGTGTTGTCGGCCCAGACGAACGGCGCGACCACCAGGTCACCCTGGCGCAGGCCCCGCACCTCGGACCCGAGTTCCTCGACGACGCCGAGGAACTCGTGCCCCATCCGGCGGCCCTGGCCCGTCGCCTCCATGGAGCCGTAGGGCCACAGGTCGCTGCCGCAGATGCAGCCGGCCACGACGCGCACCACGGCGTCGGTCGGCTCTGCCAGCCGAGCGTCGGCGACGTTCTCGACTCGGACGTCGCCGGCACCGTACATCACGGTCGCACGCATAGCTGCACCTTCCGTAGTTTTTCGGCGACCCTTTGGAGTCGCTGACTCCACGCTAGGCCCGGCCGCAGACCTGAGGGAGGGTCTGTCATTACCCGTGAGCGGTCCACATAGAGGCTGTGGGCGCGGGTATGACAGCCTGATGCCCCAGCCGGGGCTGTCACAGCCATGGTCCGTAGACGGACGACGGTCGGGGCGCGGGGGATCGGGTGGATTCCGCGGGCGCCTCGCTGGATAGTGGGCTCGCGGAGTCCGATGGCGGACGAACGCGGCTGTGAAGGGATGTCATTCGTGGTCGACAGGCAACTGGTGATGGGCGCGAGCGGATTTCTGGGTTCGCACGTCACGCGACAGCTGGTGGAGCGCGGCGACGAGGTCCGGGTGTGGGTTCGCCGGTCCAGCTCGACCCGGGCCTTCGACGACCTGTCGGTGCAGCGCTGCTTCGGCGAGCTGACCGACGACGAGGCGATGCGCGAGGCGATGCGCGACGTCGACACGGTGTTCTACTGCGTCGTCGACGCTCGGGCCTGGCTGCGCGACCCGGGGCCGCTGTTCGCCACGAACGTCGACGGCCTGCGGCACGCGCTCGACGCGGCGCTCGAGATGAAGGTGCGGCGCTTCGTCTTCTGCAGCACCGTCGGCACGATCGGTGTGTCCACGGACGGTCTGGCCGACGAGGATCTCCCGCACAACTGGATGCACCTGGGCGGGCCATACATCAGGGCGCGCGTCGCCGCTGAGGAGCTCGTTCTGGAGTACTGCCGTGAGCGCGGGCTGCCGGGGATCGTCATGAACGTGTCGACGACCTACGGAGCGCCTGACTTCGGCTCGCCGCACGGCCGCATGGTCTCCGACGCCGCGCTTGGCAAGCTGCCCATCTACTTCGGCAACGCGTCGATGGAGGTGGTCGGCATAACCGACGCCGCCGAGGCCTTCCTGCTCGCCGGGCAGAAGGGGCGAATCGGCGAGCGGTACATCATCAGCGAGTCCTTCATGAGCTGGCAGGAGCTCGTGACGACGGCGGCCGAAGCGGTCGGCACCCGTCCGCCGCGCTTCGGGATCCCGATCGCCGTGATGAAGGTGTTCGGCCGCCTCGGCGACCTCGGTGGGCGGGTGCTGCGCCGCGACATGGTGATGACGAGCGTCACGGTACGGCTCATGCATTTCATGTCGCCGCTCGACCACGGCAAGGCCTCTCGCGAGCTCGACTGGCACCCGGCGCCGACCCGGGATTCCATCCGCGCCGCGGCGAAGTACTACGTCGAACAGGAGCGCGCGGCCGCGAAGTAGCCCTGTTCTAACGAGAAGACAACCTTCCACCGCAGTACCGGGTCACACCGGCGCGGTACACTGCTTTCGTGGCGTCGCTGGATACGAAATCCTCGGCCGGGGTGACGATCGCCGGGGTGGAGGTGCGTAAGGACTCCCGCGGTGTTCAGACGCGGGAGGTGCTTCTCCGCGCCGCGGAGCGGCTTTTCGCCGAACAGGGCATAGCTCGTACCTCGACTCGGCAGATCACCGCTGAGGCCGGCATCAGCCGGGACGCCGTCCACTATCATTTCGGTTCCAAGTCGGGCCTTGTACTCGCGATCGTGGACTCCCGCACCGGCGAGCTGCGGTCCGATCTGGAACGCCTGTTCGCCGTGAACGTTCCGGACCGGGACGTCACAGTTCGTGACATTGCCCGCGCCATGGTGGTCGCCGCTACGGAGATGGCCGAACACGAGACCGGCCAGTACTACCACCCGTTCCTGATCGCCCTGATGAACGACCCGGAGTACCGGCATCTGGTGAGTTCACGGGCCACCCCGGAGAGTGACGCCGTCGTGGAGCGGCTCACCCCGCTCACACCGGACATCGATGCGGCAGAGCGCCTCTTCCGGGTGGCCAGCGCGATGACCCTGATCATCTTCGGCACCGGAAACGGCACCCTCGTCAAATGGGTCGGATCCCAGGTCGAGACGACGCAGCTTCATTTAACGATGATGCTGACGGATACGGTGGCGAACATATTGGCCGGCGGTGCCGGCACCGGAAACGACGGCGACCTGTCCGGGCGAGACGCGTTCTAGTCGTCGCTCCAGCCGGTCTTGAAAAAGCTTTCCGTGTGTTCGCCGATCCGTGGCGCGGGCTGCGAGATACGCCAGGGCGTCCGGCTGAACCGGTAGGGCGCGCCGGGATGAGTCTCGGTGTGGCCGGTGTGCGCATCGGTCACCGAGGTGGCGAATCCGCGTGCGACGAGGTGCGGGTCGCCGAGTGCTTCCTCGGGTGAGGCGACGAATCCCGCGACGAGCCCTCGGCGTTGGCAGCCGAGGAAGAACTCATAGGCCGGGAGCCGCGCGGCGAGCAGCATCATCGCGTCCCGCGAGGCGTTCCAGATCTCCTGCGCCAGTGGATCGGTCGCGAGCTCGACGACGGCGACCCCGCCGCGCTCGACCCCCAGCTCCAGCAGGACGACGTCAGCGAATTCCTCGCGTAACCCGACGAGGTCGATCCACTCGACGATCGCCGCGTAGTCCTCGGCTGCCCGTGGCGGGAAACCGAGCACGACGTGGTGCCCGTCAGCGGCCTCGACCTGGGTCGGCGCGGTCGGTTCGACCATGGCGTGCCGGCCGGTCTGTCGCCTGACGTTTCCTCCGTCGGTGAGGTACTGGGTGGTGGCCAGCTCGCTGGAGACGTTGAGCGACGCGTCGACGCTCACGTCGACGTGCTGGCCGCGGCCGGAGACGGCTCGCCACATCAGCGCCGTCAGAGCGGCCACGGCCGCGAAGGAGCCGGCGGTGTGCGCGCTCTGGCCGCCGCCGCCGCGCACGGGTGGAAGCGTGTGGTCGTCGTAGCCGCAGCTGTGCACGGGGCCACCGCCGGCGAGCAGCGTGAGATCGGTGGTCGGGACGTCCGGCGGGGACCCACGCCGCCCGAACGGCGTCACCGAGACCCAGACGAGCGACGGGAACTCGGCGGCGAGGCGGTCTGGAATCAGCCCGAGCCCGGCCAGTTCCCGTTCGGGCAGCCCTTCCAACAGGACGTCGCAGTCGGCGAGCAGCAGCCGTAGCCGCGCGCGGTCCGCCTCGTCGGTCAGGTCGAGCACGACGCTGCGCTTGGACGTGTTGTAGTGACGCCAGTGCAGGCTCGCCTCGGGTGCCGGCTCGTCGCCCACGAACGGGCCCAGTGCCCGGGCCGCCGCTCCGGCGGGCGGCTCGATCACGACGGTGTCCGCTCCGAGGTCGGCGAAGACCTTGCTCGGGTACGCGGTGAACTGCCCGGCGATCTCCAGTACCCGCAGGCCGTCCAGTGGGCCGGTCATAAGACTCCTTCGGCCGTCAGCTCGTCGAGCTCGGTCTCGTCGACGCCGAGGACGTCGCGCAGCACGAATTGGTTGTGTTGGCCGAGGCGGGGCGCCCCGCGCCGCAGCGACCAGTCGGTCTCCGACAGATGCACCGGCAGGCCCTCGACGCGGGCCGGCCCGATGTCGGGATGCACGACGGTCGGCCACAGATCCCACCCGGGCGTCGCGGGCGGTCCGTCGATCCGTTCGGCCGGCGTGCGGACCGGGCTCGCGGGGACACCGGCGGCGACGAGGCGCTCGGCCAGACTGTGGTTGTCGAAGCCCGCGGTCCACGCGCCCAGCCGGGCGTCCAGCGCGTCCTGGCCGGCGAGTCGGGCGGTGAGGGTCGCGAGGTCGTCGCCGCGGGCCCAGGGCTGGCCGATCTCGTCCGCCAGCCGCCGCCAGTCGAGATCGTCGCGGCAGGCCACCGCGATCCAGCGGTCCTCGCCCTGGGCCGGGTAGATCCCGTGCGGCGCCATCGCGGGCGCGTCGCCGCGGTTGGAATCGACCGATCCCGGTTCCCGGGCCGGACGGCTGTTGAGATGGTGATCAAGAATGTCCGGGCCCGTGAGGCTCAGGCCGACCTCGACGCCGGCCAGGTCGACCCACTGGCCGTCGCCGGTGCGATCGCGGTGCCACAGCGCCGCCAGCACCGCGATCGCCATCGCGTAGGCACCCTGGTGGTCCATGTAGGAGTAGCCCCAGCCGGCGGGTGGCTGCCCGGCGAGGCCCGCGGTGAACGTCAGCCCGCTGACGGCCTGGACGATCGGCCCCCAGGTGCGGAAGTCGCGATACGGGCCGGTGGCGCCGAAGCCGCTGTGGGACACGTAGACGATGTCCGGCTTGATCTCCTGAAGCCGTTCGTACGGGAAGCCGAGCCGCGCGAACACCCCGCCCGCGAAGTTCTCGGTCACCACGTCCGACACCGCGATCAGCCGAGTCAACAGGTCACGCCCACGCTCGGTGCGCAGGTTGAGCGTGACTCCCAGCTTCTCGGTGTTGTGGTTGTTGAAGCCGCCGCCGAACTCCAGGCCACGGCGCTCGTCGTGGAACGGCGGAGCGCCCCGGACGATGTCCCACCCACCCCTGGTGGCCGGGTCCTCCACGCGGATCACCTGGGCGCCGAAGGCGGCGAGGAGCCTGGTCGCCCCGGCCCCCGCGAGCTGGCCGCTGAGGTCGCACACGCGGATCCGGCGTAACGCGGCCGACCGTGCTTCGAGCTCGGGAGGACACCCGGCCCATCGGTCGACCGGGCGTGCGGCCTCGGCCCGCGGTGACGGTTCGACCACTCGATGCCTCCTGCAGGGGTCCCAACGTTTCTGCGGTGGGCTGGTTCTATCAAGCGCTTGACAGAAAAGTCCAGCCCCTGGTGTGCTGCAGGTCATACGACCGGCGCTCACCTGCGGGAACTGGCGCGGGGTCCGCCCTCGACCTGACGGGAGCAAGGGATGACGGCACGGCGCACACCAGGGTTCGGCGGGAACCGGGAGCCTCGGCGTGGAGGCTTATCCGGCGGCCTCGCGCGGCGACGGGGCTGGCGGCTCGGAGCGGTCCTGCTGGCCGCCGCCACCTTCGCGGTGGCCGGGTGCGGTAGCTCCGGCAGCTCAGGTGGTTCGGCCGCGGCCGGCTCGTCGAGCGCCGCGAGCCGCCCCACCTACACGATCGGCGTCATCTCGGACCTCACCGGCGCCCTCGGCGCCTCCAACAAGAACCTGCCTGCGGCGATCAAGGCCGGGGCGATCGCGGCGGCCGCCGACGGCTACAACCTCAAGTACGTGATCGCCGACGGGGCGTCCTCGCCGGCCGGCGAGGTCACCGCGGCGCACCGCCTGGTCGACCAGGACCACGTGCTCGCGGTCATCGCCATCTCCGACCTGACCTTCGCGGCGGCCCCCTACCTGGCCGCGCAGGGCGTCCCGGTGATCGGCGGCGCCGTCGACTCCACGGAGTGGAACACCGACCGGAACATGTTCTCCGTGTTCGGGTTCCCGGACTACTCGAAGGTCACGACGACGCTCGGGGAGTTCTACAAGAAGGTCGGCGCCACCAACATCGGCGCGATTGGCTACGGCAGCGTGCCCAGCGCGGCCGATGCCGCCCGCGGCGCCGCCGTGTCGGCGCAGACCGCCGGCCTGAAGGCGGGCTACCTGAACGACACGTTCCAGCTCGGCAGCACCGACGTCGGCCCTGCGGTGCTCGCGATGAAGAACGCGGGGATCGACGGGCTCGACATCGCCCTCCAGGAGGTGTCCGCCTTCCAGATCGTCAAGTCGCTCCGCCAGCAGGGGGTCGATCTGAAGGCCCCGGTGCTGTCGATCGGCTACGGGGACTCGCTGCTCTCCGCTGGCCCCGCGGAGATCCAGGACGCCCAGGACGTCTACTTCTCGCTCGGCTGGGAGCCGATCGAGATGCAGACGGCGGCGACGAAGAAGCTCCAGGCCGACTTGAAGGCCGCCGGAACCACCAAGGTGCCTGGCCTGCCCGAGTACCTGGCCTACACGTCGATGGACGCGGTCACCTGGGGCCTGAAGGGCGCGGGCGCCAAGCCGACCCGCGCCTCGATGATCGACGCCCTTCTCAAGGTGACGGACTATGACGGGGCCGGCCTCCTCGGCGGCCACACCATCGACTTCGGGATGGACCAGCGCGGTGTCGGTGGCCCGGGAGCTGACAACTGCCTGTGGTTCACCCTGTTCAAGGGGCAGTCGTTCTCGGTCGTCTCCGGTGCCGATCCCGTCTGCGGGACGGTCATTCCCGGGAAGTCCGTGGGCTAGCTCCACCCCTGACCGCGTCGGTTCGCCGCGGAGGCGTCCTGATCACGGACGTCGGGCCGGGGCCGCGTCAGAGCCGGCGGCGTCAGGGCCGGTGGTCGGGCACCTCGGCGCGCCGCCAGAACGATGATCCACGAAAGGCGGCCTCGGTCGACACCTCGCGCCCGCGCGGCGGTGTCGGCCGAGGCCGCGGTGGCTCAGGAGGCCGGTGTGCTGGTGGGCGCGGTGAAGGTGACCTGGATCTTGTTGGACGGGCGGTAGGCCCCGGCGGCGTCCGTGATGTCGACCGAGAACGTCCAGACGCCCGCGAGAGCTGGATTGGCGAAATAGGTCGGCGTGGTGGTGTCGTCCACCCGAAACGAAAGGCCGTTGGGGTTCGTCGCGTTCCACGTGTAGTCGGAGGCCGGGGCCACGGCGCCGGTGGCCGTGAGCGTCACGCCCTGACCGATCTGGGCGGTGGTCGCGCTGGCCGAGATGTGCGGCGTCGGCACCGAGACGGTCACCGAGTGGGTCTCCGACGCCGACCTGCCGGCGCTGTCGGTCACGGTCCCCGTCAGGTGGAAGGTTCCGACCGTCGTGTAGAGGTGCGTCGCCTGGGCGCCCGACTGCGGGCCGACGACCGTGCCGTCGCCGAAGTCGAACCGGAAGGTCAGCGTGCCCGTTCCGCCGGAGGCCACGGCGGTGAGGCCGACCTTCAGCGGCGCCGGGCCGGTGGTCGGGGAGACGAACAGCTTGATGCCAGGCGGGCCGGGCTGGCTCTGGGTAGGCGGCGGGATGGGAATCCCGGGATAGGGCTCGCAGGCCGCGATCGCCGTGGTGGCGGTGACAGCCAACGTCGCGATGCACAGTGCGGCCAGTCGCGGTCGGCCGGCCCTCACGCGGGTAGTCCTGCCCTCGGTGGCCGCTCGATCACGGCGGCGGACGAAGCCGCTGACCGCCCGTGCGACGACGGATGACGCCATGGTGATGCCTCCCAACATCTGCAAATTTACCTTTGCAATTTGCATTTTGGGATCCTTGTCGTTCATTGCCAGCATCTGTCGGATGGATGACCGCGCCGAGCCGGCGCAGGTGCGTCCGGCGTACGGCGGTCTGAGAACTTGCCGCGACGCTGCCCGCTCCGCCGGCGGCCGCGCGCCTGCGCGACGGTCAGCGTCCGGTCGCGGCGAGCTGGCTGGTCACCCCGTCGAGGAAGATCGCCAGACCGTGCGCGAAGACCTCGTCGGCAGCCGCGGCCGTATAGGCGTTCCCTGCTGTGCGCAGCGCCTCGAACCGGTCGGGCGGCAGCCTGTCGAGAAGCAGGTCGAATCCGGCTGACCCGGTGTCGCCTCGCGGGCCGCGCCCGGCGTCACTGCGGTCGATGTCGGCCGACCCGGCGACGAAGTTGATCAGACTGATGGTCGTACGGGCCGCCTCGTCGTCGGACAGACCGGCCTCGAGGAACGGTCCGAGCGCGGCGTCAAGAACGCGCAGCATGTTGGGGCCGTAAGCGGACATGCGCCGGGCCGCGGACGACGGCAGCGGCTGGCTGAGGATCACTCGCCGCATCTCGGACATCAGCGCCTCGACGTCGGCGCGCCAGCCCCGCCCGGTTCGGTCCAGCCGTACCTCGCCCATGACGTGGTCGCCGATCAGCGCGATCAGCTCGTCGCGACTCGCGAAGTGCCGGTACAACGACGCGTTGCTCGTCTCGAACCGCTCAGCCAGAGCTCGCACGGTCAGCGCCTCGAGTCCTCCGTCCCGGAGGATCTCCAGGGCGGCCTCGATGATGCGCGCGGTCGTCAGGCCGCCCGAACGCGGCCGGCGCTTCGCGTCCGTGGCATCACGCTGCGTCCACCACTCGGCGGAGCCGGGCTTGGGGGCGAGAAGCTCCTGGTCGAGGGACCGCGCCTCGTCGCTCTCGGTCGGAAGCTGCCGGCTCACCGGGCCATCTAACACCACCTTGACACTATGCGATCGGCGGTCGCATACTCAGTCGACCGACGAGGGGCGTGCTCGTGTCGCGGACGGCATTCACGGCTATGACGAGAAGGTGGACACCGCCAGGGTGAGCGGGAATCTTCCTGTTCCCGACCGCGAGATTCGAACGTGAATGGCTGACGTCTGCGCCCTGATTTCAACCCTGGTATTTGTTGCGGAGCTGAGGTGCTGATGCTTGCAGGGCGCACGCGCTGAATCCTCGCTCGAATTCTGGCTGAGATCTTCTGAAGGGCTCCGATGAGGTACAGCAGGTTTGGCAGAACAGGTGTCGAGGTGAGCAGCCAGTGCCTGGGGACGATGACGTTCGGCCGGCTGGGCAGCACCGAGCCCGACGAGTGCGTGCCGATCATCAGCCGTGCCCTGGACGGCGGAATCAACTTCATCGACACAGCCGACGTGTATTCCCATGGCGAGTGTGAGGAAATAATCGGCCGAGCGGTCAAATCGCGCCGCGACGAGGTCGTGCTGGCTACAAAATGCTTCTTCCCGATGGGTGGTCGCCTCCAACGGGGTTCCTCCCGCCGCTGGATAGCGCAGGCTGTCGAGGACAGTCTGCGACGGCTGGGCACGGACCGCATCGACCTTCTCCAGATACACAAGCTCGACTGGGACACCGAGCTGGAGGAAACCCTCGGAGCGCTCACCGACCTCGTACGGCAGGGAAAGGTGCTCTACCTCGGATCGTCCTCGTTCCCGGCGGACTGGATCGTCGAGGCGCAGTGGGCGGCCTCTCGGCGCGGCGGGGAACGGTTCGTCTGCGAGCAGCCGCAGTACTCGATCTTCGCCCGGTCGGTGGAGCAGGCGGTGCTCCCTGCCTGCCAACGACACCGGATGGCGGTCATCCCGTGGAGCCCGCTCGCCGGTGGCTGGCTGACCGGCAAGTACCAGCGTGGCCAGGAGCCGGCGGCCGGTTCACGTTACGACCCCGCCAGCCCTTTCATGCAGGGAACCGTCAGCACGGCCGCCGAACGCGCGGACCCCGCCCGTTTCGACGCGGTGGACGCCCTGCGTGACGTCGCGGCCCAGGCGGGCATCACCCTGACGTCGCTGGCGCTCGCGTTCGTTGCGAGCCATCCCGCCATCACCTCGACGATCATCGGACCGCGTACGGCAAAGCACCTGGACGACGCGCTGGACGCCGCGGAGATCGAGCTCGGCCCGGACATCCTCGACGCGATCGACAAGATCGTTCCACCCGGCACCGACCTCCCCGGTATCGACCACTTCACGCGCCATCCGTCCTTGCAGCCCGCGGCCCGCCGTCGACCACCGCACTTCTCTGCGTAACGAACGCCGAGAGGCGCTTCTACCGAGACGAAATCAATCTCCATAAGCAGGTCGGGAGGACCAGATGGGTAAGTTGGAAGGCAAGGTCGCCTTCATCACGGGCGCCGGCCGCGGGCAGGGCCGCAGCCATGCCGTCACGTTGGCCGGCGAGGGCGCGGACATCATCGCGGTCGACATCTGCGAGGACATCCCGACCGTCAACTACGAGATGGCCAGCGCGGAGGATCTTGCGCAGACCGTCAAGGAGGTCGAGGCGCTCGGCCGCTCCATCGTGGCCGTCAAGGCCGACGTGCGCGTCAAGGAGCAGTTGAAGGCCGCGCTCGACCAGGGCCTCGCCCGGTTCGGCCAGGTCGACATCGTCTGCGCGAACGCGGGCATTCTGCCGCTGAACGACCGCACCCTGATCGAGGGCTTCATCGACGGCATGGACGTCGACTTCGTCGGCGCGCACAACACGGTCGCCGTCGTCGCGCCGCATCTGCGGGCGGGCGCGTCGATCATCGTCACCGGCTCGTGCGCGGGCCTGATGAAGAACACCACCGAAGCGATGGGCAAGACCGGCGGTGTCGGGTACTCGTTCGCCAAGCGGCTGATTTTCCAGTATGTCGAGACGCTCGCCCTGCAGCTGGCTCCGCACAACATCCGGCTGAACGCGGTCCACCCGACCAATGTCAACACCCGGCTGCTGATGAACGACGACATCTACCGCTCGTTCCGCCCGGACCTCGTCGCCGAGGGCGGGACCCCGACCCGCGAGGACGCGGAAGTGGCCTTCCCGGGCATGCAGCCGATGCCGATCCCGTACATCGAGGTCGGCGACGCGTCGGCCCTGGTCGTGTTCCTCGCCAGCGACGACTCCCGCTACATCACCGGCCTCAACCTCCGGCTCGACGCCGGCTCGATGCTCAAGGGCGAACGCGCGATCTAAAGCCGCTCCCGATACCCCACCCCATCAGACAGCGTCCGGGCCCAGTACCTGGGCGCATGTCGTGTACGCGGCCGCACGACCTGCTAGACGCCTGTAGATGAAGATCGACTTGGCCGGGGGTGGCCGCGTGGAGCGGAGCCGCCCGGTGGATGCTGTGGGCCGTGTGGCAGATGAGGTTCGGCCGTAGCGGCCTTGGGGCGGTGGCGGTCGGGGTGCTGGCCGCGGTGCTGGCGGCCTGCGGCGGCTCCGGGCCGGCCGGTCCGGCCGGCCGGCCTTCCGGTGGGAGTCCGACGGGCCAGCGGGCCGCCCCGGTGACCGCCTCGGCGGCCGCGGGCTCCGACGTGCTGGCGGAGAACGCCAAGCCAGGGGCCGACTGCGGGCTGGCGCGGCTGGGCCGTGACCACGCGATCGAGGGCTGGCTTGACCGGGCGAGCATTTCCCCCGGTGAACCGGTCCGGCTGTACGTGTCGACGACGGCGCCCTCGTTCATGGTGTCGGTCTTCCGCACGGGCTGGTACGGCGGCCGGGGCTGCCGGCTCGTTGACCAGGTGACCGGCCTGGCCGGCGTCCGCCAGCCGATGCCCGCCCCGACCCCGACGGTGCACACCGTCGCGACGACCTGGAGTCCGGCGACAACGTTCCAGACCGGCGGCTGGCCGCCAGGGGACTACCTGATGCGCCTGGATGACGCGCACGGCTGGCAGTGGTACGTGCCGCTGACCGTGCGCGGCCCGAAGGCCGCGGGCCGGATCGTGATTCTCAACGCGGTGACGACCTGGCAGGCCTACAACGCCTGGGGCGGCTACAGCCTCTATCACGGCCCGGACGGCCAGTTCGCGGATCGGGCCCGGGTCGTCTCGTTCGACCGGCCCTACGACTTCGGTGACGGCGCCGCTGACTTCACCGGCAACGAGGAGCCGCTGGTCGCGCTCGCCGAGCGGCTCGGCCTGCCGTTGGACTACGCGACCGACGTCGACCTCGACACGGACCCGCATCTGCTCGACGGCGCCCGCGCGGTGATCTCCCTGGGCCACGACGAGTACTACTCGCGGGCGATGCGCGACGCCCTCACCGGCGCCAGGGACCGCGGCACGAACCTTGCCTTCCTCGGTGCCAACGCGGTCTACCGGCGGATCCGGCTGTCGCCGTCGCCGTACGGACCGGAGCGGACGCAGGCCGGCTACAAGGTCGCCACGGAAGACCCGCTTTACAACAAGGTCAACGCCCAGATCACCGCGAACTGGCCGGCTCCGCCGCTGGCCAGCCCGGAAAGCGCCCTGACCGGCGGGATGTACCAGTGCAACCCCGTGCACGCCGACCTGGTCGTCTGGAATCCGGATCAGTGGCTGTTGTCCGGCACGGCCGCGACGGCCGGCGAGCATGTCCCAGGGATGATCGGCTCGGAGTACGACCGCTACGACGCGACCGCGCCGACGCCACCCAACATCGAGGTGCTTGCCCACTCGCCGGTCACCTGCCGGGGCGCTGCGGACTTCTCCGACGTCACCTACTACACCGCCGCGTCGGGCGCCGGGGTGTTCGACGCGGGCACGAGCGCCTGGGTGTGCACGCTGGGCGACGTCTGCGGAGCCGGTGCGAGCGGGCCACGGATTCAGGCCTTCACCAGCCAGGTGACGACGAATCTGCTGCGGGCGTTCGCCGCGGGGCCGGCCGGTCAGCGACATCCGGCCGCGCGGTCCGTACCGACCGACTACGCCCACAAGGTCACCGGACTCGAACGCTGAACGGCGGCCGGGGTTGAACGACCAGAATTCTCATTTCCGCTTCCAGCGTCGACAATGACTGGCGTCAACGTTGACACGGAGGTCCGATGACCCTCACGGGATGGCCGTTCATGCTCATGCTGGGCATGATCGGCCTGATGTGCGCCGTGGGCACCTCCCTGTTGTGGAATCGGTGGCCAGGTTGGTGGGCGCTGCCCGGGCGTGCGGTCAGCCTGCTGCTGGTCATGGTGCTCGGTGGAGTCCTCGCGCTGGCGCAGGTCAACCGTTCGTACGGCTTCTACACCTCGGTCTCGGATCTGCTCGGCCGCCCCGCCAGCCCGCGTAGCCTCGCCACGCCGGCGCACCCCGGGACCGGCTCCCAGGTGATCGTGCTGACCCCGGACTGGGCCGCGCTCGGTCGCCGGGACAGCCGTCACGGCCGTGGGCTCCTGCTGAACGTCCTCTACCCCGGGATGCGCAGCGGACTGACCCACCACGGCCTGCTCTACCTTCCCGCGGCCTACTTCACCGGCAACGCGCAGCGCCGGTTCGCCGCGGTCGAGGTCTTCCACGGCTATCCCGGCTCGCCCGAGACCTTCCCCCAGCTGATGAACATCCAGACCCGGCTGGAAACCGAGATCGCCGCCGGCCGGGTCCCACCCGTTGTCCTGGTGATCCCGCAGGTCTACGCCGGCGGCCACAGTTCCGAATGCGTCAACGCCGTCCACGGCGAGCAGTGGGAGACCTACCTTTCCGTCGACGTCCTCGACGACGTCACCAGGACCTTCCGTGTGGACACATCTCGTTCGTGGGCCACGCTGGGCATCTCCACCGGCGGGTTCTGTGCCGTGAACGTCGCGCTGCACCACCCCGAGCGCTACGCGGCGGCGGCCAGCCTGTCCGGCTATTTCACCGCCGGCCAGGACCCGGGAACACCGGGCCTCTACCAGGGGTCGAGGTTCGCCAGCCGGGACAACTCGCCCCTCTGGTGGGTCCGTTACCGCAACCCGGTCGCGCCCCCACTGTTCCTCTCGGCCTCAGGCGGCGATCCGGGCGCGATGGGCGAGGCACGCGCGATGACGGCGACCCTGCGGCACTATGCCCCATCTCTCCCGACGACGACCATGCTCACCGCGTCCGGTGGGCACAACTGGGGCGTGTTCTCCGCGGCCTTCGGCCCGGCGATCGACTGGATCGCTCAGTACCTGCCCGGGCCGCTCGTCGCGCCACCCACAGACCTGAGCTGAGCTTGCCCGGTCGCTCGGCGACTCGGGATCTTTCAGCTGGGCGGCCGGTGCCCTCAGCTCATCGTGGCGAGGGTCGAGGTGGGGACGGCCCAGCGAAGGCTGTCGCGGAGTGCCGGGCGCCAGACGCCATAGTCGTGCCCACCTGGTCGCAGTCGCAGGACGACGTCGAAGCCGTCGCGGTGGGTCAGGAGGCCGGCCATGGTGCGGGTGTCGCGCAGGGCCTCCCGGTCGCCACGGCCACAGTCCAGCCAGATCCGCATCGGTGGGGACGGCGGGAGCGCGCGAGCGTAGCGGACGGGAGTGTTGGCGGCGGCGACCGCGGCGAGGTCCGGCCGGGGTCCGAACAGACCGGCCATGCCGCCGCTGTGGGTCGGTTCGGCCAGCCCGGACATGGCGACGACCGTCCCGACCAGGTCGCGGTGGCGTAGCCCGAGGTTGAGCGCGCAGAACCCGCCGGCGGACATCCCGGCGAAGACGCGGTCGGCCCGGTCGGGAAGGGTGCGTAACTCCGTGTCGACGGTCGGGATGACGTCGTCGATGAGGTAGGTCTCGATGTGTTCGCTTGGCCGGTCGACGCACTCGCTGTCGTCCAGCCAGTCATGGCTGACCCGCGGCGCGACGAGAATCGCCGGCTGGCCGGTGCTCGCGAGCAGCGCACCGGTCGTCGCGGCCTCGTTCGCCCGGTACCAGTCGACGGGTGCGCCTGGGCTGCCGTGCAGCAGGTAGACCACGGGGAACCGCGCGCCGGGTTCGGTGAAGTACTGCGGCGGGAGGTACACCAGGGCCCGGTGGGTGCCAAAACCGCTGTGCTTACCGGCGACGGGCAGGGCGATGACGGAACCGCGTCGGTGCGGCCGGTTGGGCATCGCGGCGATCGCGTCGCGCGCCGGGGCGGTCGGCCAGGACGTCACTCCGACGACGTCGTCGACGCGGGGAAGGTACCCGTAGTGGACGTTGACGAGATCCGCCACCGTCGCGAGCGTGAGCAGCATCGCGACGGTACCGACACCGATCGCCGCGGCGCGGCGCCGACGCCTAAGCCAGACACAGCACACCCAGCCGACGAGCGACAGCGCCGCCAGCCCGAGCACGAACCACTTTCCGATGACGACGACGGACCCCAAGCCACACCCCTTTGACCTGCGACGCAAGGCGGGCACAACTGGCAAACGCGTCCCGCCTCTATCGCACCGTAAGCCGTGAGAGGGCCGAGTTGCACTCTGCTCGGGTGACGGCGATTACCTCGCCGTTAGATTGCCTCGCGTGTAGATCCCACGCCGACCGCAGCCCTGAATACCCCGGCGACGTCGAGACACGAGAGCCAGCCGTGCGCGGCGGCGGGAGGACCCACGGACGTCTTGGCGCAGATCGCGTACACCGTCATGGCCGTCCTGACCCGCGTCGCGGCCGAGCACGACCTGTCGCTGACCCAGCTGCGCGTCTTCGGCATCCTGCGTGACCACCGCCCGCGAATGGCCGAGCTCGCCGACTTCCCTCCCATTTCCCCTGCGCAATTGGCGATCATCGCGCCCTGGTGGCGCCAGGATTCTTCATGATTGCCAGTTGGGCAGGGGAACTGTCGTTCGCTGCCCCAGTTTGTCGCATTTATTCCTGCGCAACTGGCGATCATCGGCCGTCACCCACCGCTGAACCGTCCGAAGATCGCCAGATGGGCAGGCCAATCGGCGGCTCGGACCTTCGGCGGTCGTTGACGTGGTGCCGCGGCTGGGGAATGGCCGGGGCCCCGCGGCCGCGGCTGTCAGCCGGCGGTGTTGGCTGCGGGAGTGGTGCGGTGCGCGTGGTCGTCCCGGGGGCGAACGGCCGCGGCGACCCAGGTGAAGCCGGCGAGAGCGAGCACGGCGACGCCGATGATCACTGGGCGGGCTGGGCCGGGGGCGGTGAGCATGATGCCGACGCCGCCGAGGCCGGTGAGGGCGGCGGCGGGTAGCGGGGCGACACGGGCGCGGTAGAGACCGATGGCGAGCAGGGTGTAGCCGACGCCGCCGGCGATGAGCGCGAGGAAGATGACGTTTCCGATGCCAGCGTTGTGGAAGTGATCCCACAGGTCGACCATCGCGGCCCGTTGGGGTTGCCGGGCGATCTGTCCCGCGATCAGTGAGGCCGTCGCGACACCGGCGAGCGCGATGGTGCCAACGACGGTGAGCGTGGCTCCGGTCGCTGCCAGTTTCGGCGTGTGCGGGCGGATCGCGGCAGCGAGCGTCAGGCCGGCTGGGATCAGTAGCGCCGCGGCGAGCAGGGCAAGCAGGCTGCCGGCGTCAGAGCGGGTCGGGTGGGCGCTGACGTCGGCGAGGAAGTTCGCGGGATCGTCCACCCATGGGGCGGAGAGAAGTCGCGCGATCAGCGCGACCAGTGGTGCGGCGACGAGGCAGAGCAGCAGGGCCGGTGGCGGTGTGGGACCGCGGCGGGCGGATGTGGTCATCGGAGGCGTCCTTTCGGCGGGTGGAACGGTTGCCGCGACGGTGTCGTATCCGGACCACGGGGCGCGTCGGAGGACGCCCGGATCTTTTCTTCCGGGTATTCCCGGAAGAAAAGAAGGCTGGTGCGGTGTCACCATTCACGGGTGGAGATGACGTCGGCGCGGCGGAGAATCGCGGTGGCCGTCGCGGGGGCGGGGTGGCTGCTGCTGCCGGTCGGCGTCGGTGTGCTGGTGTGGCTGGATCAGCGCCTGCGCGGTATGGGGCGTGGCGACCTCGTGACGACCACCGGCGGGGCCGAGGTCCCGTTTGTGCTCGTCGCGGCGACCGCGTGGACGGTCGGGGTCGTCCTCGCGCTGCGTCGCCCGCGCCATCCGGTCGGTTGGCTGTTCCTGGCTCTGGGCGGTGTCCTCCTGCTGTCCGGTGGGACACAGGGGTATGCCTCCTACGGCGCGGTGGCCCGCCCAGGGCGCCTGCCCGCCGCGGACCTGGTGGCGATCTACGCGGATGCCGGCTTCATCCCGTGGCTGGTGCTCGTCGCGCTCATCCTTCATCTGACGCCGACGGGCCGACCGCTGTCGGCGCGGTGGGGATGGCTCGCACTCGCGACCGCGGTCGCAGGCGGGCTCTGGCTGCTCGTAGGTCTGGTCTCCACCGAGACCATGCAGGCCCCGTTTCAATCCGTCGCCAACCCGCTGCTGATCTCCGGTCCGCTCGGTCCGCTGCTGTTTGCCCGCAGACTCCTCGGACTCGCGACCGGTGCCGGTGTCGTGCTGGCGGCGGTGTCGCTGATCGTCCGGTTCCGCCGATCCGTGGGCGTCGAGCGCCGCCAGCTGCTGTGGGTCGCGGTGGCCGCGGTCCCGCTGCCGGTGCTGATGGCGGCGTCGTTCGCCGCCTCGTACGCGGGCGACAACACCGCGGCCGGTCTCACCGCCGCGACTCTGATCGGCCTGTTGGCAGTCGGTTCCGGACTGGCGATCGGCCAGTACCACCTCTACGACGTCGAGGAGATCCTCAGCCGGGCCGTCACGTACCTGCTGGTGTCCGGGCTGCTCGCGGCGTCCTACGCGACGGTGGTGATCGTCGTCGGGCAGTCGCTCGCCGGTCGGACCGGCCGTTCACAGATCTCCGCGGTGCTCGCGACGCTCGCCGCTGTCACGGTCGCCGCCCCGGCCTACCGGAAGATCCAGGACGGGGTCGACCGGCGGTTCAACCGTCGGCGGTTCGAGACCCTGCAGGTGATCCGACGTTATCTACGAGACCACGACCCCGAAGTCGCCGTCGAGGACGTGTTGCGGCGCGCACTGGGTGATCCCACGTTGGCGGTGGCCTACCTGGTCGACGACCGTCGCCAGTGGGTCAGCGCCGACGGACAGCCAGCCGCCCCCGGTGACGGTCTTGTCGAGGCCGTCGAGGTGTGCCGGCGCGGCCGACCCATCGCCCGGCTGACGTTCGACCGTGGCAAGGCCGAACCCGACCTCGTCCGCGCCGCTGCCACGGAGACCACCGCCGAGCTCGACAACGTAGGCCTACGCGCCGCGGTCGCACTCCAGCTCGTCGAGGTACGCCAGTCTCGGGCCCGGATCGCCGCGGCTCAGTTCGCGGAGCGCCGGACCATCGAACGCAATTTGCACGACGGCGCGCAGCAACGGCTGCTCGCGCTCGCGCTTCAGCTACGGGCCGCGCAGCTGAGCGGCGACGAAGCCTCGCTGGGACAAGCCATCAGTATGGGTATCGATCAGCTGCAGGCCGCCGTCGTCGAGCTCCGCGAGCTGGCCAACGGCCTGCACCCGACGGTCCTCGCCGACGGCGGGCTGGCCGCCGCGCTCGAAGACGTCGCCGCCCGTACCCCCGTACCCATGAAGATCTGCGCCCCGGACCGGCGATATCCGCCTGACCTGGAGGCAGCCGCCTGGTTCATCGCCTGCGAGGCAATGGCGAACGCGGTCAAACACGCCCACCCGACCACCGTCGCCGTGAATGTCTCAGCCCGCGACGGACAGCTGATCGTCGAGGTCCGTGACGACGGCATCGGCGGCGCCCAGCCGGGCGGACCCGGGCTGCGAGGCATCGCCGACCGAGCCGAAGCCTTCGGTGGGTCGCTGACCGTCCACACCGACCCCGGTATCGGAACGACCATTCGCGCGGAGCTGCCATGCGAGTCGTGATCGCCGATGATTCCGTGCTTCTGCGCGAAGGCCTCGCCCGCCTGCTCGCCGAAGCCGGGATCCACATCTGCGCGATGGCAGGCGACGCCGACAGCCTCGAAGCCGCAGTCGCCGAACACCGCCCAGACGTCGCACTCGTCGACATCCGAATGCCGCCGACCTACACGCACGAAGGCGCGCAAGCCGCCATCCGCCTCCGCGAACGGTCAGGCGACCTCGGCATCCTGTTGCTATCCCAGTCCCTGGAAAGCCGGTACGCCGCGGCGCTCGCGCAAGCACACCCCAAAGGCTTCGGCTACCTGCTCAAAGACCGCGTCCTCGACGTCGCCACCCTCGTCGACGCGATCGACCGGGTCGCCTCCGGCGACACCGTCCTCGACCCCGACGTGGTCAGTTACCTCCTGGGCCGACACGGCAACCGGGACCGTCTCACCGCCCTCAGCGAACGCGAACGCGACGTGCTGGCACTCATGGCCCAAGGCAGATCGAACCAGGCGATCTCCCGCCACCTCGTCCTCGGGGCCAAAACCGTCGAAAGCCACATCGCCAGCATCCTCAGCAAACTCGGACTACTTCCCGAACCCGACGACAACCGCCGCGTCCTGGCCGTCCTCACCTGGCTCCAACCCTGACCGCGAGGGAGAACAGGTAGAGGCCACTGTCGCGCGCTTGCGGCTTCGACAGCGGATCTTAACCCTGAAATCGATCAAGATGTTTGACCAGCACAAATTTCCAGACGGCCTCGCCATTGTTCGGTGTCAGCCACAAGGCTGACGCCGTGGCGGTCACCTCCAGTGATCCAAGGTGGTCGGCCGCTGCGCTGCGAGTCCGCGCCGAACAGGTGAGGACTTCCGTGGGCGGCTTCGCTCCGGCCGGGAGGCTCAAAGCTCCCGGTTGCGACGCCCTGTCCTGCTTGCCATTCTTCTTATGTAACCCGCCTGGATGAGAGATCTCTGCGTCGGTGTGCGAGGTGGCTGGATGCGCAGGCTCCGCAAGAAGGGTCACAGTCGCCGTGCCGTGCGTCGTCTTCGGCGGGCGGCAGAGGCGGGCCATGCGGGGGCCGCCTTCGAGCTGAGCGTGGTGCTTCGCGGGCGGGGGCAGGAGCAGGAGGGCCTGGCCTGGTGCCTGCGGGCGGCGGAGATCGCTGCCGAACAAGGGCAGCCGGCGACGGAGGTGGCCTCCTATCTTCGCCTGGCCGGAGAGTATGAGCGGGCCGAGGATGTGCTGCGGCAGGCGGCCGAGACCGGCGACGGCGACGCCGCATACTTCCTGGGCAAGGTCCTGCAGCACGACCCGACGCGCCTGGCCGATGCCGAGCGCTTTTACCTGATGGCCTGCGAGCTGGGACACGTCGAGGCGCCCATGAGTCTGAGCTTGATGCTGACGCGCGTGGGCCGGCTGGAAGAGGGCGAGCGCTACTACCGGCTGGCTGCCGAACGGGGCGACCGCATGGCCGCCCGCCGTCTTGGGAACGCTGCCTGGAAGGCGGGACGCGACCAGGACGCCGAGCGTTACCTACGGATAGCCGCACAGGCTGGCCGCTCCCGCGAAAACGACGACGTACTAGCGCTTGCCGACTTCCTGGGCGAGAGAGGCCGGATCCACGAGGCCCTTCCCATACTGCACGAACTCGGCGACCACATCGCGTGGCGGATCGGCCCCATCTTGCGCCGCGCCGGCCTGGCCGAGGAAGCCCAGCTATACGACAACCGCGCCAACGAATGGGAAAAGATGCTCGACGCTCTGGACGACCTCGACTGATCCGCCGCTGTCAGGCGGTCCAACCCCGCGCCGCTTCCCCCGCCAGCGAGTAGGTAGGTCTCGGCGTCGAACTCGGCGACGAGGTCCAGGACGGCCTGGCGGGCGGTGGTGCCGTGGGCGGCGAGTTGGGCGTCGATCCGTGGGTTCTGGTCGACGAGGCCGACCCTGGCGTAGACGTCGACGAGTGCGGTGGCGCTGCGCCCGTAGTTGTCGGCGATCGCCTCGGGTTCGACATCGGCGAGGGTCTCCAGTAGGAGGGCGATCAGCCCGGTGCGATCCCGGCCGGCGGCGCAGTGAAACAGCACACCGCCCGGTGTGGCTTGGGCGAGGGCACAGATAGCGGCCGCGACCCGGCCAGGCTTGGCCTCCAGGAACGGGCGGAAGTAGAGCGGGGTCCCGTTGAGCCCGGAAATGTTGATCCGCTGCCACAGGGCGACGTCGGCGACGTCGTCGATCGGCACCTCGACCCGGCTTAGGTCGGGCGGGGTCGCCGGTCCATCGACTGGTGGCGGGACGCGGACCGTGCCTGCGGCTCCTGTGGAGCTCGGTGGCCCGGGGCGGATCTCGTCGTCGTTGCGCAGGTCGACGACGGTCCGAAGCCCGGCGGCACGGGCGGCGGCCCAGCCGGCGTCGGTGACGAACCGCGGGTCGGCGGACCGGTAGAAGACGCCATACCGGGTGGTCCTACCATCGCGGGTCGGCAGGCCGCCGAGGTCCCGGGTGTTGATGAACCCTTCCCAGCCGACGGCGCGCGGCCGGGCCGATGCGGTGTCGGTCAGGACCGGCATCGTCCCACTCCGGCTACCCAGGACGCTGCGATGCGAGTCCTCGCCGCAACGGGTTCCACCCTCAGCAGCGAACGGTCCCCGCTCCCAGGATCTAAGGCAGATCTTGTGGTTGCGGAGCGTCGCCGTCGCGATTGTCGGTGGCTCGTGCGAACGGGCGGCGACATCTCAAGATCGTCTGACCGGGGTCG
Organism: Frankia sp. AgB1.9; assembly: GCF_016786355.1. Taxonomy (GTDB): domain Bacteria; phylum Actinomycetota; class Actinomycetes; order Frankiales; family Frankiaceae; genus Pseudofrankia. The sequence continues at coordinate 112,848 of NZ_JADWYX010000003.1, forward strand.
CGTCGGGAATCGACGGGTCGCGCGGAGGCGACAGCGCCGTTGCTCTACCTATGCTGTGGGTCATGTCCGAGGTGGGGTCCGCGTCCGAGACGCCTGTGGATGCGGCGGTCGGCGGCATTGTCGGTATCCACCACTTCGGCCTGACCGTGCGGGACATTGAAATCAGCGCGGCCTGGTACGAGAGCGTCCTTGGTTTCACGCGGGTGGGAGCGCACGAGGCCCCGGACGGGTCGCGCCGCAAGGTGTTCCTGCGGCACCGGGGCCTGAACCTGCGCCTGGGGCTCACCCAGCACCGCGACGGTGACGGCGGTTCGTTCGACGAGACGCGGGTGGGCCTCGACCACCTGGCGTTCGCCGTGGCCAACCGGGATGAGCTGGATAGATGGGCCCAGCGGCTGACGGACAGCGGTGTCATCCACTCGGCGGTCGCGCCGGCGAACTCCATTCCCGGCGCTGCCGTCCTGGTCCTGCGTGATCCCGACAACATCCAGCTTGAGCTGTTCGCCGACCCGACGTCGTAACCCACGATCAGACGCGCTCACCTCCCCGCGTGACCACAGCCGCAGACCCGATCACAAGATCAGCGCCAGACCCAGTGGACGCGGCTGTCTTCTCAGTGGGTGTGCGCGATGTAGACGTCGCAGGGCGCGCGATGGGCGACGTCCGCGGCGATGCTGCCCAGGACCCGGGCGACGCCTTGGACGCGCTTGTTGCCAACCACGATGATGCTCGCTCCGAGTTCCTCGGCGACGCTGACGAGAACGTCGGCCGGCTTGCCGAACTCCGAGCGAGGAGTGGTTGGCAGGCTGGCGAAGTCGGTCGAGAGATCCCCGATCGCCTGCTCGGCGATCTTCAGTGCGGTGTCGCTCGCGGTCAGGTCGAGTTCGTCGAAGGGTCGAGCTGTCTGCGACCGCTCGGTGGAGCTGAAGGCGCTGACGACGACCAGCTCGTATCCGAGGGCGGAAGCGAGTCTGGCCGCTGTTTTGGCCGCCTTGCTCGCGGTGTCACTTCCATCGACGCCGACAATGATCGTGTCCATGTGTGCGTCCTCATGGTCTGCGCGGGAGCGCGTCGGGAGCGGTGGCCACCATGACGTTGTGGCCGGGCTGGTTGGTCGCCCAGGTCTCGATCTCGACGACGACGTCGCCGCTGTGGTCGAGGCGTTGGCCGGTTACTCGTCCAGTCAGCCGGACGACGTCGGATGGGTGGACGTGAGAGCGGTACTGCCCGTGGATGTGGTCGTAAGCGAGTGGATCTGCCAGCACGTCCGCTGGAGACCGACATCCTAGGCGGTCTGGGCGCCTGAAGTGCCCCGGCGGCCAGGGGACTGGGCGCGAGGTGGAGCAGACGTGCACTGCGACTTTGTCCTCGCGCGAGTCTCGCCGTCAGGGCGCTCGCGTGCCGAACGCATCAGCCCGCGGGCGTGCGTGGCGTGGGCCGCTCGCCGCGGCTCGGTTCGATCATGGGTAGCTGTGTGGTCGCGTCGCTCGACGTCGCGACCCGGGCGCACTCGGTCCGCGTGGCGCGTCGGATCGCGGCCGACGACCCGCACCGTTCCGGCGTCCGGGCGCCGCAGCCCCTGGACGCACTCCACCGTCGTGGTCTCGCCGATCAGACCGACTACCTCGCCGGCCGCCACGTCGAGATCCAGGTCGGTGCGCAAACGGCGATCAGGCCGACGGAGCCAGAAGACCTTCCCCTCGGAGCCGGCCCCAACGCGTTGGCCCGTTTTATCGGAAAGCCGGGCGGGAGGGGACGAGGCCGGGCCTACGACCTGACGTGTCGCCGCGGTCGGGCGCGGGATTGATTGCGCGGTGCAGGGCACGGTAAGCGAGTGGTTCAAGGGTTGAAAAGAGCATAGCTGTTCGAGCAGGAAGGCCTTAACCTCGCGTACATGTAGAAGGTAAGGCCCGCTCGGCGCCACCGCTGGCAGGATTTCCGCGTGCAACGACGACCGCGCTGACCGTTCCGTTTTGCTTCTGCGGTCCGGCAATCAGCGGTATCGATAGCGACGCACGCGGTCGGCCCGGAGGCTGCTCCAGCCAGGAAGCCCAGGTAACTGGTACAGGCACCGCACGGATTCGGCGCGCCCATGAATGTGCGGATAGCAGACCCTCCAATGCGGGCTAATTCGGGTCATCGACGAGGGGCAGGATTCATGCACGGGAAACGAACACGGCACGGCGGAGCCGGCCGGCGAAGGCGCCTGGTCGCGGTAGGGGCCGCGGTGGGATTGGCGGCGGCGGGCCTGGCGGTACCACTGGTGGCCGGCCTGCCCTCGCCGGCGGCCGCTGCGACCTGCCCCCCTCCGGCGACGACGCTCAACGGCGTCGGTGCGGTGAGCTGGGGGGACAACGACTATGGGGTGGTCGGCAACGGAACCGGTATGTCGACCTCCAGAACCCAGCCGGTGCCTTCACCGGTCCAGGTCAACGGCCTGACCAACAACATCTCCAAGGTGAGCATCAATAGCTACCACAGCCTGGCACTAACCAGAAGCGGCGGGGTGTTCTCGTGGGGCCTGGGAGGCCTGATCGGCGACGGGACGAGCACCGACCGGCCGGCGCCGGTCGCCCTCGCCGGCCTGAGCTGCGTCGTCCAGATCTCGGTGGGGCCAGCGCACTCGCTCGCGCTCGAAGGGGACGGCACCGTCTGGGCCTGGGGCAGCAACATGTACGGCGACCTGGGAACGGGGCCCGGACCCGGAAGCCTGGTACCAGTGCAGGTGCCTGGCCTGACCGGGATCAGCCAGATCGCCGCTGGCGGGCGCCACAACCTGGCCCTCGGCGCCGATGGCACGGTCTGGGCCTGGGGAGACAACCAGGCCGGTGACCTCGGCGACGGAACCGTGACCGAAGCCGACACCCCGGTCCGGGTCCAGGGACTCACCAACGTCGCGCAACTGTCCGCCAGCGAGTCCACCAGCTACGCCCTTCTGGCCGATGGCACGGTCAAGAGCTGGGGTGAGAACTCATTCGGACAGCTGGGAATCGGCAGTACCGACAGGTCCCCGCACACCACTCCGGTCGTGATCCCGGGCCTCACCGGCGTCACCCAGATCAGCACCGCGCTCGCTGCCGCGATCGCCTTGGAATCCGACGGCACCGCGCGGGCCTGGGGGGAGAATATCGGCGCGCTGGGTGACGGCACCCTGACCGACCGTTCCGCGCCGGCTCCCGTCGTTGGCGTCAGCAACGCCACCCAGGTCGCGCTCGGCGGACTGGGCGGCCTGGCGCTGCGTACTGACGGCAGCCTGCTCGTCTGGGGGGAGAACCTCGCTGGCCAATTGGGCGACGGCACGACCGGCAACGGCCAACACACCCCGCAGGTGGTACCCGGCCTGACCAACGTCCGCGCCATCGCGGCCGGTTACAGCACCATGCTGGTCACCCGGCTCGTGCCGCCAGTCGTCGGTCAGCCGGCACCTCCGCCGCCGACGACACCGGCCCCGGCGCCGAGGCCAACACCGCCACACACCTGCCCGCCACCACCTGGCGGACCGGACGCCCGCCCAGCACCCCAGTTCTGCACCTAAGACCGCCCCGGCAGGGTGAGCCCCCGTTTTTGGGGCTGGCGTGATCGCGGATTCAGCCCTCCGATGGTCGCGATCGGGGCTGATCCACAACCACTACGGTGCGCAAACGGCGATCACGCCACCGGGCCCACCTTGGCGGGCCCGGCACCTGCCTCTGGGTCGCCCGGTCCAGGCTGACGCCCTGTCTGGCTGGAAAATACTTCGCGCGGTGCAGGCTACTTGGGCGCTCGCTGGTAGACGGTCACCTGGCCCTTGCCGCCCTGCTGAAGCACCAGACCACGATCGCGGAGGCGGCGCAGGGTTTTGCGGAGGTTCGGTGCGCTGAGTCCTAGCTCGTCGGAGAGTTCGTCGACGGTTTTCGCCCGGGTAGCGAGGGAGTCGTAGACGCGGCCCTCTGTCGGTCCCAGCCTCAACGTGGCGGTTGTCCGCACCTCGGAAGCCTTGGCGACGTCAGGCGCGTGCGCGTGGAGAACGACGGTGAACCGAATACCGCTGTCGATGTAGTGGGCAGGTGGAAGCCCATTTTCGGCGAGGGCCTCGTTGATGGTGGGTATGCCGGTGGCGAGGGCCTCGATGACGCGGGCACCGGTTTCTGGGGCTCGGACGTGCTGACAGATAGATACGAGCCTGGCGTTCCGGGCTGAGGTCACGGCATCGCGGCCGAGACGGTCAACCGTGATGCCGTACAGACCGCCGGGGTTGCCGACGACGAGCCGGTCTCGTAGCAGGCGCACCTCGACGGCGAGTCCGGCTGACCAATGATCGAGGTCTCGGTGAATCAGCGCGTTGGCTACCAACTCGCGAAACGCGACGAGCGGATAGACCGGACGGTCATGGACCGATCCGTCCAACTCGGCGACGATGGCGGTGTCGAAGGTGCGGCGAGCCCATGCCAGTGCCGTGTCGAGCATGCGGGGGATCGGCCCGCTGATCGTGATCTGGTTGCGTGCCCTCGTCGCGGCCGAGTCGGTTGGCAGTGGCTGCGCGGCGGCTTGGACGACGTACCGAGGAAACCACTGCTGGGGATGAACTCCCAGCGCGAGGAGTCCGGCGACGGTGGGTTGCCCCGCGCCGACTGTCACACCAGCTCTTCGCAGTAGTTCGGCGTCGTCGGGGAAGCGGCCGAGGCCGGACGGGTCGCGATCCCGCACCGAAGCGAGGAACGCGTCCACGAGTTCGACGTCGAGGTCGTCCAAGTTGCCGTCCTCGACAGGTGATCGATCAAAGTGCGGTGGGCGGCGTCCCGCGAGGAAGCCTTGCTCCTCGAGGCCGGACAGGGCGTAGTCGCCGTCGTATGCGCGGAGGTATGCGGTGCCTGTAGCGGTGACGCGACACGGCTTGGTTGACCGGTCGCACTCGTGGACCTGCGCGACGATGACAGGGGCGCCGTCTACCTCGGCATCGTCGATGGTGAGACGGACCGGCGGAGTGAAGGCGCGGGCCTTGGCGGCGAGGCCCTGCTTGAGCGTCTGTACGTCACTCAGGCCGACAGCGCGGAAGCCGGTCTTCTCGTCGAGGCCCAAAATGATCGTCCCGCCGCCTGGCTGGTTCGCCAGCGCGCTGAGCGTCGAGGTCAACGAGCTAGGCAGACCGCCTGCGGCGGACTTGACCTCGACCTCGGTACTGTCGCCGCCGGCCGCCCGCAGCCGCCTGATCATCTTGTCCACGTCTTGGGGCACGCCTAAATGTAACCCCAAATGTAACTGTCGGGGTTACATTTGGGGTTACATTTCCTTGGCTGTCGACATGATCTTGTGGCTGCCGGCTCGCTGTCCGCCGTCGACCTGCACCCGAAGCTGCCAGAAGATCATACTGGTGCCATCTCCGGCCGGCCGCGTGTGTGGGTAACCGGTGGTCAGGTCTAAATCGACCCTCCAACCGGTGCCGTGACCGTCGCGAGGACCAGACCGGGAATGAAGCCGAACGCGATCGTGGCCAAACGGACAGGTGGCCCGTCCGCGTTCCCCGCCCGCCTGGGAGCCAGGCGAGAATGGCAACGCCGGATGTGGCCTCGTCGACGGTTCGCCGGGAGGACCCGACGGCCGGCGAAGCGGGGTGCGGCCCGCACGGGTCCGCACTGGCCAGGCATCTGTAGCCGCGGGCACTACCGATGTCTCCCGGCCAGCCAGGTGATACGTGGAAGGCGGAACCAGATGGCCGGTCGCGGGTGGCGCACGCCGTCACGGCGGCGCGGGACGACGGGGCTAGCACCGCTGCCATCGACCGCCAAGCCGTTCCAGCTGACCCCGGATACCGGTGGTCGAGACAACCCGGTCGGGGTGCTGGTCCTGCACGGGATCACGGGCACGCCACACAGCGTGCGGGCATGGGGCGAGTACCTCGGCGCGGCGGGGCTGGCAGTGTCCTGCCCGCTGCTGCCCGGCCACGGCACCCGCTGGCAGGACCTGGCCGCCACAGGGTGGCGCGACTGGTACCGCGCCGCCGACGACGCTTTCGCCGAACTGCACGCCCGCTGCTCGTCGGTCTTCGTGATGGGCCTGTCGATGGGGGCCACGCTCGCGCTGCGGCTCGCCGAGGAACACGGCGTCCAGGTCGCCGGCGTGGTCACCGTGAACCCCACGCTCGGCACCGACCGGCGAGGAACCAGCCTCATCCCGTACGTCGCGACGGTGCTCCCGTCGGTAGGCGCATCGCCAGCCGGCGGCCGGCTGTGGGGACCGAAGTACAGCGACATCAAGGCTCCCGGGACCCAGGACATCGGCTACGACCGGTTCTCCCTGCGCGCCTTCGCCTCGCTGCGCCAACTGTGGGCCGTCACCCTGCCTGACCTGCACCGCATCGTGTGCCCCGTGCTGACCTTCCGCAGCGTGACCGACCATGTCGTCGAGCCCAGCTCCGGGCGCCGGCTGCTCGCCGGCGTCACCCACGCGCCTATCACCGAACAACTCCTGCACGACAGCTACCACGTCGCCACCCTGGACAACGACAAGGAACGCATCTTCGCTGGCAGCCTCCGCTTCGTCAGGCGCCCCCCCACCGCCTCGGCATCGGTACCCGCCGCGGTGCCGGCGACACCCGATTCCGACGGCTCCCCGGACCGACCGGCTACCAACAGGCTTCTTTGATCTCCCATCGCCGAACCCGATGCTTCATCCGCGCGGGTGATCGCCGGCGAGGCGGTGCCCAGGTCGTGGTTGGTTCGTCTCGTCGCCAGGACGCCCCACAGGCGGTCCTCAGCGGGACGGGCATGGCTCGCGGTGATTCGGCGGCGGCTGTGACCAGGCGCGTACCCGTCCTGGAGGCGACACGTAATCGGGCCATATCGTGGCGCAATCCGTGGCAACGGGCTGGCCGGCGCCGGACAGCGCTCCTCCCCGTCGCCACCCGCCCCAGCCTTCCCGGCGCAGTCGTCGGGGCCGCCGTCCCTGGCGCTACTCGCGAAATCCCGCGTGGCCCGTGCAAAGGAGCCGTCACCACCATGGGCCAGATTCTGGTCGTCACCTGGAACGGCGGGGGAAACGTGCCACCCGCGCTGGGTGTCGCCGACGAGCTACGCAGACGAGGCCACGATGTCCGGGTCCTTGGGCAGATCGACCAGCGCGCCGCTGTCGAGAAGCTCGGCCTGCGCTTCGAGGCCTACCAACGTGCCGCGCCGCACCTCCCGCTGGAACGGGCCGGCTTCGCCCGCTGGGCAGTGGAATACCTGCGGCTGTTCACCGACCCCGGGGTCGGCGCTGACCTCGCGGCGTCCCTGGACCGCGACGGGGCCGACGTCGTCGTCGTCGACGCCATGCTGCTCACGGCGCTACGCACCCTGCAGCGTCGTCGCACGCGCCACGTCGTGCTGCATCACACCCTGCACGGCCACATGAGCCGCAACTGGGCGTTCTGGATCGGACTGGTCACCAGACTCGGTGGACTACCACCCACCGCCCTGTGGACGCGGGCCGACCGGGTACTCGTGCCAGGCATCGCCGCACTCGAACCGCGCCCCATCCGCCAGCGCAACGCCCGCCTGACCGGCCCGATCTGGCCCGTCGGCGTCTCACCCGTCCCGCACACCGCGACCGACCGCATCCTGGTCAGCCTCAGCTCGATCTTCTACGCCGGACAAGGCGCCACCCTGCGCTCCGTCATGGCGGCAGTCGCCGACCTGCCGGCGCATGTGGTACTCACCACCGGCCGCGCCCACACACCCACGGAACTCGACGTGCCCGCCAACGTCGAGGCACACGGGTTCGTCCCCCACGGCGACATCCTGCCGCAGGTAAGCATGGTCGTCGGCCACGGCGGCTACAGCACCACCACCCAGGCCCTCGCGCACGACCTACCGCTCGTCGTGCTGCCCGTATCCGCCGTCGGCGACCAGCCAGCCGTCGGCGCGGCCGTCGCGCGCGCCGGCGCCGGGCTCGTGGTGCGACGTACGGCCCCGGCTACCGTCATCCGGGACGCGATCTCCCGGATGCTCGACGACGGCCCACACCGGGCGGCAGCAGCCCGCCTCGGCGCCCAACTCCGCGCCGCCAACGGCGCGACCACTGCCGCCCACGAAATCGAATGCCTTCTCCCCAGCCCGCGGAGTATCAGCTTCGACAGCAACCCGAAATACGCCGAGCCAACCCACCCGCCTATCACCGCCCAGCCCTCTCACCCAAGGCCACCGACTGGCGACGCCAGCACACCATCCGACAGCCACCCCCAACGCACGGCATCGATCAACCGGCAACAGGAAACGCCCGCCACGGCTACCGACTCCCAGCTGGTCTCAGGCAGCCCGACGGTCATTCTCCGCGGTGGCGACGCGCCCTAGTCACTCGACACATTCAACCGGCCAGCACATCGGCCGCACGCGGCCAGCCGACGCGCCACTACGAACCAAGGGCACACCTCGGCAGCTACGGCATTAGTTCGGGTTCTGTCGGACCCAACACCCCGGAGGGCACGGACCTGCGGTAGTCCACCAGTGACAAAACCGCAGGTGACGCCACTATCACGCTCCCACGATCCCGGCGGCGCGTAGCGGCGAAGAAATCGATCAACGTATTTGACCAGCACAAATAGTGAGACGAAGATCATTTAGGTGTGCCCCCGGCAGGAATCGCACCTGCGGCCTACCGCTTAGGAGTGCCACGGTGGGCTGTTCACCGACGTCCCCGGCCGTCCGGCAAGGGCGCCAACGCGGCTGGTGGCACCGTCGTGACCGACGCTGAACAACCACGAACGAGATCAAAACTGAGACCACGCAGCGGACGTCTCAACAGGCCTTGGTCGGCCCTGGAGCTGTCGCGAGCATGGCCAGCGCACTCTTCCGGCTCGCCAAGTACCCTAGAGGTACTGGAGGCACCGACGGCCCGGCCGCTTGGGTCGGAAGGGGACGGATGCGGCGATGATGGAGCGGACGCCCCGGCAGCTTGCGGTCAAGGTTTCCCCCGAAGGGGACAAGCTGATCACCAGCGGTGCGCACTACCTGCACATGAGCAAGAAGGACCTCGTCGAGGCGGCGGTTGCGTACTACCTGGACGCGCGCCGTGAGGAGATGCAGTCCGGGATGCGGGAACTGCTCAGCGAGCTCGACGGTAGCCGCGCGTCGCGGATCGCGATGCTCGCCGGGATGACCCGCGCCGAACTCGACGCGGTCGGCGGCGTCGACGAGGACGACTGACGGTGGCCAGACAGGCCCGGCCCACACTGCGCTGCCTACGTGAAGATCTCGCCTTGGCGGTCCCGCGCGTGGACACGCCTCTGGAGGACATCGGCCATCCCCTACTCGCGAAGGTCAGCGATCGCTTCGCCGATGACGACACGCCGCAGGAGCGGATCGCCGCGGTCGACGATCAGGTGCTGTTCAAGGCGAAGGTGCAGCGCTGGCGCGGCGCGGTATGGGTCGACGCCGGGATCCCGTGGCTGGTCGCTGCCGGGCAGCGCGAGGAAGGCTCGCCCGATGACTTCTACGCAGCGCTGGCCGCACGCGCAACCGCCGCGCGGGCACGCTACAACGCCGGACACTCGCCCGCTCTGACGACAGCGACCTACACCGGTGACCTGCTGCCCGGTCGGCAGGACGAGCTGAGATGGAGCGCCGAGTCGGCGGTGCGCGCCGAGCGCACGCTTCGGTCGGCGGTGCATCGGCTGGTGCGCGAATCGCTGCTGGACGGCCAGGAGCACGCCGTCATGCTCGACGGCGCGGCGCTCGGCATGCAGATCCTCGCGGACCAGGGTCACGAGACCTATGTCGCGATCCGCATCGTCGGCTCGGTTCCGCGACGGCTCGTCGCTACGATCCTCAGCCTCGTACCCGGATGCCAGGCCGACGCGTGGATGTCCGACTACGCCATGCCCCAGCGGGCGGTGGCCCCCGAAGAGCAGATCTGGTCAAACATCATGGACCCGGCCGAGGCGGCGAAGTTTCTCGACCAGCAACCGTGAGCCTGCCGTCCTGCTCGCCGATCGATGCGGGCCCGCGTCCTCGCGGCGGTACTTCACGACGGCAGCACAGTAGGCCGACGATGCGTTCTCATTCTGAAGGTGCCACTCGTGTCGTGATGGAGGTCATGGGCTCGTCGTAGGCGAGTATGGCCGTCCGCTGCCAGCGCGTGCCGACAGAGGTTCTGACGGGCTTCGCCGACCTGGCCGACGGACTCCGTGGGCAATCGCCGACGCCGGGCGCTCGTGCTGACGGGAAGCCGGTACGACTAGACCGAAATGAGACCATGCGGGCCGCTGGGCGACCGGCGGCCCACGTTTGCGCTGGTCAGGCATGGAAAGTGCCCCCGGCAGGAATCGGACCTGCGGCCTACCGCTTAGGAGCTGGCACGGGCTGAGCAGTGCGCCGACCTGCGTCGTTGCAGGTCGGCAGCGCCCGTTTCGTGCAAAGTTGGTAGGCCATCGTGGATCTTTCAGAACCGGTCGCCCAGGCCTAGCCGGTCGTGGGCCTGGCGGGCGCGCCGGTCCTGGGCAGCGGCGCCGTAGCGGTCAAGACCGGCCTTCGGCCGGAATAGCCTCGGGGCTCCGCCCCGAACCCCGGCCCTCCCTCCGGAGGTAGCGGAAGATCGAACTCGGGTGAGGGGGTGTGATGGTCGGGTCCGCTGGCCCCCTCCGCCGATCGGGCACCCGGGGTAGGGCAGAGCCTGCCCGACCGACGGAGGAAGCCAGCTCAGCCCGAACCCTGCGGCAAGGCCGCAACTCAGTGAGAGGTCGGGAGAAGAGACCGCATGAGAATGCCCATTCCTCCAGATGATGGTGGGCAGCAGTGGCCGACGGACAAGCTGACCGCCCTGCGGCTCGGTCAGCGCTTGGTCACCGAGGTCCCGTCCTCTCACCCTGGTCGCAGAGCGTTCATCGACATCACACCAGTTACCGCGCCAGTCGACACACGAGCCCGCCAGCAGGGCTGGAAGCGAACAGATCTCGCTCGCACGTTCCGGCTGCAGCACTGGGACTACGCCGCCGACCGCATCCTCGGCTTTGACTACGACATCGGAGCCGTCCTGGTCAAAGACGCAACCGCCGCTGACGAGCCGGAACTCACCACCACCCTCGAAGCATGGCGCCTTGATCCCGGCCAGTTCCTCTACCCATGGCAAACCGACGACCCGAAGTAGCCGCACCGGACAGAATCCCCGGACGTCTATCCACCGGCGCCGCACGCGCCGCGCACGTCCAGGACCCGGCGGCCCACCGCGCGGCCGCCTGCGCGCGGCGCCGGCGCGCCGTGCTCGGCGGGCGCGTCGGACCGCCACCCGGCCGCACCCGTCGGAGCATCGCATGTCGAAAGTTAATAGGCCTGCGACCGGAGCACTTCACCGCGTTGATCGCCGATCAGCGCAAACGTGCAGGTCAGGCGGCCAAAGTGCCCCCGGCAGGAATCGGACCTGCGGCCTACCGCTTAGGAGTGCCACGGTGGCCCGGTCGCCACCGTGTCCCTCGGTTCAACACGCCGGTCGGGCGACTCCGGGACACAGTCGCGATCGTTCCTGAACGACGGTGAACGAGACCAAGTCTGAGACCACGGGCACGCCAGCTGCAGCCTCGCGGGAGCTGGCTTCCCTGTGCCCAGTGCGGGGTGCTGGCCGCGCCGGGCCAAGAGTCACGCCAGGGGCATAATCGACCGATGGCGAAGCACCACTATCTCCCAGCGACCTACCTAGGCGGCTTCTCCGTCGATACCAACCCGGTCGGACGTAAACGCCGGGTATGGGTGCTTCGACGGGGCAGCCGTCAGGCACGTCCAACTACTACGGAAAATGTTGCCGCCATCAATGGCTATTATCTGTTGAAGGGCGGTAATTTGCCGCCATCAATGGTTGATGAACTCTGGACCGCCTACGAAGCAGATCTAAATTCTGCGATCAAAAATCTCGCCGACCCAACGGCGAGATCGGTCCAAGCTCGAACTTGGCTACGAGTCCTACTGCCGTTTGCCGCTGGCATTTTCGTCCGTGGTCCAGAATTTAGGCGCCGATTCGAAGAGTCACCCCTCATTCGGGAGGTATCCGAGGCGCTTGGGGAAGATCACGGCTGGGTCGTCGACAATGCGAATGGTGCCAGAGTCAGGGCGTTACACCGCATACTCGCGCCGCTCATGGCGGCATCTTGGACAGTGTTTCACTGCAAAGGGGTGCCCGTATTGACCGGGGATCTCGGTTTCGCCAACCACTTTTTTTCCGGGTACGGAGAAGGAGGGTGGGTAATCCCGCTCGACCGGAAGACCATCCTGGCGATAACCCCCAAAAAGGAAGGCGCTAGCCGCAAGATTCTCTTCGATTTCGGCCATGGAAGATGGCTGGCTCCCATCGAACGAGTCCATCTACCTGTCGACGCTCACATCGAATTTAATTCATGCTTGGCCCGCGTCACACAGGAATTCCTGGTCGGGCCAACCCAGGACTCGGTCGAGCTGATGAGACCCGCGTTGAATGAACCTCGCGGAGTTCCAGCGACGATGGCGATGCTGCCGTCGCATCGCATGCAGATAGTCCACGAATTTGAGTGGCATCGCGCAGTCAGTGCGATTCAGCATCCATCGGACTCGCCAGCACTCCAGATCAACGAGGTTGACCTAGAAGAAATCGCCCGCGGATGGAGTCCGCCGATGGTTATCCCCACCAACCTTCCCGTATTTAACACCAGGCTCCGGCGGAGGGGACGCTCCATCGAATTTGGGTTAGAGGGGGTACCCGGCTTCACCGATTACGTGCCCGGCCCATTCCCGTGGGAGCTTGACCGAAACTGGTCGGGCTGAGTTTCCTCACCATGTGGTTTCCGATATACACTTCGCTTGCCTCTTATTCGCGGCCCCACATTGTCGGTCCGTGTCCACCGGCCGAGTGCTCGTGCGGCATCAGCTAGCTCGTCATTGCTCAACTGAAAGATTGAGTATTTTATTGGCGCGAAGTTTCGTAATCCCCACATCCACATATCGCTGTTTCGCGTTCGATTCGTGCCGGACACGTAGTCTTCGACTACGATTTTGGCCCAGTAGCTGGTCCCTAGTCCGCTTACGAGCGCGCCGTTTACTTCACGCCCGAGGTCTTGTGTGATCGAAAATGCAGCGAATATCTCGCCAGTGCCGAAGGTTACTCGTCCATCCCTGACTATAGCGTCAACGCTCCGCCAGCAAAGCCCTTCCCAGCGCTCTTTGGCGTGAGTCGAGAGAGATGAGATTGCGGTTTCGAGGTCCTCCGAGGCGACACCGCCTCCATGAATCTGACAGTTTCGCATGCAACGGAGTAGATGAAAAATCTCAAGTGTAAGTGCTGGGGGTTGGAGGTCAAGGGACTCGAAAACGATTTCGTGCATATTCCACGGGCTGATTTTCTTCTTGTGGGTCTTGAGAGCTATGTCGGCATCTTTCATCATAGCGATCGAGTTCATTACGAAAGCTTCGTGGATGGAGAGGGCGTAGGGAACGGTTACGGCACCCAGGTGGTCCTCTGCATCCACTAGGAGTTTTCGGGCCTCCTCGGTGATCAGATTGAATCGTCGAATATGGGGAACTGCTGGAAAAAGTTCGTCCAGTGGGCGCGTTGACCCTTCGGTGAGAAGGAGGGTGTGGGCCGCGAGATGCGATCCAGCGAGGAGGGCCATAATTGCATTGTTCGCGGCTGCCCGCGCTTGGACGTACACCTGATACCCGGGGAACCTGACTTCGCGAAGGGCCGGCCTCTTGGACCCCTCTCCCGATTCCGCGCCGTTCGGTGTAGTCGTCATCCCTGGAACCCCTCGTTACAAGTGTCCGGCTTGATCTCTCGACCGTTCCGGCACGGCGGATGTCGACTTACCAGGGCGACGATCCCCGTACCGCGCGACCTTCACGTCAGACTAGGCCCTACGCTGAAACAGGCTCTCAGTGCCGATCTCATCCGTGATATCCCCGAACGCGGGTCCACCCGCGGGTGTCGTAGTACCGGCAGAGCCGTGTATTCGCGGTCACGCAGCCTAGACGGACGTGGGCTCACGCGATCCTGGAATGTTGTGGCTGATCAAGCTATCACGTGTCCCGCAGGGTCGACTGAGAGCTTGCGACGCGCCGGCGAGCACGGCGCGTCAGCGCCGCGCGCAGCCGTCGCCCTTCTCTCTTGGATCAAGCACTCGCCACATGGGCGGCGCCAAGTCTGCAAGCCGGGGGTTGGCCTACGTCAGGGTGCGCGCTCCGTGCGCCCGGCGTCAGTAGAGGCGCACAAATAGTGCTGGGTAGTCGAAAGGGTGCGGTCGGTACTACCGTGACGGTGGGGTTGCGGACCGATAGAGCGCGCCGAGCAGATGGGCGTAGGTGCACTGCGGCGACCCCTCAACGACAGGGAGGAATCGGTCGATGGATGAGGGTTCCGCGGGGAGTCCGGCGCACGCCTCTCGCTTGGTGATTCCGGTGGCGATCCAGCCATCGCACCAGGAGGAGAGCTGTGGTGACGGACGGGTGGTGACAGTCGAGTTGGACGGCAACGGGCTGGGACCTGTTCCGGTAGACGGGCAGCCGCGGCAGCTCCCCGCGGGTGCGGGAGTGCTCGTCGGCGCGTCACCCATGCCGACGTTCGTTGCGGCCAAGCGGTTTTGGCCGGACAGTGTGGCGCGGGCGCTGGCGGCCCGGGGTGAAGGGCGCGCGTTGACGGTCTGCCCGACGCTGGTCTCTCCCGCTGGGAGCGTGCTGGCGCTGGAAGTCGCGCGACTGCTCGTCGATGAGCGCGGACTGTGGGACGGCCCGGGTGCCGTGATCACGTGCGCGGTACGACCCCCGTGCGCGCGGGACGCCGGTGTGGTGATCGTTCCGCATCCGGTGATCGTCACCGCGGATGGGGCATCGCGGTCCTGGGTGGTCTGGGAGATCACTGACAGACTCCGGGTGCCCGCGCTGCTCGCGGGTCTGAGTCGGACCCGGCCGGCGGTGGCCGCATGAGGGCCAACGGCCCGGTGGCTACCGTCACGGTGGCCCCCGGTTCTACATCTGCCGAGCTAGCCGCGCAGGTCGCCGCGCTCCCCGATGGGGCGATGCTCGTCGGCATCTTCGGCGACACAACGATCATCCTTGCCTACGCGCCAGCGGACGATGTCGCGGCCGACCGGGACGTTCTCGCGGCCGTGGTCGCTGCTCTCATGCCCGACGCCTGGAACGGCTGGAGCGGAACAGCCACGCCCCGGCGCCCCGTCGCGCGGACCGCCTCTGCCTCGGCCACCGAGCCGACACCGGCCGACAGTCGATGACCCGAGGCACTTGCAAAAGTACGCGTCGCGCAGAGGAGATCACCCTGTTTGATCAGCGATGGCGTTACCCGGTCACCGAGGCTGCGTACCGGCCGCCGGACCGGTGGCAGGACCTGTCCGCGCTGACCTGGCAGACGTCTAGCTTCAGCGCGGACGTGCCGGGCAAGGCGCTGCGGGTCGCGTTCACCCGGCCGCCCGAGGCCGGGGTGTTGCTGCGCGACGCCACCGACCCCGCCGTCCCCATCGCCCGGGGCGACCTTGTACTCGCGCTCTCGCCCGCCGAGTGGCACGCCTTCCTTGATGGCGTCCGCGCCGGACAGTTCGACCGCCCCGCCCCAGAACCGGCAGCCCCCGACGCGCCCGCACCGGCCACGTGGCGGGAAGCCGGCGGGCCGACGTGGCAGGTCTCCAGCTTCGGCCAGGGCCTACGGGGCACCCCGCTCCTGGTCGCGCTTCCCCAGACGGCCACGCCCGGGGTATGCCTGCGCGACGTCATCGACCCCGGCGGCCCCACACTCACCCTCCCGCCCGCCGCGTGGCATGCGTTTCTCCAGGGCGCCCGCGCCGGGGAGTTCGACCACCCCCCGCCGCACGACGCAGAACGTAACGGCCGCGACACCCCCGCTACCGGTGACTCTCGCCCGAGCTGCGCCGACGATGCCGAGTCGTTCCGAGGCGAACACCCCTGATCGACACCTCGTTGACCAGCGACCCGGTGGCCGAGTCGCACTGTTAGTGCGGGGTGTTCGCGGGAATGCGACCTGTGGCAGGATCGTTGGACTCGGGACGTCCATCCACAGGGAAGAGGATCTATGTTCGGCTTGGTGGTCCGGTTCAGTCTGCGGCCCGGTGCGGCGGAAGGATTCGACGGGCTGGTGGCTCGGACGTTGCCGCTGATCGTGTCGTCCGAGCCGGGAACGTTGCTATACCTGACGCACACCGTTGATGGCGACGCTGACGCCCGGATCTTCTACGAGGTCTATCGGGACCGCTCGGCGTTCGACGAGCACGAGCGCCAGGACCACGTTCGGGCCTTCCTCTCAGCGCGCGAAGAGTTCCTGTCTGGACCGCCGCGGGTTGAGTTCGTGACCGTTGCCGATGGCAAGGGCCTGCCGGCCGGTGCGCGATGACAGATCCGCTCCCTTCGCTCGGCGAACGGGTCGCGTTCTACCGCAAACGACGCGGACTCTCTCAAGTCGAGCTTGGCCGCCTGATCGGTCGCTCGGAGAGCTGGGTTTCGCAGGTTGAGCGGAACACTCGCAAGGTCGACCGCCTGTCGGTGCTCGCTCAGGTCGCCGAAGTGCTCGGCGTTCCCGTGTCCGATCTCGCGCCAGACGCGCCGGCCGAACCCGTCGAGCCCGACGCCGAGTCGTGGCGGACCGCGCTTCGCCTCGCGCTGACAGGTCATCCCGCGTTGCCGCTGCTGTTTTCAGGGACGGCGGGGGAGGTGTCGTCCGCGGGGGACGCCCAGGACCGCGCGGACGACGCCTGGTCGCTGGTCCATGCGTCCCGCTACACCGACGCCGGCCCGGCACTCGTCCCGCTCATCAGTGAACTGGAATCCGCGGTCCGCTCCGCAGTGCCCGACCAGCGGCCGGCGGTCGCTCGGGCCTTGGCTGCCGTCTACCAGGCCGTCACGGAACTGTTCGTCAAGGTTGGTGACATCGAGGTTGCGTGGCTGGCCGCGGACCGCGCGCTGTTCGCGGCCGAGCGCGCGGGGAACCGGGGGCTGGTGGCCGCCGGCCATCACCGCCTGGCGCACACGTTCCTCAGCGCTGGCCGTCTTCAGCAGGCCCGGCATGCCGCGACGGTGGCCGCGGAGGCGCTCCGCACCGGCCCGGAGGGGCTGGGAGTCGAGGGACAGTCCGCGCTAGGCGCGCTGTGTCTGGTGCGGTCGATCATCGAGGCCCGCCGCGGCGATCGGCGCTCGGCGTGGCAGGCCATTGAGGAGGCTGAAACACTCGCTGGTGTCGTTGGCGCAGGTCGGAACGATTTCAATCTTGAGTTCGGCCCGGCGAACGTGGCGCTGCATGCGGTCGCGGTTGCGGTCGAGCTGGGCGACGCTGGCGATGCGCTCGACCGCGCCGGCCGCGTCGACACGACCGGGCTGTCGGCGGAACGGCGTGGCCGCTTCCTGGTGGATGTGGCGCGCGCCCACGCTCAGCGCCGCGACCGCGGGGACGCCATCGCCGCTCTTCTGGAGGCCGAGCGCATCGCGCCTGAGCAGATCCGAGACCACCCAAAAGTCCGCGTCCTGGTCCGCGACCTACTCCAGGACCCTGGATGGCGCTCTGACCAGGACCTACGCGGCCTGGCGGACCGATGCGGGGTCGTCGCGTAGGGACCCGTAGATAAAGTACTAGACAGCACTCAAAATACGACACATACTTTGAGTGCGGGTTGGCGGCACCACCGGCGCCGCCTTCTCCGTTTCTGGGGGACTCCACCCCCCGGAACGGCGGACCCCGACGCGGTGACTCCACCACCGGCCGGGGTCCTTGATCCGACCCACTTGGAGGTCAGACCAGACATGAAGCTTCCTCGTGCTCGACCGACCATTGCCCACCAGCAGCGGGCGCGCGGACCTCCAGGCGTTGCAAAGGCGGCGCGAGCGTTGGGCCCGGGGACCGCCTCGGCTATGTGAAGATCTGGCGATGCGTATGGCTTGGTGGCGGTTGGTCCTGTTCGCCGCTCTCTCGGCTTGCCCTCCGTTGGTGGTACCGGAAGCCAGCGAACGGTTCGGTGCTTGGACGGGCGACGGGCACGACGGTTATGCAGCCGCGTTCGCGATGGGCGCCCTCTACACGATTCTCGCCGCTCTGATCTTCCGGCCGAAGAAGGATCGCGGCCAGGGTCGCGCCGAGGCCACGGAGATCCCGCACCCGTAGGGATCGCGTGGCGCGCCGCACACGCCATGCACGGCCAGCTCAGCCCGAATCTTGCGAGAGGTCGCCGGACCGAGCCGGAATGTGTTCCTGCTGTCGATCACAGCAAGTGTCGAAACCGCTATGGCGCGGGCACTCGATGTCGTCGCTTGCCGGGCAGTACTAGAGGTCCGGGCACTGGCAGTCATGGACGACGCGCGACCAAGCGCGCTTGACCGCCCGCAGATGACGGCGGCGACGGAACCGATTCACGCACGTCACCTTCTCGCTATCGCGCCGCACACGCCGTGCACGGCCAGGACCCGACGACCCGCCGCGCAGCCGCCTGCGCGCGGCGCTGGCGCGCCGTGCTCGGCGGGCGCGTCGGGCCGCCACCCGCCCGCGCCCGTCGGAGCGTCGCACCGTTGAAAGTTAATAGGCCTACGACCGAAGCGCTTGGCCACGATGATCGCCCGGCGTCGTAAACGCGCTGGTCAGACATGGAAGGTGCCCCCGGGGAGGCTCGGACAGCATCATCGCGTGTTCAAGCGAGGGCCGCCTTGGTGGTGTCGGCGCGTGTGCCGGTGCCTATTACGCCGGGTAGTGCCTCGGATCTGGTGGGTGCGCGGGCGGTTGGCGGGGGTGGCGCCTGATGGCTCCCGATGGTGCGACCGCGACGGGACAGCGGCCGGCCGGCGGTGATGTGACGGTCACGCTCGTCACGGTGATCATGGTTGTGGTTGTGGGTCTGACGTTTGCGTTTGGGTTCGGCAACGTGTTCCAGCTGGGGTTGCGCCTCGGGGTGCCGGTGTGGGTGGCGCCGCTGGTGGCTCCGGCGGTGGATCTGTCTGTGGTGGGCCTTTTGTTGGGGACGCGGCAGTTGGCGGTGCAGGGTGCGCCGGTCGAGTTGTTGCGTCCGGCGCGCCGTCTGCTGGTGTTTTCGAGTCTGGTGACGTTGGCGTTGAACGTCGCCGAGCCGGTGATCGCGGGGGAGTACGGGAAGGCGGCGTTCGACGCGGTCGGACCGGCTTTGCTGTTCGGATGGAGCGAGGTCGGTCCGGGGTTGTTGCGCGCGATGCGCCACCCTGTGCCGCTATCCGCTGCCATGGCCGAGTCCGATCGGCGGCCGGTGGAGGCTGGCACACCGGCGCGGTCCGCTGTCGTGCCGGTGGTCCCGCCGGTGCGGGTGGTCCGGGAGGTGGCGCCGGTGGCGGCGGTGCCGGCGCAGTGCGCGGCGGACGGGTCCGGTCCGCTGGTGGATGGTGGGCTGTTGGAACGGGCGCGGCGTGAGGATGCCCGTTACTGGGAGGAACACCGTCGGCCGATCTCCTCGGACGAGCTGCGCCGGCGGCTGAAGGTCGGTTCGAAGCGGGCGCGGGCGCTGGTGAAGGAGCTACGCGCCGACGCCCACCGGGTCCTCGGCGAACACGCTTCGATCGACCCGCCCTCGATCGCCACGGCTTCGTTCCCGCCACCTGCGCACAGCCAGCCCGCGGACGGGGACGCGGCGGACATCGTCTCGGACGATCTTGATCTGGTGGACCTCGGTCCCGTCGAGCGGGCCACGGCCGGCCTGCTCGCCACGGTCGGGTAACGGCCCCCGCCGGAGGGGACAGGCACGCATCCCGCGTGCCAGCGGGCGGCGCATCCGGACACGGACCTGCGCCGGCCCGCTCGCCCGCGACCGGCCCCAGCTTCCCGTCCTTCCCTGCCTGTCTGTGCGATCTGCCCCACCCACCCTCATCTGACTGACCAACCCTTAAGGAGACCCCACTCATGATCACGAATCCGCCGCAGCAGACCTACCTCGGCCGCCGTAACTACAACCGTCCCGCCGCCCGCGTCGTGTCCTCCGGCGAGCACCAACTGTGGCTGGCCCGCCACCTCACCCCACGCGACCGCTGGATCGTCCGGATGATCCACGAACACCGGGTCCTGACGACCCACCAGATCGTCGAACTCGGCTGGGAGACCCGCCGCTCGGCGAACATCCGTCTGCTGGAGCTGTACCGCTGGCGGGTCCTCGACCGCTTCCAACCGCTCGCGACCAGCGGCCTGTCGCCCATGCACTACGTCCTGGACATCGCGGGCGCCGCGGTGCTGGCGCATGAGGACGGCCTGGACCCGAAGAAGATCGGCTACCAGCATGACCGGGCCGTCGGTATCGCCCACTCCCTGCATCTCGCGCACCGGGTCGCGGTCAACGGGATGTTCACCCGGCTGATCCACCACGCCCGTCAGCCTGAGTCGCCGGCTCGGTTGACGGCGTGGTGGTCCGAGGAACGGTGCGCCCGCTCGTTCGGGGACATTGTGCGCCCGGATGCCTATGGCCGCTGGAAGCAGGGCCGTGGCGAGGTCGAGTGGTTCCTCGAACTGGACTTCGGCACCGAGACCCTCCGCCGCCTCACCTTCAAGATCAACGCCTACGATCGGCTCGCGCAGGCGACCAACATCCACACGCCGATCCTGATCTGGACCACCACCCTGCGCCGCGAAGCGCGTCTGCGCGACGTGCTCGCTGAGGCGCTGCGCGGCCTCGACCATCCGGCGCGGGTCCCGATCGCGACGACCGCCGCAGACCTCGCCGAACCCGACGAGCATCTCGATGCCACCCTCACCCGCTGGCTGCCCCTCGCCCGGCCCGGGACCGGTCGCCTCAGCCTGGTTCAGCTCGCCGGCCTCTGGCCTCCCACCGCCAGGCCCCTCACGAGACCAGACAGGACCGAAACCGATATTGACGTCGAGCCGCCGAAACGGCTACATCCACCCCAGCCGATGCCACCGACCGGGCTCGATAATCAGCAAAGCGCGGCCTGAGCTTGGCCCCTGAGCACGGACACCTTGGGGGTGCCCCCGTTGCCTGGACACGCTGGTCAGGAGTTCGTGGTCGGCTGGTGGGCCACGGATTCGAACTCTAGCGGGGTCTGCCAGTCGAGAGCGGAGTGGCGTCGACGGCGGTTGTAGAACCCCTGAATGTACTCGAAGATCGCATTTGGCGAGCTCGACGCGGGTGTTCCAGCCTTGCCGGTTGAGTAGCTCGGTCCGCATTCGTGCCCAGAACGCCTCCGCGACCGCGTGTTGTCGTAGGCATCCCCGACGGTGCCCAGTGAGGGTAGGAGACCGGCGCGATGGGCCCGCTCGGTGAAGGTCCACGAGGTGAACTGGGTGCCGTGGTCGGCGTGAATGATCCCGCCGGGGATCTGCTCGTCGTTGCTGCGGGACTCGATCGCCATCCCGAGCGCCGAGGTCGCCAGTTCGGCGCGGGCCCGTGAGTCGATACCCCAGCCGACGACGCGGCGGGAGAAGACATCCAACACGACGCAGCAGTAGACCTTGCTCTCGCGGGTGGGGTGCTCGGTGATGTCGGTAACCCACAGCTCGTTCGGCCCGTCGCGGTGGAAGTCCCGCCGCACCAGGTCGGTGACCGTGACCGCCGACGGCACCTTCTTCGCCGCCCGCCGCAGCGGCAGCCCAGCGAGCCTTGCCCTGCGCATCAGCACCGCGACCGTCTTACGCGACACGACCACGCCCTGGCCGACCTACACCACCCCAGAACTCCTGGATCTCATCTCTGCCCGCCGCCGTGTACTCGGCTGCGGCGACCAGGCCGAGCAGATCGCGGAGAGAATCATCGAGGTCTGCGGCGACCAGCTCGACCGCTGGCAGGCACTCCCCACCGCCAGCGCACGCCAAGATCCCACCGCCGATGACCTTCCAAGCCTGGCTGGCGCAGCTCACCGACCCGAGCTGACCACCAGGCCCCAGCGGCCTGCCCTCTAACCCTGGGTGTCGCGCAGGTAGGTCGGTTGACCGTGACGGACCTGGGGCAACCGGTCGAACCGACAGGCCGGCACGCTGGCATCGGCTTCTTCCTGAAGACTGACCTCATCGCGTTCGACGACCGCCTCTCGCGGCGAGCTTGAAGCTCATGCTCACCGGAGGCGGTGGTCCGAGCGCGGTGAACACAGGTACAGGTATCAGCTCAGATGTCGACGTGCAGAGCGGGCTCTTGCTGGTAGGCCGCCGTGTGCTCGTCGCGCGAGTGGGATCAGGAGTAGCTCCGTGAAACTCACCATGATCCTCTGTGACGCCGCCCAGGTCGCGGAGGGCAAGCTGTACATCCTCGGCGGTGGTTGGAACATCATCGGCCCGTCGCCGGCCCCGTCGGCCCTCGGCCTCCTGATCGAGGTCCCCTGGGACAGAGCGAACGCGCCGTTCACGCTGCGCCTCGCGCTACACGATCAGGATGGCGCGCCGGTCATCCAGCCGGGGCCGGTCGGGCCTCAGTCGGTACAGCTCGAAGCGACTATGGAGGCGGGTCGTCCCCCCGGTCTGACTGACGGCTCTCCCGTGCAGATCCCGCTAGCGATCAGCGTGCCGCCGCTGGCACTGGCCGCGGGCACACGCTACCGATGGGAAGTAGCCATGGCCGGCGAGCCGGAACGCGAAGACTGGAACATCAGCTTCCAGACCAGGCCAGCCACACCGCCGCTCACACCGCCCTAGGGCCTGTTTGAGAAGTGCGTGGGCTGGTCGGCTGTGGATCAGGTGGTGAGATCCGGCCGGAATGATCCGTTGT
>NZ_JADWYX010000040.1:0-19356 GCF_016786355.1 Frankia sp. AgB1.9
CCGGCGCGGCGCCACACAATGGGGGCTCAACTGGCCCCCTCCCCGGGTCGGCCGGCCCCGCGGGCGGGCCGATCCGAGTGACCGACCACGCGGAACGCGAGGTCACCGGTGGGTGAGAATGAAGGTGTAGAAGAGCGAGATCGGCCAAAGAAGGGTGGCAGCGATCGCGGTGAGCAGGCTGCCCGTGAAATGGCCGTCCCACCGGTCGATGTGCCAGTAGCCCTGGCTAATCGTGATGATCAGACCAATGACGAGGTAGATGATCGTTCCGAGACTCGTCCTGGTGTAGACCCGCGTGTCGGCCACTGTTTCTCCCGGTTATGAATGTCTGGGGGATGTCCCGGACCGGAAATTACCCACAATCGACCGGTCTACACTCCCGATCCCCCACGAGTCCGGCATCCTGGCGCTCTCTCGGCCCTGACCAACCGCCGGGCGTCGGCGGGCGCGACCTGCGTCGTCCGGATAGCGCAGGGTCTGTCCCGTGACACCGGCGGTACCGCGGATGACTGTCGCCGTCCCGACGGGGCAACGGCGCTCGGGCGGGTACCCGGTACGGTCGCGGCGTGCGAACGAAATGGGCGGCATTCGCCGCTATCTCTGTTTCGGTGGCGTTGTCCGTGGGAATGCTCAGCGGCTGCAACCCGGTCGACTCGACCACCACCGCCTCGACCACCTCGCCCGCCGCCGCGCCCGGCGGGAGCGGCGGGACCGCGGCCGGCTCCGACTGCGGTGGCGCCGCGACCACGGAGGCCGACGCGTTGAAGGTGATCACCGGGCCGGTCGGCTGCCCGGGCGCGGTGAACACGTTCTGGGCGCAGCAGCTGGGCAGCGTCTGGACCGCCCCCCGGTTCGTCGTCTACCGCGACGGCCAGATCCCTGACGACCAGTGCGGCGCGCAGGACCGGAACGCGGACGATTTCAAGGGCAACGCGTTCTACTGCCGGCTCGACGACACCGTCGCGTACAGCCAGGACTTCATGGCGCGCCTCTACCAGCAGGGCGGCCCGTCCTTCCCGATGTTCGTGCTCATGCACGAGCTCGGCCACCGGGTCTCCCGGCTGACCAACCGGGTCGGCGTGGTGTCGCGTTCGGAGGAGAACCAGGCCGACTGCCTGGCCGGCACGGAGGCGAAGTTCTCGCACGACGCGAAGCGGCTGCCCGGGGTCGACGTGGCCAAGGGCTCGGTGCTCTTCTTCAGCCTGGGTGACAGCTGGTTCCACAAGGAGTCGCCGTCCGACCCGGATGCCCACGGCACGCCGGACCAGCGGGCGGCCGCCTTCCTCACCGGGTACCGGCACGACACCGGCAAGTGCTTCGCGCTCGGGCAGTCCACGAGTGGCTCCGTGCCGCTCACCGGCGTGCTCGGCTAACCCACGCTCCACCACCCGTTTCGTCGTACCTCTTTCCTGTCCGGCCCGTGGCGCTTTCCAGGCAGACTTTCCAGGCAGGATGGAGGGCGCCGCCGATCGCGACGTCGGCCGCGCGGGCCCGAAGGGATGGGGACGGCATGCCGCTGCTGTGTGGGATCGACCTCGAGCACCCGGTCATGAACGCTGCCGGGACCTGCAAGTCGCTCGACGACGTCCAGGAGCTGGCCCGGTCGGCCGCGGCGGCGATCGTCGTCGGTTCGATCACCGTGGCCGCGCGCACGGGCAACTCCGGCGCGACCTATCACGCCGGCGACGGCTTCTCGCTGAACGCGCTCGGGCTGCCCAACCGCGGGCTCGCGTACTACGTCGAGCAGCTGCCGGCGATGGCCCGCGCGGCGCACGACGCCGGCAAGCCGCTGATCCTGAGCGTGGCCGGCTTCAGCGTGGACGACTACGCGCGGTGCGCCGCGGCGGCCGCCCCGACCGGCGTCGACCTGCTGGAGCTCAACCTCGCCTGCCCGAACGTCTGGGACGGTGGCACCCAGAAGCGGATCGCCTGCTTCGACGAGGGCCAGACCGCCGCGATCCTCGCCGCCGTCGACGCCGCCCTGCTGGACGCCCCGACACGGGTCCCGTACGGCGTGAAGATCTCGCCGTTCTCGGACCCGGAGGCGCTCGCCGGTCTCGCCTCGGTCCTGGCCTCGGCGGTCGCGGCGGGCGGTGGCCCGCGCTACGTCTGCGCGAGCAACACGTTCCCGAACGGGCTCGCGTTCGACGACGCCGGCCGGCCGGTGATCGGAGTCGAGCTGGCCGGCCTCGCCGGGCCGGCGCTGCGCCCGGTCGCGCTCGGCCAGGTCCGCCAGCTGCGCCGGCTGCTGCCCGCGTCGGTGGAGATCGTCGGCGCCGGCGGGGTGACGACCGGCCGCGACGTGGCCGACTTCCTGCGGGCGGGCGCGACCGCCGTCCAGGTCGCGACGGCCTACTGGAACCGCGACGGCGACCCGGCCGTCTTCGGCGCCATCGCCGCCGAGTGGGCCGAGGCGTTGGCCGACGCCTGAGAACGACGCCTTAGAACGGGGCGGCGCGGCGCGGCGCGCGATACTACGCGCGTGGAACTGACAAAAGGCGCGAACACCGCGCTTCCGGATCGGCCCGTCGAGATCACCGTGGGTTGGCGGACCGCCGACGCCGCCGGATCCCGGACGTCACTCGACGTCTGCGCGCTGCGGCTCGGGGCGACCGGAAAGGTCCGCGAGGACGCGGACATGGTCTTTTTCAACGCGCCGAGCAGCCCGGACGGCACGGTCCGCCACATCGGGCGTTCCCCCGACGGCCAGGCCGAGGTCGTCACGATCGATCCGGCCCGGCAGCCCGCGGACGTCGAGGCGATCGTGGTGACGGCGACGATCGACGTCGTCACCCCGGAGCTGACCTTCGGGGGCCTCGGCGTGTGGGCCGCGGTGAAGGACCTCTCCACCGGCCAGGAGGTCGCCACCTTCACCGCGCCGCCGCTGGGGCCGGAGAAGGCGCTGGTCGTCGTCGAGGTCTACCGGCGCGCCGGCTCGTGGAAGGTCAGGGCTGTCGGCCAGGGCTACGCCTCGGGCCTCGCCGGCCTGGCCACCGACTACGGCGTCGACGTCGGCGGCGACGAGGACGTCTCGCCGCCCGCGAAGGCGCTCGACCTCCCGTCGACCGGCGACGCGAAGATCGACATGCGCAAGCGCCTGGACCTGCGCAAGCAGGCGGTGAAGGTCGTGCTGTCCAAGCAGGGCCTGACCGGCAAGCAGGCGCGGGTGGGGCTGGCCCTCGACGCGTCCGGCTCGATGCGGCCGCTGTACAAGCGCGGCACCGTGGGCCGCGTCGTCGAGCGGATCGCGGCGGTCGCCGCGAGCATGGACGACGACGGCACCCTGGACGTCTGGTCGTACGCGACCGAGACCCTGGCGCTGCCGCCGCTGCGGGTGGACTACCTGGCCGACTGGATCCCGCTGTACGTCCGGCAGCGGAAGGCCACGACCGGTCACGGCGGCGCGGAGGCGACGCTCGCTCGCGAGGAGGCGGCCCGGGACGCCGGCTGGCCGATCCCGAACTGGGACGGCATCGGCGGCCAGAACGAGGAGCAGAAGGTCATCGCGGCCATCATCGACCACTTCGGCCGGGCGCCGTCGCCGCCGCCCGCCCTGGTGTTGGTGCTCACCGACGGCGGCCTCTACCGGGACAGGATGATCGCGGACCTGCTGCGGCAGGCGTCGAAGCTGCCGATCTTCTGGCAGTTCGTCGGCGTCGGGAAGGCGCAGTACGGGATCCTGGAGAAGCTCGACACGCTGTCGGGACGCGTGGTCGACAACGCCGGGTTCTTCGCCGTGGACGACCTGGACGAGATCGACGACGCGGTGCTCTACCAGCGGCTGCTGTCGGAGTTCCCGGCCTGGCTCCAGGCGGCGCGCACGGCCGGCATCCCGGTCTGACGCGTTCTCCCACCGGTCGCGGGCGACGGACCTCGCCTGGGCGCACGCGGCCGGGCTCGCCAGGCCGCGTCGCTCAGACGGCGAAGCCGAACTGCCGGGCGATGCCGGCGAGCCCGTCGGTCCTGCCCTGACCGAGCGCCCGGAACCCCCAGCCGCCATTCGCCCGGAAGAGCTCGCCGAACAGCATCGAGGTCTCGGTGGCCGCGTCGGTCGACAGGTTGTAGCGGGCCAGCTCGAGGCCGTGACCGGAGTCGACAACCCGGATGAAGGCGTTACGCACGTCGCCGAAGCTCTGGTGCCGGTAGTCGGCGTTGTGGATCGTGACGGCGAAGACGACCCGGACGACCGACGTCGACAGGCCGTCCAGGTGCACTTCTATCTGCTCGTCGTCGCCGCTGCCCTCGCCGGTCAGGTTGTCGCCCAGATGGACGATCTCGTTGCGGGGGCTGGCCAGGTTGTTGAAGAAGACGAAGTACTGCGGCGAGATGATCAGATCGTCGGCGCCCAGCGCGAGCGCGCTCGCGTCCAGGTCGAAGTCGTCCTCGGCGCCGCGGGGCGCCGGGTCCCAGCCGAGGCCGACGGTCACCCTGACGAGGCCGCCATCCTTGCCGAGCGCGACGCTTCGACCCTTCGTCACGTCGACGGTCACGACGTTGCCTCCTGTGGCCTCGGAACAGGGAAACCGGTCAGACAAGCCAACCACACCCGGACGGCGCCCGGGACAGGACCAGCAACTCGATCGGGCGCGACGGCCGGTCTTCCGACCCGGATCTCGCTAGGCTCGGCCGGGAGGTGGCCGCCGTATGGACGACGTCTTCCGGACCTACCTCGACCCGGCCTTCCGGTACGAGTGGTCGCGGGGACCGGCCAGGGTCGAGAGCCGCGCCGAGGCCCTGCGCGGCGGGCTGAACTGTGTGGCGCTCGCGCACCTCGTCATCCAGGACCTCTTCGGCCATCGGCTGCCCGCCTCGCTGCGGTCACTGGAGATGTTCCGCGACCGGGCGCATTTCGAGCCGGTGCCCGCCCCGGCCCGGCCCCGGGCCGGCGACCTCGTCTGGTTCGGGGTCGCCGACCCGCCGGTGCCGCCGGAGGAGTTCGTGCCGCGTTTCCGGGACGGCGAGCTGATCAACTTTCGCGACTTCGCGGTCAACCACGTGGCCATTCACACCGGCGACCGGGTCGGCGACGACTTCCTGCTGCTGCACGCGAGCTCGACCGACGGGACCAACGCGCTCTGGCCACTGCGGCGGTTCGGCGAATACCCGCGGTACGCCAGGACCTACGGGATTCGCCGGCTCCGCGCGCCGCTTCGCCGCCACGGGCGGTGAGGGGCGAGCGCGCGCGATCAGCCGAAGCCGCTCAGGCGCGCAGCTGGCCCAGGGCCGGGTCGCCGGCGGGGACCGGGGTCAGGAAGACGAGGTCGGGCGGGCCGTCGAGGCGGCCGTCCAACGCGCTGAACATCTTGCCGATCGCGGGACCGGTGCCGTGCGCGGCCATCGCGGCGTCGTCGGCCCATTCCTCGACGAAGACGAACTTGCCGGGGGCCTCGTGCAGCGAGTACAGCTTGCAGCCCGCCTCCTCGTGCACCTCGGGGATGAGCTCCACCAGGATCGCGCGGACCTCGTCGACCTGGTCCGCCTTCGGGATCATGGTCGCGACGATGACGGGCATGGCTACTCCTCAACACGGTTGCGCGGAATCGCTGTTCAGCATGGGTGGGTGGACCGGCGGACGCCCGGACCGCTCGCGGCGCCCGTTTCCCAGATCCTTCCGTGAGCCGCGATCCCGCGCACGTCCTTTGGCCGCGCCGACCGGCCCAGCCGCCCGCGACCGTGGCGGGGGCTGGGTCAGTCCAACGGTGGCGGCCGGGTCAGTTCACCTGGCGGGTCGTGTCGGACCAGTACCGGGCCCGTAGGGCCTTCTTGTCGGGCTTGCCCAGCGGGCTGACCGGGATCGAGTCGGCGTAGTCGATGGTCTTCGGCGCGTGGTGGGAGCCCTTGCGGTCCCGGACCAGCGCGGTCAGCTCGCCGGTGAGCACGTCCTCGGGGGTGGTGACGCCGGGGCGGCGCACGACGACGGCCTTCACGGCCTCGCCCCACTTCTCGTCCGGCACTCCGATGACGGCCGCGGCGGCCACCGCCGGGTGCGTGGCGAGAACGTCCTCGATCTCCCGCGGGAAGATGTTGAACCCGCCGGAGATGACCATGTCCTTCTTGCGGTCGACGATGTAGAGGAAGCCCTCGGCGTCGCGGCGGGCGATGTCGCCGGTGTGCAGCCAGCCGTGCCGGAACAGCTCGGCCGTCTGCTCGGGCAGTTTCCAGTAGCCGCCGCAGTTCAGCGGGCCCCGCACGCAGATCTCCCCCGGCTCGCCGTCCGGTACCTCGTTGCCGTTCTCCTCCAGCAGCGCGACCCGCACCCACGGCACCGGCCGCCCGCAGCTGGCCAGCCGCTCGGGCCGGGAGAGGTCGTGCTCCTCCTTGCGAAGCACGGTGATCGTCATCGGCGACTCGGACTGGCCGTAGTACTGGAAGAAGATCGGGCCGAACCGGCCGATCGCCTCGACGAGCCGGGTCGGCGACATCGCGGCGGCGCCGTAGTAGATCGTCTTCAGGCTGGAGACGTCGGTGCTGGCGAGCTTCGGGTGGTCGAGCAGCACGTAGATCATCGTCGGGACCAGCATGGTCGAGTTGATCTTGTACTTCTCGATGGCCTCGATCACCAGGCCGGGCTCGAAGCCGGGCAGCACCACCAGGCAGCCGCCGCGCAGCAACACCGGGATGAAGAAGGCGGCGCCCGCGTGGCTGAGTGGGGTGCACATCAGGAACCGCGGCTCGTCGGGCCACTGCCACTCGGTGAGCTGGATGTTCGTCATGGCCGCCGCGCCGCGGTAGGTGCCCATGACGCCCTTGGGCCTGCCGGTCGTGCCGCCGGTATAGGTGAGGCCACCGACGTCGTCGGGGCCGACGTCCGGCGCCTTCAGCGGCTTGGGCTCGAACCCGGCGGCGAGCTCCAGCAGGTTGGGGCCGAGGTCGGTCGACCCGAAGGTCACCACCTGGCGCAGGGTCGGCACCCGGCGGACGTACTCGGCCGCCCGCTCGGCGAACTTCTCGTCCACGACGAGCGTCTCGACCTCGGCGTCGGTGAGGACGTAGACGTGGTCGTCGAGCGAGCCGAGCGGGTGCAGCGACGTCGAGCGGCAGCCGGTGATCATGTTCGCGCCCATCGCGAACAGGACCTCGGGCCGGTTCGGCGACAGCATCGCGGTCCGGCTGCCGACCCGCAGGCCGACCGACGCATAGGCCTGCGCGTACCGGCTGATCTCGGCGGCGACCTCGGCGGCGGTGAGCGCGACGTCGCCGATGTAGACCGCCGGCCGGTCGGGGTTGCGCCCGAGCGCGGCGATCAGCAGGTCCGGCAGGAACGACGGGCGGTAGAGGTCACCGACCTGCGGCGCCCGCGCGGGCGCCGCAGTCGGGTCAGCCGTGGTGGTCATGCGCTCACCTCCTCGGGAGCCGGCGCGGCGGCCGGCGCGGTGGCCGCGGCGCGCGAGAGCAGCAGCGCCGTCGTCCTGGCCCAGCCGGTGTCCGGCTTGCCGGCCGGGTTACGGGCGATCTCGTCCACGAGATGGATCTCCTTGGGCACCTTGTAGCCGGCCACCTGCAGCCGGGTGTGCGCGATCAGGTCGGCGACCGTCGGAGCGCCGCCGGGCGCGGTCGCCGCGGCCTCCCGCAGCGCGACCAGGGCGACGACCCGCTCGCCGTACCGCTCGTCCGGGACGCCGACGACCGCCGTGTCGAACACGGCCCCGTGCGTCTTGAGCGCGTCCTCGACCTCGTCCGGGAAGACCTTCTCGCCGCCGGTGTTCACGACCGCGCTGCCCCGGCCGAGCAGCCGCACGGTGCCGTCCGCGCGGACGAGGGCGAGGTCGCCGGGCACCACCCAGCGGACCCCGCGGGCGTCGTGCAGGAAGGTCGAAGCGGTCTTGGCCTCGTCCTTGTAGTAGCCGAGCGGGATGCTGCCGCGCCGGGCGATCCGGCCGGGCTCCGGCGAGCCCGGTGCCACCGGCTCCAGCTTCTCGTCGAGGACCAGCGTGTCCGGGGTCAGCTGGAAGACGCGCTTGCCGCCGGCCTCCGAGCCGTTGTGGCCGAACTCGGAGGCGCCGTAGGAGTCGAGCAGGAAGACGTTCGGCAGCGCGGCGGCGAGGTCCGCCCGGACCCGTGGGGACATCGGCGCACCGGTGTTCGACAGCGCGAGCAGCCCGGACAGGTCGTAGCGGCCGGCGGCCTCGGCGAGCGCGTCGGCGATCGGGCGGGCCATCGCGTCGCCGACGACGGTCATCGTGCTGGCCCGCTCGGCGGCCGCCAGCCGCAGCACGTCGTGGGGGTCGAAGTGCCGGCCGCACCAGAGCAGGATCGTCCCCGCGGTGCCGATGCTGATCAGCACCGACAGCTCGGCCGCGCCATGCATCAGCGGGGCCATCACCAGGTAGTGCAGCGGCGGGCTGGCCGTGTGCGCCAGGATGTCTGCCAGCTCCCGCGGCGCCGAGCCGTCCGGGAGCGGACGGCCGATGGCGGCGTGGAACAGGTCCTCGTGCCGCCAGATGACGCCCTTGGGCATCCCGGTGGTGCCGCCCGTGTAGAGGATGAACCGGTCGTCACCGCTGCGCGGCACCCGGACCGGGGCGTCGTCGGCCAGGATGTTCTCGGCCGAGGCGTCCTCGTAGCCGGCCAGCCGGATCCCGCGGTCGGCCAGCGCCCCGCCCGGGCCGGTGAGGGCCGCGAGGCCGCCGTCGTCGGCCGGGTCGGTCCCGTCCTCCAGCACGACGAGCAGCCGCAGCGCCGGGGCGTCCGCGAGGACGCCCGCGACCGTCGGCAGGTAGCGCCGCTCGACCACGAGCGCCACCAGGTCGGCGTTGTCGGCCAGGTAACGCAGCTCCGCGACGACGTACCGGAAGTTGATGTTTATCGACGTCGCCCGCAGCTTCATGCAGGCGAACATCGACTCGACCCACTCGGCCCGGTTCGTCGCGTAGAGCCCGACATGGTCGCCCGGCCGGACCCCGGCGCCGCGCAGCAGCCGCGCCGCCCGGTCGACCCGCGCGTCGAGCTCACCGAACGTCAGCCGGACCGCGCCCGCGACCAGCGCGGGCCGGTCGGGCACCGCGTCGGCGACCAGCTCCAGCATGTCCGCGAAGTTGACCGGCCCGGGTCCGGTCCCGGGTAACGCGCCCGCCGTCATGTCGTGAACGGGTTGGCGAGGGTGACGACGTTCTTGTCGGAGCAGTTGAAGAAGCCATGGTTGGGCGCCGTCGCGGTCTTGTCGTAGACGAAGCCGTTCGGCGTGACCTTCATCAGCAGGTAGCAGTGTGAGACCTCCTGCTCACCTGGCTTGAGGTCGATCGTCGGGTACAGGCCGCCGGCGGTCCACGCGGACTGCGTGCCCGCCTTCGCGAGTACACAGTCCACGGTCAGGGTGTCGCCGCAGGCCGTCGCCGACTTGGCCCAGAGCACCCAGGAGCTCAGCGCGAGCGCGGTGAAGGCGGTGAGCTTCGCGTTCGGGACCGTGGCGTGGACGAGGTCGACGGCCTCCTGGGTGACCGGGCTCTGCGCGGCCAGCTCGAACGGCAGGTGGTCCATGACCAGCCAGGTCGGCGGGAACTTCGTGCTCTTCGCGCCCGCGATGGTCTTGGGGTCGTAGAGCTGGTTCTCAATGATCATGTACTTCAGGTTCAGGCCGACGTCGTTCATCGCGGTGACCACCGGGGTCAGGTCCTGGACTCCGATCGCCTCGTAGCCCTGGACACCCTTGCCCTTGAGCTCCTCGACGTACGGGCGCCAGTTCGTCACCAGCGCCGGCGGCTCCTGGTAGTCGGCCACCTTGTAGCCGAGCTGGGTGAGCGCCTCCTGCAGCCGCAGGCCCTGCGGGCGGATGTCCGCGAGCGAGCTGCCGCTGATGCCGATCGCGTTCATCGCGTCGGGGAACATCCGGGCCATCGCGAGGAACCCGGCGACCGGGTAGCGGTTCGCGGTGTTCGGCGCCGCCCGCAGCTGCAGCGGGGCGTTCAACGACTGCGGGGAGACGCCGTAGGCCGGGAGCGCGCCGAGCTTGCAGTCGATCCTCGGCTGGACCCCTGGGGCGTCCAGGACGTTGCCGCCGCCGACCAGCATGAAGTCGGTCTGGCAGGCGTCCAGGGTGCGGGCCGCGACGTCGGTGAGCTTGGCGTCGTGCTTGTTGACGACGATCTTGCGCCCGTTGATGCCGCCGGCCTTGTTGCACCAGGCGGCGAACGCGTCGGCTACGTCGAAGAACTCCTGCCCGAGCCCCGGGACGACGGTGCTGCCGGGGTCACCCATGGTGCCGATGGTGATCGAGGACGCGGTCACGCCGCGGCCGGTCGCGGTGCGGGCGGAGCCCGGGCCGCAGATGCCCTTCTCGGTGCCGAAGTCGCCGGCCGCGGCCGCGGCGGGCGCCGCCGAGGTGGGTGACCCGCCGGCGTCGCCACCGCCGGTCTCGGTCTCGTTCGTGGACCTGGTGCAGCCCGCGATGACGAGCAACAGCGCGCTGGCTGCCGCGACCACCGGCAACCCGACCAGGCCACGGCGGGCGCTGCGCGGGTGTGGCCTCTCGGGACACGGGCGGGAGCTTCTGCGGGCCATCGGACCTCTCCGTGGGTCGTCGTCCGTGGTCAGTCCTGCGGTCGGTCTGTGACCGCTCGATCTGGGACCGGTCGATCTGGGACCGGTCGCGCGGCGGCCGGGGCGTGCGCCGTCCGGTTGACAATCCGCCGTGCACAGCCGCGAGCGGCGCCGACGCGCGGGGCCGCCGGCTGTCACGACAGGCGCCGTGGTGACGTGAGCGCCGCCACAGACTAGAACAGGTTGCATCTTTGGCGAAAGTAGATCCGACGAAGTCCCGACCGTTCGTCAGCACACGGCGTGGCGCCGTCCCCGATCGTCCGGGCGGCCGTCCCCGCAGGCACTCCCGAAGAACCTGACGACCCGTCAGGTTCCGGGCTACTGTCGGATCGCGAGTGGGAGGAGGCGACCATGCTCGACCTGGTCGTACACGGCGGACAGCTCGTCGACGGAACGGGGGCGCCGCCCCGCGCCGCCGACGTGGGCGTACGGGACGGCCTGATCGTGACGGTCGGCCCGCCCGGCTCGGTGCCGGCCGGCGACGCGGCACAGACCGTCGACGCCGCCGGCAAGGTGGTCTGCCCGGGCTTCATCGACGTGCACACCCACTATGACGCCCAGCTGTGGTGGGACCCGAGCGCCAGCCCGTCCAGCCAGCACGGCGTGACGACCGTGCTCGGCGGCAACTGCGGCTTCACGCTCGCCCCGCTGCGCCCGCGCGACGGGCGCCCGGACCCCGACGAGGCCGACTACCTGCGCCGGATGATGGCCAGGGTCGAGGGGATGCCACTGCAGGCGCTGGAGTCGGGCGTCGCCTGGGGCTGGGAGTCGTTCGCCGAGTACCTCGACGGGCTCGACGGGCGGACCGCCGTCAACGCGGGCTTCCTGCTCGGGCACTGCGCGCTGCGCCGCTACGTCATGGGCCCGGCGGCGATCGGCTCGGCCGCGGACGGCGCCGCCGTCGCGGCGATGACCGCGGGCCTGCACGCCGCGCTCGAGGCCGGCGCGCTCGGCCTGTCCACCACCCTGTCCGGGACCCACAGCGACGGCGACGGCCAGCCGGTCGCGTCCCGCTGGGCCGAACGGGACGAGCTGCTGGCGCTCGCGCGGGCGGTCGGCGAGCACGAGGGGACCTTCCTGGAGGGCATCGTCCCCGGCTGCCTGGACATGTTCAGCGACGACGAGATCGAGCTGCTCGCCGAACTGTCCGCCGCGGCCGGCCGGCCGCTGAACTGGAACGTGCTCACGATCGACTCGGCCGCGCCGCTGCGGGTGCCCCGCCAGCTGGAGGCGTCCCGGCGAGCCAGGGCCCTGGGGGGCAGGGTGATCGCGCTGACCATGCCGACGCTGGTCCCGATGAACATGAGCCTGGGCACCTTCTGCGCGCTGCACCTGATCCCCGGCTGGGGCGAGGTCATGCGGCTGCCGATCGCCGCGCGGGTCGACGCGCTGCGCGACCCGGCGGTCCAGGCGCGGCTGCTGGCCGCGGCCCACGACCCGGCGGCCGGGGTGCTGCTGCGGCTGACGGACTTCGGCCGCTACGTCATCGGCGACACCTACTCCCCCGCGAACGACGGCCTGTCCGGCCGGGTCGTCGCGGACATCGCGGCCGAGCGCGGGCAGGAGCCGTTCGCGGCCCTGGTCGAGATCGCCGCGGCCGACGACCTGCGCACCGTCCTGTGGCCGATGCCGACGGACAACAACCCCGAGTCCTGGGCCCTGCGCGCGCGGACCTGGCAGCACGAGGACGTGCTGCTCGGCGGCTCGGACGCGGGCGCCCATCTCGACCGGATGGCCGGCGCCCCCTACCCGACCCGCTTCCTCGGCGACTGCCTGCGCGGCCGCAGGCTCGTCGGGCTGGAGCGGGCCGTGGCGATGATGACCGGCGAGCCGGCGGCCGCGTTCGGCCTACGCGGGCGCGGGGTGGTCGCCACCGGCAACGCCGCCGACCTGGTGGTCTTCGACCCGGCGACCGTCGACAGCGAACCAGCCAGGCTGGTAGCCGACCTGCCGTCCGGGGCCGCCCGGCTGACCGCGGGCTCGGTGGGCGTCGAGGCGGTCTTCGTCAACGGCACCCGCATCGTCACCGACGGCCGGGCGACCGGCGCCACCCCTGGCACACTGCTGCGCTCCGGCCGGGACACCACCACCGTCGCGACCCGGTAGCGAGCGGCCACGTCCGCGCAGCGCCCACCCATGGGCCTTGGATCTTCCGGCTGGGCAAGTCGGGAAACCGGGGCCCTTCAGACCTTGGGGCGCATGCGCATGACGGGGGGTGGGGTTGGGGCGGGGCCCTGGATGAAGCTCAGGGAGGGGGCGGCGGCCCAGCCGGTCGCGAGGCCCAGGAGAGCGAGCGTGCGGTCGCGGGCGGCGTGGCCCCACTGCTCGTCGTAGATCGCATCCTCGCTGCCCGGCACCTCGGCCTGACCGAGGCGTAGGAGCCGCTCCTGCAACTCGGGGGTGAACGCCTTCGTCACCGTGCCCGGGTCCGCGTGGCCGCCGCCGACGAGGTTCTGCTGGAGCTGGCGCATCAGGAGGGTGTAGCGGGCGAACAGGTGGTCGTCCCAGTCGAACGTGGTGAGGAAGCTCTGGCCGGCCACCGCGCCGCTGGCGGCCAGGTCGTTGATCTGGGCCGGTGTCATCGTCAGGTGGATGCCGCCGGTGCCGTCGGGCAGGCGGATCGACCGGATCCGGTCGGAGAAGCCGGGCAGCTCGGCGAGCAGGGTGTCCCGCCAGTTCAGCGTCGTGTCGAGGATCTGGCCGAGGAAGCCGAACAGGTTGTTGATCTGGGCCACCCTGCGCACGGGCTCGCCGCCCGCCGCCGAGGGCGGCGCGACCGTCGCCGTCATGGCCGGGTCGCCGGGCTCACGGACCGGCTCGCGCTTGCCCTTGGCCCGTGGCGTGGGAACAAGATCGAGGCCGAACGTTGGCCGGGTGGGCAGCCAGGTGTCGAAGAAGTGCATCGGGAAGTTGCTGGAGATCCCGCCGTCTGAGAACCAGTGCCGCACCGGGCCGCCGCGGCCGATCCCCTGGACCCACAACGGCACCGCGCAGATCAGGCCCGGGAAGCTCAGGCTCATCCGGGTCGCCACGATGACCGGCAGATCCGGCCCGGGGAAGGTCCGCAGGTCCGTCGGTCCAAGCACGCCTTCCGGCGTCGGCACCGGGGTGCTGACCCGCTCCAGGTGGGCCAGCACGTCGTCCGGGAAGAGCCGGGCGAACTCGCCGGGTGAGTAGAGGAACTGCTCCTCGGCGAACGGCAGGCTCAGCGGCTGCGCGGCGCTGAGGTCCGTCGTCATCATCTCCAGCGCGATCTTCTCGTCGGCCCGCCGGCCGCCCGCGAGATCGGCGAAGGTCAGCGGTACGCCCCCCTCGCGACCGGCGCAGCGCTGGATCTGGCCGTGCAGCCACGGCGTCAGCGCGTCGTTCCCGCTCCGACCGGCCGGCATGCCGGAACAGGCGCCGAAGAAGGCGGCGGGCAGACCGCGGACGGTGATCAGGGCGCGTACCAGGACGGCCGCGAGCAGGCCGAGCAGCGACGCGACGAGCAGAACCAGCGCTATCAGCAGCCAGCCGTACCAGCGCTGCCGGTCCAGGCTGCCGCCGAAGCCGTAGAGGACACCCACCAGCGCGCCGAACGAGATCCCCCCTGCGACCAGCACCTGCACGGCGAAGTACCTGGCCACCCAACCGGCCGCCACCCGCAGCCGCCCTGGCCAGGACGAGCCCGCGCGCTGCAGGCCGAACAGCAGGCCGAACGCCCACGCGGTCGCCCGGGTCGGCTGGAACAGGCCGACGAGCAGGCCCGGCGTGGCGACCTGCTGGGCCGCCTCACTCAGCGGGCCGAACCCGCCCGGCCTGGCCGGGTCACGGCGCCGGGCGTAGTCGCCGTACTGTGCCGCGGCCGTGAGCGCGGCCCCGATCGCGCCGGCGGACGCGCCACCGATGGAACGGAAGTCGTAGCGTTCATGCAGCTCGGCGACGGCCGCCGGATAGACGATGCCGCTGGTGATCCCACCCTGCATGATCAGGTCACACTGCTCGCGCGGTCCCGAGGCCGCGCCCGCGGGCGCCTGGGCTGGGACGGCGTCGGGCTGGTCACCGGCACGGGTTCTGGGTGCGCTCACGGGGCCTCCGCGACCGCCAGCGACCCAGGGGGCTGGTCGAAGACCGACGATCAGCCCCCAAGGGTAGTGGAACAGCATCCAGGCACCGGCTGACGACGCACACCCGACAGGCCAGGCGACCGACGACGTGTGCCCGACAGACCGACGCGTCCGACGACGGCGTTCACCCAGATTCAGTCAACCCGCACACGCCAACGGCCACGATGGTCGAGGCCCACATTCGCGACGTCGTGCAGACCGTCCTGACCTGCGGTTTCGCCCCCGCCGCTCGCCGGCAGCCGGGCCCGGGCGCCAATGCAGCCTCCGACAACCTCCGCCCGCTCCGAACCCCAAACATGATCGCCGTTTTGGCCCTAAAACGGTTGCGACCAGGCCCGATTCACGACCACCCGAGGGCCAAAACGGCGATCACTCCGCCGAGAGCTGTCCTTCCGGCTCCGTCGACGGCGTGCTTTGGGCTGCTACGGGTTCAGGGTGAGGACGCCGCGGGCCAGGTCGCCGTGCTCCAGGTCCTCGACCGCGCGGTGGAAGTCGGCTAGCGGGTAGGTGCGGGTGACCAGCTCGTCGAGCAGCAGCCGGCGGCGCCGGTACAGGTCGACGTAGCGGCGGATGTCGCGCTGTGGCTGCGACGAGCCGTACCGGCAGCCGAGGATCGACTTGTCCAGGAACATGCCCGCGACGTTGAACGACGCCTCCGTCGTCGCCGCCGGCACCCCGAGCAGCACCGCCGAGCCCGACCAGGCGAGCGCGTCGATCGCGGCCCGGATCAGGGCGGGATGGCCGACGCACTCGAAGATGTAGTCGTAACCGGTCGGCTCGGTGTCCTGGATCGTCTCCTTCAGGACGGTGACCGTGTCGACGCCGGTGGGGTCGACGAAGTCGGTGGCGCCGAACAGCCGGGCAAGCGCCTCCTTGGCCGGGTTCACGTCGACGGCGACGATCCGCGCGGCCCCCGCGATCCTGGCTCCCTGCAGCACGTTGAGCCCGACGCCGCCGACACCGAGCACCGCGACGGTCGAGCCCGGGTGGACCTTCGCCCGCTGCAGGACCGCGCCGACCCCGGTGACCACGCCACAGCCGACGAGCGCCGCCGACGTCAGTGCCACGTCCTGGGGAATCGGCACGCACTGGTTGGCCTTCACGACGATCTCCTCGGCGAAGCAGGAGAGGTTCGCGAAGTTGTACGCCGGCTCGCCCCGCCAGGTGAACGGCTGCGGCCGGGCCCCGAACGTCGAGCGGCACATCGTCGGGCGGCCCGCGTCGCAGTGCTGGCAGGCGCCGCAGTTGCCCAGCGTGGAGAGCACCACGTGGTCGCCGACCCGGACGTTGCCGACCGCGTCGCCGACCGCCGCGACGACCCCCGCGCCCTCGTGGCCCAGGACGACGGGGGTCGGGAACGGGATCGTCCCGTTGATCACCGAGACGTCGCTGTGGCATAAACCGGCGGCGGCGATGTGCACCAGCACCTCGCCCGGCCCTGGGTCACGGACGGTCAGGTCGTCGACCAGCTCGGCCTTCTGGCCGTCGAACACAACACCGCGCATGATCTCCCCTTTTTGTCTCCGCGGACGTGGCGTGCCTGTCGGGTCGTGACGTGCCTGTCGGGTCGTGGCGTGGCTATCGGTCGTGGCGTGCCTGTCGGGTCGTGGCGCTCAGCCGGGCCAGACGATGCTCTGCAGCTCGCTGTACGCCTGCAGCGCGAAGACGCCGCAGTCGCGGCCGACCCCGCTGTGCTTGAAGCCGCCGAACGGCGTCTCGTGGTTACGGGCGACCGTGTTGATCCCGACGTTGCCGCTGCGCAGCCGGGTGGCGACGCGGTAGGCGCGCGCGGTGTCCCCGGAGAAGACGTAGTCGTAGAGGCCGAACGGGGTGCCGTTCGCGATCTGGACCGCCTCGTCCTCGTCGTCGAAGGCGAGCACGACCACGACCGGGCCGAAGAACTCCTCCTGGGCGACGGACATGTCCGGCGTGACGCCGGTCAGCAGCGTCGGCGCCGCGTAGAAGCCGCGGTCCAACTCGGGACGCTGGCCGCCGACGGCGACGGTCGCGCCGGCCCCGACGCCCTCGGCGACCAGTGCCTCGACCCGGTCGCGCTGGCTGGCCGAGATGAGCGGGCCGACGACCGTCGAGGCCAGCAACGGATCCCCGACCGGGCAGAACCCGGCGTAGCCGACGAGCTTCTCGACCAGCTGGTCGTGGACCGAGCGGTGGACCAGGGCACGGGTCGGGGCGGTGCAGATCTGCCCGGAGTGGAAGGCCCAGGTGCTGCCGATCCCGGCTGCGGCCCGGTCGAGGTCGGCGTCCTCGAACACGATCGCCGCGCCCTTGCCGCCGAGCTCCATGAGCTGGCGCTTCATGTCCCGGCCGGCGGCCTCGCCGATCCGGCGGCCGACGGCGGTGCTCCCGGTGAAGCTGATCATGTCGACGTCGGGCGAGGCCACCAGCGCGGCTCCGGTGTCGACCCCGGACCCGGTGACGACGTTGACCACCCCGGCCGGAACCCCCGCCTCGTGGACGATCTCGGCGAACCGCAGCACCTGCAGCGGGTCCTGTGGGGCGGGCTTGATGACGACGGTGTTCCCCATAGCCAGCGCCGGCGCGACCTTGCCGGCCAGGTTCACCAGCGGGAAGTTGTACGGGGTGATGCAGGCGACCACGCCGACCGGCGCCCGGCGGGCGACGGCGCCGACGAGCCCGCCCGGGGCCAACGGGGTCGCGTTGATCGCCTGCGGCGGCAGCGCGACCAGCGACGACTCCAGCGCGTGCCGCGCGTAGCGGCTGAACCGCTCGACGGCCACCGGCACCTGCATGGTCGACGCGACCCGCATGGTCGCGCCGGTCTCGGCCTGCACCAGCGGGACCAGGTCGTCGTTGTACTTCGTCAGCAGGTCGGCGACCCGGCCGAGCACCTCCGACCGGTGGGCCGGGCTCGCGGCGGCCCAGTCCTCGAACGCCGCCTTCGCGGCCGCCGCGGCCTGCTCCGCCTGCTGGGCGCTCGCCTCCGGTGCCGTGCCGACGACCTCCTCGGTGGCCGGGTTGACGACGTCGTAGTGGCCACCGGCCGGCTCCACCCACTCGCCGGCCAGGTAGATCCGGCTGTTCGGGATGCCCATGGCGTGTACCCCCTCGTCCGCTGGAGTGGCCACGGGCGGCGCGCCCGTCGCCGGGCCGCGCGACCGAGGGCCGTGGTTCCGCGCGCTCCCCCGGGGCCGTGTCCTCGGGCTCCTTCGGCGTCCGGCGCGAAGGACCGACGAGGGTGACGGTTTCTGACGGAGCATCAGGCCCCTTGTGTGGCGGCCTGTCGCGGCTAGAGTGTAGAACAGGTTCTACCTCGAAGCCGACAGTGAACTTCCCTCTCGCATGGTCAGCGGCTGAGGTGACGCTCAGCCCGCAGGACGAGAGAGAGGGCTCGTCGGGCGGGTAGCTCCGGCGCGGGCCGGGGCAGGGGCCGGCGGCCAGACGCACGGCGGGCACGCACGCCCGGCGGGGCCTTGGCGCGCATGCGTGTCGCCGCCGCCGGCGTACCAGCAACCACCAGACAGCAGGCGAAGGGTGGCCTCGTTCATGGAGTTCGGGATCTTCAACTCGCTCTACCTGCCCAAGCGGCTGTCAGACCGCGACCCGATCGGCGCGGAACACAGCCGACTGATGGACGAGGTCGCCTGGACACAGGCCGCGGACCGCGCCGGATTCAAGTACACCTGGGCGACGGAGCACCATTTCCTCGACGAGTACTCGCACCTGTCGGCGAACGAGGTCTTCCTCGCCTACGTCGCCGGAACCACCACCAACATCCACATCGGCAGCGGCATCTTCAACATCACGCCGCCGGTGAACCACCCGGCCCGGATCGCCGAACGGGCCGCGATGCTCGACCACCTGTCCGGCGGCCGGTTCGAGCTGGGCATGGGGCGGGGCTCGTCGAGCACGGAGCAGAAGGGCTTCGGCATCGAGGACCCGGCGCTCACCAAGCTGATGTTCGACGAGGTCGTCGCCGAGCTGCCGAAGATGTGGAAGGACGAGCCGTACGCCCACGACGGCCAGTTCTTCACCATGCCCGAGCGCAACGTCCTGCCGAAGCCGTACACCCGGCCGCACCCGCCGCTGTGGGTCGCCGCCGGCAACCCGGGGACGTTCGAGAAGGCGGCCAAGATGGGCCTGGGCGTGCTGTGCTTCGCCAACAGCTCGCCGGAGGAGCTGGCGCCGCTCATCGAGACCTACAAGAAGAACATCGAGAAGGCCGAGCCCATCGGCGGCTACATCAACAACAACATCATGGTGACCAGCCAGATGCTGTGTCTGGAGGACGGCGACCGGGCCCGGCAGATCGCCACCGACATCACCATGAGCTACCAGCACAGCCAGGTCTACCGCTACCTGGACACGTTCCCGAAGCCGAACTGGGTGCCGGACTGGCCCGCGACCCTGCCGGAGCCGACCGTCGAGATCCTCCAGCTCGGCGTCCAGGCCGGCACGATCTGTATCGGCGACCCGGGCGAGGTCGAGCGCGCGGTCCAGAGCTACGTCAACATCGGCGCCGACCAGCTCGTCTTCGGCATGCTCTCGACCACGATGCCGATCGAGGTCGCCGTCGAGGCCGTGGACACGTTCGGGCGCCACGTCCTGCCGAAGTTCGACAAGGACCCGGTCCACAGCACCACCCGCCAGCGCGAGGCCCAGCTCTCCCGCAAGGCCTGACCGGCCCGGTTCCGCCGGCCAGCAGGCGCTCTTCGCCTACCGGACGAGCGCCTGC
>NZ_JADWYX010000040.1:19366-31780 GCF_016786355.1 Frankia sp. AgB1.9
GGGGCCCCCCCCCCCCCGGGCCCCACCCCCCCCCCCCCCCCCCGCCGGGGGCCCGGCGAGGACGACGGCGACGGTGTCTCCCAAGGAGGCACGGACGCCTTCGAGGGTCATCCGGTCGCCGAGCCAGTAGCGCAGATCGCTGAGGAAGACCTTGCCGATGATGTTGGTGATCAGCTTGTCCCGCTCGTCGACGACGTGGTCGGGCCCGAACGCGGCGACCCCGATCAGGCCGATCATCGCCTCGTCGACGTCGTCGATCTCGGTGCCGATGGTCGCCGACGCCAGCGTCATCGCCTGGATGAGGGCCTCGGCGACCAGCCGGTCCCGGCTGAGCTCGTCGACCAGGCGGTTCATCATCGCCAGCACGCGGGTCGGCGGGTCGGCGGAGCCGGGCAGCGGGTCGAGCACGGCCTCGCGCAGGCCGGCCAGATGGCGCGCCAGCGCCGAGGCGAGCAGGTGCACCTTGGACGGGAAGTACCGGTAGAGGGTGCCCAGCGCGACCCCGGCCTGCTCGGCCACCTCGCGCATCTGCACCTCGTCGTAGCCACCCTGGCTGGCCAGGGCGAGCGCGGCGGAGAGCATGCGTTCCCGGCGCGCCTGCTGGGAGGGGGTCGCCGTCGTGGCCGGCACGCCCTTCGCAGGCGACGTGGCCGCCGCGGCCACCGTTTCGCTCACCGGGGCCTCCTCACTGGCGCTCGACGCAACCGCCGCCACCAAAACTAGATCCTGTTCTACTCTAGGCCCACCCGGGCGGCTCCACAGGCCCCTGCGCCGTGTCGCGCCCAGCCGGCGGCTCCCCCGATCGTCAATGACCGGTCCCGGATGCCCTGGAGCGCGCTCGCCCGCTGGTCCAGCTTCGCAGAGTGACGGGCATATCGGACGAATCTGTTGCCTAAGTCGCTCGGATGCCTTCCGCCCCGAGCCCGCGGGCAGGCACGTCGCCCGTCAGGAGCCGTCCGGGCACCCCGACCGTCCGTGTGCCCCATGACCGGGGGAATGTCACGCGGGCGGTGACGGAACGCGACCTCGACCACGCGCGGCCGGCGGCGGCAGCCACCACCGCAGGGGCCAACGCGACGGGCGCCCGCGCGCCGCGC
The DNA here is from genome assembly GCF_016786355.1 of Frankia sp. AgB1.9. Classification (GTDB taxonomy): domain Bacteria; phylum Actinomycetota; class Actinomycetes; order Frankiales; family Frankiaceae; genus Pseudofrankia. The sequence continues at coordinate 20,464 of NZ_JADWYX010000040.1, forward strand.
TCCGTATCCGCGGCTCGGCGCCGAGATACAGGACGCGGGGCTACTATCCGACGCAGAGCAGGTCGAATAGGTGGCACCCGGCCTGGCTGGCCGCCACCTTCCCCGCCGGTTCGACCGTGCGCGGGCGCCGGACGCACGCGATATCTGGGAAAGGAAGCCTGGTGGCAGACAGCGGCACCGACGAGGGCCGGTCGTGGGACTTCCAGTCGGCGATAGCCGCCGACGAGGTCACCCCCGGGCCGGACGGCGAACCCGTCGATCTCCGTACCGACGTCGCGCACGTCGCCCGGATCTACGACTACTGGCTCGGCGGCAAGACGAACTACCCGGCTGACCGGGAGGTCGCCGAGAAGGTCCTCGCCGCGATGCCGTCGACCACCCAGAGCGTCCGGGCGAACCGGTCCTTCCTGCGGCGCGCCGTGCACCTGCTCGCCGCCGAGCACGGCATCCGCCAGTTCCTCGACATCGGCACCGGCGTGCCCTCCGCGAACAACACCCATGAGGTCGCCCAGCGCGCCGCCCCCGACGCCCGGGTCGTCTACGCCGACAACGACCCGATCGTGCTGGCCCACGCGCAGGCACTGCTGACCGGCACCACCGTCGGGGCTACCGCCTACGTCCAGGGAGACGTCCGCGAGCCGGCCGCCCTACTCGCCAAGGCGGCCACTCTCCTCGACTTCAGCCAGCCCGTCGCGCTCATGCTGGTAGCGATCATGCACTGCGTGAGTGACGAGGAGTCTCCGTACGACGTCGTGCGCACCCTTTCCGAGGCGCTGCCGGCCGGCAGCTACCTCGTCCTGTCCCACCCGGGCATCGCGAGCGCCGGGGCGCAGACGAGCACCCCGAGCGCCGACGCGCTCGCGGCGGCGGCCCTGCTGCGATCGGCGTCGGCGGGCGCGACGATCACGTTCCGCAGCCAGGAGCGGGTCGTCCCGTTCTTCGACGGCTGGGACCTCCTCGACCCGGGCGTCGTGCTTGCGACCAAGTGGCGCGCGGACGAGCCCGAGCAGACCATCGTCTGGGCCGGCGTCGGCCACAAGCCGGCCTGACGCCACCGCCCGAGCAGCCCTGGCCTAGTCCAGGTAGCGCGCGAGGCTGTCGGCGACGCACACCTGGTGGTCGGTGTCGCCGGCGGTCAGGGTGACCCGATAGGTGACCTGGACGCCACCGGGAACGTCCGCCACCTCGGCGATCATCAGGTGGCCCAGCACGACGCCACCGACTGGCAGCACGGTCGGAAATCGTACCGGGCCGGTGCCGTAGTTGACACCCATCGCGAAGCCGCGGACGTCGATGAGCCGAGGCAGCATGTCGTTCACCAGCGACAACAGCAGCAGCTCGGGCACCTCCCGGCTGGAGGCCGACCCGGCGGAGGTCGTAGGCCGCCCGGTCGGCAGAGCGGACCAGCCGGTGGCGGTTTCGAACGCGGCGACCCGGTCGGGGCCCACAAGCACCGGCACGGTCGGCCCGAGCTCGCGGCCGACCGCCGCGCGCACCGCGTCCACACCGGTCAGGACGAGCGGTGCCGTCGCCGGCTCGCTCACCGGGGCTCCAGCCGCCCCCGGCGGCGCCGACCCGGTCATCCGAGCTCCGGCGCCACGGCGACCGGCCGGGCTGGCGGCGGCGCGCCAGCACCGGGAGCCGCGAGCCGGTCGAGGACGGCGGCCGCCTCAGCGACGATCCGGCCGACCAGCTCCTCGACCGTCGGCACCTCGTCGATCAGGCCCGCCACCTGGCCGGACGTCATCAGCCCGAGGTCGTCACGGCCCTCGACCATCGACGCGCGAAGCAGCATCGGGGTGTTGGCGCTCATCAGGACCTGGCTCCAGGTCAGCCCGCCGCGCGAACGCAGCGCCCGGCCCTCCCGCAGCAGCCCGCGCCAGGTCGCGCCCGAGGCCCGGCGGAACGCGGCCGCGTTGCGGATGGCGCGCGGGAACCGGGTGAGCGGGCCGGCCGAGGTCAGCCCGTCGACCAGCGGGGTCCGCAGCACCCGGTGCGGCACGCCGTCGACCCGGGTGGTGACGACCGTGCCGTCGACGCCGGCGGCCAGGTAGTGCGCCTTGACGTTGTCCGCGACGGTGCTGTCGGCCGTCAGCAGGAACCGGGTGCCCATCCCGATGCCGGCGGCGCCGTAGGCGAGCGCGGCGACGAGGCCGCGGCCGTCGAAGTAGCCGCCAGCGGCGATCACCGGGATGTCGACGGCGTCGACCACCTGCGGGACGAGCAGCGACGTCGGGACGGCGCCGGTGTGCCCGCCGCCCTCACCGCCCTGGACGAGGACCGCGTCGGCGCCCCAGGACGCGACCTTCTCGGCGTGCCTGCGGGCCCCGACCGACGGCATCGTCACGATCCCGGCGTCGCGCAGCCGGGCGAACAGGTCCTTGCGCGGCGCGAGCGCGAACGACGCCACCCGCACCCCTTCGCGGACCATGAGCGCGACCCGGTCCTCGACGTCCTCGGCGTCGGACCGCAGGTTGACGCCGAACGGCGCGTCGGTGCGTTCCTTCACCGCGCGGACCGCACTGGCCAGCTCGTCGAGCGTCATCGTCGCCGAGCCGAGGATCCCCAGCCCGCCGGCGGCCGAGGTCGCCGCGGTCAGCCGGGCGCCGGACACCCACCCCATCCCGGTCTGGACGATCGGGTAGCGCGCCCCGGTGAGCCGGGTGAACGCCGTCTCCAGCCGCGGGTCGCCACTCACGCGGCGACCTCGCGGTAGCGCAGGCCCTTGGGGTCCAGCACGTCGAGCAGGTCCAGCTCGGCGGGCGTCGGCTCCGGCGTCACCGGTACGGCGTCCGCGCCGGCGGCCGGCAGGACGAGGGGGAAGCCGGTCGCGGCGAGGACCTCGTCGACGGTCACGCCCGGGTGCGCGGAGGCCAGCCGCAGCCGGTTGTCGGGACTCGCGAAGTCGAGGACGGCGAGGTCCGTGACCACCCGGCCCAGGCCGTGGAAGCGGGCTGCGGACGGCCCGGCCGTGCGGGCCCGGTCGTAGCCGACGCCGCAGACGACGTCGACCCGCTCGACGAAAACCCGCGGGCCGTGCCTGGGCACCCAGTAGCTGGTGGCGTGGTTGACGGTGTTGCCCGGGGCGCCGCGGGTGCCGATGAGCTGGGCCTTCGGGCGGGCGTGCGGGCCGACCGCGGAAATGTTCATGTTGCCGTAGGCGTCGAGCTGCGACGGGATCATGATCACGTGGCGGCGGCCGGCGGCAACCACGTCGAACACGGACCGGAACGGCAGCCAGCCCTCCACGAGGGCGTCCGACGGTGGCGCCCCCAGCGGCGGGGTGTTCGCCAGCAACATGGCCTCGCCGTCGGAGAGCAGCAGGTCGGGGGCGAACAGCAGGCGGGCGAGCCGGGCCCCGAGCGCGGGCGCGGTCCCGAAGGCGCTGGCGAGGATCTCGCCCGCGCCGCGGAAGGCCTCGGCGCACGCGAGCGCGCAGACGTCGGCCCGGCGGGCCACCGGCCCACCAGCCGCCGGCACCGGCCGGGCCGGGGCCGCCTCAGGCTGCGTCATCGAGCGGTCTCCTTCTCGCCCCGAAGCGACTGCTGGGCCCGGACCGCGGCCTGGTACGCGGCCTCGTCGCCGGCGAGGTACCGCTCGTGGAAGGCGTCCCAGTCCGCCGAGCCGCCGCCCGCCGCGGCCGCCGCCACGTAGGCACGCTGGAACGTCTCGTCGCGGTCGTAGTCGGGGACGCAGCTGGTGAAGTGCGCGCCGTTCGGCGTCTCGACGACCGCGTCGACCATCATCCGGTTGATCCGCAGCGCCTGGACCGGCGCCTCCTTCGTCAGCTGGGCGGTCTCGACCACCCGCTCGCAGGACAGCACCCGGTGGCGCGCGGCGAGGCAGAACAGGTCGTCGAAGTACGGGTCGGGGCCGAGGAAGGCAGCGTTGCCGGCGGCGTCAGCCCGGTTCGCGTGCACGAACGCGACGTCGAGGGGCAGCGCCGGCATGGCGACGAGCTCCTCGCCGTCCGGGTAGGGCGACGTGACGGTCCGCAGGCCGGGAAAGGTCGTCGGGACGTCCGAGCCGAGGCCGGCCCTGATCGGCAGGAACGGCAGCCGGTGCGCGGCGGCGAGCAGGCCCCACTGCAGCATGCCCTCGTCCAGCTCGCGGAACTCGATCTCGCCGCGCTGGCGGGCGGCCCGGAAATGCGGCTCCAGCGCGATCGAGTCCAGCGAGACGAACCCGCTGACCAGCACGCGGATCTTCCCCGCGGCGGCGAGCAGGCCGACGTCGGGGCCGCCGTAGGTGACGACGGTGAGGTCGGTGGCCGGGCCGTGGGCCAGTGCCCGGACCAGGGCCATCGGTTTGCGGCGTGAGCCCCAGCCGCCGATCCCGACGGTCATCCCGCTCTCGACCGCCGCGACGGCGGCACCGATCGTGGTCAGCTTCGCGCCCATCAACCGCCCCTCAGCCGAGCGTGCGGCCCATGTCCGGACCCCACGGCGTACATCTACACAAGCGCTTGCTTGGTCGGGTAAGTTACCAGCCGTCGACGGCCACCGCGAGGAGATGACGCGTGAGCGAAGCCGCGGAGCGAACCCGGGACGCTGGGGGCGAGAGCGGGGTCTGTGCTGGCCGGGTTGTGATCGTCACCGGCGCGGGGCGGGGCATCGGCCGGGCCCACGCGCTGGAGTTCGCCCGCCAGGGCGCCCGGGTCGTCGTCAACGACGTCGGGGTGGCGCTGGACGGTGCCGCCGCCGGGGAGCCCGTCGCGAGCGGCGTCGTCGAGGAGATCAGGGCGCTCGGCGGCGAGGCGGTCGTGAGCACCGACGACGTCGCCGACTGGTCCGGGGCCCAGGCCCTCGTCCGCACGGCCGTGGACGCGTTCGGCCGGCTCGACGTGCTGGTCAACAACGCCGGCTTCGTGCGCGACCGGATGCTCGTCTCGATGACCGAGCAGGAGTGGGACGCGGTGGTGCGCGTCCACCTCAAGGGGCACGCGGCGCCGCTGCGGCACGCCGCCGGCTACTGGCGCGACGAGGCGAAGGCCGGCCGGCGCCCGGACGCCCGGATCATCAACACCAGCTCCGGCGCCGGCCTGCAGGGCAGCGTCGGGCAGGGCAACTACGGCGCGGCGAAGGCCGGGATCGCCGCGCTGACGCTGATCGCCGCGACCGAGCTGGCCCGCTACGGGGTGACGGCGAACGCCATCGCCCCGTCGGCGCGGACCCGGATGACCGAGGGCGTCTTCGACACGATGGCGCCGGTCGAGTCCGGCTTCGACGCGATGGACCCGGCGAACATCGCGCCGCTGGTGGTGTGGCTGGGCAGCGAGCGCTCGGCGCACGTCACCGGCCAGGTCTTCGAGGTCGAGGGTGGGAAGCTCGCCGTCGCGGGCGGCTGGCGGCACGGGGTGCCGATCGACCGCGGCGCCCGCTGGGAGACGGCCCAGGTCGGGGTCGCCGTCGACAAGCTGCTCGCGGCCGCTCCCCCGGCCGAACCGGTCTACGGCGCCTGACGCGCCGCCGCCAGGGAATGGGAGATCAGCCATGCTTTCTGTGCTGCGGTTCAACTTCGCGGTGCCCGGGCTCGACCGGGGCGCGCTCGGTGCCGCCTACCAGGCCGGCATCGAGATGGCCGGCTACGCCGACGAGGCCGGCATCCCGATGGTGTCGCTGGAGGAGCACCACGGCGCCGACAACGGCTGGAGCCCGGCGCCGCTGGTCAACGCTGGCCTGATCCTCGGTGCGACGAAGCGGGTCCACGTCATCGTGCAGGCGCTGCTGGTGCCGCTGAGCGACCCACTGCGCCTGGCCGAGCAGCTCGCGGTGCTCGACCTGGCCAGCCGAGGGCGGATCACCGCGGTCGCCGGCCTCGGCTACCGGCCGGTGGAGTACGCGGACGCGGGCCTGGACTGGTCGAGGCGCGGGGCGCTTATGGACGAGTCGCTGACCGCGATGCTGGCCGCGTGGACCGGTGAGCCGTTCGAGTACCGCGGCCGGACGGTCCGGGTGACGCCGCCGCCGGCGAGCCCACCGGCCCAGCTGCTCTGGGTCGGCGGCTCGGTGAAGGTCTCGGCGCGCCGGGCGGCCCGGCTGGGGCTGCCGCTGTGCCCGGCGAACAACCTGCCCGAGCTGGAGGCCTATTACTACGAGCAGTGCGCGGCGCAGGGAACGTCCGGTTTCGTCGTGATGCCGCCGACCGAAACGGCGTTCGTGCACGTCGCCGAGGACCCTGACAAGGCGTGGGCTGAGCTCGGCGAGCACTTTCTCGCGGAGGCCACGCTCTATTCGTCCTGGCAGCCGGAAGGCCAGACCTCCGCCGCGCATTCGCACGCGACGACCGTCGAGGAGCTACGGGCCGAGGGCCGGTACCAGATCCTGACGCCGGACGAATGCGTGCGGCGCGGTCTGTCCGCCGGGCCCGGCGAGCTGGGGCCGGTGACCGTACTGCACCCGCTGTGCGGCGGAATGCCGCCCGAACGCGGCTGGGAAAGCCTGCGCCTGTTCGTGGAGAAGGTGCTGCCCCGCGTCGCCGCCGAGGCCGCTCCCACCGGCTGAGCCGGGGCCGGCTACCGGCTGTAGAGGCGCCTTTGGGCCGAAGCCCGGGCGGTGAGCTTTTCCACGCCCAGGCTCGGGACCTTCTCCTCTCGCTTTTGGCCCGAAAGTCACGCCGGGGGCTGCTCGTCGTGCTGGAGTTGTCAGCCAGCACGGGCTGACTGTTCGGAGCCGACCCGGCCCGCGAGCCGTGGACGATTACAGCGAGTGTTGTCTCGCGTGGTCCTCCGGCTGCCCGCGATACGCCGTGCGGCCGGGACGGTACGCTCAAACCACCCCATGTTGGACGGCAATCCCCAGATAGCGGCCCCTGAACGCCCCGCGGACCGCGAATCTCCGGATCGTCAGCACCGGCAGAAAGTCGGCGAGGCCAGCGAGCGACCGGGCCGGGAGGCGACTCCCCGGTGTGACGCGTCCGCTCGTGCCACACCGGCCGCCCACCGGTCCGCGTGGAAAAAAGCCGCGCACGACGAGGAGCATTCAGGCTGGTATGACGACGCGCGCTCGGGAACTCCTGAACCGGTCACGTGCGCTGCTGGGCGGCTCCCGCGAGGCGGCCGCGCAGCTGCTCGCGCCACCGCCCACCCGCTCGACGCCCGCGCGATCCGGCCGAACGCAGCCGCCCGCGGGGTCGCGGGTGCCAGGCGCCCGCGCGGCGGCGACGCCCAGTCCGGCGGAGGAGGCCCTGTCGGCGATCTGCGCCGACCTCGCGCTGCGCGACCTCAACCTGGTCGACACGCTGCTCGCGCAGCTGGAGGAGATGGAGTCGCGCGAGGAGGACGCCGACCGGCTGGCCGAGCTCTACCGGCTGGACCACCTCGCCGCCCGGCTGCGCCGCAACGCCGAGAACCTGCGGGTGCTCGCCGGCCGGGACGCGGGTGAGCAGGGGTCGCAGACCTCCTCGCTGGTCGACGTGATCCGCGGAGCGATGTCGTCGATCGACCACTACCAGCGGGTCACCGTCGGGCGGGTGGTCAACCTCGGGGTCGTCGGGTTCGCCGCCGAGGACGTCAGCCGCCTGCTCGCTGAGCTGCTCGACAACGCGACGAAGTCGTCGCCGCCGCACTCGCCGGTGCGGGTCGGCGCCCATCTGACCGAGACCGGCAGCGCGCTGCTGCGGATCGAGGACGAGGGCATCGGGCTGCCGGCCGACCGGCTGCGCCAGATCAACCAGCGACTCACGGCGGACCCCGTGCTCGACGACGACGCGGTCCGGCACATGGGGCTCGCCGTGGTCCGCCGGCTCGCCACCCGCCACGGCATCAAGGTGTGGCTGGACCATCGGCATCCGCACGGCACCACCGGATCGGTGCTGCTGCCTGCGCCGCTGGTCTGCGAACTGCCGGACGCCGGCTGGTCCGGCCTGCAGACCGTGTCGGTCCCGGCGACCACCGACGGCCCCAGCCAGTCGGGCGACGTCGAGGACCGGGTGGTGAGCGCCTCGCCGAACGGGCATGGCTCACGGCCCGCCGCCGGCACGCGGAGCGCGACGCGGCTACCCGCCCGGCGCGCCGAACCAGCACCGGCGAGCCCGCCGCCGGCAGCGGCGTCGGCCGGCACCACCGCGAGCGGGCTGCCGCGGCGGGTGTCGCACAGCCTGCGGGACACGTACGGGGACGCCATCGGCGCGCGCACCGCGGCGCGCGGGGGAACGGGCTCACCCGAGGGCGCGGCCGAGACCGTCGACCCGACGGTCGGCCACAAGCAACTACTGGCGGATCTGGGCGCGTTCTCCGAAGGCGAGCGCGCCGCCCGCGACGAGCAGCGAGCGGACTGAGGACCCCACGTGACGCAGGAGCACAACGGCCATCCCGAAACCGACTTCACCTGGCTGATCGACGACTTCGTCCGCAAGGTGCACGGCGTCACCCATGCGCTGATCATGTCATCGGACGGGCTCTCGCTGACCTCGTCCCAGGAGATGACCACCGAGGAGGCCGAGCGGCTCGCCGCGATCGCCAGCGGGATGCTCAGCCTGGCCCGCAACAGCGCGGCGCTGTTCGGCAAGGGCACCTGCGAACAGATCATCGTGCGGCTCTCCCAGGGGTACTTCCTGTTCATGGGGATCGACGCCGGCGCGGGCCTGGCCGTACTCACCAGCCCCGACTGCGACATGAAGGTCGTCGCCTACGAGATGACCCAGTTCGTGATGCACGCCGGACACGCCCTCACCCCCGAGCTGCGCGCGGACCTGCGGCGGGTGCTGGTCGGGCGCCGTCCCAGTGGCTGACGCCGTCCCAGTGACAGGGCCCCGCCAGGCCGCTCGCGTCGAGACGACCAGAGGATCGTGATGGTGCCGCAGGTGATCAAGGGACAGGAGCCGCAGGTGAAGGGCGAGGAGTCGAAGCCGGGCAAGCCGGCGCACACGGCTCGCAGCAAGCGGGTCCGGCCCTACGCGCTGACCGGCGGGCGCACCCGGTCGCGCTATCACCTGCTGGTGGAGACCCTGGTGTCCGTCCCGCGCTACGACCCGATGCTGAGCGAGGCGCTCATGCCGGAGTCGAAGGCGCTCTACGAGCGCGCCCGCGGGCAGATGTCGATCGCCGAGCTGTCCGCGCTTCTTTCCATTCCACTCGGGGTGGTCCGTGTGCTGATCAGCGACCTGGCGACACAGGGCGCCGTGCTCATCCATCCGACGGCACACGCGTTCCGGGATGACCGCAACGTGTTGGAGAGAATCCTCAGGGGCCTGCGGGAACTTCCCGTCTGAGAAGCGTAGGGCGGATCACCGGAGTACCGTCTCATGGAATCTCCCGGGCCGGTCCGGCCACCGCGTGAGAGCCACTTCCAGACCCACGCCAGGAAATCAGGCGCCATGAAACTAGGAACACGGACGTGAGCCCTGCCGAGATGAGCCAGCTGAACGGGTCGTATCAGGGTGGCCGGCCGGGCGACGGCGGTTCTTCCGGCACGCTCACCATCTCGGCGAAGATCGTCGTCGCGGGTGGCTTCGGGGTCGGGAAGACCACCTTCGTCGGCTCGGTGTCCGAGGTCCCGCCGATCAACACCGAGGCGTGGATGACCGAGGCGAGCGAGCGGGTCGACGACCTGCCGCCGAACGGGAAGCTGACGACCACGGTCGCGATGGACTTCGGCCGGATCACGCTGTACTCGGACCTCGTCCTCTACCTGTTCGGCACGCCGGGGCAGGCGCGGTTCTGGTTCATGTGGGACGACCTGTCGCGCGGCGCGCTGGGCGCCATCGTCCTGGTCGACACCCGCCGGATCGACCAGTCGTTCGCGGCGATCAACTATTTCGAGAACGACGCCGACGTGCCGTTCATCGTCGCCGTGAACCGATTCGACGGCGAGCTCTGGCACGACCTGGATGAGGTGCGCGACGCGCTGGCCCTCAGGCCGGGAACACCGCTCGTCACCTGTGACGCCCGCGATCCGGCGTCCACTGTGCAAACCCTGCGTGAGCTCGTGCTGTACACGTTGTCGCTGACCGAGACGCCGGAGCTAAGAAAGGCACGAACACATGCGTAAAGTGCTGGTCGTCGGGGCTGGCCAGTCCGGGCTGCAACTCGCCCTGATGCTCCAGGAGAACGAGTACGACGTCACCGTGATGTCGGCACGGACCCCGGAGGAGATCCGCGGCGGGCGGGTCATGTCCACGCAGGCGATGTTCCACACCTCGCTGCAGGGCGAGCGCGACCATGGGCTGAACCTCTGGGAGGCCGAAGCCGTCCACATCGACGGCCTCGGCGTCTCCGTACTGGCCCCGGACGGCAGCCGGGCGCTCGACTGGTTCGGCCGGCTCGACCACTACGCCCAGTCCGTCGACCAGCGGGTGAAGATGGCCGGCTGGATCGAGCTGTTCGAGGAGCGCGGCGGCAAGCTCATCATCCACGGGGTCACCACCGGCGACCTCGACTCGCTGACCACCCACTACGACCTGGTCGTCGTCGCGGCGGGCAAGGGCGAGCTGGTCGGGCTCTTCGACCGGGACCCGGAGCGCTCGCCGTTCACCGCCCCGCAGCGCGCGCTGTCGCTGGCGTACGTGCACGGCCTCGCGCCGCGCGCGGAGCACCCGGACAGCCCGGGGGTCCGGTTCAACATCGCCCCCGGCGCCGGCGAGCTGTTCGTGATCCCGTCGTACACGCTCAGCGGGAACTGCGACATCCTGTTCTTCGAGGGCGTCCCCGGCGGCCCGTTGGACGTCTTCGCCGACCAGCCCGACCCCGACGAGCACCTGCGCCGGCTGCTGGACCTGGTGAAGACGTACGTGCCGTGGGAGTACGAGCGCTGCGCCGACGTGGAGCTCACCGACGCGCGGGCGACCCTCGCCGGCGGGTACACCCCGGTGGTGCGCCAGCCGGTCGGCGAGCTGCCGTCGGGCGGCCTCGTGCTCGGCATGGCCGACGTGGTCGTCGCCAACGACCCGATCACCGGGCAGGGCTCGAACAACGCCGCCAAGTGCGCCGTCTCCTACCTGGACAGCATCCTGGCCCACGGCGACAAGCCGTTCGACCGCGAGTGGATGACCAGCGCGTTCGAGAGCTACTGGTCCTACGCCCAGTTCGTGACCACGTGGACCAACGCGCTGCTCGGGCCGCCGCCGGAGCACGTCCTGCAGATCCTCGGCACCGCGCAGGCCAAGGACGCGGTCGCCCGCCGGTTCGTCAACGGCTTCGACAACCCGCCGGACTACTTCGAGTGGTTCATGGACCCGGAGAAGACGGCCGCCTACCTGGCCAGCGTCTGAGTCTGGTCAGCGTCTGAGTCTGCGAGTCGACGCCCGACGGCCCCGCGCTTCTCAGGCGCGGGGCCGGGCTGTTTTAAACAAAACCGAGCCCCCCAGACCGGCAGAAATG
>NZ_JADWYX010000040.1:31790-78633 GCF_016786355.1 Frankia sp. AgB1.9
GGGGTGGGGGGGGGGGGGGGGGGCGGGGCGGGGGCCCCCCCCGCGCCGCGGGGGGGGGGGGGGGGGGGCCCGGCGGCGTTCCACCCGGGGTCACTTCGGGATCTGCGACGCCGACTTGGGCGCCAACAGCGGCCCGATCTTGGACAGCAGCGGTCCGAGCGTGCTCGACAGCGGCGCGAGCTTGGACAGCAGCGCCGGGCCGAGCGTGTCGAGCCCCGGCCCGCCTCCGGCGGAGCCGGCCATCGAGTTCAGCATCGGCTGGAAGATCGGGCCGAGCGCGGGCTTGACGACGTCGAGCAGGCTGACCCCTACGTCCGCGCCGGGCCACTCGGCGGCTCCCGGGTCGAGCAGGCCGAGCCAGGGGTCGTTCGCCGCGTAGGTGACCAGCGGCGGCAGCACATTTGGCCACATCGCATGGATGATCAGTGCGAGCTGGGCCGCGCTCAGGCCGGTGAAGAGGCCGCGCACGGCGGTGCGTGGGGCCAGCGCGGCCGGGACGTGCGCGGTCACCTCCACGGCGCCGAACCACGGGAAGACCGCGATCCGGTACTGCGGCCTGGAGTACAGCAGGGCGGGGGTGCCCGGAGGGATGACCTCCCAGGAGCCGTCCCCGGGGACCAGGTGCCCGACGCCCGGCAGGTATGGCGCCAGCTCGTACGTCGGCCCCACATGGGCGATCTCGGCGATCGCGGTCCGGATGTTCACCTGGCCGTCGAGGGTGTGGATTCCGTACGCCTGCAGCCGTCCGACCGTGTAGAGCTCCCCCGGTCCGGCGGGCACCTGGTCGAGCGCGGCTTCGAGCGGCCCGGTGGTCAGGAAGCCGGGAACTTGGAGCGTCCCCAGCGGGATGGTCTCCCGTTCCAGCCCGATCGGCCCGAACGGCGGCAGCCGCCCCGCGTCCGACGCCACCGGCACCGGCACCGGCACCCCGGACGGCAGCGTCACCACTGGGGTTGACGCCGACGCGGGCGGGCCGACGAATCCGGCCACCCCGACGCATCCGGCGGCGACCAGCGTCACCGCGAGGGAACGGATGACCCCAAGCCGACCACGGTGACTACTCACAGTAACCATCGAAGGCAGGCTAGCGGTCCCGCGTCGGCTGGCTCCGGTACCACACCCCGGCGTGGCGCGCCCGTGGACCATCCCGGCCGGCGGACGCGCCCGCGCTCTCGTCAGATCGGGAGCGGGAATCAGCTGGCCTCACCCCGGCGCCGTCACCGCCGGCGAGGCTCCCGGCGGGGAAGGACCGGCGCGTCACGGCCGGTGCCGACCGGCCGGCCACCGGACTTCTTCTCCTCGTGGTATTCCTCCTCGACGTTGACGGTCCAGACGTCGTGACGGGTGCCGTCGAGAATGTTTTCGACGGTCAGCATCGCGGTCAGCATCGAGTGGTCGGCGTTGTTGTAACGGTGCATGCCGTTGCGGCCGACGGGGTGAACGTTGGGGACGTTCTCAGCGAGCCATTCACGCATGATCTCGACGTTGCGCCGGTAGAACTGGTCGTAGGTCGGGTACGCCTTCGGCACCCGGACGACATAACCCCGTTCCACCGCCCCCGGGCGCACGAGACTAAGCCGCTCAAGTTCGCCGGTGGCGAGCGCGATCAGGTCGTCATCCTGCTTCGACCACATGTCGTCGCCCTCGAAGACGAAGAACTCCAGCCCGAGGCAGGTCCGCCCCTCCTTCACCAGGTAGGGCGACCAGGAGCCGTAGTTCTGAATGCGGCCGACCTTCACGCCCGGGTCGTGGATGTAGATCCAGTTGTCCGGGAAGCTGAACTCGGCGGGCACGACCAGGGCGACGGTCAGGTAGTCGCGGTAGCGCAGGTCCTTCGCCGCCTCGACGACCTCGGGCGGCGCCGGTGGGTCCATGCCCAGCACCAGCGCCGACAGCGGCGTCGAGGAGATCACGTGGTCGGCCGGCACGCGAGTCGGCCCGCCGGCGCCCGAGCGGACGGTGACGGCCACGGCCCGTCCGTCCGCGTGGTGGATCGCGGTGACGGCGGTGTTCAGCGTGACCGTGCCGCCCATCTTCTCGACCTTGTCGCGGCAGGTCTCCCACATCATGCCGGGGCCGTACTTCGGATAGTGGAACTCCTCGATCAGGCTGGTGATGTCCTTCTGGTTCCGCCTCGGCAACACGGCGTTGACGATCGCGGACGACAGCGAGAGGTTCTTGACCCGCTGCGCCGCCCAGTCCGCCGGCATCTCGCTGACCGGGATTCCCCAGAGCTTCTCCGTATACGTCTTGAAGAACGTCCGATAGAGGCGCCATCCGAAGCGCGCGACCAGCCAGGACTCGTAGTTGCTCTGGTCCCGGGGCGGGCGCAGCCTGGCGCGAGCGTAGGACCCGATGGCGAGCGCCGCCTGCCCAGGCCCGAGATTGCGCAGCGCGTTCATGGCCCGCAGCGGGTAGTCGTAGAGCTTTCCCTGGTAGTAGATCCGGCTCATCCGCGGCCGGAGCAGGAAATCCTCGGCGGGCAGGATCTCGTGCCACAGCGCGTCGACGGCGGCGACCTTGGTGAAGAACCGGTGCCCGCCGATGTCGAACCGCCAGCCGTCACGCTCGACGGTCCGGCTGATGCCACCGACCACGTCGTCGGCCTCGAACACCGTCACGGCCGCGTCGCGGGCCGCCAGTTGGAAGGCGGCGGTCAGGCCGGCGGGCCCGGCGCCGATGACCACCGTGTGCGGAACCTGCGGGGAAGTCACGTCTCCCTCTCCTTGGTCGACAACCTGGGACGCCCTGGCGAGACGCATCTGTCTATAAATCTAGACGGTGATGTCCAAACTTCTGGGCGCATGAGTCCAGGAGGGTAGCCTGTGCCAGTGGCCACGGACGCGGCGGGTGCCGTCACGACGCCGGCCCGCGGCCGACAGGCGAAACGCGACGCGATCATGAGGGCCGCGTTCGAGGTCTTCGCGCGGCAGGGTTACGCCGCGACCAGCCTCGACGACATCGCGTCCGCCACCCCCGTCTCCCGCCAGACGGTCTACAACCACTTCGGCGACAAGGAGACCCTGTTCCTCGCCGTCGTGGACGAGCGGATCTCGGCGAACCTCGAGGCGCTGCGCGGCACGACGCACGCCTTCCCCGACCGGCTCGGCGGCGTGGACGATGCGGCCCGCTACCTCACCGAGGTGGCCCGGCGGATCACCGAGGTCTACGCGAGCCCGGACACCGCGTCGCTACGGCTGCTCGTCCAGACCGAGGCTCCCCGCCACCCGAAGCTGCTGGCGCTCTGGCAGAAGCGGGTGGCGACGCCCGTCTGGCCCGCGCTCATCGGCTGCCTGGCCCGCCTCGCCCACGCCGGCGCGCTGTCCATCGACGACCCGGCCCGCGCGGCCGGCCAGTTCGTCACCCTGGTCACCGGAGCCTCGTGGCAGATGACCGAGCTCGGCACCTTCGCCCTCGCCGCACCCCCACCCTTCGACTCCCCGGAGCTCGACGCGGCGATCCAAGCCAACGTGAACCTCTTCGTCCGCGCCTACACCCCCTCCGGCTGACCGAACCCGCGGCCAACGTCGAGGTGCCTGCTCTCGCCACGAGCACCTGCCACTCTCGCCCCCTTTGTCCCGCCGCGCAGAGGCACGCTACGGTAGTGACTGAGCCGATAGTGTCGGCTCAATAAGTGCCTGAGCCATCGGAGATCACCGCTCGTTCGGGAGGCACCGCATGACAGGGAGCACGCCAGTCGTTCAGCGGCGCCTCGCCAATCAGATGACGCTTCGCTGGCCTCGCTGGCAGAATGCAGTCATGGTCGTGGCACTCACCATCCGCAACGTCCCCGAGGAAATCCGCGACGAGCTCGCCGCACGCGCGGCTCGCAGCGGCCGCTCCCTGCAGGAGTATGTGCTCCGCCAGCTCATCGACTTCGCGTCCCAGCCGACGGCTGAGGACGTCATCGCCCGCGCGAGGGCACGCGTCCAGGCCACCGGCACCCGGCTCGATCCCGAACGGATCATCACTGACCGCGACGCGGACCGCCGATGACGGCGCAGCTCTCGTCCCCGGTGGTGCTGGACGCCTCCGCGGCTGTGGCGCTGCTGACCGACGACGGACCGGCGGGCGCCTGGGTGGCGAAGGTGGTCGATGGCGCGGCATTGTTCGCCCCGGAGCTGATGCCCTTCGAGGCCGCGAACATCCTGCGTCGCCACCTCCTCGCCGGAATCCTCGACCCCAGCGAAGCCACGCTCGCGCACGCGGACCTTCTCGCGATGCCCGTCAGACGACTCGCGTATGCGAGCCTCGCTGATCGCGCCTGGGACCTGCGCGCCAACCTCACCGCCTACGACGCCGCGTACGTCGCGCTCGCCGAGGCGCTGCCAGCACCGCTGGTCACGCTCGACGCCCGGCTGGGCCGTGCGCCGGGCCCGCGCTGTGAGGTGCTCGTCTGTCCTGGAGTCGCCTGACCAGGCAGCCTCACGACGGACGCCCCGCGGCGGCACGCCAGGGTGCGCCGATCTCGCCGGCGCTACGGGTGCTGGCTGCTGACGGAGACGACCTCGCCGGTCAGGTAGGTCGAGTAGTCGCTGGCCAGGAAGGCGATGACGGTCGCTACCTCCCAGGGCTCGGCTGGGCGGCCGAACGCCTCCCGGCTGGCGAGCTCGGCGAGGAAGTCCGCATCGCTGACCTTCGCCAGGAAGGGGTGCATGGCCAGGCTCGGCGCCACGGCGTTCACCCGGACCCCGTACGGCGCCGCCTCCATGGCGGCGCAGCGGGTCAGCGCCATCACGCCGGCCTTGGCGGCGGCGTAGTGGGCCTGGCCGGCCTGCGCCCGCCAGCCGACGACGGAGGCGTTGTTGACGATCACGCCTGCGCCGGCCGGCAGCATCCGGCGCAGCGCGGCCCGGGTCGCCCGCATGGTGCCGGTCAGCGTCACGTCCAGGACGGTCGCCCACTGCTCGTCGGTCATGTCGGTGAGCCGCACGTCGCCGCCGAGGCCCGCGTTGTTGACCAGGACGTCGAGCCGGCCATGGGTCGCGTAGACGGCCTCGAACAGCGCGCCGACCTGCTCCTCGCTGCGCACGTCGCACGCCACCGCGAGCGGCTCTTCGCCGGCGATCTCCTTTAGCCTGGCCACGGCCTCGCCGAGGCGGCGGACGTGATGGTCGGAGACGACGACCGTCGCCCCCTCCAGCGCCGCCCGCCGGGCGGTCGCGAACCCGATGCCGGTGCCGGCGGCGGCCGTGACCAGCACGATCTTGCCGCGCAGCAGGTCTCGCCCGGGCGGCGGCTCGGGCGCGGCCAGCACGGCCGGCGGCGGGACAGGGCTCCTGGTCAGCTTCGGGTCAGGCACGCGGCAGCCCCAGCGTTCGCTCGGCGATGATGTTGCGCTGGATCTCACTCGACCCGGCGTAGATCGTGTCGGCCCGGCTGAACAGGAAGAGCGACTGCTCGGGCCGCAGCTCGTAGGGCTCGCCCTCGACGAGCAGGCCGTCGGCGCCGAGCACGTCCATCGCCAGTTCGCCGAGCTGCTGGTGCCAGGTGGACCAGTACAGCTTGCCGATCGACGACGCCGGGCCGGGCGGGGTGTCGGCCGCGGAGTCGGCCAGGGTGCGCAACGCGGTGAACCGCATGATCTCGACCCCGATCCAGGCCCGGACCAGCCGGTCGCGCAGGTCGGGCCGGTCCCAGCCGCCGTTGCGCTTGGCCAGCGCGATGACCCGCTCCAGCTCGCGCTTGAAGCCGATCTGCTGGCCGACGGTGAAGGTGCCGCGCTCGAAGCCGAGGGTGGCCATCCCGATCTTCCAGCCGTCCCCCTCGGCCCCGACCAGGTTCGCGGCCGGGGTGCGCGCGTCGTCGAAGAAGACCTCGTTGAACTCCGAGGTCCCCGTCATCGAGACGATCGGGCGGATGTCGACGCCGGGCTGGCGCATCGGCACGAGCAGGTAGGACAGGCCCTTGTGCCGCTGGGAGCCCGGCTCGGTGCGGACCAGCGCGAAGCCCCAGTCGGACTGGTGGGCCAGCGAGGACCAGACCTTCTGGCCGTTGATCACGAAGTCGTCGCCGTCGCGGTGCGCGCGGGTCGTGAGCGCCGCGAGGTCCGAGCCGGCGCCGGGCTCGGAGTAGAGCTGGCACCACAGGGCCTCGCCGGCGCGAATCGGCGGCAGGAAGCGGCTGCGCTGGTCCTCGGTGCCGAACGCGATCAGCGTCGGGCCCACCATGCCGTCACCGATCAGCCCGACCCGGGCCGGCGCGTCGGCTCGGGCGTACTCCTCGTGGAAGACCACCTGGTCGGCCAGCGACAGCGCACGACCCCCGTAGGCCTCCGGCCAGCTCAGACAGGTCCAGCCGGCCGCGGCGAGGTGGCGTTCCCAGGCTGCCCGCAGCTTGAAGGCCTCGTGCTCACGCCCCGGTCCGCCCAGCCCACGGGCCGCCCCGAACTCGCCGGTCAGCGCGTCGGCGAGCCAGCCGCGCACCTCCGCCCGGAACCCAGCCGACTCACCGGCTTCACCCCGACCGTCGGCCTCGCCCGGGGCCGCAGCCTCATCCCGGCCGGCAGCTGTGCTGGCGGCCGCGGGCCGCGCCGTCGACACCACGAGGGTCAGGCTAGCGCCTCACCCAAGCTAGCGCTTGGTTTAGCTCCCGATCAGCCCAGGACGTCCGTGTCCGCCGCCGCGCGACCAAAGATCGCCGTTTTCGCCCTCCGGCGGTCGTGAATCGGCTCGAATCGCAACCACTTGACGGCTGAAGCAGCGATCAAGGCCCGATGGTGCGCCGGGCCGCCGGAGGCGGGCTATACCGGGCGGACGCGGATGCCGTCGAAGACCGTCGCGAGGAAGTGCTCGGCCAGCTCGTCCGGGGCCAGCCGTCCGTCGGGGCGGTACCAGTGCACCGACACCCAGATCGCGTCCCGCAGGAACCGGTGGGTCAGCTTCGGGTCGAGGTCGGCGCGCAGCTCGCCGACGGCGATGCCGGCCCGCAGCGCGTCCAGCCACAGCCGCTGGCTGGCCTCCTCCGAGGTGCGCAGGTAGCCGAACCGCGGCAGCGTCGCGAGGTAGCCACGCTCGTTCTGGAAGACGGTGACGGCGGCCCGGTGCCGCGCGATCGCCGCGAACGCCGACCGGACCAGGGCGGCAATCGTGTCGGTCGGACGCGCGGGAACGGCCGCGATCGCGGCGTACTCGGCCTGCAGCTCGGTGAGGAAGCTCGACAGCAGCTCGTCGATGATCGACTCCTTGGAGTCGAAATGGTGGTACAGGCTGCCCGAAAGCATGCCGGCGGCGTCGGCGATCTCGCGGACCGTCGTGGCCCGGTACCCGCGCTGCGCGAACAGCCCGGCCGCGATCTCGACAATGGCCGCCCGCCGTTCCGACTCCCCAGCGGCGGCCGGCCGCCCGGAACGACCGGCCCGGCCCGGCCCGCCGGCCCGCGCGCCGCCACCGGCCCGCGCCGCCGGGGCGGACCCCGTCCCAGCGGCGGCGTCTGGTGGCTGAACGGCGCCCGCGCCGTCAGCGGTTCGGCTGGCGGCGCCGCCACGGGTCGATGAGGTGTCCACCAGCAAAGTATCGCCCGTCAACCAAGCGCTTGGTCGGTCGGCTTACCGGGCCGCGAACCAGGGCCCAGCCTAGGGACGGGAGAGCGCGAAGCGTGCCCGAGCAGGTGCGCGGCGTTCGCCACACCACGGAGCGGTCAGGACTCGACGCGCCGTGACGACCCCACCCCTCGCATAGAGGTCGCCCCGGTCCGTATGGTCGTGGGCGTGGTATCCGATGCCGACGCAAACGCGGACGATGCCGGTGACGACCGACTTGGTGGGACCGGCCTGCTGGACGAGGCCCGCACCGAGGCCGGCGCCTACGGCGCTGACGACCTCGAAGACCACGCCGGCGCGATGACCGGGGTGGAGCTGGCCGTCGGGACCGGGCGCGGCCGGCGCCGGTCACCGGGGTCCCTGGAGGCGGAGATCCTCACGGTGCTGCACACAGCGCACCGCGAGCTCTCGCCCGCCCAGGTACGGGAGCGGCTCAACGGCGGCCCCGCCCTGTCCTACAGCGCTGTCGTGACGACGCTGACCCGGCTGCACGGCAAGGGCGTCGTGACCCGCCGGCGCGCGGGCCGCGCGTTCCTCTACGTGGCGAAGTCCGACGCCGCGAGCCTCGTCGCCTGGCGGATGAACCGGCTGCTCGACGAGCAGGCCGACCACCGCCCGGCGCTGACCCACTTCGTCGCCGCTCTCTCGCCCGGCGACGAGGCGCTGATCCGACAGCTGCTCGCTGAGGGCTCCGCCGCGCACGGTGGCGGCGCGGAACGCGGCTGGGACGGGTCGGCCCAGCCTCCTGACGCCCGAGACGGGCGGCGCGGGCACGGTTCTGGCTCCGGCGGCATACCGGCCGGACGCTAAATGGTCCGCGAGCTGGTCCTGTGCGCGCTCGTCGCGCCGCTGCTGGGCACGCTCGTGATGCGGCTGCTCGCCGACCGGGTCGCCGCCGGGGTCGCCGTCGTGGCGTTCACCATCTCCGCCTGCCTTCTGGCGACTGCCACGGCACTGGTGCTGTTCGCCAGCGGCATCCACACGACGACGGCGATCGTGAAGACCGGCAGGCGCGGCTGGACCACTGAGGCCTGGGCGGATGCCGGCCGGGACGCGTGGCTGTCCGGCCCGTTCGCCATCGTCGCGATCGTGGCGGCGGTCTCGGCGATCCGAGCCTTCCGCCGGCAGCGGGCGGCCGTGCGGGCCGCCGGCGACGAGGCCGCGGCGCTGCCCGGTGAGGACCTCGTCGTGATGGTGCCCGGCACGCAGCCGGACGCGTTCACGCTGCCCGGCTCGCGCGGCCGGATCGTGGTCACCGAGGCGCTGCGTGACGCGTTGAGCGCCGACGAGCTCAGCGTCGTGCTGGCCCACGAACGGGCTCACCTCGACTGCCACCATCACCGCTACGTCGACGCGACCCGGCTCGCGGCCGCCGGCCAGCCGCTGCTGCGCCCGGTCGCCCGACTGGTCGAGTACGGCGTCGAACGCTGGGCCGACGAGCGGGCCGCGCTCGAGATCGGCGACCGGGCCCTGGTCGCGCGGACCATCGGAGCCGTCGCGCTGGCCACCGCCGCCGCGGGCCCGGCCCGGTCGGCGTCCGCGGCACGGTCCTCTGGGAAGCCGGCCCGGATCCGGCGGCTGCCGGCCAGGGCGACCGCGGCCGCGCCCGGTGCCGCCAGGTGCGCGACCCACCAGTCCGGCCATCACCCGGTCGAACCGAACGCCCTGCGGATCACCTCGCCCGCCTGGCTGACCGACCGCCCAAGGCGCTCCCCCAGCAGGTGGCAGAACCCTTACGCCCGACTGCGCCCGGCCGCCCAGCCAGGCCCGGTCCCCCGCCGCGTGAGCGCGCTGCTGCGGCCGCTGCCCAGCAGCAGCCACCGGATGCTGGTCACGATCCCCGCGATCCTGTCGCTGAGCTCCTGCCTGTGGGCCGGCACCATCGTCTACGACGTCCACACCCCGTTGCGGGTCGCCCTGACCGTCGAGGACCAGTTCGGGCCTTGAACCGCACGGGTCGGCCTGAACCGGACGGCTAGTCGGCGACGGCCCGCTCGGCCAGGACGCTGGTCGGGGTGAGGCGCACCAGGAGCTCGCCGGGCACGCCGTTGCGGCGGCCGAACTCCTCGGCCCGGTCCGCGCCCATGTAGCGGCCACCGATCGCCGCCGCCCACCGGCGCACCTCGGCGAGATCCTCCGACACCGTCACGGTGCCGTTGACGATCACGAACGAGTAGGGCGGCGTCTCGTCGTCGACGCACAGGCTCGCCCGGCCGTCCCGGCGCAGGTTGCGCCCCTTGACCGTCTCGGCGCCGGTGTTGAACAGAATGTCGTCGCCATCAAGGACGAACCAGATCGGGGCGAGATGCGGCCGGCCGTCCGCCCGCACCGTCGCCAGCTTCCCGGTCCGCGTCCCGGCCCCGGCGAACGCCTGCCACTCCCCCGCGCCCATCGCCACCATGTCCCCACCTTGCCACGGCCACGTCGCCAGCCGACCACACGACGGTGCCGCCGGGACCCCTGGTCCAGGTGATGAACGGGGTCGCGCAGTCAGCCAGGGCAGTGCACACCTACTTCCGCGTCCGCGATTGGACCACTACTCTTCGCGTCCGCAGGGAGATCGAAATGCCCGCCTGTCACCACTTCGGAGCAGCATCCGCTGCGGGGGTCGCATGTCCAGTTCGGCGTCAAGGGAGAGCACGTTCGGGTCCGGCCTGTTCGCCCGGCTGCTGACCGAGACGGGCATCTCTGACACCCGGTTCGCGCGTCAGGTCAACCTGCGTGCCCGTCGCGAGCACCACATGGAACTCGGGCTGGCGCGAACCACGGTCGGGCACTGGCGGCGGGGGATGCGCCCGCGTGATCCTCTGGTCGCGGACCTGGCCGCGGCAGAGATCTCGGCCGCCGTGGGCTACCCGGTCACTCCGGCCGACTTTGGCTGGCGAGGCGCCAATGACTCGGTTCGGGATCTCGGTCTGGTCATCGCCAACTCGCCTGAAGCGACGTTCGGCACACTCACCGGACTGTCGTGGCGGGACGTGCGACGCGTCGACGCGGCACCCGACGGGTCCGTCTTCAGGACGAACGCTTTCGCCGAGCCAGCACTGGCCAGCCTCACCGGCATCATCCCCCGCGCCGCGGGCGGACGACCGTCACCCACGCGGGGCCGCGCGGTCGCGAGAGGTCACGACGCCCCGGTCGACGGGGCCAACGCGACCATGATCAGAGACACGGTGGCGGCGCTGCGCAGGCTGGATGCCCGGTTCGGAGCCCGGGACATCCGCCACCAGGCCGTGGCCCTCCTGCACGACCAGCTTCGGGTGGCGTCCGCTGGCTCGGCGGACACCGAACTGTGTAGCGCGCTCGCGGAACTCGCCCAGTTCGCGGGCTGGTTGGCGCAGGAATGCGGGAGGCAGGCGCTGGCCCAGCGCTACTACATTCAGGCGCTCGGCCTCGCCGAGCATGCCTGCGACGCCATGCTCGCGGCGCGGGTGCTCTCCGCGATGAGCGAGCAGATGATCCGGCTCGGCCATCGGCGACAGAGCCTCGCGCTGGCGGGAGCGGCGCTCGACCGTGCCGGACACGGGGCGGCACCGTTGGTGCGGGCGATGCTGCACGACCGGCAGGCGTGGGCACTGGCAGGCTCCGGCGACGAAGCCGGCTGCACGTCCGCGCTCAGGGCGTTGGAGCAGGCCGTAAGCCGCGCCGAGCCTGAGGAGGGCCCGGCCTGGGCCGGTCACTATAACGCCGGCGACGTCGCGGAATGTACGGGTCACTGTCTGCGGCTGCTCGGACGCGCCCTGCCGGCTGAACGCCAGTTGGTCGAGTCCAGGACCCTGCAGGACAGCGGTCGCGTCCGTAGCCGCAGTTTCGCGGAGGCAGATCTGGCGTTGTCCTACCTCCAACGGCCGGTCGCCGAGGTGGACGGCGCGCTGGAGGCCGCTTACGCAGCGATCAGGCTGGGGGCGGGGCTCTCCTCCCTCCGTGTCACCGAGAAGCTCCGGGAGCTTGACCGTGAGTTCGCCGAACACCCGACCGTGGCGGTCCAGAAATGGCGACGAACAGCCGCGGTTCGGCCGGACGGCGTTGGCAGAAGCGTCGTCCAGCCGAGAAGTCTGGACGACCAGAAATCCGGAAGGTGGTGACCGGACATTCGCAGGCGACCAGCGAGACGCACGGACGGCGACGCGAGCGATTTGCGGCATACCATCGCAGCGGCACGGCGCGGCGACGAGGAGGCGTTTCGGCATCTTTACCGCGCCGTCCAGCCGCGATTGATCCATTCCCTCCGGCAACTCAGCGGCGACGAAGATGACGAGACCGAGGCGGCAAAGGCAGCGGCCCGGCTGTGGCCACGGATCGCCGGTTCCCTCGATGAGTTTCGCGTGGATCTGCTCGCGGTCGCGGCCAAGGCGGAACAAGGGAAAGATCTCGCCGGTGAGGAGGCCGCGGTAGCCGCATTCCGGCGGTCATCCGTAGCGTCCGTCCATCCGTTGCCCAGGATCACGTCGACCGGTGCCGCGCTGGCCAGCACGGCACTGGCGACCAGGCGCCGGGCGACGCGGGCCCTGGCAGCCGCCGTCACCGCGGTCGCGGTCGCCGGTGCCGGCGGAGTCGCAATGGCCACCGACTCCCTTCCCGTCCCGTTCAGCGGCTCCCCATCCCACCGTGCCAGTACCCCACCGACCTCCGGGGCTGACCTCATGACCACCGCCGGTACGCGGCGTGGGCCGCAGTCGATCGGTCCGGCCACTCCGGAACCCGCGCCAGCCGCGCATGATCCTCTCTGTGCCTCCTACTCGAGCAAGAAGCCCCCGACGCCCGGCAAGCCGATGGACGGCCTCGATTCACCCCGGTTGATCACCGGCGACCTGGGGACGACGGCCACGGACTGTGGCACGCCGCCCGCCACCGCGGCGCCGACGGCTGCCCCGGCCAGACAGAACGGCAACGGCAACGGCAACGGCCAGGGTAGCCAGAGCAGCAACGCCAACAGGAACGGAAACGGGAACGGGAACGGCCAAAACGGCAATGGCAATGGCAATGGCCAGAGCAGCCAGAGCAGCCAGAGCAGCCAGAGCAGCAACGCCAACGCCAACGCCAACGCCAACGGAAACAGCCAAAACACCACTGCCACCAGCCAAAACACCAACGGCAACGGCAACAGTCAGGGCAGGCAGAGCGACAACGCCAACGCGAGCGGGAACGGAAACGGGAACGGGAACGGGAATGGGAATGGCCAAAATGGCAGGGGCAACGGCGGTACCCTAGTCACCGCCGCGCCAAGTGCAACACCAACGAACGCCATCCCGACCGGATTCTCCGAACCGGCTCGGTACCCCCAACCGGCCGGCGGGCGGCACCACCCCTCGGCTTGACCAGCCCCCGACGCGCCGAACGGCGCCGACGGCAATGATCATGGTCACCGGATGCGCGGTCCGGGTCGGTGACGCGCCCCGGCGCGGCCGCTCGACGCCGCGCCGGCCCAGCCGCGACTCGTCGTCGTCGAGCGGCTCACCGGCTGCCAAGCGGCCGGCGCACCCCGACCATCGGGGCCGTCGCCCACGTGAGTCTTCCCGCACGCGATGAGGACAGATGTTCCCGGGCCGCGGGGCCGCCCAGGCCGACGGCAGGCTCAGGTCGGCGGGTGCTCGCGGTCGAACAGGATGCGGGCGAGCCAGAAGCGCAGGAACGCGGCCAGCGAGTACCGCACGAACAGCGCGGCACCGACCACGGTCACCGAGATGCCGACCGTGCCGAGGACGATCGCGTCCCGCTGCTGCAACGGGTTCGTCGTCGAGTGCGACAGGAAGTAGGCGATGATCCCGAGCACGGGCCCGAGCACGAGCAGCAGGGCGCCGGCACGCAGCAACAGACCGTCGAGGCGGCCGCGTGGGTCCCGGATGCGCAGTGTCGCCATCTCCGCGCGGAACGCGTCGGCCCGGCTGACCGGACCGGGGCCGGCACCGCCGGTGGCGTTGGCGCCGGCGGCCTGGCCGGCCTCGCCCCCGTCGCCGGGCGCGCCGGCCACGGCGGTCGGGGTGCTGGTGGTCTCGATCGTCACGATCTCACCTCGTCGATCGTCGTGGCGTCGGGCGGGAGCTGGCCGCCCAGGTAGGCGCCGGACAGGCGGCCCGCGATCTCGTCGGGCGGCCCGGCCGCCGCGATCCGTCCCTCGACCAGCACCGCGGCGGTGTCGGCGACGGCCAGCACCGTCGCGGCGAACTGCTCGACGACGATGATCGTCACGTTCTCCTCGGCGATCGCCCGCACGGTCGCGTACAGCTCGGCGACGACGCGGGGCGCGAGGCCCATCGACAGCTCGTCGAGCATCAGCACCGCCGGCTCGGCCACGATCGCCCGGGCCAGGGCGAGCATCTGCTGCTCGCCGCCGCTCATCGTGCCGGCCGGCTGGTGCAGCCGCTGGCCGAGCCGCGGGAACCGCGCGATCGCGCGCTCCTCCACGTCGGCGACCGACATCCCGGCCCGCCGATGGGTCATCATCCGCAGGTTCTCCCGGACGGTGAGGCTCGGGAACACGCCCCGCCCCTCCGGGATCAGGCACAGCCCGCGGCGGGCCAGGTCGACCGGGTCCGCCCCGGTGACCCGCCGCCCGCCGAGCACGACCTCGCCCCCACCTGTCGGGTGCAGGCCGGCCAGCACCCGCAACAGCGTCGACTTGCCGGCCCCGTTCGGGCCGAGGACCGCCAGCACCTGCCCGGCCGCGACGGACAGGTCCACGCCGTGCAGCACCTCGACCCGGCCATAGCTGGCCCGCAGCCCACGGACCTCGACCAAGGGCGCTTCAGCGACAGCGGCCGGCGTCCGGTCGAGCGCCGTGGCGACGGACCGCCGCTGGCGCAGCCCCGCGATCATCGCTGCTCCACGATGTGCCCGGCGGGTGTCAACGCGTCGGGTGGGTCGTCCTGCTCGGGAACGGTGCCGAGGTAGGCCTCGCGCACCCGCGGGTCGGCCCGCACGCTGGCCGGGCCGCCCTCGGCCATCAGGCTGCCGAAGTCCAGGACGTACAGGTGCGCGCACACTCCCATGACCAGCGTCATGTCGTGCTCGACGAGCAGGATCGCCAGGCCCTCGGCGGCGAGCTCGCCGAGCAGGTCGCCGAAAGCGGCCGTCTCCGCCTCGTCCTGCCCGCTCGCGGGCTCGTCGAGCAGCAGCACCCTGGGCCGGACGGCCAGCGCCCGGGCGAGCTCGAGGCGCCGGCCCTGACCGGTCGGCAGCGTGTCGGCCCGCCGGTCGGCCACCGCGCCCAGACCGACCCGGTCGAGCAGGGCACGCGGGTCGAGGGAGTCGGGACCCCCTGGCCACGCGGTGCCGGCCCTGGAGTGGCGGCCCGGCGAGCGGCGGCGCAGCCGGGCGGCGAGCTGCACGTTCTCCAGCACGGTGAGCTGGCCGAACAGCTCCAGGATCTGGAAGGTCCTGGCCATGCCGCGCCGGGCCCGCCGGTAGGGAGCGAGGCGCGTGACGTCCTCGCCGTCGAGCAGCACCTGCCCGGAGCTGGGGGCGAGCAGGCCGGTCAGGACGTTGAACAGCGTGGTCTTCCCCGCGCCGTTCGGGCCGATCAGCCCGGTCACCCGGCCGGCCTCGACGCCGAGGCTGACCCCGTTCAACGCCACGTGCCCGCCGTAGCGGACCGTCACGTCGCGGATCTCAAGCAACACCAACGCGGACCTCCCGTGGCGGACCGGGGTCGACGGTGTCCAGCGCGAGCCGGGCGTCGAGCACCTCGAGGTCGGCCCGGCTGACCGGCGCGTCGAAGCCGAGCCATTCCAGTGGGCCCGACAGCCCGGCGTCCGGCCCTTCGACCGACGCCAGGGCGCCGGCGGCGGACGGTGCCGGGTTCACCGTGACGGCGGCGGAGGAGCCGACGAAGGCCCGGGCGGCCAGCGGCACCGCGACGGCGACCACCACGACGAGCACGAGGAACAGCCCGCCGCTGATGACGTTGGCCAGCTCCAGGGCCCAG
Source organism: Frankia sp. AgB1.9 (assembly GCF_016786355.1). Taxonomy (GTDB): domain Bacteria; phylum Actinomycetota; class Actinomycetes; order Frankiales; family Frankiaceae; genus Pseudofrankia. The sequence goes on from NZ_JADWYX010000040.1 coordinate 47,255, forward strand.
CACAGGGCCACGACGCCGACGGCCCCGCCGAGCACGACGGGTGCCCGGCGCACCGGCTCGTACAGCGGCCGCAGCACCGACGGGATCAGGCCGTTCGGGTTGGCGGCGAGCGCGAGCGCGGCCAGTCCGGTGACGGTCGCGGTGACCCTCCCGGCCGAGTCTCCGGCGGCGCTGCTGACGGCGGCGCTGCCCAGCAGCACGCCGGCGGCCAGGCCGCTGCCGATGGAGCTCACCCCGCCGACCACGACGAGCAGCAGCAGCGTCAGGCCGGTGAAGAAGCTGAACGCGTCCGCGGTGGTCGAGCGCACCGCCGAGGCGTAGACGCCGCCGCCGAGCCCGGCGATCGCGGCCGAGACGGTGAACACGACCAGCGTCGTCAGCCGCACGTTCATCCCCAGGGTGGCCGACGCCGCCGGGCTCTCCTTGACCGCGATCAGCCGCTGGCCGAGCTCGCTGCGCCGCACCGCGATGACGACGAGCGCCGCGACGACGAACAGCACCGCGCCGGCGAAGAAGAACGCCTTCGAGGAGTCGGTGTGCAGCGGGCCGAGCCGCAGCCGGTCTGCGGACAGCGTGCCGCCCTCGAAGACGTCGAAGTGGTGGCCGGCGACGGTGAACGCCGGCAGCTGGAAGATCCAGTTGTCCAGCGTGACGGCGAACGCGCCGGTCAGCAGTGCCAGGTAGATCCCGGACAGCCGCAGGGCCGGCAGCGAGACGACCGCGCCGACGACGGCCGCGACGGCGGCGGCCAGCAGCAGGGCCGCCGGGTTGCCGCCGTGCCCGGCGTGCGCGACGACCGCGCCGCCGATCCCGGCGAAGCTCAGCTGGCACAGCGAGATCCGGCCCGCATAGCCGACCAGCGGCACCATCGACAGGCCGACGATCGCGAGCCCCCACATCGAGGTGGAGGCGAACAGGTCCGCCGGGCGCATCGTCGTCGCGGCGATCAGCGCGGCGAACAGGACAGCGGTGCAGAACCAGAGCCCGCCGGTCCAGGTCGGCGTCGGGGTGATCTCCCGGACGGCGAGCGACGGCCGGCCGCGCAGCCGCGACGCCCGCAGCGCCAGCAGCGCGACCAGCAGGACCAGGACCGGCACCACCGGCAGCACGCCCCGCAGGTACTGCTGGCCATAGCTGATCTTCGGCAGGTAGCCGACGGCGTAGTCGGACAGCAGCCCGACGACGAGCGCGCCGGCGAACGTCATCGGCAGGCTGCGCAGCCTGCCGATGACGGCGGCCGCGTAGGCGTTGACGATGAGCAGGGTGAGCGGGATGGCCGACATGGTCAGCTTGGGGGCGATCAGGATGCCGGCGAGAGCCGCGAGCGCGGTGCCGATCATCCAGGCCAGCCGCGCGGACGACCGCGGCCTGGCGCCGTTGAGCGTCGCGAGGGCCGGGTCGTCGACCCGGGCCCGCATCGCGATGCCGGCCCGGCTGCGGTGCAGCAGCAGCCACAGGGCGCCGGCGACGGCGGCCGCGACCAGCAGGACGATCAGGTCGTTGTAGGGCACCTGGATGCCGCCGAAATGGACGCCCTTGCCGGCGAACAGCTCCCGCGAGCTGCGGAACTCGCTCGGGTCCCAGATCCACTGGTCGACCGAGACGAGGACGACGAGCACCGCCACGGTGACGACCAGCCTGGTCGTCTCGGGGGCGCCGGCGAGCCGGCGCATCACCACCCGTTCCAGCAGCAGCCCGAACAGCGGGGCGGCGACGAACACGCACAGCACCAGTGCCACTGGTGTCGGCCAGCCCCAGCCGTAGCGCAGCTGCCAGTAGAGGAAGGCCGCGAGCATGCCGGTCGCGCCGTGGGCGATGTTGAACACGCCGGTGGTGACGTAGGTGAGGGTCAGCCCGGATGCGCTGATCGCGTAGATCCCGGCCGTCGTCAGGCCACTGATCGTGAAGACCAGGAACTCGTGCACGCGCCGACCTCCCGTCTCCCCTGTCGGCCACGCCTCGGCCCGCTCCGACGACCCCGGACGGCCCCCACGGCGATCATTGTGGCCTACACCACAGCCTCGCGTGAAGACATAGAACACGTTCTCAATCGATCATGCAACGATTTCCGGGCGACTCCGCTAGAACCTGTTCCTGTTCTGCGGTAGAAACAGAACACGTTCTCGTCGCGACTCGTCCGTCGACACGTTCATCCGTCGCTCCCCCGCCCGGCCGGCGCGTGCCCCGGGCGGACGCGATGCCAGGAGGCAGCCTTGCCCGTGTCAGCTGGGGCATCCGAGGTCGAAAGCCCTGAGACCCCCGGGGCGGCGACCGTGCCCAGGATCGTCACCAACACCGTCGAGTTCCCCTACCGCCGCAGCCTCGGCCCGGTGGTCGGCTGCTACTTCACCGCGCTCGCCGCCGGTCGGATCACCGGTGTCCGCAGCGGCGCCCGGGTGCTCTGCCCGCCGTTGGAGTACGACCCGGACACCGGCGCGGCCACCTCCGGCGAACTGATCGACGTCGGCCCGGCCGGCACGGTCCGGAGCTGGACCTGGGTGCCGGTCCCGGACGCGCGCCACCCGCTGGACCGGCCGTTCGCCTTCGCGCTGATCCAGCTCGACGGCGCCGATACCAGCCTGATGCACGTCGTCGACGCCCCCGAGAGCACGCTGCGCAGCGGGCTGCGGGTGGTCGCCCGGTTCCGGGCCGAGCCGAAGGGCCGCCCGGACGACCTCGCGTACTTCATCCCCGAGGAGACCGCCGGTTCGACCGACGCCGTCCCCGGGATCGTCGACGCCGCCACCGCCGCGGCCCGGGCCGGGGCCGAACCAGCCGAGCCGGTGGCCACGATGGAGTTCTGGTCGTCGCTGACCTATAAGGAGGCGCTCGCCCCGGCCGGCGAGCGGTACGCCCGCTCGATGATGGCCGGCAAGCTGATCGGCCAGCGCTGTCCGACCTGCGCGAAGGTCTACGCGCCGCCCCGCGACTTCTGCCCGGTCGACGGGATCCCGCTCGACGAGAGCCAGGACCTGGTGCTGCCCGACCGGGGCGTCGTCACGAACTTCACGATCGTCACCCCGGTGGCGTATCCGGGTCAGAAGGAGACCGAGCCGTTCGTGCGGGTCTCGGTGCTGCTCGACGAGGTCGAGGCGCTGCTGGGCCTGCAACCCGTCGTCGACGTCGCCAACGCGGACGTCCGGCCGGGCATGCGGGTCGAGGCGGTCTGGCTGCCCGAGGCCGAACGCAGCGCCGAGGAGTTCGGCAACCGGGGCTGGGGCGCCACCACCGGCGCGATCTCCGGCTGGCGCCCGACCGGCGAGCCGGACATGCCCGTCGACAGCTACCAGGACCGGGTCTTCTAGGCCCGGCCTCGACGCCACCGTCGTAGCGAGCCCTGTGAACGCAGAGGTGCATAGATGACAGACAACGAACGGGTGTTCGGCGAGCCGGTCGCGATCGTCGGCTACGCCCTGTCGCCGATGAGCGAGTTCGCCGAGGCGACCGAGGTGCAGCTGTGCCTGGACGTCGTCACCCGGGCCCTGGTCAGCGCGGGGCTGGAACGCAAGGAGATCGACTTCACCTGCTCCGGCAGCGCCGACTACCTGTCCGGTGGCACCTTCACCTTCGTCGCGAACCTCGACGCGGTCGGCGCCTGGCCTCCGATCCGCGAGTCGCACGTCGAGATGGACGGCGCCTGGGCGCTGCACGAGGCCTGGGTGCGGCTGCTGATCGGCGACGAGCGCACGGCGCTGGTCTTCGGCTCGGGCAAGTCCTCGACCGGCGACCTCACCCGGGTGCTGAACCTGCAGACCGATCCGTACTACCTGGCGCCGCTCGGGGTCGACCCGCTGTCGCTGGCGGCGTTGCAGGCACGGGCGCTGCTGGACACCGGGAAGGCGACCGAGCGCGACCTGGCCGCCGTCGCCGCGCGAGCCCGGCAGGCCGCCGCGGCCAACCCCCACGCGGTCCCGGCGGGCGCGGCGGCCGGCCGCGGTCTGACCGCGAGCCCGGCCGCGCCGTCGGACGCCGAGATCGACGCGCTGCTGGCCGGCGAGTACGTCCGCTCCCCGCTGCGGGAGCACGACGCGCCGCCGGTGACGGACGGGGCGTGCGCGCTCGTGCTCGCGACGGCGTCCGTGGCGAACCGGCTGGCCGCCGAGCACGGGATCAGCCCGGTGTGGATCACCGGCCTGGAGCACTTCGTCGAGCCGCACCAGCCCGGCATGCGGGACCTGACCGACTCGGTGTCGACCCGGAAGGCCGCGCAGGCCGCCGGCCTCGGCGCCGGCGGGCCGGTGGAGGTCGCGGAGCTGTCCGCCACCTACAGCCACGAAGAGATCATCCTGCGGGACGCGCTCGGCCTGCCGGCGGACTGCGTCGTCAACCCGTCGGGTGGCGCGCTGGCCGCGAACCCGGTGATGGCGACCGGGCTCGTCCGGGTCGTCGAGGCCGCCCGGGCGATCCGCGAGCAGGGCCGCGGCCGGGCGTTGGCACATGCCACCTCCGGTCCGTGCCTGCAGCAGAACCTCGTCTGTCTGCTCAGCCGCGAACCGGGTGAGCGCGAGCCGCAAGGAGAGACGCGATGAGCGGCGAGCCGTGCGCGATCATCGGGATCGGCCAGACGCATCACAAGAGCAAGCGCCTCGACGTCTCGCTCGCGGGCCTGGTCCGCGAGGCGGCGAGCCGCGCCCTGGAGGACGCGGGCCTCGACTGGCCCGACATCGACGCCGTCGTGCTCGGCAAGGCGCCGGACGCCTTCGAGGGCGTCATGATGCCCGAGCTGTACCTGGCCGATGCGCTGGGCGCGGCCGGAAAGTCGATCATGCGGGTGCACACGGCCGGCAGCGTCGGTGGCTCGACCGCCATCGTCGCGTCCCACCTGATCCACGCCCGCCGGCACCGCCGAGTCCTCGCGGTCGCGTTCGAGAAGCAGTCCGAGGGCAACGCCCAGTGGGGGCTGTCCGGTGGGAAGTCGGGCTCGATGGGCGCGGGCGGGATCTTCGCGCCCTGGATCCGCTCCTACATCCGCCGTTCCGGCGCGCCGGAGCACATCGGCTGGCAGGTCGCGGTCAAGGACCGGCGCAACGCCCTGAAGAACCCCTACGCGCACCTCAAGATCGCCGACATCTCGATGGAGAAGGTCCGCGACTCGTTCGTGCTGTGGGACCCGCTGCACTTCCTGGAGTCCTGCCCGTCCTCCGACGGCGCGTGCGCGCTGGTGCTGACCGATGAGGCCGGCGGCCGCGACGCCGCGGCCCGCGGGAACCCGCCAGCCTGGGTCGCGGCGACCGCGATGCGCAGCGAGCCGACCTCGTTCCCGAGCCGGGACCCGGTCCGCCCGCAGGCGGGGGTCGACTGCGCCCACGACCTGTACCGGGCCGCCGGGATCACCAACCCGCTCACCGACATCGACGTCGCCGAGCTTTACGTCCCGTTCAGCTGGTACGAGCCGATGTGGCTGGAGGGCCACGACATCACCGGCCCCGGTGACGGATGGAAGCTGGTCGAGGCCGGCGAGACGGAGATCGGCGGGTCGTTCCCGGTCAACCCGTCCGGTGGTGTCCTGTCGTCGAACCCGATCGGCGCGTCCGGGATGCTGCGGTTCGCCGAGGCGGCGCTGCAGGTGCGCGGCCGGGCCGGGGAGCACCAGGTCGACGGCGCCCGCACCGCGTTGGGTCACGCCTACGGCGGCGGCGCCCAGTACTTCGCGATGTGGATCGTCCGATCCTCGTTGTGACCCCGAACCGAGGAGATCGCCGGTGCCGTTGCCCGAGGAGTTCCACGCGCTCGCGAGGAAGGTCAACAACTGGGGCCGCTGGGGATCCGACGACGAGCGCGGCACGCTGAACCTGCTGACCGACGAGGCGGTCCGCCGGGGTGTGGCCGCCGCGCGGACCGGCAGGCGCTTCTCGCTCGCGCTCCCGCTTTCCCAGAACGGCCCCCAGCTCGGGTTCATCCCCGGCCGGATCAACCCGATCCGCACGATGATCTCGTTGAACGAGCCGCTGACCGGCGACGCCACGCAGGTCTGCTTCTCCGACGACATGGTCGTCATGGGGGTGCAGGCGGCGACGCACTGGGACGCGCTGGCGCACGCGTCCTACGACGGGCGGATCTACAACGGCTTCGGCGCGGCCACGGTCACCGCGGCCGGGGCCGTCCGCTGCGGCATCGACAAGGCGGGGCCGATCCTCGGGCGCGGCGTGCTGCTCGACGTCGCCCGGGCCCGAGGCGTCGAGCGGCTGGACTCGGGCTACGCGATCAGCAGTGACGACCTGTCCGCCGCCGCCGACCTCGCCGGGGTCGCCGTCGAGCCCGGCGACCTGGTGCTCGTCCGTACCGGCCAGATGCGGCTGCTGCACGCCGGGGACAAGATGGGCTACCTGGCGCCGGTGGCCGGGCTGTCGCTGCGTTCGGTCGAGTGGATGCGCGAGCACGACGTCGCCGCGGCCGCCACCGACACGGTCGTCTTCGAGGTCTTTCCCTGGGAGCGGGACGACGCGCCGCTGCCGGTGCACCTGCTGCACCTGGTCGAGATGGGCCTGACCCAGGGCCAGAACTTCGACCTGGAGGCACTCGCGGCCGACTGCGCCGACGACGGGATCTACACCTTCTTCCTGTCTGCGACCCCGGAACCGTTGGCCAACGGACTCGGCGGAATGGTGGCCCCGGTCGCGATCAAATAGGTCTGGTTCGCCGTCTTCTTGGCCCCACCATCGGGCAGGCAGGTCTGCCACGGATTGCAACGGGGTTCTACACCCAGGCATATCCGGTCGGTGGTTGCACGATCAAATAACTACGTTCGTCACACGGACGACCGCGCAGCGCGGCCAATCAAGATGCGGCGTTCGGCGCCGAACGACCCCCTCACCCGGTGTGTGCTAGCAACGAGTTAGACGTATTGCACTCTTGGGGGGAAGAAAGTGACCGTAGCTGCTCAGCTGGCGCACGAGCATGGCAGTGACGACATCGTGTTCGTGATCACTTCCGTCATCTTCGCGCTGGTCGGCTCGTTCGCCGCGCTGGTCAGCGCCGTCCGGATCCCGTCGGCGCACGGCGCGGCACGGTTCCGGTGGATTGCGGCCTCGGCGATCTCGCTGGGCGGCGGGGCCATTTGGTCCATGCACTTCATTGGAATGCTCGGCTACCACGTCGACAACCGCGAGATCGTCTACAACCTGCCCCTGACCGCGCTTTCGCTGCTCATCGCCGTCGGCGTTTCGGCGATCGGTCTCGCGATCGTCGGCGCCAATCCGCGGAACAAGGCCCGGCTGTTGTTCGCCGGCATCCTCACCGGCGCCGGCGTCGGCGCGATGCACTACACCGGCATGGCGGCCATGCGGGTCGGCAGCTCCATCAAGTACGACCCGAAGCTGGTGGCCGCGTCCCTCGCGATCGCCGTGGTGGCCGCGCTGGCCGCCCTCTGGATCGCCTTCCGGGTCAGGACCATCCAGCACATCATCGCGGCGAGCGCCGTCATGGCGGCCGCGGTCTGCGGGATGCACTACACCGGTATGGCGGCCACCACCGTCGCGGTCACGAAGACCCCGCGGCAGGATCCAGGGACGGACCCGATCTCGCTCACCTTCCTGGTCTGCGTGATCGCCTTCACCGTGCTCATCCTGGTGATCTTCGCCGCGTTCAACACGATCAACGAGAACCACGCGGATCTCGCCCCCGGCCGGGCGACCGGCCGGCACTCGACCGCGCCCGTGCCCGTACCCACGGGCCGGCCGACCGAGCAGACGGCGGAGCGCGGCACCGACCCGGGCGGCTCGGATCTGTTCGCCGGGCGGCGGTGACCCGGGCGGACTAGCCGGTCCACGCCTCGCCGGTCAGGCGGCGCCACCGCGGCCGGGCGGAGTAACACAGCTGGTCTGAGTATCACAGCTGCGCTGAAGGGCCGGAAGCGCTATCGCTTCCGGCCCTTCAGTCGTTCTCCGCATACGACAGGGGGCGGCGCGCTCGGCGCCGCCGGGTCACGGGAACCGGGATCCGATGGACTCGTCACGCGGCCTGGACGTGCGCAGACCGTAATCCGAATCCCTGGTGTCAGGCCCGACGAGCCAGGACAGAAGGCCGCCAGCCACGAGCAGACCGACGACCACGGCAGCGGTCAGGGCGGCGGTCACCGCGCGCCGCCGACGGTGCGGGCCGTCGCGGGCGGCGCGGAGGGTGCCCAAGCCCGTCGACCGAAAGCGGATGACGGGGACTTGTCGATAGCGCTATCATATCCTCTCATGAAATATAGTAGCACCGGCCGCACCGACACCGCTGGCCGTACCGACACCGGCAGTGTCGAGAAGGTCGCCGATGAGCTGCGCGCGCTGGCGGACGCCCGCGCGGTGGGGGCCCGGCTTCCCAGCACCCGTGAGCTGCAGCAGCGCCTCGGCGTCGGGCCGGTCACCGTGCAGCGCGCGCTCGCCCGGCTGGTGACCGAGGGGGTGCTGGTCACCCGGCCAGGCGCCGGCACGTTCGTCGCGGCCCGCCGCACCCCCCGCGTCGGGGACACCGACTGGCAGCAGGTGGCGCTGGGCGCGAGCCCCGTCGCCGGGTCCGGCGGGGTCGAGCTGGTGCTGGGCCGCGCGAGCGCCCACGGGTTCGAGCTGGGTTCCGGCTACCTTGACGCGTCGCTGCGGGCCGACAGCAGGCTCGCGGCCGCGGCGACGCGCGCGGTGCGCCGCCCGGATGCCTGGGCCGCTCCCCCGGCGATGGGGGTCGCCGAGCTGCGCAGCTGGTTCGGCCGGCAGATCGGCGCCGACCCCAGCGAGGTTCTGATCACCCCGGCCGCTCAGGGCGCGCTCTCGGCCGCGTTCCGCGCGCTCCTGCCGGCCGGCAGCCCGCTGCTGTTCGCGGTCCCGACCTACCACGGCGCGCTGGCCGTCGCGCGCAGCGCGGGCCTCGTCCCCGTGCCGGTGCCTACCGACGCGGACGGGGTGCGCCCGGAGCTGCTGGAGCGGGCGTTCGCGGCCACCTCGGCCCGGCTGCTGTTCCTGCAGCCCACGTACGCGAACCCGACCGGCGCCGTGCTAGCGCATGACCGCCGGCGCGCCGTCCTCGACATCTGCGAGAAGGCCGGCGCCTTCGTCGTCGAGGACGACTTCTCCCGTTGGCTCGGTCATGGCCAGCTCGCGCCGCCGCCGCTGTGGCGCGATGACGACGCGGGGCACGTCATCACCATCTGCTCACTGACGAAGATCCTCGCACCGAGCCTGCGGGTCGGCGCTCTGGTGGCACGCGGGCCGGTGATGAACCGGCTGGCCGCGATGCGCCAGGTCGACGACTTCTTCGTGCCGACGCCGTTGCAGCACACCGCCATCGAGATGGTGACCGGCCCCGGCTGGGCGGCCCAGGTGCGGGCCGTCTCGACGGCGCTGCGGGTGCGGATGGCGGCGCTCACGGCAGCGCTCGCCGCCGAGCTGCCGGACTGCTCGTTCGAGAACCCGCACGGCGGGATCAGCCTGTGGCTGCGGCTGCCGCGGGGCACCGACGACCAGGTGGTCGCGACCCGCGCCGCGCGCCTCGGGGTCTCGGTGATCCCGGGCCGGTACTTCGTGGTCGGCGAGCAGGACTCCAGCCACCTGCGGCTGTGCGTGGCCGGGATCGGCGAGCAGGACATCCCGACCGCGGTCGCCCTGCTGGCCGAGGCGGTCCACGCCAGCGCCGGCTCGATCGAGACAGGCGCGCTGGTGGGCTGACGTCACCCTCGACAACGGGCCGCCGACGGGAAATCGCGCAATTCCAGGCGGCCCGCCGTTCCAGGGGGAAATCAGCCTCCGGGAAACCGAGGAAACATCGGCGCAACTACCCTGACCCTGTGGGGCGGGCTGACGGTGTGCTCACCGTGGTATATGCACGACGGATCCTCAAAACCGGCCACAACTGGTGGCTGTATCACGATGCTTCTACTACGGTGTCGAACGCGGATCCGTCGGATCAAGCGCATTCCGCCCCCATAAAGGTGACCGTGTTCATGCGCAGCTCCTCCTCATCCCCTCCCCAGGACCGCCGTACCGGCCGAGGGCGCCGGACCAGGCAGGCAGCCCTCGTCGCGGCCCTCCTCGCCGTCCCGGCCGCCGTCGCCCTGCCGGGCCCGGCCAACGCCGCCACGGCCCGGACCTACGTCGTCGTCTACGCCGGCTCGGCCCAGTCCGCCCGCGCGGCGATCGCCACGCTCGGCGGGACCGTGGTGTCCGAGAACGCCAAGGTGGGCCTCGCGACCATCACCTCGACCGACCCCGCGTTCGAGGCGAAGGCCGACCAGAACGCGGCACTCGTCGGTGCCGCTCCCAACTCCCCGATCGGCTACGCGATCCCGGACGCCGCCGGCGCCGGCTCGGCCGATCCCGGCGACTCGTTCACCCAGCGGGAGCGCAGCACCTCCCGGGCGGGCGGCGCGCCCAGCCGCTGGGGCCCACCCGGCAAGCCCACGCCGGCCGCCGAGCCGCTCGCCGGCGCGCAGTGGGACATGCAGATGATCGGCGCCACGCCGACCGGCTCGTACAAGTCCCAGCCGGGCAACAAGGGCGTGCTGGTCGGCGTGATCGACACCGGCATCGACGGCACCCACCCGGACGTCGCGCCGAACTTCAACGCGAAGCTGTCCCGCAACTTCGTCACGGACATTCCGACCGACCCGGTCTCCGGCGAGGAGATGGACGGGCCGTGTGAGCACCCGTCCTGCATCGACCCGGTGAACGAGGACGACGACGGCCACGGAACCCACGTCGCGTCCACCATCGCCGCGCCGATCAACGGCCTGGGCATCGCGGGCGTCGCGCCGAACGTGCAGCTGGTGAACATCCGCGCCGGCCAGGACGCGGGCTTCTTCTTCCTGAAGCCCACGATCGACGCGATCACGTACGCCGGGGACATCGGCGTCGACGTGGTCAACATGTCGTTCTACACCGACCCGTGGCTGTTCAACTGCACGGCGAACCCGGCTGACACCCCGCAGCAGCAGGCCGAACAGCGCACGATCATCACGGCCACCCAGCGCGCGGTCGGCTACGCGACGGCCCACAACGTCACGCTGATCGCGGCCTCGGGCAACGAGTCGACCGACCTCGACCATCTCTCGTCGGACGACACCAGCCCGGACTACCCGTATCCGCAGAGCGCGACGGCCGCGCACTCGCGCGTCATCGACAACTCGTGCCTGTCGATGCCGTCGGAGGCCAACGGCGTCCTGTCCGTCAACGCGGTCGGCCCGTCCAAGCGGCTGTCGTACTTCAGCAACTACGGCCTGACCCACACGACGGTCGCGGCGCCCGGCGGTGACTACGACGACCAGTACGGCTCGGCGACGTTCCGCACCCCGGGGAACCTGATCCTGGCCGCCTACCCGAAGAACGTCGCCACGGCCGTCGGCGACATCGACAGCGCGGGCAACCCGACGACCCCGTTCGTGATCCGCGACGACAGCAAGGGCGTCACGTCGTACTACCAGTACCTGCAGGGAACGTCGATGGCCTCCCCGCACGCGGTCGGGGTCGCTGCGCTCATCGTCAGCCAGCTCGGGCGCCCCGACCGGGCCCACGGCGGGCTGACGCTCGATCCGAAGACCGTCACGCGGGCGCTCGAACAGACGGCGACCCCGACGGCCTGCCCGGCCGCCAACCAGTACCCCGAGCCCCAGAACGCCGGCTACGCGCCGGTCTGCCAGGGCACTGCCAAGGACAACGGCTTCTACGGGTACGGCATCATCAGCGCGGCGAACGTGGCCAAGCTGCGCTGAGCACGGCAACGGTCTGACCGCGACAGGGAACGGGCCCGGACGGCGAGAAAGCCGTCCGGGCCCGTTCTGTTCCCGCCCGGGGAAAGGGTTCAGGGCGCGTAGCGGGCCCGCAGCTCGTGCTTGAGAATCTTCAGCGTGGCATTTCGGGGCAGCGCGTCGAGGATCTCCAGGCGTTCCGGGATCTTCTGCGTCATCAGCCCGGCGGCGCGCAGGAACGCGACCAGCTCGGCCAGCGTGGGCGACGGCTCGCCGGCCGCGGGTTCGACGACCGCGCAGACCAGCTCGCCGCGCTCGGCGTCCGGCAGCCCGACGACCGCGACGGCGCCGACCTTCGGGTGCTGGTAGAGCAGGTCCTCGACCTCCCTGGCCGAGACGTTCTCACCCTTGCGAATGATCACGTCCTTGAGCCGGCCGGTCAGGGTGACGTGCCCGTCCGGGCGGATGACGCCCAGGTCTCCGGTCCGGAACCAGCCGTCCTCGTCGAAGGCGGCGGCGGTCGCCTCGGCGTCGGTGTACCCGGCGCAGACCGTCGCGCCGCGTACCCGGACCTCGCCCTCGACACCGGCGGGCGCGACCACGCCGTCGGCGCCGACGACCCGCACCTCGACCCCGGGCAGCGGGGCGCCCTCGGAGTACATCAACGCGTCGTCGCTGTCCGCCGGTGACCCCTGGGTGATCATCGGGATCTCGGTCATCCCGTAGCCGTGCGCGACCGGGATGCCGAGCTCCCGCTTCACGTCGGTGAACAGCTCCGGTGGCTTGGGCGCCCCGCCACCGGCGAGCAGGCGCAGCGTCGGGACCAGCGGCTGGCCGGGCGTCGGCGACTGGCGCTGCGCGGTCAGCAGCGCGGTGTAGAAGGCGGTCGAACCGCCGGCGAGGGTGACCCCGTAGCGGCGGAAGGCGGCGACCGCGTCGGCCGGGACGAACGCCTCCAGCAGCAGCGCCGGGAATCCGACGGACAGCATCATCGCCAGGTAGTCCGGCCCGCCGATGTGTGCCACAGGGAAGGCGATCGAGCCGACGTCGTCCGGGCGGGCGCCCAGCGCCAGCGCGAGGCCGACGCCAGCGGCGATCAGCGAGGAGTCCCGGTGCCGCACGCCCTTGGGCTGCGAGGTCGTCCCGGAGGTGTAGTAGATCCAGCGGATCTTCTCGCCGTCGGTGGGCGGTGGCGGCAGCAGCGCCGGGTCGCCCTCCGGGAGGGCCTCCCGGCCGGTGCCGACCACCAGCACCCGGGGCCGGTAGACCAGGTCCCGGCTCGCCGCGGCGGCGAGCTCGACGTAGTCCGTGCCGCGCCAGGTCCCGGGGACGCAGAACAGCCGCGCGCCGGTCTGGCGCAGCGCGACGGCGACCTCGCGCTCCCGGTAGATGTGGATGATCGGCACCTGCACGGCCCCGAGGCGGGCAAGCGCCATCGACAGCACCGCCGTCTCGACCCGGGTCGGCAGCTGCCAGCAGACCCGAGCGCCCGGCCCGACGGCGTACTCGTCGAGCAGCCCGGCCGCGACCCGCTCGGCCCGGGCGGCCAGCTCGGCGCAGGTGATCCGGACGGGCCCGTCCGCGCCGTCGGCGAGCAGGAGCGGCGCGTCCGGGGTGAGCGCCGCGCGGCGCGCGAGCAGGCCCCACAGCGTCGCGACGTCCACGCCGGTGATCATTCCTGCCGCCTCGGCCGGGCCGGTGGCCGGTGCCTGCGTCGGGGTGCTCGCCATCCGCGTGCCCTCCAGTCGTCGCTCCCGGCCAGCAATATAGAACCTGTTCTATCTACTGGCCAGGTCGAGCCCGAGCATCCGGATCGCGTTGCCGCGTACGACCTTGTGGACCGTCTCGGCGTCCAGGCCCGCCATCAGCTGCTCGGCGACCCGCTTGGTCTCGGGCCAGGTCGAGTCGGTGTGCGGGTAGTCGGTCTCGAAGGTGACGTTGTCGACACCGATCTCCGCCAGTGACGCGAGGCCGTGCCGGTCGCGGAAGAAGCAGCCGTACACCTGCCGGCGAAAGTAGGTCGACGGCGCCTGCGGTACGAGGTCACGCACCCCGCCCCAGGCCCGGTGCTCCCGCCAGACGTCGTCCGCCCGTTCCAGCGCGTAGGGCAGCCAGCCGATCTGGCCCTCCGAGTAGGCCAGCTTCAGGGTCGGGAAGCGGACCAGCAGGCCGGAGAACAGCCAGTCCGCGAGCGAGGCCATCGCGTTGTTGAACGACAGCGTCGCCGCGACCGCGACCGGCGCGTCGGCCGAGGTCGCCGGCATCGACGACGACGAGCCGATGTGCATGCAGACCACCGTCCCGGTCTCCTGGCAGGCGGCGGCGAACGGGTCCCAGTAGCCGCTGTGGATGCTCGGCAGGCCGAGCTTCGGCGGGATCTCGCTGAAGCAGACGGCCCGCACGCCACGGGCCGCGTTGCGGCGGACCTCGGCCGCCGCGAGGTCCACGTCCCACAGCGGGATCAGGCACAGCGGGATCAGGCGGCCGCCCGAGTCGCCGCACCACTCCTCGACCATCCAGTCGTTGTAGGCGGTGACGCAGGCAGCGGCGAGGTTCCGGTCGGCGGCCTCGGCGAACGTCTGGCCGCAGAACCGCGGGAACGTCGGGAACGACAGCGACGCCTCGACGTGGTTGAGGTCCATGTCGGCCAGCCGGGCGGCCGGCTCGTAACAGCCGGGGCGCATCTCGTCGTAGGTGATCGGCGTCATCGTCATCTCGTCACGGTCGAAGCCGACCGCCGCGACGTGCCGCTTGTTGATGTAGACGAGGTCCTCGTAGACCCAGCAGTCGGCCGGCGGGCCGTCCGGGTCGAAGGTCTGCCGGTAGCTGCCGCCGCCGACGTGCGCGAGCGTCCCGATGCCACGCCGCTCCACCCGCGGGCCGGCGTCGCGGAACCGGGCCGGCAGCCAGGTCCGCCACAGGTGCGCGGGCTCCACGACGTGGTCGTCCACGCTGATGATCCTCGGCAGCTCGCCGAACGAGTGCCCGCCGTCCGTCGTCATCGCCAGGTCCTTCCGTATCGCCAGGTCCTTGCGTGATCGCCAGGTCCGTCCACGCCGGCCAGCGCCGACGGACGCGCGGCGCGGCCGGTCCGCTCGACGCGCCCCGACGCTAACATCAGATCTGACGGACCGTCAGGTCGTCTCCCTCCCAGGAGGTTTCATGACCCGCATCGGCGGCATGCCGGCCTACCGGATCACCGCCTGGCAACGGTCGCCGCACCTGGTCGAAGCGCCGGTGCCGAAGCCGGGCCCTGGCGAGGTGCTGGTCGCCGTGGCGGCCAACGGGCTGTGCCACTCGGACCTGACGATGAGCCAGATTCCCGGTGAGATCGGCGACCTGATCGGCTGGCGGGTGCCGTTCACCCTCGGCCACGAGATCGCCGGCACGGTCGTGGAGCACGGCCCGGACGCGGCGGTCGCCCCGGCCGTCGGCACCGCCGTCGCGCTGGTCTCGCCGACGTCCTGCGGCCGGTGCGCCTACTGCCTGGCCGGGCGGGACAGC
Organism: Frankia sp. AgB1.9; assembly: GCF_016786355.1. GTDB lineage: Bacteria > Actinomycetota > Actinomycetes > Frankiales > Frankiaceae > Pseudofrankia. The sequence continues at coordinate 62,415 of NZ_JADWYX010000040.1, forward strand.
GCCTGCCCGAACGGCCTGGCCGGCCGCGGCTACGGCCGCGACGGCGGTCTCGCGCCCTACGTGGTCGCGCCGGTCCGGGCGCTGATCCCGCTGAACGGGCTCGACCCGGTAGCCGCCGCCCCGCTAACGGACGCCGGCGCCACGTCGTACCACGCGGTCCGCCGCGTGCTGCCGGTGCTGGAGCCGGGCAGCACCGCGGTCGTGCTGGGCGCGGGCGGGCTCGGCGGCTTCGCGATCCAGCACCTGAAGGCCTGCTCCCCGGCCCGCGTGGTCGCCGTCGACGTCTCCCCCGCCCGGCTCGCCACGGCGGCGGAGCTGGGCGCGGACGAGACCCTGCCAGGCGTCGGCGACGACCCGCGCGCGACCACCGGCGCGCTCAAGGAGCTGACCGGCGGCGACGGTGCGGCCGCCGTGCTCGACTTCGTCGGCACCGACGCGACGATCGCGGCGGGCATCGGCGCCGTCCGACCGTGCGGCGCGTTCGGGCTGGTCGGCTCAGCCGGCGGGAGGCTGCGGGCTGGCTGGTACGGCGGCCTGCCCCGCGAGGCGGAGGTCTTCACCTTCCAGGGCTCGACGATCGCCGACGCGCACGCCGTGGTCGCGCTGGCCGCCGCCGGCCGCATCCGCAGCCTGGTCGAGGTCTTCACACTCGACCAGGTCGCCGACGCCTACCGAGCCCTCGACGAGGCCACCCTGCGCGGCCGAGCGGTCATCACCCCCTGACCGCCCCGCCCGCGGACCAGGTCCAGGCCGGTTCGGTCAGGCGGGCTCGGTGGACTGGGCCGGCTCGTAGGTCAGGTTGCTCGACCAGCGTTCCTCGACGCGGCCGAAGTACCAGACCGCCAGCGCGATGGCCCACGAGACGAAGAAGAGGCCGACGATGCCGTAGCCGGCGTAGTCGAGGTTGATGTTGGCGATCCAGGCGACCGGCCCGGACCGGATCGTGAACCGGTCGGCCAGGACGCCGATGAGCTCGATGCTGCCGATGACCAGCGCGACGACGACCGAGATGGTCGTGATGGTGAGGTTGTAGAACACCTTGCGGACCGGGCGGGCGAAGGCCCAGCCGTAGGCGACGTTCATGAAGACGCCGTCGATGGTGTCCATCAGGCACATGCCGGCGGCGAACAGGATCGGGAGCACCAGAACCGAGTAGAACGGCAGGTTGAACGCCGCGGCGCCACCCGCGAGGACGAGCAGGCCGACCTCGGTCGCGGTGTCGAAACCGAGGCCGAACAGGACCCCGACGGGGTAGATGTTCAGCGGTCTCGTGACGGTCTTCGTGAGCCGGCCGAGGAAGCGGTTCATGAAGCCACGGGAGTCGAGACGCCGCTCCAGCTCCTGCTCGTCATAGGTGCCGTGGCGCATCTCGCGGAAGATCTTCAGGATTCCGACCAGGGCCGCGAGGTTGAGGAGCCCGAGAATCCAGAGGAAGACGCCGGACACCGACGGGCCGATGACCCCGGTGATGGTGTGGAGCTTGGAGCTGTCGTTCGCGACCGGGCCGACCAGGGACTTGACGCCGACGGAGAGCAGGAAGGCCAGCACGAACACGATGGTCGAGTGGCCGAGGGAGAACCAGAACCCGACCGAGAGCGGCCGGCGCCGTTCGCCCCGCCCGGCGGCCTCGGCGGCGACGTTGTCGGCGATCAGCTTGCGGGTGGCGTTGTCGACGGCCGCGATGTGGTCGGCGTCGAACGCGTGCCGCAGCCCGAACGTGTAGGCGAGCACGCCCACCCCGGCGGTGAAGACCGGGTGGTCGCCACCGAGCTGGTAGCCGTGCGGGGCCACCAGGGTCAGCAGGACGACGAAGCCGGCCACGTGCAGCACCACGATGACGGCGGCCATCCCGGCGAGCGAGCGCTTGTCCGCGCTGCCGAGGCTGTCGCGAAACTGCGCCAGCCGCGTCGCGAACGACACCTCCCTGGCGGTCGAGGTGGTCATCACGATGCCACTATCTCGTTATTGCGAGAACCTCGCAACTAGCCGCCGTCGCCGGTACCGGCTCAGACGCCGAGGAGACGCCGGGTGCGCAGGAGGGTTTCGCGCAGGTTGTCCTCGGCGACGACGTCCAGCGCGTCGGGCACGCTGAGCCAGCGAAGCGGCGTCGTCGGCTTCTCCGGCCGGGCCTCGTCGGGGGTCGCGGTCGCCAGCACGAAGCGCAGGTCCGCGTGTTGGTGCGCGGGCTCCCGGGCGTTCCCGGGCACCGAGACCACGACCACGTGCCGCAGCGCGGCCGTCGGCCAGGGCCGCAGATCGGCCAGGCCCGTCTCCTCGCGGCCTTCCCGCAGTGCGACGGCCAGCGGGTCAGCCTCGCCCGGGTCGCCATGGCCACCGATCTGCAGCCAGCTCTCCATCCGCTCGTGCCAGCGCAGCAGAACCCGACCGGTCTCCGGATGGACGACCAGCGCCGACGCGGTGAGATGCAGCGACACGTCGCGCGACCAGGGGTCGGGCGTGCTCTCGACCATGGCCAGCACCCGGGCGACATCCGCGGCCTCGTCGCCGTCCGCCGGCTGATACCTGGACAGCAGGTGCCTGGCGTCGCCGGAGGGGCATTCCATGAGATCAAATCCTAGTGCCGCGACTGGCCCGGTCAGCCCGCGTGTCCGTCCTCACGATCATTGTGCGGATCAGACGGGTCAACGCGGGCGCGCGCATGATGGGGTAATGGTGCTGCCGAGGCTGCCCGTCGACGCGGCCGAGATTCGCGCCCGGGTCGGCGGTGAGGTCTTCGCCCGGGTCTCCGGACCGGACGGTGCGCGTCGGCGTGAGCAGATCTTCGACGCCGCCGGCGAGCGGTGGTTCGCCGAGGACCGGCCGATCCGGCGGGTGCACGGCGACACCGCGATGTTCGTCGGTGGCCTGCGCGCGCTGCTGCTGCAGTCGCTGCACCCGCTGGCGATGGCCGGGGTCGCCACGCACTCGGACTTCCGCGCCGACCCGTGGGGGCGGCTGCAGCGGACCAGCTTCTTCCTCGCGGCGACGACGTTCGGCCCCGAGGACGAGGCGGAACGGGCGATCGCCCGGGTGCGGGGCGTGCACCGCAGGGTCCGCGGGACGGCGCCCGACGGCCGGCATTACGCGGCCTCCGACCCGCACCTGCTCCGCTGGGTGCATCTCGCGGAGATCGACAGTTTCCTCGCCGCCTACCAGCGCTACGGCACCGCTCCGCTGACCCCGGCCGAGCAGGACGGCTACGTGCTGGACACCGGTCTGGTGGCCGAGAAGCTCGGCATCGACGATCCGCCGCGCACCGTGGCCGCGCTGGCCGAGCAGCTCGCGGCCTACCGTCCGGAGCTGGCCGGCACGCCGCAGGCCCGCCAGGCCGCCCGGTATCTGCTGGTCAGCGCGCCGCTCCCGCTCGCGGCCCGGGCTCCGTACAGCGCGCTCGCGGCCGCGGCCGTCGGCCTGATGCCGGTGTGGACGCGGCGGCCGCTGCGGCTGCCCTACCTGCCCCTCCTCGAGGGCACCGTCGGCCGGCTGGCCGGCTGGGGCGCGGTCGCCGGGATCCGTTGGGCGACGAGCGCCGCCAAACCAACCACTGAACCAGCCGCGAAGTCGGCCGGGGAGCCGGCCGAGTCCGCCCGCTGACCGCCGGATCGGGGTGGGTCGCCGGCAGCCGGCCGCGACACGTCCGCGCGCTCATCGCTAACCTCTTCGGGGAACTGACGATGTTGTAGCTGCCGCTGACCCCTGCGTCGAGGAGGAGGACGGCCGCGCGTGAGACCACTTCGTGTCGGGGACCCCGTCGCCGTCGGCGGCTACCGCCTGCTCGGCACCCTCGGCGCCGGTGGGATGGGCCGGGTCTACCTGGCCCGCAACCAGGGCGGCAGGACCGTCGCGGTCAAGGTGATCCGCCCCGAGTACGCGGACGAGGCGGCGTTCCGGACCCGGTTTCGCCGGGAGGTCGACGCGGCCCGGCGGGTCGGCGGTCCCTGGACCGCCCCGCTGATCGACGCCGACCCCGACTCCGAGCATCCCTACCTCGTCACCGCGTACATCCCGGGGCCGTCGCTGGGGCGGGCGGTCGCGGACCACGGCCCGCTGCCGGCGGCGAGCCTGCGCGCGCTGGGCGCCGGCCTCGCCGAGGCGCTGATCGCCGTGCACAGCGCCGGGCTGGTCCACCGTGACCTCAAGCCGTCGAACGTCATCCTCAGCCCCGACGGGCCGCGCGTCATCGACTTCGGGATCTCCCGGGCGATCGACGCCTCGGTGCTGACCACCAGCGGCGCGGTGGTCGGCTCACCCGCCTTCATGGCCCCAGAACAGGTCCACGGCGCCGAGATCGGCCCGGCCAGCGACGTGTTCTCGCTGGGCTCCGTGCTGGTGTTCGCCGCGACGGGCGCCGGGCCGTTCGACGGCTCCGGCATGGCGTCCGTGCTGCACCGGGTGCTCACCCGCGAACCTGACCTCGACGGGCTTCCGGCCGACCTGCGCGAGCTGGTCCGCGCCTGCCTTCACAAGGACCCGGCGGCGCGGCCCACCCCGCGCGCGCTGGTGTCCGCGCTCGCGCCCGACGGCGCCGCCGCCCTGATGGCGGCAGGCTGGCTGCCGACGGACCTGGTCACGAACCTGAGCCGTCAGGCCGTCGCGCTGCTCGACCTGGACACACCCAGCGAGCCCGGCCCGCCCTACGCCCCCGTCCCACCGACCGGATCGATCCCCCCGGCCGGGACCGTCCCTCCAGGTGGGTCAGCCCCTCCGGCTGGAACAGTCCCTTCAGGTGCATCGGTCCCGCCGCCTGGGTACGCGCCACCGACCGGGTACGCGCCGCCGCCTGGGTACGTGACGCCGGCTGGCCACGTCCCGCCAACCGGATCCGTCCCGCCGCCTGGGTATGCGGCGCCGGCCGGGTACGTCACGCCGGCTGGACAGGCGCCGTCAGGGCTCGTGACCGTCGCAACGCCGGGGCACTACCCCGGTCCGGTACCCACTCCGCCCGGCCCACCGGGGGCGGGCGGGGCGGGCCCACCGGCCGGCGGGTCGCAACGACGCGCGCTGATCGCGGTCGCGACGGCGGGTGCCCTCGGCCTGGCCGTCGTCGTCCTGCTCGTCGTCCTCCTGGTCAGCCACTCCCACGGCTCACCGAGCAGCCACGACGGGGACATCGGCACGCAGACCACCGGTCCCGCGATCTCCCTGGACACGTCCGGCCCGGTCCCCTCCCCCGGCCGCTCCACTCCCGAGGGCTCCGCGACGCCGGCCCCGACCAGTACGTTGCGGCCCGGACCCCTGCCCGCCGGCTACGTCGGCACCTGGCAGGGCACGGTCACCACCCAGGACGGCGCGATCGTCTACCAGGCGGTGATCACCCTGCGCGCCGGCGATACCGGCCAGACCGTCGGCCACGCCGACATGAAGGTGACCAATGTCCTGGGCCTGCCGGTCGACCCGATCGACTGCACCGGAGACCTTCGGCTCGTCGGGTTCGGCGGCCCGTCCGGCAACGAGGTCGTGGTGGCCGACATAGCGGGCTCCGGGAAGGACGTGACCCTGCTCGGCCTGCCCGCCTGTACCGAGGGCGGGACCACCCGGCTGCTCCTCGGTTCCGACGGCCAGCTGACCTACACGTCCGAGGACGTGCCCGGCGGCCGGCCGGCCGGCACGCTGCGCCGCCAGCAGTGACCGGCCGAGCCCGCGGCGCGGTCCTCAGGCGGTCGTCAGCCCGAACACCAGCAGCGCGAGCCCATAGCAGGCGACGACGAGGGCCGCGCCCAGGGCATTGCGCCGCCAGGTTCTGGCCACCCCGGGCACCAGCCAGAACCCGAAAGCCCGGTTCGCCAACGGCATGAGAAGCCAGGTCAGCGCGGCGACGCTCAGGATGTTGCCGATGAAGAAGACGAGGAAATCGGGTAGTCGGGCCCCGGTCAGTGCGTCGCTGACGGTGATGCTCAGCACCATGACCGTGGGGTAGAGCGCGAGCAGGACCATCATCGCCTGTTTCCAGCTGGGCGGCGCCTGCTCGTCGCTGCCGCGAGCCTCGCCGAACCGGAACCAGCCGCTGAACGCGGAGCCCACCTTCCGGACGTCGAATCCGGTGATATGGGCCTGGCCGTCGTCGATCAGCTGGCGTCGCGCGGGCGAGCCGAGCCATTCCTCCAGGTGGCGCATCGAGTCGTACCGGAAGACCGCGACCCATCTTTCCTGTACCCCGGGAACGGGTCGGAAGAGCTCATAGCCCCGAAACCCGGCCGTGGCCTTCTGAACCTTGTGCGCCTTCTCCTGCCAGGCCAGAAAGCCCGCCTCATGGCCCGGCCGGACGTCATGCGCGACGACCGCCGTGACGGTGGCCTGGTCGGGCGGGTCACCCGCGAGGATCTCCTGGCTGCCCGGGCCGCTGAACAGGTCGCGGCCCTCGTCGAGCAGGCGCCGGCGGTCCGGCGAGTCCAGCCAGCCGCGCAGCTCGCCGACCGTCCCGAACCGGAACACCACGACCCAGGAGTGGTCGTCGTCCGAGGCCGGCGGGTAGAGCTCGACGGCCTCGAAGCCGGCGCGCAGGCGCGCCGCGTCGTCCGTTCTGCGCTGCCAGCGCAGGTAGTCGCGTTCACGCCCTTCGCGCACGTCGACCGTCACGACGGCGGTTGCGGCGCCACCACCGGAAACGCCGCCGACGCCATCGTGCCGCGAAACCTCCACCACGCGGAGAGTAGATCGGAGGAAGAACCGCAGCGCCCCGCCGTTCCCTCTTCTCCGCTTTGTCTGCCTCCGGTCGGCGCTACAGCCGGCATCAGTCTGGGTATGCCGGTCTCGGCAGGAGAGACGGCCAGCGGAAACGGGGCGAACATGGACAAGAAAGCGCTGATGAGCGAGGCCACGCGGTTGGCGGTCCAGTCGGTCGAGAACGGCTGGGGCGGACCCTTCGGCGCCGTCATCGCGAAGGACGGTGACATCGTCGCCCGCGGCCAGAACCGCGTCCTGCTGACCGGGGATCCCACCGCGCACGCCGAGGTCGAGTGCATCCGCAAGGCGATCCAGGTGCTGAATCCGGACGGGCCGACGATCAGCCCGGACGAGCAGAACCACACGACGCTGAAGCTGGTCCCCCGGCCGCCCGGCTCCCCGGACCGGGTTCCCGAGCGGGCCCGGATGCTGCTGGGCTATTCGCTTTACACGGCAGGCATCCCGTGCCCGATGTGCATGAGCGCGATCTACTGGTCCCGGATCGACGACGTCTACTACAGCAGCGACCTCGACGCGACCAGGACGATCGGATTCGACGACGCCTTTCAGTACGAGGACTTCAGCCGCCCGCTTGACGAGCGCTCGATCCACGTCGAGCAGCTCAGCCCCGAGCTGGGCGGGAAGGCGTACGCGACCTGGAGCGGCAAGCCCGACCGTCACCCGTACTGAGACCCGCCCGGCCGGAAAACCGCCGGCGGGCCCGGCCGGCGGGTGCGACCTTCTAGCATTCGGGGCGTGCCCGGCAGAAAGCTGGCGGCCGCCTGGTCGCGCGTGACCGCCGCACGGCGGCCGTTGCCGGAGTACCCGCGTCCGCACCTCGTCCGCGCGTCCTGGCTGTCACTGAACGGCCCGTGGGAGTTCTGGGGTGGGCGGGAGCCGGACGATCTCGACGAGTCCGGCGGTCCCCCGGTCGGGCGGCGGCTGCCGGGCCGGATCGTGGTCCCGTTCCCGGTCGAGTCGAGGCTGTCCGGCATCGGGACCGGATATGAGCGGATGTGGTACCGCCGCACGTTCCGGGCGCCGCCAGAATGGGCCGCCGGACGGGTTCACCTGCATTTCGGCGCGGTGGACTGGGAATGCCGCGTGTGGGTCAACGGCGTCGAGGTGGGCGCGCACCGCGGCGGCTACGACGCCTTCAGCTTCGACATCACGCCGGCCCTGACCTGGGGCGAGGAAGAGGTACTGGTCCACGTCCTGGACCCGACGGACGGTGGCGGCCAGCCGCTGGGCAAGCAGCGCCGCAACCCGGGCGGGATCTTCTACACCGCCGCCTCGGGGATCTGGCAGACCGTCTGGCTGGAGCCGACCCCGTCCCGCCACATCACCCGGCTCGCGCTCACCCCGGACCTGGCCGCCGGGGTGGTTCACGTACAGGTGCACGCGGTCGAGGCGGCCGCCGATCCTGGGACGAGCCGGCCAGGCGCCGACGTCCCCGTCCGGGTCGAGGTGCGCGCCGGCCTGGCGGCCGACGCCGAGACGGTCGCGACCGGCTCCGGCACCAGCGGGCGGCAGTTCGCCGTGGCGATACCGAACGTCCGGCCCTGGTCGCCCGACGACCCCTTCCTCTACGGCGTGACCGTCACGCTCGCCGACAGCCAGCCCGGCCAGCCCGGCGCGCCCGACCAGACCGGCCAGCCCGACCGGGTGGACGGCTACGTGGGCATGCGGTCCATCGAGGTGACGGAGGTGGCCGGCGAGCCACGGCCGCTGCTCAACGGCCGGTTCGTCTTCCAGCTCGGGCTGCTGGACCAGGGCTACTGGCCCGACGGGGTGTACACGGCCCCGACAGACGACGATCTCCGGCGCGACCTCGAGGTTGCGAAGGAGCTCGGTTTCACCTGCGTCCGCAAGCACGCCAAGGTCGAACCGGCGCGCTGGTACCACTGGGCCGACCGGCTCGGCCTGCTCGTCTGGCAGGACATGCCGTCCATGCCGCACGACCGGGAGCCGGACGAGGCCGCCCGCCGCCAGTTCGAGGCCGAGCTGCGAGCGGTCGTCGAGCAGTGCAGCCCCTTCCCGTCCGTCATCGGCTGGGTCCCGTTCAACGAGGGCTGGGGGCAGTACGACGTCGCGCGGATCGCCCGGACGGTCCGCGACCTCGACCCGACCCGCCTGGTCAGCGAGAACAGCGGCAGCGCCGACCCCGGTAACGACTGGGTCGACGGGGGTGCCGGCCACGTCGCTGACCTGCACGCCTATCCCGGCCCGGCCGCCGTCCCGGCCTCGGCCGGCCGCTGCCGGGCGCTCGGCGAGTTCGGCGGCCTCGGACTCGCCCTGACCGGCCACGACTGGGGCGGGGCGACCGGGTTCAGCTACGAGTGGGCAGCCTCGCCGGACGGGCTCACCGACCGCTATCTGGGCATGGTCGACGAGCTGCGCGCGCTGGCTCGCGATCAGGGCCTCAGCATCGCCGTCTACACCCAGGCGACGGACGTCGAGGGCGAACGCAACGGCCTGCTGACCTACGACCGGACCGTCCTGAAGGTCGACCCCGACCGGGTCCGCGCCGCCCACCAGCGGCTGTACGACGAGACCCGCGCCTTTCCGCCACCTGATGGCGGCGACCCGCGGTCCTGAAACAGGCCGGACACCTGAAGGCGCAAGCATGGCCAGCGCGCACACAAGACCACCGGAGGCGGCGTGACGGCGATGGATCACCGCGGCGAGGCACGGACGAGCGGCGCCGGGAGCGATCCCGGGCCGGACACCGAGCAGGGCGTGAACTCCGGGCAGGGCCTGGACGCCGGGACGTTCGCCGGCGGAGTCGCCTCGGATGTGCGGCACGCCGGGGTGCGGGCCGGCGTGCGCCGGCTCGGCCAGCTGCTCGGCGAGTCGCTGACCCGGCACGAGGGCGCCCAGCTGCTGGAGCTCGTAGAGCGGGTGCGCGCGCTGGCCCGCGACAGCGGCGACCGCGCCGACCTGCACCGGGTGCTCGCGGACGTCGACCACCCGACCGCGATCGTGCTGGCCCGGGCGTTCACCGCCTACTTCCAGCTCGCCAACATCACCGAGCAGCTGCACCGGGCCCGCGAGCTCGCCGACCGCCCGCGGGGCGCGATCGAGGAGACGGGCGCCCGGATCGCGGCCGCGGTGTCCGCGGGCCAGCTCGACCCGGCGCTGCCCGCCCAGGTGGTGAGCCGCCTGGAGCTTCGCCCGGTGTTCACCGCGCACCCGACGGAGGCGAGCCGCCGGTCGGTGCTCGACGTGCTGCGCGGGATCGCCGAGCTGCTCGACGCGGCCGACGACCCGCGCGCGCATCCGTCCCGCCGGGCCGTCGTGGGCCGCCGGCTCGCCGAGGCCGTCGACGTGCTGTGGCAGACCGACGAGCTGCGGGTCGAGCGCCCGAAGCCCACCGACGAGGCCCGCTCGGCCGCTTACTACCTGACCTCGATCGCCACCGACGTGTTGCCAGGCCTGCTGGAGGAGCTCGACGGCGCGCTCGCGCAGGTCGGGGCCGGGCTGCCGATCACCGCCCGGCCGCTGCGGTTCGGCACGTGGGCCGGCGGCGACCGGGACGGCAACCCGAACGTCACCCCCGCCGTGACGCTCGACGTGCTCACGCTGCAGCACGAGTTCGGCATCCGGGTGCTGCTGGGGGCCGTCGACGGCCTGATCAAGGATCTGACGGCCTCGACGCGGGTCGTCGAGGTCAGCGACGAGCTGGTGGCCAGCCTCGACGCCGACCGGGCGGCCCATCCGGAGGTCTACGACCGGTTCATCCGCCTCAACGCCGCCGAGCCGTACCGGCTGAAGGCCAGCTACCTGCGCGCAAGGCTGGCCGCCACCCGCGACCGGCTGGCCGCCGGCACCGCGCACGTGCCCGGCCGCGACTACCTGAGCCTGCGCGGCCTGCTCGCCGACCTGACCGTCATGCACCGGTCGCTGATGGACAACCGGGGCCAGCTGGTGGCCGACGGGCCGCTGCGGCGCACGATCAGGGTCGCCGCGGCGGTCGGGATGTCGCTCGCGACGCTCGACATCCGTGAGCACGCCGAGCGCCACCACGCGGCGCTCGGCGCGCTCTACGACCGGCTCGGCGAGCTGCCCCGCCCGTACGCGGACCTCGACCGGCACGAGCGGATCGCGCTGCTGTCCCGGGAGCTGGCGGGACGCCGGCCGCTGTCCGGGGCCGCGGCGCCCGTCCCGGCCGACCCGACCGCGGCCGCCGTGCTGGACCTGTTCGCCACGATCCGGGTCGCGCTCGACCGGTTCGGCGAGGACGTCATCGAGAGCTACATCGTGTCGATGACCCGCGACGTGGACGACATCCTCGCGGTCGTCGTGCTCGCCAGGGAGGCCGGCCTGGTCGAGATCGCCCCCGGCGCCGGCGCGCGGGCGCGGATCGGGTTCGTGCCGCTGTTCGAGACCGTCGCCGAGCTGCGCGCCGCCGGCCGGCTGCTCGACGGGATGCTCGCCGACCGGTCCTACCGGGCGGTGGTCGCCGCCCGGGGCGACCTTCAGGAGATCATGCTCGGCTACTCGGACTCCTCGAAGGACGCCGGCATCACCGCGTCCCAGTGGGAGATCCACCGGGCCCAGCGCGAGCTGCGTGACGTGGCCCGCCGGCACGGCGTCGTGCTGCGGCTGTTCCACGGCCGCGGCGGCTCGGTCGGCCGGGGCGGCGGCCCGACCGGCGAGGCGATCCTCGCCCAGCCGTTCGGCACCCTCGACGGCCCGATCAAGGTCACCGAGCAGGGCGAGGTGATCTCGGACAAGTACACGCTCCCCCAGCTCGCCCGGCACAACCTGGAGATCGCGCTGGCCGCCGTGCTGGAGGCGTCGATCCTGCACCGGGAGTCCCGCCAGCCGCTGGACGTGCTGGCCGAGTGGGACCAGGCGATGGAGGCGGTCGCCGACTCGGCCCGCACCGCCTACCGGGCGCTGACGACCGACCCGGCACTGGTGCCGTTCTTCCTCGCGGCGACGCCCGTCGACGAGCTGGGCCACCTCAACATCGGCTCCCGGCCGTCCCGCCGGCCGGGCGGTGTCGGCGGGCTGGAGGACCTGCGCGCGATCCCATGGGTGTTCGGCTGGACCCAGTCGAGGATCATCCTGCCCGGCTGGTTCGGCCTGGGGACCGGGCTCGCGGCCGCCCGGGCGGCCGGCGCGGGCGACACGCTGGCCGAGATGTACCGGTCGTGGCACTTCTTCCGCACGTTCCTGAGCAACGTGTCGATGACGCTGGCGAAGACCGACCTGCGGATCGCCTCCGACTACGTCACCACGCTGGTCCCCGCCGAGAAGGCCGGCCCGTTCGAGGTGATCCGCGCCGAGCACGAGCGCACCGTCGCCGAGGTGCTGGCCGTCACCGGGGCCTCGACGCTGCTGGAGCACGCCCCGGTGCTGCGCCAGACACTGGAGGTGCGCGACCTCTACCTCGCCCCGCTGCACGCGCTGCAGGTCTCACTGCTCGCCCGCTCCCGCGCCGCCGCCCAGGCCGACCCCGGGGGCGAGATCGACCCCCGCCTGCGCCGGGCCCTGCTGCTGACCATCAACGGCATCGCCGCCGGCCTGCGCAACACCGGATGACCGGCGACGGCGGGTGCTCGGACAGCCCGAGCACCCGCCGGCGGCGGCGGGTCAGCCGTGGGCGACCGACACGTTGCCGTCGGCGACCTTCACGTAGATCGTCACCGGGGCGCCCTTGGTGCCGTACGGCGGCAGGACGGTCTCGTTCGTCCCGACGCCACGGTGCCGCTCCCCCCAGCCGTGGCTGACGCTCGCGAACGAGTTGAGGCCGTCGACGGTGACGTCGCCGAAGCGCACGTTGGCCCGGACGGTCGCGTTCATCCCCGTGGGCAGGAGCACCCGGACCTGCCCCGCGCCGAGGGTGACGTGGATGTCGTGGGCCGACGTCGGCGTGAGGCGGCGCAGGTCCAGCACGCCCTGGCCGAAGGCGAGGCGGTAGTCGCCGCGCACGTCGGCGGCCGTGGCCGGCGTCCAGACCTGCTGGCCGATCCCGTCGTGCAGGCTCGCGTGGCTGCCGCCGAACGCGGCGGTGCCGAGGGCGCCGACGAGCAGCAGCGGGAGCAGCGACCACGGCAGGCGCCGCAGCACCCCGCCGACCAGCAGCGCGACCAGGGCGACTCCACCGATGACCCAGAAGTAGACCGGCAGCCAGATCCCGACCAGCGCGTCGGTCACCCCGAGGACGGTCAGCGCGGCCACCAGCGTCGTGAGCGCGGCCACCCGCAGCGGCCACGACCGCCGGTGCCGTTCCCGGGACGCCTGCCGGGCCTCACCGAGCCAGGCCCGCGCCTCGGTCGCCCAGGCCGGCGAGGCCGCGCCCTTGTCGAGGCTCACGGCCGGCGCGTCGACCGAGGTCCACAGGTCCTCCGAGGTCGCGGCCTGTCCCGAACCCGGCCGGTCCCCCGAGGCCGGCGGCTCGCCGGTGGCGCGCGGCGCGGGCCGGGTCGGTCGGCGCCAGCCGCCGTCCCGCGTCCCGACCAGCAGCAGCGGCACGAGGACGAGCACCAGCAGCGGCCACGGCGGGTGCGGCGACCACCAGCTGAAGGCGAGGCTCCACAGCAGCAGCCCGCAGACGACCGCCACCAGCCACGGCGGGATGTGGTGGCGGCGCAGACGCTCGACCCAGCCGTCGAGCGGCGTGTACCCGGTGCCCTCGACCGGGATGACCGCCCACGCGATCAGGTAGGCGAGGGCGCCGGCCCCGCCGAAGATGGCGGCGACGGCGAACAGGACCCGAAACAACACCGGGTCGACACTGGTGTACTCGCCGAGCCCGCTGGCGACACCGGCGAGGACGCGGTCGGTGGAGCTGCGACGTAGCTGGCGCCGCGGGGCAGTGGGTGGAGCGGCGGGCGGGGCTGTCGGCGGGGCAGTGGGCGGCGCCGCCGGGGGTTCTGGATCTGTGCTCATAGTGGATACAGGTTGCCGGCGTGATGGGGTCGGCGCATCCGGTGAACCCCTGATTTCGACCCTGAGGGCGTGGCTCGGGGCGACTCCCGATACCCGAGGGCCGCCGGAGCCGGAATCATGGCTGTGTGACCCCGAGCCAGCCCCCCAGCCGCGTCCTCTACCGGCGTCCGGATGTGGGGCTGGCCGGCGGGGTCATCACGGGGATCGCGCTGCACACGGGCCTGCGGCGACGCACGGTCACGCTGCTCTTCCTCGTCCTGGCAGCCAGCGGAGGCCTCGGCGTCGCCCTCTACGCGACCTACTGGATCGTGCTGCCCACGCCGGAGGGGGCCCGGCGGTCGCGGCTGCCACGGCCCGTCGAGGCCGTGCTGCTCGGGGTCGTCGTCCTCGGGGCCATCGCGCTGCTCGCCAGCCGGATCGCCGGCGGCTCGCTGTTCGTGCCGACCCTGCTGGCCTGCCTCGGCGGGGCGACGATCTGGCGCCAGGCGGCCGGCCCGGACCGCGAACGCTGGCTGCGGGCGTCACGCAGCACCTTCGGCGCGCCGACCGCCGACCGGATGGGACGGCTGCGCCTGCTCCTCGGGGCCGCCCTGGTGGTCGCCGGGGGTGTCCTCGTCCTGCACCGGGCGAACGTGAACACGCTGCGGGACGGGCTGTGGGCGATCGGAGTGACCGTGGTCGGCCTGGCCCTGCTCGGCGGGCCGTGGTGGATCCGGCTGACGTCACAGCTCGGCGCCGAACGCGCCGAACGGATCCGCGGCCAGGAACGGGCCGACCTCGCCGCCCACCTGCACGACTCCGTCCTGCAGACCCTCGCCCTCATCCAGCGCAACGCCGACTCGCCGCGCGAGGTGACCCGCCTCGCCCGCGGCCAGGAGCGCGAGCTTCGCGGCCTGCTCTACGGGACCCGCGCGGCCGGCGGCCAGCTCGACACGGAGCTGCGCACGGCCGCCGCCGAGGTCGAGGACGCCTACGCGGTCAAGATCGACGTCGTCGTGGTCGGCGACCTCGCCCTCGACGACGCGCTCGCGGCGGCCTGCGCCGCCGCCCGCGAGGCGATGGTCAACGCCGCCCGGCATTCCGGTGCCACCGACATCTCGCTCTACGCCGAGGTCGAGGCCGACGCGGTCAGCGTCTTCGTCCGGGACCGTGGGGTCGGCTTCGAGCCCGGCGCGGTCGCCGAGGACCGTCAGGGCGTGCGCGGCTCGATCATCGGCCGGGTCGAGCGCAACGGTGGCACGGTCTCGATCCGCAGCAGTCCCGGCGGCGGAACCGAGGTGGCGATCAGGATGCGGCGATAAGGATGCGGCGATGACGACGGTTTACCTGGTCGACGACCACGCGATGTTCCGGGCCGGCGTCCGCGCCGAGCTCGGCGGCCGGGTCGAGGTCGTCGGCGAGGCGGCGACGCCGGCCGAGGCCGTCGCCGGCATCGTCGCGAGCCGGCCGCAGGTGGTGCTGCTCGACGTGCACATGCCGGACGGCGGCGGCCTGGCCGTCCTGCGGCAGGTGGGCGAGCGCCTGCCCGACACCCGGTTCCTGGTGCTGTCCGTCTCGGACGCGGCCGAGGACGTCATCGCGCTGATCCGCGCGGGCGCCCGGGGCTACGTCACCAAGACGATCTCCGCGGACGAGCTGGCCGACGCCGTCGAACGGGTGGCGGGCGGGGACGTGGTGTTCAGCCCGCGCCTCGCGGGCTTCGTCCTGGACGCCTTCCGGGACGCGTCGAACGCGCCACCCGCCGCCGCGGCGGCCCCCGACGCCGATTTCGACCAGCTCACCCCGCGCGAGCGGGAGGTGCTGCGGCTGCTGGCCCGCGGCTACGCGTACAAGGAGATCGCCGCCGAGCTGTTCATCTCGGTCAAGACCGTCGAGACCCACGCGTCCAACGTCCTGCGCAAGCTGCGGCTGTCCAGCCGCCATCAGCTCACCCGCTGGGCCGCCGACCGCCGGATCACCTGACGCGATGACGCGGGGCCACGGCTGGCCGCGCCTGCGGTCCGCGCCGGCCGACCGGTGCGCGGGCACCCCTAGGGGTGTAGCAGTACCCCCTCGTCTCGGGTTAAGTGGGCGATGGCCGACGGCGCCGCCGCTGACCGGGGGGTCGCGGACCCTCACCCGGAAGGCGTTCCCGAACTCCCATGCAGAGCGTGGCCGAGCTGCCGGCACAGGTCGCGGCCGGGTCCCCCGAGACCGCCTGGCCGGTGCTGCTCGTCGAGGACGACGACGCCGACGCGTTCCTCGTCGAGGAACTGCTCCGGGAGACAACGACCCCGATCCGGCTGCTGCGCGCCGCCAGCATCGCCGAGGCTCGGGCCAAGGCCGCCGGGGCCCGGTGCATCCTGCTCGACCTCGGGCTGCCGGACAGCCACGGCCTGTCCGCGCTGGAGACCCTGCGCGCCATCGCCCCGGACGCCGCGATCGTCGTCCTGACCGGTCTGGACGACGAGCACCGCGGCGTCGTGGCCATGGCGGCCGGCGCCCAGGACTACCTGGTCAAGGGCGAGATCAGCGGCAGGACCCTGGTCCGCGCCGTGCGGTACGCGCTCGAACGACGGGCCGCCGAGCAGGCTGCCCGTGACCTGCACGAGTCGCAGCTGCGAGCCGAGGAGAACGCCCGGCTCGAACGCGGCCTGCTCCCCACCCCACTGCTACG
>NZ_JADWYX010000041.1 GCF_016786355.1 Frankia sp. AgB1.9
GTGTGTGGGGGGGGGGGGCGGGGCGCCCGGGGGGGGGGCGGGCCCCCCCCCCCGGGCCCGGGCCCCCCCGCGGGGCGCTCCGCGTGGTCGGGCGCTGAGCGCCCTCCCCAAGCTTGGACTGGGGCAACGTCGAAATTCGAGGCGTGCGCCTGTCCAGGGTCGGGAGCAACGTCGCGTTCCGCTCGCATCGCGCCGGAGGCGCCCTTCGGGCTACCGCGTGGTCGGGCGCCAGGGCGCCCTCCCCAACCTGGAACCGAGGCTGGCGCCGAAATCCGAGGCGCGCGCCTGTCCAGGGTCGGGAGCAACGTCGCGTTCCGCTCGCATCGCGCCGGAGGCGCCCTTCGGGCTACCGCCGACGAAAACCGGCGGCCGCGCCTATCCAGGGTCGGGAACGGGTTCGGGATTCGCTTAAAGCGCTTTTCGGGGTGGCCGTGGGGGTTGATGGCGGGGCGGTCGCCAAAATTGGGGTGGGTGCGGTGGGTCACCAGGCGAGCGCGGTGGGGGGTGCAGGTGCGATCATGCGTGTCCAAAGCGCCTGGGGGGTGACTGTCGCCGTCGCCCTGACCACGCGCCGGCGGCCGCGCGGCCGCGCCGGCCGAGGCCGAGAGGATCGCCTGTGAGCAGTCCGGTCATCCCGCGGGTGGAGCGCGTGCTCACCCGGGGGGACTTCAGCCTGGACGGGCAGACCGTCAAGGTCGACAACAACGTGTGGCTGCTGGGCGACGACGCCGAGGTGCTGGTCATCGACGCGGCGCACGACCCGGCGGTGATCGTCGCCGCGGTCGACGGCCGGCGGGTCAACGGCATCATCGCGACCCACGGGCACAACGACCACATCAACGCCGCCGTCGAGCTCGCGGACCTCGTCGACGCGCCGATAGCGCTGCACCGGGCCGACCATCTGCTCTGGGAGTCGGTCTACCCGGCCCGGCGGCCGGACCGGGCCCTGGTCGACGGCGCGCCGATCCCGGTGCCCGGCGGGACGCTGCACGTGCTCCACACGCCGGGACACTCCCCCGGCGGGGTGTGCCTGTTCGGGTTGTTCGCCACCGGGCCGACGCTGTTCAGCGGCGACACCCTGATGCGCGGCGGGCCGGGTGGCACCGGCTGGTCGTACTCGGACTTCCCGACGATCCTGATGTCGATTCGCGAGCGGCTGTTCACCCTGCCCGCCGACACGATCGTGCATCCCGGGCACGGCGACGACACCTGGATCGGCGTCGAGGCCCACGACTACGACGCCTGGGTGGCCCGCGGCCACTGAGACCAGCCGGTCACCGAGCCAGCGCGGCGCCGGCCTGGCGCCGGCCTGGCGCCGGCCTAGGACGCCGCGGGCGGCTCAGCGTTGACGACCGCTCAGGGGTTGACGGTGTAGTCGCCGATGTGGGTGATCAGGCTCGGGTCGCGGCCGATCGCGTCGATCTCCGCGGAGCGCCCGTTCTCGGTGAAGTGCTCCAGGCCGACCTGGACGAACAACGCCCGGGCCCGCACGGCGACCGGCCCGTCCGGCGCGCCCAGGTGCCCCTGCCCGCTGGCGTACAGCTTGCGGCCGGCGACCGCGTCGGCCCGGGAGGTCAGGTAGAGCCTGGTGCCGACGGGGACCGGACGGCGGAAGTCGGTCTCCAGCCGGGCGGTCACGCAGCTCATCCGGGTCAGGTGGCCGAGCATCCCGAGGATCTCGTCGAGCGCGGACGCCAGCAGCCCGCCGTGCGCGAGACCGGGCGCGCCCTGGTGGTCCTCGGTGACGTCGAACGTCGCGGTGAGGTCGCAGCCCTCGCCCACGACGATCCGCATGTGCAGGCCGTGCGGCTGGCCCGGACCGCAGCCGAAACAGTTCGCGTAGTGCGTCGGCAGCACGAAGCCGGGCGCCGGCGCGTCCGGGTGGCGGGTCGGCGTGACCGCGTCAGGCGGGATCTCGGTGCGATAGGCCGTCACCCGCCGGACGATATCCAAGCGACCGGCGCAGCGAGACGCAGCGCGGCCAACGTCTCACCCGGCGCGTCCGGTCGGGCCGGCGCCGGCCCGCGGGCCGAGCCAGCCCACGGGCCGAGCCGGCCCGGCGAGCTGTCAGCCCTCGAGCCGCCGCTTGGCGGACCTCAGCCTGCGGCGCAACGGGATCTGCGCGATCACGCCGATCAGGAGCCCGACGACGAGACCGGCGCCGGACGCGATGGTCAGCGCCGCGGCGACCGACATGGACCTGCGGCTCCCGAACAGCCAGATCGGGACGGTCTGGCTGTTCTTCGCGACGAAAAGCACCACCAGGATCGCCACGATCAGGATCAGGACGGTGACCGCGTAGACCACCCAGCTGACCCCGCCCTGGCCGCGGCGCTGCTTGCCGGGCGGCTGGCTGCGCGGCGGCTGGCCGGGCGGACCGGCCTGCGTCGGCCCGCTCGGCGCGGTCGGCGCCGGGATCTGCCCCGGCGCGGGGTTGACGTATCCGTAGCTACCGGCGGGCTGCCCTGGCGCGGTCATACCTGACCCACTCCCCCTGCGACGTGGCACATGCTGCGTTACACAGTCTAGATCTACAGCGCACCAAAAGACCCGCTCAGCGCGCCGTGGGCCTGGTCGGACAGTCTGCTCCGCCGGCGGACGGCGCCGCGCGCGAGGGTGCCCGGCGGCCCCCGTCGTCAGCTGCCGGCGCCCGGCCGGGGCTCGTCCCACCGGACGGGCATGTGCGTGACGCCGCTGACGAAGTTCGACCGGAGCAGCTCGACCGGTCCGTCGAGGCGCAGGTGCGGCATCCTCGTGATGATCTCGGTGAGGATCAGTCGCAGTTCGAGGCGGGCCAGGTTCGCGCCGAGGCAGAAATGCGGGCCGCCGCCCCCGAACGTCACATGGTCGTTGGGGGTGCGGTCGACGTCGAACGTGAACGGATCGGGAAACACGTCCTCGTCACGGTTGGCCGAGGGGTACCACAGCACGACCCAGTCGCCGGCTCGGATCGTCCGGCCACGCAGCTCGACGTCACGTGTCGCCGTCCGGCGGAAGTACTGGATCGGGGTGGACCACCGCAGGATCTCCTCGACGGCGGTCGCCATGCGTTCACTGCTGTGGTCCGCGCGCAGCTTCGCGAGCTGCTCGGGGTTCTCCAGCAGTGCGCGCATCCCGTGCGCGGTCGCGTTCCGGGTCGTCTCGTTGCCCGCGACGATCAGCAGGACGAAGAACATCCCGAACTCGGCGTCGGTCAGACCGTCGTCCACGACCGCGGCCTGGGTCAGCCTGGTGACGATGTCGTCCGCGGGGTCACGCAGCCGGTCCGCGCGCAGGCTCTGGCCGTAGCCGATGAGCCCGGCGGAGGCGCGCATCCCCGCCTCCCGGTCGCCGACGTTGGGGTCGTCGACGCCGGTCATGGCGTTTCCCCACGCGAACATCTGGCGGCGGTCGCGCTCGGGCACTCCGACGAGCTCGCAGATGGCCTGGAGCGGCAGCTCGGCCGCGATCTCGTCGACGAAGTCGGCCCTGCCTCGCGCGATCACGTTGTCCACGATCAGGCGCGCCTTGAGCCGCAGGTGATCCTCCAACAGGCCCAGGACGCGGGGAGTGAAGCCGCGGCTGACGATGCGCCGGTGCCGCGCATGCCGCTCGGGGCCGAGGCCGGGGAGCATCTCCAACATCGCCGCGCCCTGGAAAGGGTCCTGGTCGACGTCGATGAGCGTGAAGCCGCGGGTCACGGTGAAGGTGTCGACGTCACGGTTGGCCAGCTGGATGTCCGCGTGCCTGGTCAGAGACCAGAACCCCTTGCCGTCGGCGTCGACGGTCCAGTGCACCGGGTCCTGCGCGCGCAGCCGAGTCAGCACGTCATGCTGCGCCATCGCCTGGAACGTTTCCGGGTTCAGGTCATAGGTCTCGACAGTCACGGCTGCTCTCCTCGTCGTCGAGCCTCATGCGTCGCGGTCGGCGGTCGGGGGGATGAGGCTGGTCAGGACGGCCGCGACGGCACGCTCGATGGCCAGCCGGTCCACCTGGTCCGGCGCTGCCGCCCGTTCGAGCGCCAGGCCGTTCCGTAGGGCGATCATGATGAGGGCCAGCGTGTCGAGATCGACGACGGCCGAGAGGCCGAGAGCGTGAAGCCGCTCGGCCAGCAGCGCGACGACTGCCTCCTGGTGCGCGCGCCGATGGGGCGCCCAGGCCTCCTGAATCCGAGAATCACGGCTTGCCTGCGCGGCGAACTCGACCATCAGGCGCTGGCCTCGGTCGTCGCTGACCAGGTAGTCGCCCATCAGCTCGATGCCACGGGCCTGCACCCGGTCCCGGTCGGTGCGGTCAGGGTCGGTTCGGTCAGGGTCGGTGCCGTCGGGGTCGGTCGCCGAGGTGACGCCACCGCGCACGGCCGCCGCCTGCTCGGCCATGTGAGCGCCGACGAGCTCCGCGAACAGCTGCTGTTTCGAGCCGAAGTTCGAGTAGACGGCCCCCTTGGTGAAACCGGCGACGCGCGCGACGTCGTCGAGCCGGCTTTCGCCGTAGCCCCGCTCGGCGAACACGCTGGCCGCCGCCGCCAGCAGGCGCCGGCGCACCTCCGCCCGCGGCGCCCGCGGCGTCGGACCCGCCGGGTCGACCGCCGTCCCCGCCGGGGCCGACCTCGCCGACGCGGCGGCTCCCCCCGACTCGAACGCGTCCGTTCCAGGATCACCCACACGGTCAGCCTACGATACCGACGGGTATCCGATACCAGCGGGTATCGGATTGGCGGGCCCGAGGGGCTTCGATCCCCGGGCCGGCACACGCGGCACGCAGCCGCTCGACCGCGCGCCGGTGGTCCATCTCTTGACCCAGCCAGAGCGGCCGAGCATCCTACGACTGGCCGCATACATACACATTTTGCGATCTTGTATGTTATTTCGTCGATCACCGCGGGAGATCCGATGACGACCTTGCAGGTGCGGCGGGTGCCCTTCGACTTCGACGGTGACGTCCCGTTCCTGTGGAACCCGGAGAACCCCGAGTTCTCGATGAGCGCGAACGCGACGGGCATCATCGCGATCGCGTTCGAGAAGTACATCGTCGCCGCGGTGAAGGAGGCGATCCCGCTGATCACCGACGCCGACGTCGCCGCCGAGGCTGACGCGTTCCTGCGCCAGGAGGCGCAGCACGCCCGGGCCCACCGCCAGCACATGAGGGCGCTGACCCGGACCTACCCGGGGCTGCAGGACACCGTCGACGCCGCGATGGCGCTCTACGACGAGCTGCTCGCGTCGAAGCCGCTGAAGTTCCACCTCGCGTACATCGCCGACCTGGAGTCGGCCTTCACCCCGACGTTCAAGCTGTTCCTCGACCACGAGGACCGGCTGTTCGCGCCCGGCGACGACCGGGTCGCGTCACTGTTCCTGTGGCACTTCACCGAAGAGGTCGAACACCGGAGCTCCGGCCTGCTCATCTACCGGGAGTTCGGTGGCGAGGCCTACCGGCTGCGCGCCCTGCCCTCAGTGCTGCTGCACATCAACCGGCTGCTCAAGGTCATCGCGGCGGGGATCAACGAGCACGTCCCGTTCGAGGACCGCAAGGTCGACGCGCGCGTGCTGGTCCCGGCCGAGGGAGTGCGCGCGAAGCTGCCGTCGCGCCGCCGTGGAAACCCGGCCCCGAGCTCGGGCGGGGGACTCGAATTCATCCCCAAGGCCGAACGCCGCGCCGCCGCTCGCCGCGTGCTGCGCGCCCAGCTGCCGGGGCACGACCCCGAGCACCAGCCGCTGCCGGTCTTCGTCGACACCTGGCTGGGCCGCTACGAAGACGGCGCCCCCGTAGCCAGCTGGTACTCCGCCACCAAAACGGCCTGAGGACAGCGGATGGCCGCCGACTGCAGCCCGACCTTCGAACATCTGGCCAGGAAGATCGGGAGCTTCTCCTGCGCCTCGGTCGAACCCGTGGTCCACTTACGCGACCCGTTCGGCCTGGCCAACTGGACCCTTCCCGTCGTCGAGGCCCTGCTGATCGCCGGCGCGGTCCTCGCCCTGGTCCACGCCGTCCGGCGCTGGCGCCGCCACGGCGACCCGTCGAACCTGGCGGTCTGGTTCGGGGCGATCGTCTACCTCGCCGTCACCGAGCCGACCCTGTTCTTCTCCCGGTCACTCGGCCTGCCCGACACCATGCACGACCTGTTCGCCCACAACGTCTTCACCGTCCAGCTGGTGGACGACCGCATCCCCCTCTACATCGTCGCGCTGTACGCGGCCCTGACGTCGCTGGCGTACGAGATCGTCCGGTCGCTCGGCGGTTTCCGCCGCAACGTGTTCCTCGGCGCGATCTGTGTCGGGTTCGTCCACCATCTGTTCTACGAGATCTTCGACCAGCTCGGGCCCCAGCTGCGCTGGTGGATCTGGAACTACGACCTGTCCCTCAACCAGCCGAGACTCGCCTCGGTGCCGATGACCAGCGTGTTCATCTTCGCCGCGCTCGGTCCCGCCGCCCTCACCCTGCTCGCGCGGCTGTTCGTGGGACGCAGGGCCGACCGGGGCGAGCGCGTCGGTGGCTGGAGCCTCACCTGGCGCACGCTCGCGTCGGGTGTGCTCGTCCCGCCGCTGATCGCCGTCGGCAGCCTGCCGTCCTCGGTCGTGGGCGACGACAACAACGGCGCCCAGGCCGTCGTGATGTGGCTGTGTGTCGCGGCCTTCGCGGTCGTCGCCGTGCCCGTCCTCTACCAGCAGTGGCGGGCCGCCCGAGCCGACCGGTCCGCCTCGGCCCCGGCCGCCGAGCGCCCCTGGTTCGCCGTCGGCTACGGCAGCCTGTTCCTGGTGGTCTTCGTCGTGCTGTGGACGACCGCGCTGCCCGCCTACCAGTCGGCCACCGACGGCGTCACCGCCGACGGCACCCCGATCGGGAGCCTGCCCTACGCGATCGGATGCCTGGTGGCCGCGGCCGCGGTGCTGGCCGGGGTGGCAACGGCGTCGTCCCTTTCCTGGGCCAGCCGGCCGTCGGGGGCGGAGGTCACCGAACCGGCGCCGCAGGCGAGCTCGGCCTGACCGGCCCGCCCGCCATGGCCACCGCGGGCCCGATCCAGCGTTCCAGGTAGTCGCGCAGCTCCTGACCGGTGCGGGGCGGGTCCGGCGGGTCGATGGTCATCGACTGGAGCAGGCGCAGCATGAGCTCGATCAGCTCGTCGAGCCGGTGGTCGTCGTAGCCCGCCGCCGCCCAGTCGACCGTCGAGCGGCCGAACAGCTCCTTCCCGAACTCCATCGCCACGGTCGAGGTGACGCCGCGGGTGAACACACCGGGGCGGCCGGCCGCGAGCAGCAGGGTGAGGTGCGGGTTGCCGGGCAGCCAGTCGATCGCCGTCGCGAGCGCCTCGACGACCCAGTCCACCGGCCGGGTGACGGCGCGCAGGTGGCGGATGAGGTCGTCGACGAACGACCCGACGGCGGCCTGGCCGACGGCGGCGAACAGCTCGTCGGTGCTGGGGTAGTAGCGGTACACGGTCTGGCGGATGACGCCGAGCTCGGTGGCGACGTCATGCAGCGTGAACGCCGCGGCGCCGTTGCGGTCGACGCACCGCATCGCCGCCTCGATGATCCGGCTGCGCGCCTCGTGCTCGTCCGCGGGCGGCGAGCCCGCCCAGCCTCGCCGCCTCGCCATGGCCTGATCCCTCGCGCGTCGAGCCTGCATCCGTTCCGCCGCCAACCTATAGGCGCGCACCGGACCGCAGGAGATCACCGCGGTTCCTCCCCGCCCGCGCTCCTGGCGACGGGCGGGGACCTCCTACCGTGGGCCGCGTCCGGCTAGAAGACGCCGATGCCGGCGGCCTCGTTGCGCTGGCGCCATTCCTGGCGGGTCATGCGGGTCGTGTCGACGTCCGTGGCGAGCGAGCGCAGGGCGCCGACGGTGGCCTGGTCCTGGGGGGTGTGCTTGAAGGGGTCCCAGCCGAAGAACCGGGTGGCGTTCTGCCAGGTGATCTTGTGGATCTCGTCGTCGGCGCACCCGGCCTGCTGGAGCTCGTCCCAGGCGAACTCCGGCGACCGCGGCCACGTGGTGTCGGTGTGCGGGTAGTCGCATTCCCACGCGATGATGTCGACGCCGATCCGGTCGCGCAGCCGCAGGCCCGAGGGGTCGGTGATGTAGCAGGCCAGGATGTGGTCACGGAACACCTCGGAGGGCAGCTTGCCGCCGAAGTCGCCGCCGTCGTGCAGCCAGGCCTGGTTCTCGACGTGGCGGTCGACCCGGTCGAAGTAGAACGGAATCCACCCGATCCCGCCCTCCGAGAGCGCGACCTTGAGGTCCGGGAACCTGCGCAGGGTCGGGCCGAACAGCAGGTCCTGGGCGGTGATGGCGCTGATCTGGCAGGCGAGCACCATCAGGTGGTCGATCGGAGCCTCGGCCGGCTTCTTGATCACGTCGAAGCCGGCGCCGATGTGCAGCGACAGGACCATGTTCTCGTCGCACAGCGCCTGGAGCATCGGGTCCCAGTGGCCGGAGAGGAAGCTCGGGAAGCCCTGGACGTGCGGCGTCTCCAGGAAGCTGATCGACCGGCAGCCCTTCCTCGCGACGCGGTGGACCTCCTTCACGGCGAGGTCGACGTCCCACATCGGGACGATCGCGAGCGGGATGAAGCGCCCGGGGTAGGTGCCGCACCACTCGTCGATCGCCCAGTCGTTGTAGGCCTGGAGCATCACGAGCGCGACATCCTTGTCCCGCGACTCGGTGAAGGTCCTGGCGTTCCAGCCGGCCATCGTCGGGAAGCACATCGAGGCCAGCACGCCGTTGGCGTCCATGTCCCTGACCCGCTCGTGCACGTCGAAGCAGCCGGGCCGAAGCTCGCTGTAGGTACCGGCGTTGTAGCCCCACTCCGTGCGGGGCCAGCCGACGGTCGCGGAAAGGCCGAAATGCGTCGTCGTCTTCTCACCCTGGAAGACCCACTGGTCTAAGCCCTGCTCGTTGCGCTCGACTCGCGGCGCCTCGTCGAGCCATTTCGCCGGGACGTGGTTGCGGTACATGTCCGGCGGCTCGATCATGTGGTCGTCGATGCTGACGAGGATCATGTCCTCCATGCGCATCGGGTCGCTCCTCTCGGGATGGCGGAACCTGGTCGGGCGGAACCTGGTCGGGAAAACGGCTACATCTTTCGGAAATCCCAGCTGACGATCTTCTCCGGGGTCAGGCGCAGCCAGGCGTGCCGCCCGTCGTAGTGCATCTCGTCCCGGCCGGTGTACTTCTGGGCGAAGAGGCGCTCGGGGACTTCCAGCTCGGGGTTCGGGGTGTTCGTCCGGGGCGCCTCGCCGACGGTCTCCAGCCGGCCCCGCAGCTCCACCCCGTGCAGCTCGTTGAACGCGTGCCCGCCGTCGACGAGGACGGAGACGCGCGGGTCGCGGGCGATGTCGGTCCAGCGCTGGCTCTTCACGATCGAGTTGAGCCACAGCGACGTGCCGTCCCAGGCGAACCACAGGGGCGTCAGATGCGGCCCGTTCCCGCCCGAGGTGGCGACGCGGCAGGTGCGCTCCTCGGTCAGGAAGGCATCGACCTCGGGCTGGCTCATGGCTATCTTGCGGCCTCTGCGCTGTTCTTTCATCGCGCGCGCATTCCTTTCGGATCTCGGCGGTCGGATATCGGAGGTCGGATATCGGAAGTCGGCGCGCCGGCGGTCAGGCGACGACGCCGCGGACCTTGAGGTCGATGATCGCCTCGACGTCCAGGCCCAGCTCGCCGAGCACGTCGTCGCCGTGCTCGTTGAACGCCGGTGCGCGCCGCGGTGGCGCCGGCTGCCCGTCGAACTGGACCGGGGCGGCGGCGAGGCGGAACGGCACGCCGTCGGCGGTCTGGCATTCCTGCACGTAGCCGTTGGCCACCGTCTGCGGGTCGACCGCGGCCTCCAGGGTGTCCTGGACGACGGACCACTGGCCGGTGAAGTCCGCCAGCAGGTCGCGCCACTCGGCGAGCGGGCGCTGCGCGAACACCTCCCGAAGCAGGGCGATGGCCTCGCCGCTGTGCGCGAGCAGGGCGGCGTGGTCGGCGAAGCGCGGGTCGGTGGCCAGCTCGGGCCGGCCGACCGCCGCGCAGGCCGACGGCCAGTAGCGGCCCGCCTGCAGGCAGGTGAACGACAGCCAGCGGCCGTCCTCGGTCTGGTAGTTGCGGCTGAGCGGGTTGGAGCCCTGCTTGTCCAGCGGCGGCGGGGTCCACGGGACGTCGAGCTGCAGCGACAGCGCGAGCGCCTGGCCCATCGACCACATCGCGGTACCGAGCAGTGAGACGTCCACCGTGGTCGCCTCGCCGGTGCGCTCCCGGTGGAACAGCGCGCTGGTGATCCCGCCGGCGATCGTCATGGCCCCGATCGAGTCGCCGAAGCCGGGCGCCGGCGGAACCGGGACATGGCCGTACTCGGGGCGCATCACCCCGGCGGCCACCCCGGCGCGCGACCAGAACGCCAGCGCGTCGTAGGCGCCGCGGTCGGCCTCGGGCCCGCGCTCGCCCTGGCCCGTGCCACGGACGTAGATGATCCGCGGGTTGTGCGCCCGGATGTCCTCGACGTCGATCTTCAGCTTGGCGCGGACGCTGGGCAGCTTGTTGGTCAGGAAGACGTCGGCCTTCGCGGCGAGCCGGTAGAGGATCTCCCGTCCGGCCTCCGAGGTCAGGTCGAGGCCGAGGCTGCGCTTCCCCCGGTTGGAGTGCTCGAACAGGACGTGCACGTCGTCCGGCACGACCGCGATGCCGGACGACGCGAGGCCGCGCATCGCGTCGCCGCGCTCGACGTGCTCGATCTTGACGACGTCGGCGCCCCAGTCGGCCAGGAGCGCGGAGGCCGCGGGGACGAAGGTGTGTTCGGCGACCTCCAGCACCAGGACGCCACGCATCACCGCGGTCATGGACACCTCCACCTTGACGCTGTCCCCATCGTCATATGCAAACGTTGCTCGCCTTTCGGCTCGAAGTATGCGAGCGCCGTTCGCATACTGTCAAGGTGGTGTTCGATGGTGGAGTGCAGCAGCGATCACTCGTGGTGCCCGGCGCGGACAGGCCGGCCGGCCCCGACCAGGGCACGGCCGAGCCCGCCGACCCGGGCTCCGCCCGCTGGTGGGCCGAACGCGTCGCCGCGGCCCGCAGGCGGCGCCCCCGGGTCGGCGGCCTGTCCACCGAACGCGTCGTGACGGCCGCGCTGGAGGTCATGCGCTCGGGCGGGGTCGACACGCTGACCGTGCGGGCCGTCGCGGACCACCTCGACACCAGCAGCGGGTCGCTGTACCGCCACATCGCGAGCCGGGACGAGCTGATCGCGCTGATCGCCGACCACGTCCTCGGCGACATCCGGCTGGTCCGGACCGGGCGCGGCTGGCGCCACGACGTCGAAGGGCTCATGCGCGAGCTGCGCCGGGTCCTGCTCACCCAGCCGCTGCCCGCGTCGACCGGGCGGAACCGGTCGGGGTACGGACCGAACGCGCTGCGTCTCGTCGACGCCGCCCTCGGCATGTTCCTGGACGCCGGGCTGGCGCCGAGGCAGGCGGCCTTCGCGGCCAGCACGGTGATCCAGTACGTGGCCGGGGTCGTCGAGATCGAGCGCAGCGCCGCCGGCCGCGGCGCGCACGGAGCCGTCGGCGCCGACGGCTTCGGGCAGCTCGTCGCCGGGCTGCCCGCCGACCAGTTCGCCGCCCTGCGGACGGCGGGCGACGCGTACGTGTCCATGGCGGCCGACGAGGTGTTCTCCTACGGCATGAGCCGCTTCCTCGACGGCATCGCCACCGAGATCTCCGCCGGCCGGCCGGCCGGGTCGAGCTCGGCCACGCGGTAGCGCGACCGGGTCGCCGCGCGCCGGCGGGTCAGGCGACCCCGAGGCAGGCGAGGGCCGCGGTGGTCAGCAGGGGGACGAGCTCGGCCCGCGGCAGACCGCTGTCGTACGTGACGACCGACTGGATCGCGGCGACCGCGGCCTGGACGAGGGTCGCGGACTGGGCGTCGTTCAGGTCCGGGCGCAGCTCGCCGAGGGTCGCGGCCCAGTCCGCGTTGTAGCGGCGCTGCGCGCGGCGCAGGCCGCGTCCCTCGTCAGGCGGCAGCGTCGCGGCCTCGCGCCGGTAGAGCCGGACCATGTCCTTGTTGTCCAGCGAGAAGTCGATCTGGGACTGGATCAGCAGCCGGATCGTCGTGCCGCTGTCCTGGCCGGCGTCGAGGATCCGGGCCGCGTCCGCGAGCAGCGCCGTCAGGGTCTGGTCGAGCAGCGCCGAGAGCACCTGGGCCTTGCTGGCGAAGTGCCGGTAGACGCCGGAGCCGACGATGCCCGCCTCCTGGCCGATCTCGGCCATCGTCACGGCGTGGTACCCACGCGCGGCGATCAACGATGCGGCCGCCACCAGGATCTTGTCCCGCCGCTCCGGATCGCGCACCCGGGCCGCTGCCTGCTGGGTCATGGGCCGGGCGGCCGCTCGTCGAGCAGCGCGGCGGGGATGTCCATGAACCGGGAGCGTACGTACTCACCGAGGCCTTTCGCCTGGGGGTCGAGGCGGACGCTGGCGGCGACGCCGTCACCCAGCAGGCCGACCACCACGAAGTTGACGGCCCGCAGCAGGGGCAGCTCATACCGGTGGACGGGCAGGGCGGCGGCCTCCGGGAGCAGCTCGCGCAGGGCCTCGGTGGTGAGGGTCGCCGCCAGCCAGCGGTGGGCGGCGTCGGTCCGGGCCCAGAGGCCGACGTTGGCGTTGCCGCCCTTGTCGCCCGAGCGCGCCCCGGCGACCCGGCCGAGCGGCACCCGCACCGTGACCGCGTCGGTGCCAGCGCTGCTGTCGCTGCCGCCGGCCGCGACCGAGACCCCGCGCGCCACCGACGCCGGCCGGGTGCCGGCGGCAGCTTGACCCGCCGCCGGGCTGTGCGGGATCACGAGGGTGCTGCCGTCGTCGAGGACGACCATGTGGGTAACGGCGTCACGGTCGACGAGCGTCGGCCAGTAGACCCCGAAGGACGTCGCGCCGCCGGGCGGGGCAGCGGTGTGGAAACCGGCGTAGCCACCGAGGAAGAGGCTGTTGGCGGCGTCCGAGAACCGCCGGCCCACCTTGGCCGCGTCCCGGTCCTTGACCGTGACCCGCAGCTGCGCCGTCGCGAGCGTGTTGGCGTCGGCGTCGTCGCGGTCGAACCGGAGCAGCTGCACGTCGACCGCGTCGAAGGCGGCCTCACCACCGAGCTGGTCGAACAGCTCCTGACGGGCCCAGGCGGCCTTCTCCTCGATGTCCAGGCCGGTCAGCACCATGGTCACGGTGTTGCGGTAACCGCCGAGATAGTTCACCGCGACCTTGAGTCGGGTCGACGGCGGGCTGCCCCGGGTGCCGGTGAGCAGGACCCGGTCCGGGCCCTGCCGGTCCAGCCGGACGGTGTCGAAGTGCGCGACGACGTCGGGGTTCGCGTACTCGGGCGCCGCGATCTCGTAGAGCAGCTGGGCGGTGACGGTGCCCGTCGTGACGGCGCCGCCGGTGTCGGAATGCTTGGTGATCACGCTGCTGCCGTCGGCCGCGACCTCCGCGATGGGAAACCCGGGATAGCGCCGGTCGGTCACCTCGTCCAGGAAGCTGTAGTTGCCGCCGCAGGCCTGTGCGCCGCACTCGATGACGTGACCGGCGGCGACGGCGCCGGCCAGCCGGTCCCAGTCCGCGCGGGCCCAGCCATGCCACCACGCGGCCGGGCCGACCACGAGCGAGGCGTCGGTGACGCGCGGGGCGATGACGACGTCCGCGCCGCGGGACAACGCGGTGGCGATCCCCCAGCCGCCGAGGTAGGCGTTCGCCGTGACCGGTTCGACGGCGGCGTCGGCGAGCGGCCGGCCGGTGTCGAGGTGCGCGAACGGCTCGCCGGCCGCCCGCAGCGCCCCGAGGCGTTCGACGAGGTCGTCCCCGGTGATGTGGGCGACGCTGGGCCGCAGGCCAAGACCGGCGGCGAGGTCGCGGACCTTGCCCGCGAGGCCCGCGGGGTCCAGCCCGCCCGCGTTCACCACGATCTTGATGCCGCGGTCCAGGCAGGTGCCGAGCACGTCCTCGACCTGGCTGAGGAACGTCCTGGCGTAGCCGGCTCCGGCTGGGCGGGCCCGCGTCTTCCAGAGGACGAGCATCGTCAGCTCGGCCAGGTAGTCCCCGGTGAGCACGTCGATCGGGCCACCTTCGACCATGAGGCGGGCGGCGTCGAGCCGGTCACCGAA
Organism: Frankia sp. AgB1.9; assembly: GCF_016786355.1. Classification (GTDB taxonomy): domain Bacteria; phylum Actinomycetota; class Actinomycetes; order Frankiales; family Frankiaceae; genus Pseudofrankia. The sequence goes on from NZ_JADWYX010000041.1 coordinate 14,096, forward strand.
GAAGCCGGAGCAGTTCGCGATCCGGACCGGCCGCCGCGGCGCCGGGGGTTCGCCCGCCGGGCCTGTCGTCATGAGCCTGCCTCCTCGGCCGGGACTCGGTTCGGCGCGCGGCCGGAGCCCGGTGGGCCGGCGAACACCTGGGCGATCTCGAGGTACACCGCCGCGTCCGCCCCGGTCGCAGTCAGCGCGAGGTCACGGTGGTGGCGCCGCTGGGTGACCAGCAGGCAGAAGTCCTGCGCCGGCCCGCGCACGACATTCCGCGCGTCGGCTGGGCCCCACGTCCACAGGGCACCGTCCGGTGCGGACAGCTCGACGCGGAACGAGCCGGCCGGCCTGGGCCGACCGTGCACGGTGAAGGCCCAGCCGATCGTGACGACTCCCAGGTGCGCGATGTGCCGCAGCCGCGCCGTAGGCGCCGGGTCGAGGCCGAGCGTGTCGGCGACGTCCTGGCCGTGCGCCCAGGTCTCCATGAGCCGGGCGGACAGGGAGCTCGCCGCGCTCATCGGCGGCCCGAACCACGGCAGCCTCCGGTCCGGCGGCACGGCGAGCAGCGCCGTGAGCAGCTCGCCGCGGGTCCGGGTGAACCAGGCGAGTGCCTGCGCACCGGTCCGGTCGCGGGACTGCCGCGCGACCACGTCGACGAAGTCCGGGCCGAGCGCGACCAGCGCCTGCCTGCGCGTCTCGAACCTCGCCGGGTCGGTCGCGGCCAGCGTCGCGATCTCGTCCCAGAACGCGAGGTGGGTGACCTGGTCAAGGACGTCCCACCCCGCGGCCGGCGTGGGCTGGTGCCAGGCGGCCTCGGACAGCCCGTCGAGCATCGCGGTGAGGCTCGCGGTCTGCGCGGCCAGGTCCTCGGCGAGCGCGGCGACGTCGACCGCCATCAGGCCGTCACCGCCGCGCGGGCGACGTCGGCCTCGGCGGCGGGGGCGGGGGCGGGGGCGGGGGCGATCAGCGCGAGCACCGAACCGCTGTCGACCGCGTCGCCCTCGCGGAAGTTCAGCTCGGCGACGACGCCGTCGACCGGGGCCGTGATCGTGTGCTCCATCTTCATGGCTTCCAGGACGACGACGACGGCGCCCTTGGCGACGGCGTGACCGGCGGCGACGCCGAGCCGGACGATGGTGCCCGGCATCGGAGCCGTGAGGGACCCGGGCGCCACCACCGACCCGGGCTCGACGAACCGCGGCACCTCGCGCGCGACGGTCGACGCACCCCGGCCGTCCAGGTAGACCGTGCGCGCGCCGGTGCGCTCCTCGACCCGCATCACGTCGATGCGGGAACGGACCCCGTCGACGGTCAGGTCGACGAGGCGGGCGTCCGCGTGGTGAAGCTCGACGTCGACCGTCGAGCCGGCCACTGTCGCGTCGACCCGCGTCCCCCGGTGGCGGTAGGTCACCTCGACCGCCTCTCCCCCGGTGTCGTACTCGACCTTCTGCGGCGCGGACGCGACATTGCGCCAGCCGGCGGGGACGCCCGGCAGGATCGCGGCCGCCCGGCGATCGGCCGCGGCCGCGAGCGCGGCGGCGACCAGGTGGGTTGCCCGCACCTCCTTGGCCGGCCCCCCCTTGGCCGACGCGGCGGCGCCCAGCACGGCCGGGTCGTGCCGGTCGAGGTAGCCGGTGTCGATCGTGCCGGCGCGAAACTCGGCCTCGCGCAGGATCGCGACCAGCAGCGCCCGGTTCGTCGTCACGCCGTGGGTCCGGGTGCCGGCCAGAGCAGTGGCCAGCCGGCGGATCGCCTGCTCCCGGGTGGCGCCGTGGGCGATCACCTTCGCGAGCATCGGGTCGTAGTGCATGCCGACGACCGAGCCGTCGACCACGCCGGAGTCGACCCGGACGCCGGGCACCGCCGGCACCTCGAAGCGGTGCAGGACGCCGGTCGACGGGAGGAACCCGGCCGGCACGTCCTCCGCGTAGAGCCGGGCCTCCACCGCGTGGCCGGTGATCGTCGCCGTGTGGGCCTCGGGCGGCAGCGGCCGGCCCTCGGCGACGCGCAGCTGCAGCGCGACGAGGTCGAGGCCGGTGATCTCCTCGGTGACCGGGTGCTCGACCTGCAGCCTGGTGTTGACCTCCAGGAAGTAGAACTGGCCGGACGGGTCGAGCACGAACTCCACGGTGCCGGCGCCGACGTAGCCGATCGCGCGGGCCGCCGCGATCGCGGCCGTGCCGAGCCGGGCCCGCAGCTCGGCGTCGACCGCGACAGACGGCGCCTCCTCGATGATCTTCTGGTAGCGGCGCTGGATCGAGCACTCCCGCTCGAAGAGGTGCACCACGTCGCCCTGGCTGTCCGCGAAGATCTGGACCTCGATGTGCCGGGGGCGTTCCACGTAGTGCTCCAGGAACACCGCGCCGTTCCCGAACGCGGCGGCGGCCTCGCGCCGGGCGGCCTCGACCGCCCCGGCGAGCTCCGCCAGACCGCGCACGATGCGCATCCCCCGGCCACCACCGCCGTAGACGGCCTTGACCAGCAGCGGCAGCTCCAGGGCCGCCGCCTCCCGGGCGAGCCGGCCGGGGTCGGCGGCGAGCGCCTCGTCCACGACCAGGCCCGGCAGCACCGGGACACCGGACGCGGCCATGAGCTCCTTGGCCCGCGTCTTCGAGCCCATCGCCTCGATCGCGGCCGGCGGCGGGCCGACGAACGTCAGCCCCGCCCGCGCGCAGTCCCGGGCGAACTCGGCGTTCTCCGAGAGGAACCCGTAGCCGGGGTGGATGGCATCGGCGCCGGTGCGTCGCGCGGCCGCGATGACCAGGTCACCGCGCAGGTACGTCTCGCCGGGAAGCGCGCCGGGCAGCCGGACCGCCTCGTCGGCCGCGGCGACGAACGGACCGTCGGCGTCCGGGTCGGAGTAGACCGCGACCGTCGCGATGTCGAGCTCGCGCGCGGTGCGCATGACCCGCGCGGCGATCTCCCCACGATTGGCGACCAGCAGCTTGGTAATCGTCGTCATGGCCGTCCCTACATCCTGAAGACGCCGTAGCCGCGGCGCCCCTCGATCGGTGCCGAGTGCGCGGCTGACAGCGCGATGCCGAGCACGGTGCGGGTGTCACGCGGGTCCAGCACGCCGTCGTCATAGAGCTTTCCGCTGACGAAGAACGCGTCGGACTCCGCGGCGATCTGGCGTTCGATCCGGTCGCGGCGGGCGTCGTCCTGCGCCTGGTCGAACGGTCGGCCGGAAGCGGCCGCGGCGGCCTTCCCTACGATGGACAGCACGCCCGCGAGCTGCGCGGCGCCCATCACGGCGAGCTTCGCGTTGACCCAGGCGAACATGAGACGCGGGTCGTACGCCCGGCCGGACATGCCGTAGTTCCCGGCGCCGAACGACGCGGCCATGTTGACGGTCAGATGCGGCACCGCGCTGTTCGTGACGGCGTTGATCAGCTTCGCGCCGTCCTTGATGATGCCGCCCTGCTCGTACGCCGCTCCGACCATGAAGCCGGTCGTGTTCTGCAGGAAGATCAACGGAGTGTCGACCTGGTTCGCGAGCTGGATGAACTCGGCGCCCTTCTTCGACTCCTCGGAGAACAGGATGCCGTTGGCGTTCGCGAGCACGCCGACGGGGAAGCCGTGGATCGAGGCCCACCCGGTGACCAGGCTCCTGCCGTAGTCGGGCTTGTACTCGCCGAACCGGGAGCCGTCCACGACCCGGGCCAGCACCTCTCGCGGGTCGAACGGGGTCCGGAAGTCCGCCGGCGCGATGCCCAGCAGCTCGTCCGGGTCGTAGAGCGGGGCGTCGGCGGGCAGGCTCGGGCCCGGGCCGCGCTTGCGCCAGTTCAGCTCGGAGACGATCCGCCGGCCGATCCGGATCGCGTCCCGCTCGTCGAGGGCGAAGTAGTCCGCCAGTCCGGAGACGCGGGCGTGCATCGCGGCGCCGCCGAGGTCCTCGTCGTCGGACTCCTCGCCGGTCGCCATCCTCACCAGCGGCGGGCCGCCCAGGAACACCTTGGCCTGCTTGTCGACGAGCACCGCGTAGTCGCACATGCCGGGGACATAGGCGCCGCCCGCGGTCGAGTTCCCGAAGACCAGCGCGATCGACGGGACGCCCTGCGCGGACAGCTCCGTCAGGTCGTGGAAGATCTTCCCTGCCTGGACGAACAGGTCGGACTGACTGGGCAGGTCGGCGCCACCGGACTCGACCAGGTTGACGACCGGCAGCCGGTTGCGCCTCGCGATGTCCAGTGCCCGCAGCGTCTTGCGCAGGGAGAACGGGTTCATCGCGCCGCCGCGAACGGTTGGGTCGTGCGCGATGACCACGACCTCGACGCCGGCGACGACGCCGATGGCGGTGACGACGCTCGCGCCGACGGTGAACTCGCTTCCCCACGCGGCCAGCGGCGAGAGCTCGAGCAACGGCGAGTCCCGGTCGACGAGGAGCTCGATCCGCTCCCGGACGAGCAGGCGGCCACGTTGGTGATGACGCTGCCGGTAGCGGGCGCCGCCGCCGTCGCGCGCCGTGTCCAGCTCCGCGTCCAACGCGGCGAGGGCCACGAGCTGCGCGGCCCGGTTCGTCCGGTACTGGTCGGCGTGGACATCCAGTCGGGACCGCAACACCGTCCCCTCGGCCACGCGGGCGTGCGCGGCTGTCCGACCCGGCTGCGCGAGAACGCTCACGTTCTTCCTCCTCCTCCTCCTGGCCGGTTCGTCGGTCCGGCCGGGGCGGGCCACCCCTCGAAGCCACACTGCCACTAGTGACTCGCGATTAACTATCCAGCGGCCAGCGCGGACACGAACCCGCTACTTTGACCGCCGATGTCCACCAGACCGGACGCTAGTGAATGTATGGTCACTAGTGGGGCGGAGGCAAGCGGCGCGGTAGATGCCGCGGGAGCGCGGCCCCCGGTCGCCGGGCAGGCGGCCGACGCCAGCAGGGCCCGGCGAGAGAGGACCGCGACCGTGCCGCTCGTGGACTGTGAGATCGACGACCGGGGAATCGCGACCGTGACGCTGCGAGACCTCGCAACCCGCAACGCCCTGGGCGGTCAGCTGCTCGACGAGCTGATCAGTCATCTGGAGCGGCTGCGCGCCGACGACTCCGTGCGGGTGCTGGTGCTCGCCTCCGCCGACGAGCGGGTGTTCTCGAGCGGCGGCGACCTGAAGGCCTTCGTCGACGACAGCTCGGCGATGGACAAGTACGCGGACCTGGACCGGTTTCCCCGGCTGTTCCGGCTCCTCGCGCGGCTCGGGCGCCCCAGCATCTGTGCCGCGGGCGGGGACGTGCTCGCCGGCGCGTTCGGGCTCGCGCTCGCCTGCGACCTGATCGTCGCGCGGGAGGGCACACGCTTCGGCTGCCCCGAGATCAACGTCGGGGTCTTCCCGTTCATGGTCTCGGCTCTGATCTACCGCAGCGTGCCGAGGGCGAAGGCGAACGAGCTCATGATGACCGGCCAGCTGATCACGGCCGAGGAGGCCGAACGCCTGCACATCGTCAACGCCGTCGTGCCCGCGGCCGGGTTCGCGGCCGAGGTCGACCGCTGGGCCGGGCTCATCGCGTCTCGTTCACCGCTGCTGATGCGCATGGGCAAGGACGCCCTCGACGCGACCCGCGACCAGCCGCTCGACGCGGCGCTGGCCTATCTGCGCGGCCAGCTCGCGCTCGCCCTCACCACCGACGACCTGCGCGAGGGTGTCGGGTCGTTCCGCGAGCGCAGGCAGCCCCGGTGGACCGGACGGTAGCCACGACGGCTAGGGGACGAGGACGCCGCGCAGGATGCGGCCGGCCTCGAGATCGGCGTAGCCCTGGTTCACCTGGTCGAGCGAGTAGGTCTCGGTGACGAGCTCGTCGATCTGCAGGATGCCGGCGCGGTAGAGGTCGAGCAGCCGGGGGATCGCGACCCGTGGGCTCTGCGAGCCGTAGATACAGCCGCGGATCTGCTTGTTCATCATCGCCAGCATCGTCAGGTTGACGTCGGCCTGGCTTTGGCTGAGCGGCGCGACGGACGTGATGACGCAGATTCCGTCCTTCCGGGTCAGCGTCAGCGCCGGTTCGAGCAGCTCGGAGCGCATGACCGAGAACGTGCAGATCACCGAGTCGCACATGACACCGCCGGTCAGCCGGCGGATCTGGCCGATGGCCTCGTCGAGCGAGGCGAAGGCGTGGGTCGCCCCGAACCGGACCGCCTGCTCGCGCTTGAACTCGACCGGGTCGACCGCGAAGATCTGCCGCGCGCCGGCGATACGCGCGCCCTGCACGGCGCTGGCGCCGAGACCGCCGATGCCCAGGACCGCGACCGTGTCGCCCGGCCGCACCTCGGCCCGGTTGACGGCCGAGCCGAACCCGGTAGCGACACCGCAGGACACCAGCGCGGCGGCGGCCCACGGAATGTCCTGGTCGATCCTGACGACGGAGGCCTCGTTGAGCAGCTGGTACTCGGAGAACGCGCCGATCTGGGAGTAGCGGGCGACCGCCTGGTCGCCGAGGTGGTGGGCGACCCGCCCGTCGCTGATCATGCCGAGGTCGAACAGCCGGGAACCGAGGTCGCACAGGAAGGCCCGGCCCGACCGGCACGGCTGGCAGTGACCGCAGGACGGAATGAACGACATGGCCACGTGGTCGCCCGGGCGGACCGAGGTGACGCCCGCGCCGACCTCGACGACCTCGCCAGCGCCCTCATGGCCGCAGATCATCGGATAGTGCGGCATCGGCAGGTCGCCGGTGCGGGCGTGCTCGTCGGAGTGGCACAGGCCGCAGGCGCGGACCGCGACGAGGACCTCCCCGGCGCGCGGGTCGTCGAGCTCCACAGTGTCGATCTTGTAGTCCTGGCCTGGACCGTGCAGCAACGCCGCTCGCGTGCTGACCATCGGGCACCCGCCTTCCTGGGCTCTACCAGGCACAGCCGCTGCCCGCGGGTGGGCGTCCTGGACGTCCCCCCACCTTAAGATTTAGATGTATTGGAGTCGAGCAGACCGTTCCGGTCCAGGTCGGAACGGAGGACGAGGCGGCCTGCCTGTCAACGCTTGCGGGCGACCAGGCCGTAGGTGCTGATCTCGGCGTCGGAGTAGTCGGCCGGCTGGGCGTCCGGATGCCAGCGGTGGACCGACGTCACGCCCGGGTCGATGATCTCCATCGTGTCCGGGACCAGAGCCGCGACCTGCGCCCGGTCGCGGGCCTGGAACGGGATGCCGCGCCGCTGGTAGACGTCGGTGTTGCGGTGGGTGGTCTCCGCCGGCACGAAGTCCGCGGTCGCATGGCTGAGCATCAGGTAGCTGCCCGCCGGCAGCGCGTCGACGAGCTCGCGCACGATCGCGGTCGGGTCGTCGGCGTCCGGGACGAAGTGCAGCACCGCGAGCAGGGACAGGCCGACCGGCCGGGACAGGTCGAGGGTCTCGGCGAGCTCGTGGCTGGCCAGGATGTCCGCGGGCCGGCGAAGGTCCGCCTCGAGGTACGCGGTGGCGCCTTCCGGCGAGCTCGCGAGCAGGGCACGGGCGTGCGCGAGGACGATCGGGTCGTTGTCGGCGTAGACGACCCGGGCACGCGGCGTGACCGACTGGGCGACCTCGTGCAGGTTAGGCGAGGTCGGGATACCGGCCCCGACGTCGAGGAACTGCTCGACACCGGCCTGCGCCAGATGGCGGGTCGCCCGGCCCAGGAAGGCCCGGTTCTGCCGGGCGGTGATCCCCGCGCTCGGGAACGTCGCCAGAACCTGCTCGGCGGCCTCGCGGTCGGCCGGATAGTTCGTCTTGCCGTCCAGGTAGTAGTCGTACATCCGCGCCGAGTGAGGCCGGTCGGTGTGCAGCTCCGTCGGTCGGGCCCGTCGCCGGATGAGCGTGTCGTCGCGCCCGCCCACTGGCGAGGGCTCGTCCGCCTCGTGCTCACCATCCGACAGGCTCACAGCCCGGTCCCCCTCCGCGGCGCGACTCGCCGCCACGGCCGCACGGCAAGATCTGGACTATTTCTACCAGTACGCCGCCGGTCAGCCGACGGCGACGGCAGGCCTGCCTACGTACCGTCATCCTCGAGACCGGAACCATCCGTCCGACCTTCCTCGCGACTCCGCGCCGCGCGACGGTGATCAGGGCGAAGGCGGTGAAGGTGTTCGCCGCCGCCGCGCTGGCGACCTCCCGACGCGATGTCGCCTGATCTGCCCAGCACGGACGCCGACAGCCAAAAATCTCCGCCGCGGTTGTCGAGCGGGACGCGTCGGCAACGACCATCTGTCACGCGGCCGCGAAGGCGGGAGCCGGCGTTCAGGGAGGTAGGCCATGACACAGCGGGTTCGGGTCCACTGCATGTCCGTCGCGAGGGACGGGTTCGGGGCAGGTGAGGATCAGAGCTTGGAACGACCGTTCGGCCACGCGGATCCCGGTGTGCTGTTCTCCTGGGTCGGTGCAACGGCCAACTGGGTCAACCGCACAGAACCGGGCGGCACCCGAGGATTCGACGACTACATCGCCCGTGACTTCACCCGCAACATCGGCGCGGAGATCATGGGGCGGAACAAGTTCGGCCCGCTCCGCGGTCCCTGGCTCGACCACGAGTGGCAGGGCTGGTGGGGAGACGAGCCGCCGTTCCACACTCCGGTCTTCGTCCTCACGCATCACCTTCGACCATCGTTCACGCTGGGCGAGACGACGTTCCACTTCCTCGACACGACGCCGCAGGAGGCGCTGAAGCAGGCGAAGGCCGCGGCGGCCGGCCGGGACGTGCGCATCGGCGGTGGCATCACGACGCTGCGGGAGTTCCTCGACGCCGACCTGATCGACGAGATGCACATCGCTGTCGCACCGATCGAACTCGGCAGCGGTGTGCGCCTCTGGGAGAGCCCGGAGGAACTGACCGACCGATTCCACCTGGAGCGTGTTCCGAGGCCGAACGGCTTCGTGCACCACTTCTTCTGGCGCCGATAGGCGGCCGCCACGCCGGCCGACCTGAAGGACATCAAGGATGGCGGTTGACGGCTTGAGGGCCGAGCCCGCGAGGCACCGGTCGTGTTCACTGGCCGCGCATCAAGAGCCTCCAGTCGCTCGCCGCCCGTCGGACGGGCCGAACCCGGCGAGCGCGGCTGTCCACACCTCGGCGGCCTCGGCAGGCGTGACGCGGTCCCCGAGCCACGCGACATGCTGGTCAGGGCGGACGAGGACGAGCGCGCGGCCGAGGAACTGGTCGACGGGCACGCCGATCTCGGCCACGGAGGTCACGGGGACACCGAGGGACTCGGCCACCGTGAGGAGGGGCTCGCCGAGCGCCGGGTCGCCGAGGAGCGTGAAACCCGGGCCGAGCAGGTCGTACAGCGACAGCCCCGGCTGGACCCATCGGTGCGGCAGCCGGTTGCCGGGTATCGCGCGCGGCGCGAAGTCCGTCCCGTCGGTCGTCTGCGATCCCAGCCCCGGCCCGTAGGCGTACCCGAGGACGAGGCCGGAGCAGTAGAACTCGAGGCGCTTCGCGGCTCGGACCTGTTCGGCGAGGACCCGAACGGCGGCGGGGTCGTCGTGCGCCGCCGCGGTCGCGAGGTCGGTCGGCAGCGCGGCCGTGTTCGCGGCGGCGATGGCGATGGTCTGCTCGGCGACGGGTCGGCGTTCCGCCTCATAGCTCTCGAGCAGCGCGGCCGGGGCCCAGCCCCGCAGCACCGCGGCCAGCTTCCAGCCGAGGTTGACCGCGTCGCCGACTCCGGTGTTGTAGCCATGGCCGCCCCACGGCGGGTTCTGGTGGGCGGCGTCGCCGACCAGGAAGCGCCGCGCCGATCGGTAGCGGTCGACCAGCAGCGCGCGGGCCTGCCACGGGTCGGTTCCGAGCACCTCGACAGGGACCTCACGGCCGACCAGAGCGCGGACGAGGGCCGCCGGGTCGGCGCGGTCGTCGTCGGGGCGACCGGTGGCGATGGCCCACCAGGTGTCGGCCAGGTCGAGTGGACCTACGACTCCCGGCGCGGCGGGGTTGAGCACCCAGTAGTGCAGCGCCGGGCCGCCGACCAGGTGGTCGGCGAGGCCCGGGCTGCGAAAGACGACGCTGAGATTGGGGCGCCCGGAGTTCCCGCCCTGGTACGAGGCGCCGATCGCGGCGCGCACGAGGCTGCGTGCCCCGTCCGCGCCGACGACGTAGTCGGCTTCGAACGTGGTCGAGGCCTCGTCGTCGGGCCCGTCGCCAGTGTCGCGAGCGCCGTCCGGGCCGATGACTCCCGTGACCGAGCCGGGGTGTTCCGCGAGGGACAGCACCCGTTGGCCGAGCAGCAGGCGGCAGCCCGGCGTCCCGGCCAGGGTGTCGCGCAGCGCCTGTTCGACCACCGGCTGACCGACCTGCTGGCCTGGCTCGGCGACAAGGTCATGATCGGCCGGGTCCAGCCCGAGCACGCCGCGCAGGCGGACGATCTGCTGGCCGGTGGCGGTCGTGCAGAACGCGATGTCGCTGGACCACCCGACCGGGATGGGCGCGCGCTTGCGGATCTCGTCGGCGAACGACCACCGTCTGAACAGCTCCATCGTCCGGGCGGAGGTGGTCTTCGCCCGCGGCCGCGTCGCGGACACCGTCACGCGTGGTTCGACGACCACGCAGTCGATGCCCTGGAACGTCAGCTCCATCGCGGTCGCCAGGCCCACCGGGCCGCCGCCCACGATGAGCACCTGGGTGCGGATCGGGGTCATCGAGGTCGCCTGACCGCTCACTCGGCTTTGATGCAGCAGGCGAGCGCGAACGCCAGCTGTTCGAGCTGGAAGGCGGCCGAGGACCGGTGGAAGTCGATGCAGTGCCCGGAGGACGGGACCAGGCGCGCGTTCACGGAAGGCGCCGCCCCGAAGGCGGCGGCGAAGCCGGCGACCTGCTGCTCGTCGGTGATCCACAGTTTGTCGAACTCACCCTGCCGCGCGTGGACCGGGACGTTGACCTGCCCGGCGACCGAGCCGACCCGCTCGATCCAGCCGCCGGTGATGTCGAGCAGCTCGGCCCGGGGTACCGGCGCGTCCGCGACGTGGCTGGCCGCCGGCATGAGGTCCGGGTACGTCCAGTCCGGGCCGAACATGACGAAGTCCTTCATCGGGCTGGGCAGCTCGACCATGGGGATGTCGGGCAGCGCGTCCCAGGCGGCGCGTGACTCCCCCGGCACCCGCAGCAGGCAGCCGGAGACCGCGATGCCCAGCAGCGGCCACGACGGTCGCCGGGCGGCCAGGGCGGTGACCACGGCACCTCCGATCGAGTGGCCGATCAGCACGACGCCGCTGGCACCGTTCCCGTACCTGTCCCACAGCTCACCGACGAGGTGGTCCAGCACGTCGGCGTTCGCCAGGATGATCGACTCGCCCGGCTCGATCGCCGAACTCCCCCGGTAGCCGGGCCGGTCGATCGCGATCACCGGCACGCCGACCGCGGCCGCGCGGTCGAGCAGCGAATAGCCGGGAACGTCGAAGTAGGTCGACGTGTAGGTGCCTCCGTGCAGCGCGATGACCAGTGGCGTGTCGGGACGTAACGGCGTTTCCGTCCATCGCTGGCGGCCGGAGAAGGTCAGGCCCCTGGCCGGCCCGTTCCCGGTCACGGTGTGACCGAATTCCTCCGTGCTGGCGCTTGTCATCACGGTTTCCTTTCCGCGGTCGGGCGAATTGGTGGTCGGGCGAAGGAGGTGGTCATCCGGCCTCGGCCGCGACGCCGCGGGGCAGCGCTCGGGCGAGGGCTGCCCGCAGGGCCGGCACCAGCGCGCGAGCGGCGAGCGCGTCGGCCGACTCCAGCCGGAGCTTCAGGATGTCGCCGGCCCGCCGGTCGGACGGCACGTGCGCACCGCGCGGCGCGACGAGCACGTGGAAGTGCGGGTAGTTCTCGCCGAAGACCAGCAGGTAGGTCGACGGCGCGTCCATGACCTCGGAGACCGCCGCGACGAGGTCACGGGCCCGGCGGCCAAAGCTGTCCAGCTCCTCGTCGGAAAGACCGGTGATCCGTTCGGCGTGCCGGCGGGCCCGCAGGATGATCCAGCCCGGCACCTCGTAGCCGGGCACGATCTCGGCCGCCCAGAGCTCGTCGCGGAAGACGACGCTGGCGTCCTCGGCGTCCTCCGTCGCGCACAGCAGGCAGGCGTCGTGCAGCGGTTGCTGGGTCATCGGTCAGCTCACGCCGATCAGCGCGGGCATCGGATCGGGCAGCCCGGCCTTGACCGCCCAGGCGCGGTCGCACAGCTCCTCGGCGCTGGCGCCGGCGCGGCGGGCCTGGAGCAGCTGCTCGGGATCGAACGCCGGCCCGACGGAGTCGGCCGCGTACTCGGGCCCGTTCATGTAGGCCGTCGCCTGGTCCGGTTCGGCGAACCGGTCGACCTGGATCTCGACCATGTTCCGGTCGGGGTCCCGGTAGTACATCGACAGCGTGACGCCGTGCGCGATGCACACCGCCGGGAGGATGCCCTGGGAACGAAGCTGCACGTAACGTTCCAACAGGTCGTCGATATCGGTGAAGGTGTAGGCGGCGTGGTGCATGGCCGCGGTCGTCGGTGTCTTGGGCTCCAGCGGTACCGGCGCCTTGATGAAGGCGACCCGGTGGTGCTCGTCGTCGAAGGTGATGAACCCGAGGCCGTCATCCTCATAGACGACGTGCGCGGCGAGAACGGAGCAGTACCAGTCGATCATCTCCTTGGGCTGGCTCGTCTGGAAGACGATGTGCGCGAACCTCGGCGCGACGGTCATCTGTCGATCCCCTTTCCAGCAAGGGTTTGTGGCGGTTGCCGGTAAAGATTCAGGCCGGCGCCTGCGGTACGAAACGGTTACGCATCGATCCGATGTTCTCGATCGTCGTGACCAGTTCGTCGCCGGGCTTCAGCAGCACCTTCGGGTCACGGGCCCAGCCGATGCCGGACGGCGTTCCGGTGAAGATGACGTCACCCGGAAAAAGCGGGAGGACCGCCGACAGCCGGGCGATGATCTGAGCTACCGGAAAAATCATGATCTTGGTTCGCGCTCGCTGCATCTCGACGCCGTTCACGCTGCAGCTGATCTCAAGGTCGTCAGGGTTCTCGAAAGCGTCCGGAGTGACCAGCTGCGGACCGATCGGGGCGAAGCCGGGAAAGGACTTGCCGAGATTGAACTGCGGCGTCGGCGGGCGCAGCTGCAGCTCACGCTCGGAGATGTCCTGACCGACGGTCAGCCCGGCGACGTAGTCCCACGCGTTCTCGGCCGCGACGTGATAAGCGGGCGCACCGATGACCACGACGAGCTCGGCCTCGAAGTCGACCGATCCGGGCGGCACCTCGATGTCGCTGACCGGCCCGGCGACCGAGGACGGGAACTTGGTGAACACGACCATGCCGTCGCTCGGCGTCTCCATGGCCGATTCCTCGGCATGGTCCAGGTAGTTCAGGCCGATGGCGAAGACCTGTCGCGGCTGGGGCGCGGGGGCGCCGAGCGCCGTCTCGTCCAGTGGCCGCGACGCCACGCGGGAATCCACCTCGGCCGCCCAGGCGCGGAACTGCGCCCATTGCTCGTAGACGGCCTGAACTCCCGGGCCGAACCGGCCGCCACTGGCCGTGGCCACGTCGACCACGCCATCGTCGCGCACCAGGCCAAGGCGCCCACCCGTGTTGACGATCCGCATGCCACTCCTTAGTTCGGTGCCGTCTCATTCGGTGCCGTTTCGAATTCCGCGCGCCGCTCGCGACCGCGAGGTCGTAGCGTGCGCCTGATCGCGGCCGTTCGGGCGGTGGGAGCCTTCTGGTACTGGGCGAAGCCGATCGCCGCGATCAGCGCCACCCCGTCGAAGAGATCCGGCAGCCAGATGGGGGCGCCGCCGAGCTGCAGTCCCTTGACGCCGACGGCGAGGACGGCCACGGCCATCAGCGTCCCGGCCACGTTGAAGCGGCCGCCCCGGAACTGCGTCGAGCCCAGGAAGGCCGCGGCGAAGGCGGGCAGCAGGTAGGACTGGGTGATCGTCGGGTCGCCGGTCGCCAGCTGCGAGCTGGCCAGCACACCGGCCATCGCGACGATGACGCCGCACGTCACCGTCGCCAGCAGGATCATCCGCGAGGTGCGGACCCCGGCGAGCCGGGCGGCCTCCACGTTCCCGCCGGTGGCGTAGATCCGTCGGCCGACCGCGGTGCGGTCGAGGAAGTACCAGACGATCAGCGAGACGGCGGCGAGTACGTACACCGGGTAGGTCACGCCGAACAGCTCGTCGGTCCCGATCTTCTGGAACGACGTGCCGAGGTCGAGGATCTGCTGGCTGCCGGAGATCCAGTCGATCATGGCGATGAGGATCGAGCTGATCGCGAGTGTCCCGATCATCGAGGGGACTCGGGCCCGGACGATGAGCAGGGTGAGCACCACGCCGACCGCCGCCCCCGCGAGCAGGCTGAGCAGGATGGCCACCGGGATCGGCAGACCCTGGCGGGCCAGGAACCAGGCCACCAGGATGCCGCCGATCCCCGCCTCGGACCCGATCGCCAGGTCGATGACGCCGGCCGACAGCGAGACGATGAGACCGACCGCGACCAGGCCGGTGACCGCCTGGCTGTCGAGCAGCAGCCGCCAGGTCTGCAGGGTGAGGAAGGTGTCCGGCTCCCACACCGCGAAGACGACGAACAGCAGCGCGAACAGGTACACCGCGCTCGCGTTGCGCGGCGAGAGCCACCGCCGCAGCCGGGCGCCGATGGGTGGCCGCGCGTCCGGGCGGGCGGCCGCGGCCGGTGCGATCGGGCGGGTCGCGGGCTGGACCGTCATGTGGCCACCTCCGGCCTGAGCTCGTCGGGAGACTGGTGCGCCGAGTCGGCCCGCGCCACGGCGTGGACGAGCGCGGTCTCGGTGAGGGCCGCGCCGGTCAGCTCGCCCACGATGCGCCCTCGTTCGACGAGCAGCACCCGGTCGCAGATCGACACGAGCTCCTTGGCGTCGGCGGAGCTGACCAGCACCGCGGTGCCCTGGGCCGCCGCGCGTTGGATGAGCCGGTAGATGGCGGCCTTGGCCCCGATGTCGACGCCCTGAGTGGGCTCGTCGAGCAACAGCAGCCGCGGGCTGGTGCGCAGCCACTTGGCCAGGACGACCTTCTGCTGGTTTCCGCCGCTGAAGGTGGACAGCGGGCGGTCCGCCAGCGGTGGGCGCAGCTCGACCTCGTCGACCCAGCGCCGGGCCTCCGCGCGCTCGGCCGTCAGACGAAGCGCGCCGAGCCGGCCACGCAGGCGCCGCAGCGCCGGCAGGGTGAGGTTCTCGCGCATGCTCATCGTCATGACCGCGCCGAGCCGGTGCCGGTCAGCCGGAACGAAAGCCGCGCCACGCTCGATCGCGCTGGTCAGGTCACCCGGTGCCAGCTCGGTCCCGCCGAGGCTGACCCGCCCGCCGCGGCGTCGCACGGACCCGAAGAGCAGGGCGTTGACGTTCTCGCGGCCCGAACCGAGCACGCCCGACACGCCGACGACCTCACCGGCGCGCAGCCGCAGGCTCACGCCGTCCACCCGCGCGCCGCGCAGGTCGTCGACCTCCAGCACGACCGCCTCGGAGCCGCTGGCGGCGGGTCGGGCGTCGGTGACGGCCGTACCGACGATGGCCCTGACGAGCGAGTCGTCATCCAGCTGCCCGGCGGCCGCCTCGGCGACCAGCCTGCCGTCGCGCAGGACGACGACGCGGTCCGCGAGGGCCCGCACCTCGTCGAGGCGGTGCGAGATGAAGATGATGCCGGCGCCGGCCGCCGCGACCCGGCGCACCGCCTCGAACAGCCGGGCGACCTCGTCGCGGTGGAAGGCGGTGGTCGGCTCGTCGAGGACGAGCACGTTCTCCGGGTGCTGCCAGCCGTCCATGGCCCTGGCGATCGCGACGATCGCGCGCTCCGCCGGCGAGAGCAGGGCCACCGGCGCCCGCACGTCGATGTCCGCCCCGAACCGGGCGGTCAGCCGCTGGGCCCTGACGTGCTCGCCGCGCCGGGCCGGGGTGATCCACCGGGAGCCGAGTGGTCGACCGAGGTCGAGGTTCTCGGTCGTGCTCAGCATGGGCAGCAGCCCGAGGTCCTGATGGATGAAATGCAGCCCCCGCCCGTCCCGCGCCGGGACGAGCCGGCCCGATCCGTCACCCACCTCGATGGTCGCGCCCGGGTCGGGCTGGTGGACTCCGGCAAGCAGCTTCACCAGCGTCGACTTGCCCGACCCGTTCTGGCCGACGACGGCCAGGATCTCGCCGGCACCCACCTGCAACGAGAGGTCATCGAGCGCCTTGGTGCCGACGAACGTCTTCGACAGGTGTGACACCCGCAGCAGCACCCGGGGCTGGGGCGCCGGCCGGGTGGCCACCCCGGCTCCCGGCGCGTGGCCGACCATCCGCGGCGTCATCCCCACAGCGCGGCGAACCGCTGCGCGACGTCGGGGTAGCCGGTCCAGCCTCGCTGGACGTCGGTTGCGGTGACGTCATTCTTGGTCAGGAACTGCATGTCCACCTCGAGGTTGGACTGGGGCGTCGTCTGGTGTGCGATGAGGCGGGCGGCGGCGTTGACCTGCATCCAGATCTGGACCGGGAAGTCGAGGGCCAGCCCGGCGGTCAGCCCACCGTCACGGATGTCCTGGAGGTTGCTGGGGGTCGGCGCGAAACCGAGCGTCGTGGGCGAGAGGTGCGCGTTCTTCAGTGCCGCCGCCAGGCCGGTCGCGCCTTCCATCGAGGCGAACACGACCGTGTTGGTCTCCGGGTGTGACTGCAGATAGCTGATGACCTGGTTCGGGGCCGTCGTGCCGAATGTCGTGACCGAGAGCTGCTGGTAGCTCGCCCTGCATCCGGAACACGCCGCGATGGCCTTGGCGAACCCCTCCTGCATCGAGGTGGAGAACGTCAGCTCCGGCGTCCCGAAGAACACCACGTTCGCCTTCGGCCCCTTGTTGACCGTCACCCAGTCGGCCATCAGCTGACCGGCCCGGTTGGTGCTGGCGGCGCCGCCGATCGCCTGCTGCACGCCGTAGGGCTCGCCGCCGACCGTCCCGCCACCGACGACGACGGATCCCGCGGAGCCCAGCTTGTGCAGGTAGTCGCCGTACAGCTGCGGGCTCGACGCCCCGATGAGAACGGCGGCGGGATTCTGCGTGAGGGCCGTGGCGGCCGCGGCCTGCGCGGTGGTGGCCGAGGATCCCGAGTTCACGATCCCGAGGTCGACGCCCAGCGCCTTCGTCGGCGCGGGCAGCAGGTTGGCGAAGATGGCGCACACCGGGGCCCCGCACTGTAAGAAGACGAACTTGCTTCCGGGCGCCGGGCGTTTCGCCAGCTTCTCGGTCGCGGGGAACGTGCTCGGATGCCCGACATACGGCGCGATCGCGGCCGCGGCCGCCACGGCGGAGCCGGTGGCTGTTCCGGCGGCCGGCGTGCTGGACGCGTTCGTGCCCCCGCCGCTGCTGCCGCAGGCCGCCGCGGTCAGCGCGACCGCAGCGAGGCTGACCAGCGCCACGCGGTTTTGAGCGAGATGTCTACGACGCATTGCGAACTCCCTCGGTGGTGGTTGACCGGCCGGCGAGGCCGTTGGCCGACGCGCTCGCGGGCCTGTAGTGCTCGCGGGCCCGTAGTGCTCGCGGGCCTGTAGTGGCGGCGTCCCGCGCGAGCCACGACCACTGCGTTTGCAGGGCTGCGGCGTTGCACGACCGCCGCGTTGGAGGAAGTTAGCAGTTATATGTTATAACAGCAACACTCTCATCCTGACGCGCCGGAACCGGGCGGATGCACATGACCGAGCACGAGGGAAGTCAGCTCCTGATTCGCGGGGTCCGCCTGGTCGACGGGCCCGCGCTCAGCCACCGAACGTCGGTCCTCGTCGACGGCGCGCGGATCGCCGCGATCGGCCCCGACCTGAGTACCGCGGGCCGCACGGTCGTCGACGGCGAGGACGGGGTCCTGCTGCCGGGCCTCATCGACGCCCATGTCCACCTGCACGGCGAGGAGAACCTCGAACAGCTGGTCCGCGCCGGGATCACCACCGCCCTGGACATGGGCTGCTGGCCGCGGGAGCTGGTCGACGAGCTGCGCGGCCGTCCCGGGCTCACCGACATCCGCAGCGCCGGAGTACCGGCCACCGCGCCGGGCTCGGCCCACAGCCACATTCCCGGCCGGCCCGACGCCGCGCTCGTCAGCGGCCCGGCGGACGCCGAGACCTTCGTGCGGGACCGGCTCGCCGAGGGCTCGGACTACCTCAAGCTGATCGCGGACGTGCCGGGGCTCGACCAGCCCACGCTCGACGCGCTCGTCAGCGCGGCGCGGCGGCAGGGCCAGCTGACGGTGGCCCACGCCGTCCGGTTGATCCCCTACCAGATGGCGCTGGCCGCGGGCGCCGACGTGATCACCCACGCTCCGCTGGACGCCATCCTCGACGAGGCCACCGTCGCGGCCCTCGCCGCGCGGGGCCGCGTCGTGGTGCCGACGTTGACGATGATGGACGCCGTCGCCACCAGGTTCTTCGGCCACGGGGCTGACGGCGCCGACGGGGCGCGGGGTGATGCCGCCGCGCCGGCCGGGCCGGGCTACCACAACGCGCAGCGGTCGGTCGGCCTGCTGCACCGGGCGGGGGTGCCGATCCTCGCCGGCACCGACGCCAACGCCACGGTCGGCGTCCCGGCCAACATCAGCCACGGGCCGAGCCTGCACCGCGAGCTCGAACTGCTCGTGCGGGCCGGACTGTCCGCCGCTGCGGCGATCTCGGCCGCGACCTCGCTGCCGGCCAGGCACTTCGGGCTCTCCGACCGCGGGGCCATCCGGCCCGGCCTGCGGGCCGACCTCGTTCTGATCGGCGGCGACCCCCTCGCTGACATCACCGACAGCCGCCGCGTCGAGCGCGTGTGGTGTGCCGGCCTCCCCGCCACGACCAGCTGAAGGACGACGATGACCAGCCTCGACACACGCTCGGCGATCACCACGACCACGCACTTCATCAACGGGTCGTGGTCGCGGCCGGGTGGCCCGACGTTCCCGGACTACAACCCGTTCGACGACCAGGTCGTGGCCCGGATCGCCGCCGGCGGACCGGCCGAGGCCGAGGCCGCCGTCGCCGCCGCGCAGGCCGCCTTCCCCGGGTGGGCCGCGACGGCTCCGGCCGAGCGCCAGCGCCTGTTCCTCAAGGCCGCCGACATCACCGAACGGCGGCGCGCCGAGATCGTGCGCATCCTGGCCGTCGAGTCGGGCTGCAGCGCCCCGTTCGCCCACTTCCAGGTGCAGTGGTCGGTGAACTTACTGCGGCAGGCGGCCAACTGGGGCTACCTGCCCGTCGGCGAGGTCCTGCCGAGCGACACCCCCGGCCGGTTCGCGATGGCGGTGCGCAAGCCGCTCGGCGTCGTCGCCGGCTTCACGCCCTGGAACGGCGCCTTCAACCTGGCCTGGCGCACCATCGCCCTGCCGATGGCCTTCGGGAACACCGTCGTCATCAAGCCCTCCGAGGAGGCGCCGGTCTCCGCCGGCCTGCTGCACGCCGAGATCGCGGCCGAGGCCGGTTTCCCCGCCGGTTCCCTGAACGTGGTCGTACACGCCCCCGGCGACGCCGCCGCGATCAGCGAGGTCTTCATGGCCAGCCCGGCCGTCCGCTGCATCAACTTCACCGGCTCCGCCTCGACCGCCCGGATCCTCGCCGAACGGGCCGGGCGGGCGCTCAAGCCGATCGTGCTGGAGCTGGGCGGCTACAACCCGATGATCGTGCTGGCCGACGCCGACCTGGCCCACGCCGTCGACGCGACGGTCTTCGGCGCCTTCTTCCACCAGGGGCAGATCTGCCTGTGCACCAGGAAGGTGCTGGTCGAACGGCCGATTCACGACGCGTTCCTCGACGCGCTCGCCGCCCGGACCGCCGCCCTCAGCTCCGGTGATCCCACCGAGCCGAGCACGGTGATCGGGCCGCTGATCAACGACCGTGCGGTCAGGCAGGTCGCCGCGCGGGTCGAGGAGGCGATCGCCCGCGGCGCCCGGGTCGTCACCGGTGCCGCGTCCCACGGTCGCGTGTACGAGCCGACGATCCTGGCCGACGTCCCCCGCGACGCGGTGGTCGCCCTCGGCAGCGAGGAGACGTTCGGCCCGGTGCTCGTCGTCGAGGCGGTCGAGGACGCCGAGGAGGCCCTGGAGCGCGCGCAGGCCACCCCGTACGGGCTGAGCGCCGCGATCATGACCGGCGACCAGGACCGCGGCCTCGACCTGGCTCAGCGCTTCGACACCGGGATCGTCCATGTCAACGCGCCGACGCTGGTGGGAGAGCCGTCCCTGCCCAACGGCGGCGTGAAGGACAGTGGCTGGGGCCGCTCCGGGCACTACGCGCGGGAGGACTTCACCGAGATCCGGCTGACCACGCTCAACCGCGGGGCCGGCCGGTACCCGATCTGAGCCGGCCCCAGCCCGCGGGTCAGAGCCCGAGCACCCGTTCCGCGTTGCCGTGCGCGATCTTCTCCCGGTCGGCCGGGCTCAGCGGAGCGCTCCGCAGGAAGGCGGTGCCCCGCGCGCTGTCGGCGAACGGGTGGTCGACCGAGAACAGGATGCGGTCGGCGCCCAGCACCGTCAGCGCGCACTGCAGCGGGGCGACCGTCGTGTAGGCAGACGTGGTGATGTAGAC
Source organism: Frankia sp. AgB1.9 (assembly GCF_016786355.1). Taxonomy (GTDB): domain Bacteria; phylum Actinomycetota; class Actinomycetes; order Frankiales; family Frankiaceae; genus Pseudofrankia. Next base: position 34,530 of record NZ_JADWYX010000041.1, read on the forward strand.
GTTGCGCTGGGCGGTCTCGGCGACCGGCGTCCGCCCCTTGAGCAGCGGGCTGAGCATGTCGTCCGCCCTCGCCAGCGAGAACGGCAGGCCCTCCCCCATGTGCCCCACGATCACCTCCAGCGCGGGGTGCCGCTCGAACACCCCGGCGACGATCATCCGCAGGACGTGCATGCCGCACTCGGCGTGCCAGCCCCAGCCCGCTGTCGAGAGCGCCGCGGCGAGGTCGGCGGGCAGCCCGGAGTAGTACGCGTCCTGGACGGCCGGCGGCGGCGGGGCCGGATGCAGGTAGATCGGCACACCGAGCCGCTCCGCGCACGCCAGGATCGGCTCCATCGACGGGTGGTCGAGGAAGACGCCGTTGGTCTGGCCGTGGATCATCGTCCCCACGAAGCCCAGCTCGTCGACCGCGCGGCGAAGCTCTACGACGGCCTGCTCCGGGGCCGAGATCGGCAGGGTGGCGAAGGCCCGGAAACGGTCGGGATGCGCCTGGACGGTCGCCGCCATCCGGTCGTTGAGGGCCTGGGAGACGGCGACGGAGCTGGCCGGCTCGAGCTCCTGCACGATGTGCGCCAACGCCGAGAGCACCTGGAGGTCGACGCCGGCGTCGTCCATCGTCCTCAGCCGGCCCTCGCCCAGATCGTCGAGCTCGGCGGCCTTGCGGCCGGCGCGACTGCCCAGGTCGAGCCCGGCGGCGGTGAGGATGTCGTGCGGGAAGGTGTGCTCTTCCAGAGCGATGATCTTCACAGTGCGCTCCCACCGGGCGTCGCGGCCCGCTTGTCGTCCATTCCGGCTGTCCCGAGGACAGAACGTGCACATCCGCCAGATTGATCGTTATATGTTATATCACTCGCAAGTCGAATCCGGGCCCCGGGATATAGTTGATATCGAGGCGTGGTCGGCTCACCGGAAGCGAGGCGTGGATGGCATCTCCGGCGGAGGTCCGTCCCGTCGAGTCACGCACCGTCGGCGACCTCGTCACCACCGAGCTGCGGCGCTCGATCCTGACCGGGGCGCTGCCTCCCGGTCAGAGCTTCTCGCTGCGCGAGCTCGCCAGCCGGCTCGACGTCAGCTTCATCCCGGTCCGCGAGGCGCTGCGGAACCTGGAGAGCGAGGGGCTGGTGGTGATCCGGCCCGGCCGCAGCGTCACCATCGCGCCGATCGACTTCGACGACCTGCACGCCATCTACCGGCTGCGCCGGCTGCTCGAACCCGACCTCGCGCGCCGCTCCTGCACCCGGATCTCCGACGCGGAGCTGGACCGGCTGGAGCGCGACGCCGCCGACTTCGGTGACCCGGACCGGAGCATGGACGCGATCTACGACGCGCACCGCGACTTCCATCTCGCGCTGTTCGGGTCCGCCGCCACGGCCTGGGACATCCGGGTGCTGACCACCCTCTGGCGGGCCGCGGAGCGCTATATCCGCATCGGGTTCGGCCTGCTCGACCCGGACCCGGAGGAGCACCACCGCCGGCGGCACGCCCACGAGAGCCTGCTGAGCGTCTACCGGCGCCGGGACCCGGACGCGGCCGCCCGCGCCGTCGACGAGCACCTCGACCACAACGAGAAGATGGCCGGGGCAGCCCTCGGGACCGCCGCAGCGGGCCTCCAGGCCCGCGAGACGGCGGGCTGAGGCCCGTCCGCCGCTCCCGGAGCGGGACCCTGATGCCCGAGACCCGGCAGCGGGCCTCGGGCATCAGCCGCATCAGTCGACGAGGTCGAGGGCGACGCCCACGATCGAGTCGACGTCCAGGTGGTGATACCGGTAGACGTCGCCGAGGTCACCCGACTGGCCGAACCCGGTCACCCCGAGATGCGCGGACGGCACCCGGTTGACGCCGGCCAGGAAGGCCAGGGTGTGCGGATGGCCGTCCAGCACCGTCACCATCGGCACCGCCCGGTCGGACGGGAAGACGACCTCCAGGATCCACTCGGCCGCGTCACCCAGCCCGCGGCGGGCCTGCAGGGCCCGGAAGAGCAGGTCCGGGCTGGTCACGCAGACGACGTCCGCGCCGAAGCCGAGTGCGGCCAGCCGGTCAGCTGCGGCCAGCGTCTCGGTGACCAGGGGGCCCATCGCGCACAGCGTCACCGCCGGCCGGTCGTGCCGGCGTAGCAGGTAGGCGCCGGCCACCACGTTGCGACGGCGGCGCTCGCGGGCGGCCGGGTCGCTCGGCACCGCGGCCAGCGACTGGTCGACGGAGCGCGTGGACAGGCGCAGGTAGGCCGACTGCCCGCCCGGCCGGCCCAGCTGGGCGAGCGCCGCGAGCAGCGTCCATTCCGCCTCGACGGCGAACGCCGGCTCGTAGCTGACGCAGCCCGGCTGCTCGAGGCCGATCGACGGAGTCTTGATCGACTGGTGCGCGCCGCCCTCCGGCGCGAGCGTGACCCCGGCCGGGGTGCCGACGAGGATCGACTGCCCGCCGGCGTAGATCCCGAACGACCACGGTTCCAGGGCGCGTTCCACGAACGGGTCGTAGAGCACCCCGATCGGCAGCAGCGGCTGCCCCCAGCGGCTCCAGGTGGCGCCGAGCTCGCCGATCGCGCCGACCAGGTTGGTCTCGGCGATCCCCAGCTCGACGTGCCGCCCGGTCGGCCGCTCCCGCCAGTGCAGGATCGTCTCGGCGTCGTCGGCGAACCAGTCGTCGCGCTCGGTGTCGGACCAGACCCCGACCTTGTTGACCCAGCCGCCGAGGTTGGTCGACGAGCTGACGTCGGGGCTGACGGTCACGATCCGCGCGCCCACGTCCGGAGCGGCCCGGTTCAGGTCGAGCAGCGTGCGCCCGAGCGCGGCCTGGGTGGTGGCGAGCCCGGTCGGCGTGTGACCGAGGTCCGTCGGCACCGCGGGCGGCGGCGACAGGGGCACCGGGTCGCGCGCGAGCCGCGCCGCGACCTGGGCGCACAGCCGGTCCTCGCGGCTTTCGGCCGGGAACCGCAGCCAGGGCCGGTCGGGGTCCGTGCCCACCCGGGCCGCGAGCGAGCGCAGCTGCTCGGCGTTGAGCAGCGCCGAGTGGTTCTGCGGATGACCCTCGGTGGCGAGCCCGTATCCCTTGATCGTGTAGGCGAAGATCACGGTCGGGCGCGTGTCGTCGATCCGGGCGAAGGCGTCGGCCAGCGCCCGATGGTCGTGGCCGCCCAGATTACGGACGGCGGCGTGCAGCTCGTCGTCGGCCACACCGTCGAGCAGCCGGCGGACCGCTGCGCCGTCCGGGCCGGAGCCGGCGAGGCGGGTGCGCAGCTCACCGGGGCCGCAACGCAGCAGCCGCTGGTACTCGGGGTTCGGCATCGCGTCGAGGCGGGCGCGCAGCCGGTCACCGTCGGGCCGGCCGAACAGCGCCTCAAGCCGGCGGCCGTACTTGACCGACAGCACCTGCCAGCGGGCCGCCGCGAACATGCCCTGCAGCCGGTCGGCGCCGATGTTGGGCACCACCCGGTCGAGCGACTGGCGGTTGAGGTCGACGATCCACACGACCTCGCCCAGCTCGGCCACCATCGGGTCCAGGACCGCCTCCCAGCAGGCGCCTTCGTCGAGCTCGGCATCCCCGAGCAGCGAGTACTGCCGTCCGCCGGTCTCCCCCGCGCCGAAATGGCCCTCGACGTAGCGGCGGGCGAGCGCGGCCCAGATCGGGGCCGTCGCCCCGATGCCCACCGACCCGGTGGAGTAGTCCACCGGATCGGGGTCCTTCGTCCGGCTGGGATAGGCCTGCAGTCCGCCGAACTCGCGCAGCGTCGTCAGGGACGACGCGTCCAGCTGGCCGAGCAGGTAGTTGATCGCGTGCAGGACCGGCGAGGCGTGCGGCTTCACCGAGACCCGGTCCGCCGGCCGCAGCTGCTCGAACCAGAGCGACGTCATGATCGACACCATCGAGGCGCTCGACGCCTGGTGGCCGCCGACCTTGAGGCCCGACGGGTTGGGCCGGACCCGGTTCGCGTGATCGATGATCGCGCTCGACAGCCACAGGACCCGGTCCTCGATCGCGCGCAGCGGCTCACCTCGATCGTCGACTCCCGGCGGTAGGTCGACGCTCGTCGCGGTCATCGTCACGATCAACTCCCCGGCAAGGTGTTATAACAGGCAATCTGCTGGGAATCAGACCTCTCAGAGGTCGATGTGCGCAACCTCGTCACGCAGCACTTATCATTGTGCTCAACACGATCGAGCTATCACCGACTCCCCTGAGCAGAATGCGAGCCACGCGGGTGGACGACACGGACGCGCGCCTCCTGCTCGCTCTCGCCGACGAGCCGCGCGCCACCGTGCTGTCCCTGGCCGACACTGTCGGTCTGTCGCGCAACACCGTCCAGTCACGGCTGTCGCGGTTTGATCAACACGGGGTGCTGGCCAGCTTCGAGCGGCGCATCGAACCAGCGGCGCTTGGCTACCCGCTGAGTGCCTTCATCGTCGCCACGGTCACGCAACAGCTCCTCGACGAGGTGGCGGCGAGTCTCGCCGGCATTCCGGAGGTTCTGGAGGTCTTCGGGCTCAGCGGCGCGAAGGATCTGCTGGTGCGGGTCGCCGCCCGTGACGGCGACGACCTCTACCGGATCGCCGGGCAGATCCTGGCCACCCCAGGCGTGGAAAGAACCGAAACGTCGCTGGTCATGCGGCAGTTGGTGGACTACCGGGTGAGCCCGCTGCTGCGCCGCGAGATCCGTCCGTCGTGACCCCTTGGCGGATCGCCGCGCGGGTCCGGGCACGATCGGTCAGCTGCCGGTCCACCTGGGGGCCCGACGCTCGGCGAAGGCCCGCGGCCCCTCCTTCGCGTCGTCGGTCGTGAAGATCTCCTGCGCGATCCGCGCCTCGTTCCGGTACGCGTCGCCCAGGCCGAGCTTGAGGCCCTCCAGCACGCTGCGCTTCGTCGCCTGGACGGCCAGCGGAGCGTTCTTCGTTATCCGGGCGGCGTAGGCGAACGCGGTGTCCAGCAGCTCGGCCTCGGGGACGACCGCGTTCACGAGACCCATCTGGTGGGCCCGGGTGGCGTCGACCTGGTCGGCGCACAGCAGGAACTCCATCGCGTGGGCGAACGGCACCTGCCGGGGCAGGCGCACGGTCGTGCCGCCCCCGGCGAAGAGCCCGCGCGCCGGTTCGAGCACGCCGAAGGTGGCGTGCTCGCTGGCAATCCGGATGTCGATGCCCCCGAGCATCTCCATCCCGCCCGCGACGCAGGGGCCGTTCACCGCGGCGACGATCGGCTTGTAGATCCTGGTGCCGCGCAGCACCGCGTCGGTGCCGTCGGTCAGGGAGTAGCCGCGGACCGAGTCGACGTCGCCGCTCTTGATCTTCTGGCTGAGCGCGGTGATCTCCGGGACGTAGGTCTTGAGATCGGCGCCCGCCATGAACGCCCGGCCCACCCCGGTGAAGATCGCGACCCAGGCCTCGTCGTCGGCGGCGAAGCGCTTCCAGGTCTCGGCGAGCTGGTGGAAGTGCTCCAGGTCGCAGGCGTTCTTCGCTTCCGGCCTGTCGAGCGTTATCAGCGCGACGTGCGGTGCGCGGGTGCCGACCTCGTAGTGAACGGGCACGAGCCTTCTCCTTCGAGGGTTGCGCGGACGAGGGTTGAGCGGAGATCAGGGGTGAAGATCGTCACCAGCGGGCCTCGTTGCGCTGCCCGTCGGTCGTGACGGTGACCGGCTGCCCGACCAGCTCGCGGGACTCGGCGTCGGCGAGCAGCGCGGGCTCGTGCACGCGAGCGAGGGCCCGACCGCGCGGGGTGTCCAGCACGACCAGACCCCGCTCGGCGCCGCCGTCCCGGGAATGCGCGACCGTGTACGCCAGCACCCGCGCCGGCCCCTCGTAGGAGACGAGCAGACGGCGGGCGGCCTGCTCGGCGTCGACGCCCTGCTGAACGACGTCGTCGTCAGGGGCCTCAGGCCTGGCCGGCGCACAGGTCCACACCGCGGCGACATGCTTCTGAAGGTGCATGCCGACCCCCGTCACCAGCGCCGAGTGTGGTCGCTGCTCGTAGAGGGAGGCCAGGGCGTGCAGGAGGTAACCAGAAGCGGGACCGCCCGCGTAGGGAAGCCCGCCCGTCACCGTCAGGCCGCGGGAGTCGTCGACCTCCAGGCCGAGCGCGTCGCAGCCGAGCCGCAGCGACGACGGGAAGCACGAGTACAGGTCGAAGGCGCCGACCTCCGCCAGCGTCAGCCCGGCCCGGTCGAGCGCCGCCCGGCCGGCGGCCGCCATGGCCGCCGATCGGGCCAGGTCGGGGCGGGCGGCGATGCTCGCCGGGTCCTGCGCGTACGACCAGCCGGCCAGGTAGAGCCGCTGGTCCTCGGGCACGCCGAGCGCGTCGGCGCGGGCCCCGGTCGCCAGCAGCAGCGCCGCGCTCATGTCGACGTCCATGACGGCGACCTCGTTCTTGGTGTACGGCCAGCCGACGTAGCGGTTGTCCGGCGTCGCCGTGCCGACGGTCGCCGCGTCGAGGACGCGTGGGCGCCAGGCATGCGGGTTCGCCGCCGCGACCGGCGTCAGCCCCGCCATCAGCCGTGCGGCCTCGGCCGCGTCGTCGGCGAGCGACGCGCCCCGGGCGGCCCGCCGGGCCGTGTCCCACAACGGGAAGGTCTCCCACGCCTGGAGCACGTCATGCGCGGTCTCGGCCGGATGGGGCGGCGTCCACGGGAAGGGCGAGCGGGGCGTCTCGCGGTGGGACCAGGGCAGCCGCTCCCCCGCCCGTTTGTACGCCCGGACCGTCGCGAGCGCCTCGCCGCCGACGACGAGCGCGAGATCGAGCTCGCCGCGCAGCATCGCGGCAGCGGTGGCGTTGACCAACGTCTGCGGGACGGTTCCGCCGATCCCCGAGTAGACGCGGTGCTTCGGATCGGCGCCCAGCCGCTCGGCGAGCCGGCCGACGGGATCGTCGTAGGGCCAGCTCTGGCAGTAGACGACCTGGATCGACTGCACGTCGGCCAGCGCTCGCGGCAGGCTGGCCGCCGCCTCCCGGGCCCGGGCCTCCCAGCTGTCGAGGGGCTCGGGCGCCGGTGTCTCGCGCACGGTCCGCTGCGCGGCGCCGATCAGGCAGATGCTGGTCATGTCCGGGTCCCCGCGGCGAGTCCCACGGCCGCTCACGCGACGCCGTAGATCGACTGGAGCTCGACGTACTCGTCGAAGGACTCGGGCCCGTACTCGCGGCCGATGCCGCTGGCCTTGAAGCCGCCGAACGGCATGCTGAACTCCGGCCCGTAGCTGTTGATCCCGAAGGTCCCCGTGCGTACCCGCCGGCCGATGCTCAGGCCGTGGGCCCGGTGCTTCGTCCAGACGGACCCACCGAGGCCGTAGGGGGAGTCGTTCGCGATCCTGACGGCGTCGTCCTCGTCCTCATAGGGGATCACGACGACCACCGGTCCGAAGATCTCCTCGCGGGCGATCCGCATGTCGTTCGTGACATCGCGGAACACCGTCGGCCGCACGTACTGGCCGCGCGGATCGCCCGTCTCGCCGGGGCCGCCGGCCGCCGCGACCGCGCCTTCGGCCAGCCCGATCTCCAGGTAGGACGCGACCCGCTCCCGCTGGCGGGCCGAGACGAGCGGTCCGACGTACGTGTCGGCCAGGGCCGGGTCGCCCACCGCCAGCGCCGAGGCCATCGCCGCGAACGCCGCGCAGAACTCGTCGTAACGCGACCGGGGCGCGAGCACCCGGGTCTGCGCGACGCAGGCCTGGCCGTTGTTCAGGAAGGAGGCGAAGCGCAGGCCGTCGATCGTCCGGTCGAAGTCCGCGTCCTCGCAGACGATCGCGGCGGACTTGCCGCCGAGCTCGAGGCTGCACCGGGCCAGCCGCTCGGCGCACGCCTTCCCGATCCGCGCCCCGACGGCCGCGCTGCCGGTGAAGGAGACCTTGTCGACGCCGGGATGCTCGCTCAGCCGGCGACCGGCCTCCGCGCCGCCCGTGATCACGCTCACCACCCCGGGTGGCAGGTCGGCCTCGGCGAGCATCGTCGCCAGGAGCATGGCGTCCAGGGGCGTCTCGGGAGCCGGCTTCACGACCGCCGTGCAGCCGGCGAGCAGCGCGGGCATCAGCTTCGCGAGGATCGTCACCTGCGGCACGTTCCACGGCGTGATGATCCCCACGACCCCGGCCGGCGCGCGCCGCAGCAGGTTGCGCCCCCTGGGCCGCTCCCAGTCGTAGTGCTCGGCGAAGGCGAGCGTCTCCCCCATCAGGTACCAGGGCCCGAGCCCGTGTGCCTGCTCGGAGAACCACGCCGGCGAGCCCATCTCGCCGGTCACCAGCGCGGCCATCTCCGCGGTCCGCGCGCCATAGCGCTCGACGAAGGGCCGCAGCGCCGCGACCCGCTCGGCCGGCGACAGCCACGGCCACGGGCCCTCGTCGAACGCCCGCCGGGCGGCGGCCACGGCCACGTCGACGTCCTCGGCGGCGGCGTTCGGCGCCCGGCCGACGGCGGCGCCGTCGTGCGGTGAGTGAACCTCGACGGCGGCGTCCGTCCGCGGTTCCACCCAGGCGCCGTCGACAAAGAAGCGCTCGTACTCGTACACGGCTTCACCCTTCTGGGGCGGTCGGAGGGCGGGACGCGGCTGGGTCCCGTCGGCGGGCGTGGCCATCAGCCGCCCCGCTCGGCGACGAGCGCGGACCTACTGATCTTCGTCGCGGCGCTGCGCGGCAGCTCGGCGACGAACTCCACCGACTTCGGCGCCTTGTACGACGCCAGCCGTGCCTTCACGAACGCGATGCACTCCTGCTCCGAGGGCCCGGCGGTGCCCGGCCGGCGCTCGACGATCGCGTGTACCCGCCGGCCCCAGTCGGGGTCGGACAGCCCGACGACGACGACGTCGGCGATATCCGGGTGCTCGGACAGCGCGCCCTCGACCTCGGCGGGAAAGACGTTCGCGCCACCGGTGATGATCATGTCTACCCGGCGGTCCGCCAGATAGAGGTAGCCCTCCTCGTCGAGGTGCCCCATGTCGCCGGCGGTGCCGAAACCGTCCGGCGTGGTCGGCAGAAGCGGCGCTCCCCCGAGGTAGTCGTACGCCCCGGTGGCGGGCGACCGCAGGTAGACGTCGCCGTATACCCCGGCCGGCACCGGATTCTGGTACTCGTCGAGAATCCTGAGCTCGGTGCCGCGGAATCCCCGCCCGACGCTTCCGGGATGGGTGAGCCATTCGTCGCCACGAATCGCCACCAGCCCGAGCTGCTCCGTCATGCCGTAGGCCATGATGACCTTCTCCGGCGCCAGCAGGTCGAACCACCGGCGCAGCAGCGCGGGCGGCATCATCGCGGCCCCCTGCAGGATCCATTCGACGCGGGACAGATCTCGGCCGTCGATGCCGGGAACGGCGGCCAGGCGCTGCAGCATTGTCGGTGTCGCCGTGAAGGTGGTGACGCCCTCCCGCTCGATCGCGTCGATGGCCGCGACGGCGTCGAACTTCTCCAGGATGACCAGACGGTCACCGCCGAGCAGCGAGTTGAGGGTCATGAAACCGTTGGTGTGATACATCGGCGCGGGCACGAGAACGACCTGCGGATGCGTCACCGGGCCGCCGAAGTTCTCGGCGAACGGCGTCGAGAGCTCCGCGGTCCACCGGCCCGGCCGGGTGTTGACGATGACCTTGGGCGTGCCGGTGGAGCCGCTGCTGCAGATGCCGAACGAGTGCTGCGGGGTGACCGCGGGCAGCGGGTCGGCCGGGAACGTCGCGGCCTCGGCCCGCAGGGCTGGCGCGGTTCCCTCGTCGATCACCACCCGGGCGGCGACGACCGCGAGGACCCGCTCTCGCTCCCAGGCGGGCAGGTCCCAGCGCACCGGAACGGGCACGGCGCCCACCTTCCAGGCACCGAGCGCTCCGAGTACCAGCTCGACCGAGTTGTGGACGAGCAGCGCCACCCGGTCCCCGGCCGCGAGCCCGCGGGCCGCCAGCGCCCGGCCCCACCGGTTCGCGCCGTCCTCCACCTGCTGGCGGTCGAGCGCCTCGCGACCCCCGTCCTGGCGCACGACCACCACGGACAGCCGGTCCGGGTCGGCCGCGGCGAGGTCGCTCAGCCGCTGGCCGATCGGGACTCCCACGGTCACCGTCATGGCCGGGCCCCCGCCGTGGCGGCCGCTCCCGGCGGGCGTAACGGCGCGGGGGCGAGCGGGCCGGACTCGACGGCGCGCAGGTCGATCCGCGGCACGACGACCCGGGGGTCGAGCCCGTCGAGGTAGCCGACCGCCGCGGCCACGTCACTGGCCTGGATGGCGTGCATCTCGAAGGTCACCCCCGCCAGCATCGCGGTCTCGACCGGCGCGGGAACGATCACGTTGACGTGGATGCCGTCCCGGACGACCTCGCCGCGCAGGGCGTCGGCGAAGGCGTTCACGGCGCCCTTGGACGCCGAGTAGGCGGACCGGCCCTTCATGCCCTGGTCGCCGGCGGAGGACGAGATCAGGACGATGCGCCCGCGGACCGGCATGATCGGCAGGACACCCTGCACGGCCACGAAGGTCGAGCGCAGGTTGGCGCGGATCACCGCGTCGAACTGCTCGATCCGTTCCTTCCGGACGAACGTCCCCCGAAGGACGCCGGCCGAGTGGACGAGCAGGTCCACCTGTTCGCACGCGGCCACCACCCGCGCGAACTCGTCGGGTTCCGCGCAGTCGGCCGCCACGAACCGGCAGCCGATCTCGCGGGCCGCCTCGGCCAGCGGCTCGGCGCGGCGCGCGGTCAGCACCACGTCGTAGCCGCGCTCCTGAAGGACCAGCCCGCACGCCCGACCGATGCCGCCGCTCCCGCCGGTGACGATCGCTGTTCGCGTCGCCACCGCGTCAGGCCCGGACGTCGACGACCACGCGGCCGGAGATCTCGCCGGCCAGAATCTGCTTGCCGAGCTTCACGATGTCGCTGAGCGGCTCGACCTGGGTGACGCGGTCGAGCAGGCTGACCGGCAGATCGCTGGCCAGCCGCGACCAGGCGGCGTCGCGCAGGTCCGGCGGGCACATCACCGAGTCGATGCCGAGCAGGCTCACGCCCCGCAGGATGAACGGCAGGACGGTGGCGGGCAGGTCGTTGCCGCCCGCCAGCCCGCAGGCCGCGACGGCACCGCCGTACCGGATGGACGCCAGCACGCTCGCGAGCGTCTGGCTGCCGACCGTGTCGATCGCCCCCACCCAGCGTTCCTTGCCGAGCGGCCGCCCGGGCGTGGCCAGCTCGGCCCGGTCGATGATCTCGGTCGCGCCGAGCTCGCGCAGCAGCGGATGCGCGGCCGGGGAGCCGGTCGAGGCCGTGACCTCGTAGCCGAGCGAGGCCAGCACGGCCACCGCCAGCGTGCCCACTCCCCCGCTCGCCCCGGTGACCAGGACCGGGCCCGCGCCAGGCCGCAGACCGGCCCCCTCCAGCGCCATCACGCACAGCATTGACGTCAGGCCCGCCGTCCCGATGGCCATGGTCTGCCGCAGCGACAGGCCCTCGGGCCGCGCGGTGACCATCGAGGCCGGCACGCGCTGACGCTGGGTGTAGCCTCCCGGCCTGGTCTCGGACAGGCCCCACCCGGTGACGAGGACCTCGTCACCGACCCGCACGGCCGGGTTCTCCGACGCCGCGACCGTGCCTGCGAGGTCGGCGCCGCAGGTCATCGGCAGCTTCCGCGCGATCCGCCCCGATCCGGTCACCGCCAGGCCGTCCTTGTAGTTCAGCGACGACCAGCGCACGTCGATCGTGACGTCGCCGTCGGGCAGATCGTCCGCGGCCAGGTCCACCAGGGACGCCGGCGGGACGTCGGTCAACACCACTGCACGCACCATGCGGATTCCTTCACAATGTCAGGTCGGCCGGCGATCTACGCCGAAGATGTCTTTCTTCCGGCCCATTTACGGCGCGAGCACGCCGGGCAGGGTCTGGAAACCACGGACGAGCGTGGACTGAACTTTCGTCGGTGTTCCCGTGACGAATTCCGGGAACCGGGCCAGCAGTTCCTCCAGCACGACGCGGGCCTCCAGCCGGGCCAGCGACGCGCCGAGACAGAGGTGCTCACCGAAACCAAAGGAGATGTTGGGGCCGGCGGCGCGCGCGACGTCGAAACGGTCGGCGGTGGGTCCGAAAACCAGCTCGTCGCGATTACCCGACGCGTAGAGAAGGACCAGGAAGTCGCCGGCGGCGATCTCCTGCCCGTGCAGCGTCACGTCCTCGGTCGCGGTCCGGCCGAAAGCCTGGATGGGCGTCGTCCAGCGCAGGCACTCCTCGACGGCGGCCGGAATCCGGTCCGGTTCGCGCACGAGCGCGGCCCGCTGCTCGGGATGCGCGGCCAGCGCGGCCAGCGTTCCCGAGAGCAGGTGGCGCGTGGTCTCGTTGCCGGCGACGAGCAGGGTGAGGCCGAACATCCTCACCTGCTCATGGGACAGTGGTTCGCCCTGGTACTGGGCCTGCCACAGTCGGGAGACCAGGTCGTCGCGGGGCTCGGAACGGCGCTGGTCGGCGAGGCGCATGAGGTAGGTGAGCAGCTCCCCGGACTCGGCGTAGACCTCCGCCGTCGGGTGGTCGATCACCTCGATCACCGCGTCGGACCACCGGCGGAACGTCGCGAGATCGGCGGCGTCGATGCCGAGCAGCTCGGCGATGACCCGCACCGGAATGGGCGCCGCGATCTCACCCACGAGGTCGATCTCACGCCTGGGGTCGGCCGCTTCCAGCACCTCCCGCGTGATAGCCCGAATCCGTTCCTCCAGCCGGCCCACCGCCCGTGGCGTGAACTGGCGGTTCGCGACGCCTCGGTACCTGCTGTGGTGCGGCGGGTCGATATGGAGCAGCGACGTCTCGTCATTGACGGCGCCGTGGACACGGATCGGGTCATTGACGAGCACACCACGGCCGGAGCAGAAACGGTGCGGCTCCCGGCTGATCATTCGGATGTCCTCGTAACGCGTCACCGCCCAGAGACCGTCCGGCGTGCGCGCGACCGGTGCCTCGCGGCGGAGCCTGGCCAGGATCTCGAAATAGTCGGGACGCTCGAAAAGGCCGGGGACCGTAAGCATCGGCCCCGGGGCCGTGACAGGTGTCATGGGTCCTCGCTCCCTGGTCGGACGAATTCTTACAGTGCTCAAGTCGGGGCGTCAAGCGCCGCCGGAGGCCCTGCGGCCCGTCGTGCTAGGTGGTTCGGAGCTGTTCCCTGGTGCCGGCCAGCAGCAGGTCCAGGCCGGTCTCGAAGGCGTCGGCGGCCCCTGTGCCGGCCTGGTCGGGCTCGGCCGCGGCGGCGACGGAGTCGGCGCTGGGCCGGGCTTCGAAGATCAGCCGGCCGAACAGGTAGATCGTGAAGACCTCACCGAACGCGTCCGACTCGGCCCGCCCGAAGCCAGCCTGACGCAGCGCGCGCCGCAGCTCGGAGGACAGCCGGCGCATGTTCGGCGTCTCGGACGTCCGGCTCAGCAGCAGCGCCGCCACGCCCGGGTAGCGGGCCAGCTCCGAGCGCGCGGAGATGAACATCTCGCGCACCCGCTTCTCCCACGGCTCCTCGGAGTCGGGCACCCGCACGTCGGCCAGGACCGCGTCCGCGACCAGGTCGAACAGGACCGTCTTGCTCGGCACGTGGTAGTAGCTGGCCATCGAGGACAGGCCGAGCTCGGCGGCGAGACCGCGCATGGTCAGCTTGTCGGCGCCCTCGCGGGCGACCAGGCGGAGCGCCGCCGTGACGATCTCCCGCTCGCTGAGGTCGGTGCGCCGGCGGCTGCGTACCGGCCTCGCAGTGGCGGCACCGCCGTCGGACCCGTTGCTCATGACGCCACCAATCGTAGGGCAGCAGCCGCGCCGGCCGGCCGAGCGCCCAGCCGGCGGATGCGCGCGTCAGGAGACCGGGAGCTGAACGGTCACCACACCCTTGGCCTGTACCGCGGCGTCCTGGTCGCGGGCCACGACCTCGATGCTGGCGACGTGAACCCGCCGGCGTTCCTCGCGGACCTCTGTGACGGTACCGGACAGGAAGGTCGCGTCCCCGGTGAGCACGGGGCTGCGATACCTGAGGTCGGCATGGTAGATGCTCCCCCATTCGCCCGCCCAGGCCGCGACGAAGTCGAGCAGCCACGCGCCGACCGACGCGCCGTAGCCGTAGCCGCGCGGCATCCCGATCCGCCGTGCCCAGGTCGGCTGCAGATGGCCACGGGAAGGCCCGTAGTACGCGCCGTCGGTCTTCTCCGGATTGGTCCGCTCCAGGTCGCGGTCCCCTTCGTGGCCGGCCATGTCCTTCGTGTACCCGAGGTCCTCGCCGCGCACAGACGTCGGGCCCTTGGCCATCGCGCCCCACGTGGTCATCGGGTACGCCCGCCACTCGGTCGCGAAGCTCGCCAGGCTGTGCGGGCCCAGCACGTTGGGCGGCAGCCGGTCGCCGACCGTGACGCTGGACAGCAGGCGCTTGTCGTGGCCGAGCGCCTGGAGCTGGTCGATGAACCCCTGCTTGGTCTCGTCCAGCTCGGCCAGCTGCCGCTCGGTCCATTCGGGCTCGCCGCCGCCGGCGTCGTAGAGCTTCTTCTCGGCGGCCGCGCGGACCTTGTAGCGAATCGCGGTCGACCGTTGGAGCGCGATCCGTTCGCCGCGCTGGTTGAGGTAGAGCGTGTCGCCGCGCTGGAAACACGTCGGGCCGGCGAACGCCGTCTGCCGCACCTTGAAGTCGAAGGGCTGCCGGTGACACAGAATCCTGTCGCCGGGACGGATGCGGCCCTCGAAGAACCACCACTCGTCGCCGCCGAAGACCAGATGCGAGTCATGGATCCGTCCCACCTGGGCGGGCGCGCAGCCATGGCTGGTATCGGTCGCGACCGTGAAGGACTGGGGGGCGACGAAGCCGCCGAACCGGCTCTGCGCGGCCCACGACTCGTCGTAGTGCAGCGGGTTCGGGTAGTGCATCGCCTGGACCCACCGGCGGATGTCGTTGACGGCGATCGGCTCGCGCAGCTGTCCCGGCATGATCGGCACACCCATGTGGCGCGCCAGATCGGAAACGTCCAGCTCGTCATTCGTCTCCTGGCCCACGGCCATTCAACCCACTCTCTTTCCTAGTGATCATTCCGCCTCGGGCCTCGTCGCCGGCGCCGGCCAGGCGGGGCCCGACGAGCCGGCGAAGGTCGTCGTCGCGCACTTTCGTCCCGCTCCTGGTCAGCGGTATCTCGCCCGCGCCGAAGACCAGAATCCGTTTCGGGACCTTGTAGGAGGCGATTCTGGAGCGAAGGAAGGCGCGGACCGACTCGGCGTCGGCTCCCTCCGTCAGCTCGACGCACAGCACGGCGACCTGCCCGAGCCGCTCGTCGGGCATTCCCAGCACCCGGGCGAGTCGGACGTCCGGGCAGGCCCGCAGCGCCACCTCGATCTCGGCGGGTGACACGTTCGCGCCACCGGTCCTGATCATCTCGGTGCGGCGGCCGGTCCAGTGCAGTTCGCCGTCGTCGTCGAGGTGCCCGAGGTCGCCGGTGTGCAGCCAGCCTTCGGCGTCGAAGCTTTCGGCCGGGTCCTTGCCCAGGTAGCCCTTCATCAGGGTCTCGCCGCGGACGAGCAGCTCGCCTTCCGCGCAGCGCTCGACCACCCGCCCGCTGCCCGGGTCGATCACCTTGATCTCGGCGCCCGGGACGATCCCGCCCAGGCTCCGCCGCATCGCCTCACGGCCGGCGTCACTGGGGTGCGCCGAGATGAAGGCGCACGTCTCGGACATCCCCCAGCCGACCGGCATCTGCCAGTTCGGGTCGCCGTGGACGGTCGGGTGACGGGAGAACACCGACTTGCCGAAGACCTGCCGTAACGACGACAGGTCGGTCGTCCACCAGGCCGAATGCTCTTCGAGGGCTCGCGCCTGGTGCGGCAGCGTGTACGGCTCGGTCACGCGCTCACGCTCCATGAGGCGAAGCGCGTGCTCGGGATCGAAGCCCTCCTGCATCACCCAGCAGCCACCCGCGGCCAGCGTGGCTCCCATCGCGGTGTTCATGCCGGCCGTCCAGAACAGCGGCAGGGCGGTCCACATCCGGGTGGCCGGCGTGCGGCCGAACAGCCGCGCCTGAACCCAGAACTGGACGGTCGGCGCTCGCTGCGTGTGCAGCACCCCCTTGGGCCGCGCCGTCGTCCCCGAGCTGAAGATGACCAGGCCGTCGGAGTCGGGGGTCAGCTCCGCCTGGATGTCGTCGAGGAGCGCGTCGGGCACCTCGGTTCCTTCGTCCAGGAAGGAGTCCCAGTCCCGCCCGACGGCGGCGACCCGACAGGGCGCCCGGTCGAGGTCGGCCGCGAAGTCCCGGTTGCCCATCCGGGTCTGCGCGAGGAGCACAGCCGGGTCGGCCAGCTCCAGCAGTGTCGCCAGCTCCGGCCCGGTGGAGAAGGTCGACAGCGGAACGACGACGGCTCCTGCGATCGCCGCGCCGAAGAACGCCGCGACGGCCTGTGGCCGGTTCGCCATGAGAATCGCGACGCGGTCCCCGGGGCGAACCTTGCTCGCGATCAACGAGCGGGCCACGGCGCGACTGCGGGTGAGAAGCTCGCCGTAGCTCCACCGGACGGTCTGACCACCGATCAGCGGGTCGTCGAAGACGAGCGCCTCGCGATACCGGTGCTCGGCGCAGACCTGCGCGATGAATGCCGCCAGCGTCGTCGATCGCACGTAGTCGACCGACGACAGCGGCGGTCCCGCGGCTATGGCCTCCATTTTCCTGTCACCTCCCGCTGGTCTCGGCTCGCCGGCCTGGCTGCGCTCGTGGCCATCAGCCGTTGAACTTCTCGATCCGACGCAGGACGTCGGCCACGAGCGGGTTGTCGTCCTCGGTCGGGCCCGGGTACGCGGTCCCGGCCTTCGCCGCCAGCCGCGCCTGCCGCTGGTTGACGCAGGCCGACCGAACCAGCGCGAAGATCTCGTGCCAGGCGAAATGGCGCAGCTCCCGGCCGAGCAGGCTCTGGTAGCTGTCGACGACCGCGTCGTGGTCGAGGAAACCGGGCACCGAGCGACGGGTCCAGCGAGACAGCAGCGAGTCGAGGGCGAGATTCCAGGCCAGGTCCATCTCGGCCGGGCCGATCGTCGCCAGGTCGAAGTCCAGCACGGCGACGATCCGCCGGTCGTCGTCGCACATCACGTTTCCGTAGCGGGCGTCACCCCAGAGCAGCGAGCGCGGCGGGTCGTCGCTCGGCGCCGTGGCCAGGCACCAGTCGACCGCCTCGACGAGTCCGGCCGGCGGCCTGTCGTCGGTGTCCCACCGCGTGTAGTCCGCCCACCACTGGACGTCCTGCCGAAGCGAGGCCCCGGCGCCGCGCACGATCTTCTCCAGGCCGCTGGCGGCCCAGTCCACGGTGTGCAGCCGAGCGAGCTGCCGGAGGAAGTCCCGCTGCAGCCGGGCCTGCTGCTCGGCGCTCGCCGCCATGACGAACTCGTCCATCGTGATGATCTCGCCGGGCACCCGCCCCCGGACGCGCTCCATCAGCAGGAAGGGCGAGCCGAGCCACGCCGGGTCCTCCTCGACCGCGAGCACGGCCGGCGCCGGGAGCCCGTGCCCGGCGACGACCCGCTGGACCTCCGCCTGCACGCGCAGGTCGTAGGAGGGGAACGCCGGCAGCAGCGGCGGCAGCCGCAGGACCGCCTCGAGACGGTGGGGCCGCGCGTCCTGCGTCCAGGTCGCGGTCACGAGCAACGTCTCGTTGGAGTGGCCGATGGAGGGCCGGTGCCACTCGGTGAGCGCGAAGTCGCCGCCCCCGGGGTGGCGGGCCGCCAGCCAGGCCAGCACGCCGGACCTGACCACCGCGTCGTCGCGGATGTTCCCGGCTACCATCGGTCGGCCCGTCCGCCCGACGCGGGTCGCCGGGGCCCGCCCAGAGGCCGGTTCACGGCCGTCACTGCAGCACCGACTCTCACCGCAGCACCGACAGCCCGCCGCGGCCCGCCGCCGCCATCGCGTGCGTGAGCGAGCTGTAGCTCTCCACCATTCCGAAGCTGACCTCTCCGTCGCATTCGAACCGGGCGTGGAACTGGTCGAGCCCACCGACCCGGACCCGCGTCCCCGGATCGTTCGCGTCGTAGGACTCGCCCCCGACGACGAGGCTCCGGCCGTCGCCGACCTTCATTCCCTGCCAGATGTCGCCGTCCGGGGTGCCGCCGTTCGGCCCGCCGTACATGCCGCAGCGCAGGAACGCGATCTGGTTGCCCAGACGCTCGAACGTCATCGTCCGGACCGAGCCGTCCTTGTGGACGAGGTCGAACTCGCCGCCGACGAGCTGGTCGGTCTCCGGCTCGAAGCGCAGGCGGTAACGCCGGTCCTGCAACAGCCCGCTGCCCCGCTTCGGGTCCCCCAGGTTGCGCAGCAGATGGTCGACCCAGACCGACCAGCCGGGGAACTCGACGAAGACGCTCGGGACGGGATGGGTGAAGCCCTGGTAGAGCGCCGGCCCGCCGACGCCGTCGCGGGTTCCCCAGTGGTGGTCCCGCGTGCCGAGATGGCTGGTCGGCGTCACCTCGAAACGTTCGCCGTCGACCTCGACCCAGCCCTCCTGGTGGCCGAAGCCGTCATAGCCGGCGACGCCGCTGAAGGGCCGGCTGCCCACGATCGCCCCCGCGCCGAGGTTGCGGAAGATCGGGCGCTTGGTGTCGAACCAGCTGAGGTCGAACCGCACGCCCTGGTCGTTCTCGCCGAGCGTCAGCCGCCATTCCCGGAACGGCGCGACCACCTCGAGGGCGATCGGGCCGACCGCGAGCGTCGTGCGGTCCGGCCCGAGCGGGCGGTGCGCCCGCACGGTGATGTGCCGACCGCGCAGGTTGACGATCGCGAACGCCTCCGCGGTGCCGAGGTTGGGGTAGAAGGCGACGCCGCAGACGACCAGCAGCTCGCCGACGCGGTCGTGGCAGGTGAACCAGACCCGCTCGTAGGCCTGGAGGTCCGGCGTCCACATGACGGCCACCGGCGTCGGGTGGTTGTGAATGAGGTACTCGTCGAGCCCGGTCAGGGGGAAGTGCTCCGTGCTGGCGTCGACGGCCAGCGGCCTGGGCGCCTCGGTCTCCTCGGTCACGCGACTGCTCCCATCGGGCGGGCCGCGTCGGGCACGAGGACGCTTCGGATCGACTCGCCGGCCTGCATCGCGTCGAAAGCCGCGTTCACGTCCGCCAACGGCAGGCGGCGGGTGACCGTGGCGGCGATGTCCAACCGCCCGGTCTCCACCAGTGACACGAGCAGGGGAAAGTCACGGCGGACCTGGCTCGACCCGTAGAAGCAGCCCACCAGCCGTTTCTCCCGCGCGTACAGCGCGGACGCCGGGAACGTCACGGTCTCGTCCTGGCGGGGCATGCCGACGATGACCGCCGTTCCCCCCGCGCGGACGACGTCATAGGCGGCCAGGATCGTCGCGGGCAGGCCCACCACGTCGAAGGCATAGTCGACGCCGCGTCCCGCGGTCAGGTCGTTCACCGTGGCCTGCGGCCCGTCGAGGCCCGGGTCTATCGCGTCGGTGGCACCCAGAGCCAGCGCCTTCTCCCGTTTGAAGGCGACCGGATCCACGGCGATGATCCGGCTCGCGCCGGCGATGCGCGCCCCCTGGACGACGAACTGCCCGACCCCGCCGCAGCCGATCACCGCCACGGTGGACCCGGGCCTGACCCGGGCCGTGTTCAGAGCGGCACCGACGCCGGTCGCCACACCGCAGCCGATCAGCGCCAGCTGCTCCGCCGGCAGGTCCGTGTCGACCTTGACGAGCGACCACTCGTGCACCGCCATCTCCTCAGCGAAGGCCCCCAGACCGCTCATCGCCAGCGTCAGGGCGCCGTCGGGCCGCCGCCACCGCCGGGCGACGGACACGCCGAAGGCGCGCCGGCAGAACTGGCCGCGACCGCGGACACAGTTCCAGCACTCCCCGCACAGCGGCACGAAACTGGCGATGACCCGGTCACCGGGTCGGACCCTGGTCACCTGGTCACCGGTCTCGAGCACGGTTCCGGCCGCCTCGTGGCCGAGCACGGCCGGCGGGGGGAACGGCAGGCCTCCGGTGAGGATCGTCAGGTCCGAGTGGCACACGCCGCTCGCGTCGACCCGGACCGCGACATCGTGCGGCCCGAGCGGATCCCGCTCCAGGTCCTCGAGGACCAGAGGTTCGTCGTAGGCGGTCATCACAGCGGCGCGCATCCAGCTGACTCCTTCACCACACGTGGGGCACGGACGTAGGACCCCTGACGCGGGCCGGGGCGATGACGCCCGGGGCCGCGACACAGTCATCTTTACACTGCTCAAATCGGCGTTCAAGGAAAGCGCCCAGGCGCGGGAGCGACGATCCAGCTCCTGGTGACCAGGCCACCGCGCCGGCCCCGACCAGGCCGCGACCTGGGGAGCCGGCCGCCTCACACGGCCGCGGCCGGCCTACGTCGCCCGCGGCCGCGCCGTCCGGGCCCCGTCCTCACGTTCGGGGGCGGACGCGAAGAGAGGTGGCAGCGCCGCGCGTAGCGGCTTGCCCATGGCATTGCGGGGCAGCGCGTCGAGCACCAGGACACGCTCGGGGACCTTGTAGCGCGCGAGGCTGGCCCGGCAGTGGGCGACACACGTCTCCTCGTCCGTCGCGCCGGGCTGGGTCACCTCGACGACGGCGACGACCCGCTGGCCCAGCCGCGGGTCGGGCAGCCCCAACGCGACGGCCTCGCGGACCCCGTCGACCTGCGCGAGGACCCGCTCGACCTCGGCCGGGTAGATGTTCGCCCCTCCTCGCATGATGAGCAGTTTCAGCCGGTCGTGGATGGACAGCCAGCCGTCACCGTCCACCCGGCCGATATCGCCGGTACGGAGCTCCGAGCCCTGGAAGGAGACCAGCCCGTCGCTGGTCCACTCGCCCAGCATCGGCGTGTAGGCGCCCTGCCACGGCCCTGCGTGCGCGGCCCGGACGAGGACCTCGCCCAGCTCCCCGGTGGGTACGGGTGCGCCCTCGTCGTCGACGACCCGCACGTCCAGGTGTGGCAGCGGGACACCACTGGCTCCGGCGATGTGCCGCCCCGGCGGGTCGATCGTCACGACCGTCGGCGCCTCGGTGAGCCCGTAGGTCGCGCACACCGGCACACCGAACCGGTCGCGGAACGCGGCTCGCAGCTCCTCGGGGCAGTTGGCGCCGCCGGACCACACCTCCGTCAATGACGCCAGCCGCTCGGGAGTGATCTCAGGGTCGTGGAGCAGGCTGTGCAGCAAGGCCGGGACACCGTTCCAGACCGTGACGGACTCACGCTCGATCCACGCCGCGACGCCGCGAGCGTCGCGACGGTCGGTCAGCACGCAGCAGCCGCCCGCGGCCGAGGTCAGCAGCGTCGTCAGGACGACGAGGTTGAGAATGGTCAGCGGCAGGCAGTCGCCCTTGCGCAGGCTCTCGTCGTAGCCGCGGTCGGCGGCGAGCGCCGCCGCGGGCAGCAGCAGGTTTCGCTGGGAGTGCACGACGCCTCGCGGGAGACCGGTCGTGCCGCTGGTGAAGGCGATCGCCGCCGGCAGATCCGGGTCCGGCGCCGGCCGGCGTGGCTCCCCGGCATGCGCGCGCAGGCCGGCGGCCCAGTCGCCCGACGGGTCCGCCGGGTCGACGAGCAGTGGGGACGGCCGTCCGGGGGCCCTGGCCGTCGTGCGCGGCTCGCGCTCGGCGGCGTAGCCGGCCGGGTCGACCAGGACGAGCGCGGGACGGGCGACGGCCAGCAGCGCGTCCTTCTCCGGCCGGGCGAGCGCGCGGCCGAGGCCCACCCAGACCGCGCCGAGCCGCGCCACCGCGTGGAACGCGACCACGATGTCGAGATCGTTCGGCAGCGCGGCGGCGACCCGGTCACCCGGCCGGACCCCGCGCTCGGCCAGGAACCCGGCGGCCGCGTCGGCCGCCGCGTCGAGGCCCGCATAGGTCAACATCCCGCTCGGCCCCACCACCGCGGGCCTGTCAGGGGCATCGGCGAGCACCGCGTCGAGGGCCTCCGCGACGGTGCGCGCGCGGGTCACGCCCACCGCGCTCCCCGGCGCGCGCCCGGCAGCCTCGGCTCCCGTTCGCCACCGGCGCGGTGGCCGTAACGGCACTCCCGCGGCTCCAACTCCGACAGTGCGTGAGACATCGTGACCTGCCTTCACCGGATCGAACGGCCAGGGGGCCGGCGCCGCGACGGCAGCCCCCGGCGCCCTGCCGGGTCGGCGACCACGGCCCAGTCGTTGTGTAGTACCTCGGTCACAGCCCACCGGCCGGGTGGCTGACCGGCCCGCGACGGCGGGCCCTTGACCAATTTGAGCATTGTAAAGTATCCATGGGGCCGAGGGGAGGCGCACCACGGAAGACCGCGCTGGCCGTGGGACCAGCCTCACCCGAGCGAGCTCGACTGCGTCGCCGTGAGGAGGCCCGACCGGGTACCCGCGGACTCAGCAGCACGAAGCAACGAGGGAGATGGCCGTGAGGATCATTCGCCGATTACCTGGGCGGGCCCCTGTCGCGGCGGTCGCCGTCGCCCTCGTCGGGCTCTCCACGGTGCTGACCGCCTGCGGATCGTCCGCGCCGGCAGCCAGCGCCTGTCCCCTGCCGGCGCCCGGCGTGACAGCCGACTCCATCAAGGTCGGGTACATCTATCCAGACACCGGGCCCACCGAGATCGCCTCCACGTTCAAGTCGGCCCGCAGCGGCGTCGAGGCCCGCATCGACCTGCAGAACGCGCACGGCGGCGTCAACGGCCGGCGGATCGACCTGGTGTGGCGAGACGACCAGTCCGACGAGCAGGCCTTCTCCGGCGCCGCGCATGGGCTGGTCGACACGGAGAAGGTCTTCGGCCTCATCACCACGTCGACGGCCCTGGACCAGTCCGCCGGTTGGCTGGCGAAGGAGAACGTCCCGGTCACCGGAACCGCTTCGAGCGCCATCTGGAGCGACTACCCCAACCTCTTCCACGCCGGCAACCTGTACAACGGCGGAGGCACCTCCGTGTTCGGCGACTTCGTCAGGGCGGAGGGCGGCACGAAGGCGCTGGTCATCGTCGACCCGAACGCCGCCGCCTCACAGAGCCTCGCCGCGCAGCTCACGCCCAGCCTGCGAAGCCGCGGCATCCAGGTCGTCGGCGAGGTGACGTACACCGACGGCGTCACCAATGCGGGGCGGGTCGCCGACCAGCTGCGGAGGTCCGGCGCGGACACCCTCGTCAGCGCCGCCCAGCTGGAGCCCTTCCTGGCCGTGTACTCCGCGGCGAGGGCTCTCGGCGTCAGGTTCAACGTCGCGCTGAACCTGACGGGCTACAGCCCCGACCTGCTCGCCCAGCGCGGCGCCGACATGGCCGGCATGTCCATTCCCTCCAGCATCGGCGCCCCGGGCACGCCCGCCATGAGCACCTACCAGGCCGCGATGAGCGACTACGCCCCCGAGGCCAAGGACCCGGCGGACGAACTCGCCATCGGCGGCTACGTCGTCGCCGACGAGATGATCAATGGCCTGGAGCTCGCCGGCGCGTGCCCCAGCCGCGAGGAGTTCATCCGGAATCTTCGCAACGTCACCGACTTCACGGCCGGCGGCCTGATCTCCCCGCTCGACCTGAGCCACCCCAAACAGCCCACCCTTTGCCAGACCTTCATCGACGTCGACAAGACCGGCACCAAGTTCGTCTCCGTGCCGCCACCCACCGCGCTCAACCACGATGGCTACTGGTGCGGCACGTCACTCCACTGAAACGGATGACGGAGCGCGGCCGTGGGCGGGTCATCGCCCGGTCCCGCCCACTCTTCCCACCGCGGGAATCCGGCTCACTGCCCACTACCCTCGCCGACCTTCAGCCAGCTCGGAGCCCAGTACACGGCGTCGCGCGACAGCGGCCTTCCATCGCCCTTCCACCTGGTCCGTGTCAATGTGAGAGGTCAAACGAATGATCCGACAATGGTCCGGCACGGTCATTTTAGCGAGCGCACTACTGATGGTTGCCGCCTGCGGGAGCTCAGGCTCCTCGGCGGGCGGCACAGGCGGGTCGTCCGCGTCGGCGAGCCCGGCCCGGACCTACACCATCGGCGTCCTCGCGGACGTGACCGGTGTGGGCGCCTCGACGAACAAGGCCGTCGTCGACGGGGTGAAGGCCGGGGTCGTGCTGGCCAGGCGGCAGGGATACACCGTCAAGACGGTGGTCGCCGACACGGGCTCGTCGCCCGCGGGCGCGCTGTCGGGCGCGCAGAGCCTGGTGCGGCAGAGTCACGTGGACGGGGTCGTCGAGGCCACGGTGTTCTCCTTCGCCGCGTCTCCGTACCTCAAGTCGAACAACGTGCCGGTCTTCGGGCAGGCCACCTCCCCCGAATGGGCGACGAACACGAACATGTTCTCGGTCTCCGGAGAGCTTTACGCCGAACAGGCGAACACGGCGTTCGGCGCGTTCATGAAGATGCAGGGCGTTACCCGGGTGGGCCTGCTGGCCTACGGAGTCGTCCCGAACTCCGCTCAGACGGTGAAGGCATACGCCACCTCGGCGAAGGCCGCGGGACTGGATGTCGCCTTCCAGGACACCCAGCTCCCGCTCGGGACCAGCGGGGTACAACCGGCCGTCCTGGCCATGAAGGATGCGAAGGTCGAAGGGGTGACCGCGTTCGTCGAGGCGGACACCGGGTTTGCCATCATCAAGAACGCCCGACAGGCCGGGCTCGACCTCAAGGTCCCATATCTGCTGACCGGCTACGGCGGCGACCTGCTGGACAGCGGGCCGGGCGCGTTGCAGGTCGCGCAGAACGTCTACTTCGCCACGACGATGCAGCCGGTGGAGATGAACACCGCCGCCACCAGACAGTTCGTCGCCGATCTGCGCACGGCCGGCCTGTCCGCCCATCCCTCGTACGGCGAGTACACGGGCTACGCCGCGCTAGCCATGTTCGCTGACGCGCTGAAGGCCTCCGGCGGAGACGCCACGCCCGCCCGCCTCATCGCCGGCCTGAACACCCTCCATGCGTTCGACGCCGCCGGGCTCCTCGGGCAGAAGATCGACCTCGGGCAGCGCGGGCCGACCTCGAAGGGCGTGGACAACTGCGTCTTCGTCGTGAAGCTGGTCGGGAAGGCCTTTCAACTCGTCAAGGGCGCCGAGCCGATCTGCGGGAAACCGGTCGGTTGATCTGCCGCGCGATCCCGACGTCCGGGATCGCCGGTCTCACCTCGTCTGACGGAGCCCGGCCAGCTGGCGCAGACCGGGCCGATCACGGGACACCTGGTGTCCCGTGATCGGCCCGCTACCTCGGCGCGCGAGGCCCGCCGAGTAGATCTCGGGTCGCTGAGGGACCTCGTCCACGAGGTCCCGGCTGCTCACGAGATCGACGTCGACCATGCGGGCACCAGGTTCGTCGCCGCCCGCCGCCCGCCGCCCGCCGCGCTCGATCACGACGGCTACTGGTGCGGCGTGGCACGCCCCTAAATCCGTCGTTCGGCTCAGCTGTCCCGGAGAACGTCGAGGACGCGGTCCGCGAAGGCCGGGTGGCAGATGAGGACGTCGGGAAGATAGGGACTGGGCTGGTTGTAGAGCAGCGGGCTCCCGTCGAGGCGCGAGACGTGCAGGCCGGCCGCGGCGGCTACCGCCACGGGCGCGCAGGAGTCCCATTCGTACTGCCCGCCGGAGTGCGCGTAGACGTCGGCCTCACCGCGGACGACGGCCATCGCCTTCGCACCGGCCGAGCCCATGGGGACCAGCTGGGCGTCCAGGTGCCGGACGAGGTGCTCCACACAGGCCGGTGGCCGGCTGCGCGAGACGGTCAGCCGGATCGGCCCCTGCCCGCTGGGCGGAAGCACCGGGGGCGCGCCCGTGTGCAGGACGCGAGCGGCGGCGGGCAGGGCCACGGCGCCCACCGCGGGCCGGCCTCGGATCGCCAGCGCGACGTGGACCGCCCAGTCCGTCCGCGGTGGCTCGCCGTACTCGCGGGTCCCGTCGAGCGGATCGACGATCCAGACCCGTTCGCGGCCGAGGCGCGCGAGGTCGTCGGCACTCTCCTCGGACAGGACGGCGTCGTCGGGGCGGGCCATCGCCAGCAGGCGCAGCAGCAGGTCGTTCGACTGGCGGTCGCCTTCCCTGCCACCCTGCGCGCGGATGTCGAGCAGCAGGGTGCCGGCTCGGACCGCGAGCCAGGCAGCCAGTGTGTGGTCATCGACGGCGGACAGGAGGCGCCCGCCGGCGAGGAGGTCGTGTTCCGGGCCGGGTGGTGTCATCGCTGGGGCCTCGCGCTCGGGACGATGGGCTCGCGGCCGCGGAGTCGGGCCCGCGAGAGTTGTGTGATCACGATCAGAGCCCACTGCCTGGTGCCGCGCCCACGGCGCCCTGATCCCGCGGTGCCTCCCGGGCCAGCGGTCGAGTCAGCCGTCGCACCGGTCGTCGGGCCAGGTCAGTCCCGGCGCAGGAGCATGCAGCCGGCCGGCACGCCGCCGCCCGCACTGACGACCGCCGTCCTGGCGCCGACGACCTGGCGAGCGCCGCCGTCGCCCCGCAGCTGGACGACCGCCTCGTGCAGGAACCCGTACCCGTGGGTGCGCCCGGCCGACAGCTGACCGCCGTGCGGGTTGAGCGGCAGCTCGCCGTGCAGGCCGATCCGCTTGCCGCCGTCGAGGAAGTCGGCTGCCTCCCCGATCCCGCAGAAGCCGAGCGCCTCCAGCCACGACAGGGCGACGAAGGAGAACCCGTCGTACAGCAGCGCGACGTCGACGTCGGCCGGGCGCAGGGACGTGCGGCTCCACAGGTGCGCCGCCGGCCCGAAGACGTTCGGCATGTGGCTGACCGTGCCCTGGTCCCAGGACTGACGCTCGTCGAGGGCGGTACCAACCGCCTCCACGAGAACGGGTGCCCGCAGGTCACGCGCCGCGTCGACGGCCGAGACGACGAAGGCGGTGGCGCCGTCGCAGGGCACGTCGCAGTCGTAGAGGCCGAACGGCGTGGTGATCGTGCGGGCCGCCAGGTAGTCGTCCATGGTCAGCGGCGTGCGGTAGATCGCCGCTGGGTTCAGGCCGGCGTGCGCGCGGGCGTTGAGCGCGATCCAGCCGAGGGTCTCGCGGCTCGCGCCGAAGCGGGCGAAGTAGTGCGAGGCGTACTGGGCGACCCACTGCGCCGCCGAGGCCGCGCCGAACGGCAGCTGGTACTGGAAGGAGCCGGTCACCCGTCCGCCGGGTGGAAGCGCGAGCTGGCCCTCCCGCAGCAGGGTCGTGTGCGTCGACTCCCAGACCGTCCGGAAGCACAGGACGTGCTGGCACAGCCCGCTGGCGACGGCGAGCATGGCCGCGATCACCGAGCCGAGCTGGCCCGGGCTCTCGTCCCCGCCGTTGATCCACACGGGGTGGATACGCAGCGCCTCCTCGACGGCTCCCACGCCGCCCTCGGAGATGCCCATGGGTTCGAGGAAGCCGCCGGGATAGGTGGACAGGCCGTCGATGTCGTCCATCGTGAGCCCGGCGTCCGCGACGGCCGCCCGGCACGCCTCGACGGCCAGCTCGACCGGTGGGCGCATCAGCCGCCGCCCGATGCGCGACTGGGCGGCACCCGTGATGGCCACCCGCTCCTCGAACCGGCGCGAGCCGGCGGCCACCGGCCGACGCGCCGGCCGCGGCAGAGCGCAGGCGGGCGGCAGTGGCGTGAACGAGGCCGCCGTGGCCTCCACCGGCATGCCCCACGGATCAGGCTCGAACAGCGGCAGCCAGACGTCCTCCTGCTGTACGAACCGGACCCGTACCGGCATGCCGATCACGACGTCCTCGGGCGCGCACCCGACGACGTTCGTCGTCAGCCGGACGGCGGGATCGTCCGCGAGGGCCACGACCGCGACGACGTACGGCGGCGGGAGCTCCGGCAGCCATTGCTGCCCGTTGACCGACACGGACAGCACATGGCCACGGCCCGAGACGGTGTGCACGGCGAGCTCGCCGCCGTCGCCCCGCGGGCACACGACCTGGGAGGGGTGCAGCAGGAGCCCGCACGCGGCGCAACGGTAGAGCCGCAGCTCGCCCTGCTCGCCGCCGGTCCAGAACGGGCGGGTGTGCGGCGTGACGGCGGGCAGCGGCCTGACCACGGCCGGCCCGAGGGCGCTGTCGGCGTCGCTCACGAGGCCGCGAGGCCGGCGATCGACTTGGTCTCCAGGTACTGCTCGAAACCCTCGACGCCGTTCTGCCGGCCGACCCCGCTCGCCTTGCGCCCGCCGAACGGAACGTCGGCGCCGTAGTAGATCCCGCCGTTCACCGAGACCGTGCCGGCCTTGAGCCGGCTGGCCACCGCCAGCGCTCGTTCCTCCGAGCCGCTGGTGACCGCGCCGGACAGGCCGTACGGGCTGTCGTTTGCGATCCGGACAGCGTCGTCGTCGTCCTCGAACGGGATCATCACGAGGACCGGGCCGAAGATCTCCTCGCGGGCGATCGTCATCGTGTTGTCGACGTCGGCGAACAGCGTCGGCTCGACATAGAAGCCCTTCGGGAGGTGGCTGGGCCGGCCGCCGCCCGTGACCAGCCGGGCGCCCTCCCGCAGACCCGCCTCGACGTAGCCGAGCACGCGGTCCCGCTGACGGGCGCTGACCTGGGGGCCCTGGATGTTCGCCGGGTCGGTCGGGTCGCCGTACGGCACGGTCGCGAAGCTCGCCGCCACCAGCTCGACGGCCTCCTCGTAGCGGGACCGGGGCACCAGCAGCCGGGTGGTCATCGCGCAGCCCTGGCCGGCGTGGACGCAGACGAACGAGGCGAAGGCCAGCTTCGCCGGGAGGTCGGCGTCGTCGAGGACGATGTCGGCGGACTTGCCGCCCAGCTCGAGGAAGAGGCGCTTGAGGCCGATGGCACCCCTTTCCATGATCCGCCGCCCGGTGGCGGTGGACCCGGTGAAGGAGATCAGGTCGACGCGTGGGTCGTCGACGAGGGCCTCGCCGAGCGCGTGGTCGGCCGAGGCGACGACGTTGACGACGCCCGGCGGGATGTCGGTGTGCTCCGCGATCAGGCGGCCGATGCGGGTGGTGGTCCACGGAGTGTCCGGCGCCGGCTTGAGGACCAGCGTGTTGCCGGTGGCGAGGATCTGGCCGAGCTTGCCGAGAGTGATCTCCAGTGGGTAGTTCCACGGTGTGATCGCCCCGACCACCCCGACCGGTTCCTTCACCGCCTTCCGCCAGCTCCGCATGCCGAACTGGTTGCCGGTCGAGAGCTCACGCTCCCACGGGAACTCGTCGATCGTTCTGGCCGGCCAGCGCAGCGCGTCCTCCAGCGGCAGCTCCAGCTGGGCCATGTACGTCGTGGCGACGGGGCAGCCGACCTCCGCCACCAGCTCGGCGCGGATCTCCTCGCGCTCCCGTTCCAGCGCTTCCTGCAGCTGAAGCAGGCAGCGCTTGCGCAGCGCCCGGTCGGTGGACCAGGTCGTCGTGTCGAACGCGACGCGGGCGCTCGCGATCGCCGCGTCGAGGTCGACCAGGCCGGCGTCGGCCGTCGACCCGAGGATCTCCTCGGTGGCCGGGTTGATGTTGTCGAACGTCCGGCCGCTTGCCGCGTCGGTCAGCTTTCCGCCGATGAGCAGCCTCGACTCGCCGCTCATGGCAGCACCCGCACCGGAACGTTCGAGTAGCCCAGAACATTGGTCATGTTGACCCGGCGGAGACCGCTTTCGTCGACCTCGAAGCGTGGCATGTGGCGCAGCAGGCGCTCCAGCGCGACCCGCCCCTCGATCCGGGCGAGCGCCGCGCCGAGGCAACGGTGGGCGCCGAAGCCGAACGCGAGGTTCATCTGGGGCTCGCGCCGGATGTCGAACCGCTCCGGGTCCTCGTAGGTCCGCTCGTCGCGGGTGGCCGCGCCGATGAGCAGCAGCGCCGCCGCGCCGGCCGGAATGGTCACGCCGTGCCCGGTGTACTCCCGAGCCAGGTATCTGGCCGTGTAGGTGGCCGGCGGGTCGTACCGCAGTACCTCCTCGATGGCGTTCGGGATGAGCTCAGGCCGCTCCTGGAGCAGCTGCCACTGGTCGGGGTGGCGGCCGAACAGGACGACCGCGTTCCCGATGAGCTTGGTGACGGTCTCGGCGCCGGCACCGCCCAGCAGCGAGATGAAGGTGGTGATCTCGATGTCGTCGAGGGCGGTCTTCGTCCCGTCCTCGCGGAGCACCTCGGCCTCGATCAGCATGCTGATCATGTCATCGCCCGGGTTCTTCCGGCGCTCGACGGCCAGCGTGTAGTAGTACGTGGACAGCTCGATGGCGACCCTCATCTGGTCGTCGGTCATGGCGGGCGAGTTGTCACGGCCGAGGATGTAGTCGATGCCGTGGCGCATCCAGTCCCGCTTCTCGGCCGGGATGCCCACCATCCGCGAGATGATCTCCATCGGGAAGAGCGCGGAGAAGTCGGCGACCGCGTCGAACTCCTGCCCGAGACCGCCCGCATAGTGCTCGATCACGGCCACGACCTCGGGTTCCAGGCCCTGGATGACGCGGGGCTGAAACGCCCGGCTCACCAGCAGCCGCATCCGGGTCTGCTCCGGCGGGTCCATCTGGATGATGCCGGCGTGGGCGACCTGGCCCTCCTGGATGGAGTGCAGCTCGATGCCGCGGGTCGACGAGAAGGTCGCCGTGTCCTTGAGCGCCTCCGCCACGTCGGCGTGCCGGGAGAGCGCGTAGAAGTTCTGCTTCTCGTTGTAGTAGACCGGCGCCTCGTCGCGGAGCCGGCGGTAGGCCGGCTGCGGGTCGTTGTAGAAGGACTGGGCGAACGGGTTCCAGTCGAACGGGCTGGCCGGGGCGCTCGCGGGCGGGGCCGGCTCGGCGGCGTGGGCGGTCGTCACAGGATGTCTCCTTGCTGCTTGTGGCGATCGATGTCGTCCCAGCCGAGCCCGAGGTCGAGCAGGATCTCCTCGGTGTGCTGACCGTGTTCGGGAGCGCCCGAGGGGCTGGCTGGGGTCTCGTCGAACTGGACGGGGTTGGCCGCGAGCTCGAAGGCGGCGCCGCTCGTCGCGGTGAGCGTGGGGAGGTACCCGTTCGCGAGCGCGGCCGGATCGTCGTGAAGTTCGGCGGCGGTCTGCATTCCCGACCAGGGGCCGGCGAGCGTCGCCAGCGCCTCGACCCACTGCGCGTAGGTCCGGCTGGCGAATGTCTCCGCCAGCAGGCGGTAGAGCTCGGCCCGGTTCTGGAAGCGGGCCGCGGCGTCCGCGTAGCGGGGATCCGCGATGGACCCGTCCAGGCCGAGGTGCCGGCAGAGGTCCGGCCAGTACCGGTCGGACTGCAGCATCATGAGGCAGATCTGCCGGTCGTCCCCGGTGCGGTAGTAGGAGACCAACGGGTTCGGTGGCTCGTCGCGGCGGAAGCTCGGCAGCTCGACGCCTTCGTACAGCTTCGAGGCCGCCACGTCCGGGCCGAGGTTCCACAGCGCGAGCCCGAGCAGCGAGACGTCGACCACCGACGCCACCCCGTTGCGCTCCCTGGCCAGCAGCGCGGCCGAGATACCGCCGGCGAGCGCCATGCCACCCATGACGTCGCCGAACGCCGGCCGGCCACCCACGGGGAACTCCGCCTCCGGTGGGGTGAGCGCCGAGGCGACTCCGCCGCGGGCCCAGTAGGTGACACCGTCGAAGGCGGGGGTGTCGACGTCGGGACCACGCGGCCCGTAGCCGGATCCGCGCACGTAGATGACGTCCGGATTGACGGCCCGCAGGTCGTCCACGTCGATGCCGAGCTTCTTACGCACCTGCGGCAGGTAGCTGGTGAGAAAGACGTCGGCCTGCCGCACCAGCGCCAGGAGCAGGTCCCGGCCGCCCGCGGTGGCCAGGTTGAGGCCGATCGAGCGCTTCCCGCGGTTGGGGACCTCCATCATGTAGTTCACGCCGCCGGCACCGGCGGGCACCAGGCCGGACGTCACCAGGCCGCGCTGCGGGTCACCGGTCAGCGGCTCGACCTTGATGACGTCGGCGCCCCATTCCGCGAGAACCGCGCCGGCGGACGGGACGAAGGTCCACCCGGCCACCTCGATGACCTTGATGCCAGCTAAGACGTCATTCACGAAACGGAACTCCTGCCGTTTGAAAGCCGTGTCGCCCCGCGACGGCATGCGAAATACAACCGGTCAGGCCGGGCCTGCCGAATTGTGTTGTGGACCGCTGCGGGGTCAGCCTGGCAGCGGGATGTTCAGGAGGCGTCGGAGGTTGCCCGCCGCAATCTCGGGGACGGTCGCGCGCCGCGATTTCCCTGATCTCCTCGACAAGACCGAGTGGGGCGCCGAGGCCCGCTGGGGACCGGATAGCCGAGACTACGGGGGCGGATCTCACATTACCACGAGACGGTAATAGGCATAACCCGTCCCGACGGCCTGTACTGCCGAGGGGTCGAGGCGCCGCTACCTCTTGATCACTTCTTTCATCTCGTCGAGACCGGCGAGCACCGGGTAGCCGGACTCGCTCAGCGCGTGTCCGTGGCCGGTCTGGTGAATGTCGAACACCGACTGGATCGCGGCGTAGAACCCCTGCACGTCCAGCGTCTGGTTGACCGCCCGCTTCGCCTGGCGCAGCGCGAACGGGTGCATGCGGGCGATCTCCAGCGCCAGCTCCCGGACCTCGGCTCGCAGCCGCTCCAGCGGCACGACCCGGTTGACCATGCCGACCCGCTCCGCCTCCGCGGCGCTCATGGCGCGGCCGGTGAAGAGCAGCTCCTTCGCCTTGCGAGCGCCGAACTCCCAGGTGTGGCCGTGGTACTCGACACCACCGATGCCCATGGCCACGACGGGGTCCGAGAAGGTCGCGCTGTCCGCCGCGACGATGAGATCGCAGGGCCAGCACAGCAGGAGGCCAGCGGCGATGACGCTTCCCTGGACCGCGGCGATCGACGGCTTCGGGACGTTCCGCCAGCGCAGCGAGTACTCCAGGTATCGGCGCGACTCGATGCCGTAGAGGTACTCGAGGGTCAGCTTGTCGGGGCTGT
The DNA here is from genome assembly GCF_016786355.1 of Frankia sp. AgB1.9. Classification (GTDB taxonomy): domain Bacteria; phylum Actinomycetota; class Actinomycetes; order Frankiales; family Frankiaceae; genus Pseudofrankia. The sequence goes on from NZ_JADWYX010000041.1 coordinate 67,265, forward strand.
CCGGCCCCAGCCCGGCCCGCAGGTCGTGACCGGCCGAGAAGTGCCGGCCGTTCGCCTGCAGGACGATGACCCGCACCTCCGGGTCCGCCGCGGCGGCGCACCACGCCTCGTCCAGGTCGTCGAGCAGGTCCAGGTTCTGCGCGTTCGCCACCGCCGGCCGGTCGAGCGTGATGGTCGCGACGCGATCAGCCTGGTCGTACCGGATGAATTCGGTCTTCAACGCGAACCTCCGAAAGTTGGGCGGGGCCGCCCGCCCATCGGCTCGACGAGCCGATCGCGATCCGCCACGCCACCCCCGCTTGCCCGGCAAGTTGTCAGGCTGCCCCTGCCGAGTCTGTCCAGCGGAGCGGCATCCGGACGGTAACACGGATTACCAAAACGGGTAATGGGTGGACGGCAGCGGGGAGGCGCGAAGAAGATAGAGGGCGGGAGCGCCGACGGGCGCCCCGCTCAACCGGATCGGCAGGCCTGTTCCGGCGGAACCGTCACGCCTGCGGGGACGCCGCCTCCCGGCTCAGTCCCACCCGGATGAAGTCCCACAGTCCGTGAGACGTCAGTGGCACACCGGTCAGGTGGATGCCCAGGGCGTGCATGTGCGTCGCGGCGACAATCGTCTGCACGAGGATCATCGCGAGCTGGTCGGGCTCGATGTCCTTGCGGAAGGCACCGCGATCGACCCCGTCGCGCACCAGGTCCACGAACAGCTGCTTCTGCGGCTCCAGCACGCTGGCGAAGTCCGCTGGACGGGACTCCGCCAGCTGCAGGTGGTAGATCGTCATGGCTCGGCTGAGCACCCCGCCGATGGGGTCGGTCACGCCGTCGTAGAGACGCTCGACGACGTGGTGGACCCGGTCGAACGGGTCGGCCAGCCCTTCCACCTCGGAGCGGCACTCGTTCGCCGACTTCTCCATGACGTCCTCGAACACGGCGAGGAGCAGCTCGTCCTTGCTCTCGTAGTACTGGTAGAACGAGCGGAAGGACGTCTTGGCGCGCTCGACCAGCTCCTGCAGCGTGAAGTCGCCGTTCTCGGCGAGAAGCTGGATCGCGGTCTGCAGGTAGTGATCGCCGCGGCGGACGGCCTTCGCCCGCGCGTCGGTGAGAGATCTTTCCACCGCCCGCTCGCGCCAGCGCCCGATCTGCGGCGCGGAGGAAGTGGGTGCCGAGTCCCCTCGTGCAGGCATGCGCCCCCCTGGACTCAGTCGTCGGCAACTCGCTGGCAGCGGTTTGTCCACGTTCTGTCCGCGTCGACGCGCCGGTGCCGGACCGTAGGCTACACGCCTGCGGTAACTCAACCTACCTAAACCGGCCGGTCAGCGGGCTCCTGGCTCACCGGATCGGGCCGGCGAACCAGCTGGCGTGCCGGGTCAGGATGTCGTAACGTGCCCGAAAGGCGGGGCTCGGCACCAGGTCCACCCGCCTCAGCGGACGCGACGAAGCCCGTCCGCCGTCCCGCAAGACCCTGCCGCCGCCGCCCGCCACGCCGCCATTTCGCCGCGTGCGCGCTCCGGCGATCTCGGGGTTTCCGCGCCAACGGAGGAAACTTGAGCACAGAGCCGCAGCCACAGTCTTTGAACCTGCCCGCGCGAACGATTCCGGCGCCGTCGTCCGTGAGCGCCGCGGCGCGGGAAATGCTCGCCGGAATGGCCTTCCTGACGTCAGCGCAGGCAGCCACCACCCCGGCGCTCGACGACGCGGAGGGCTGGCGCAAGCTGGTCGCCGACACCGACGAGATGTTGCTTCCGTTCCTGGAGGCCAGCTCGGCGGGCTCGAAATCGACGGTCGAGACGGTGGACGTCGACGGTGCCCGGGTCTTCGTGGTCACCCCCGAGAACGTGGCGCCCGAGGCCGGGTCTCGGGTCTTTCTCGACATTCACGGCGGTGGTCTGCTCATGGGCGGCGGGGAGTGCTGCCGCGCCTCGACGGTCCGCATGGCCGACCTGGTCGGCGTCGTGACCTGGGGTGTCGACTACCGGATGCCCCCCGACCATCCGTACCCCGCCGCGTTAGACGACTGCCTGACGGTCTACCGGGCGCTGCTTCGGTCGCATCGCCCGGAGGAGATCATCGTCGGCGGCGCCTCGGCGGGCGGTAACCTGGCCGCCGCGCTGCTCCTGCGGGCCCGTGACGAGGGGCTCCCCCCGCCCGCCGCCGTCGTGCTGCTCACCCCGCAGGTGGACCTGACCGAATCGGGCGACAGCTTCGCCACGAACATGGGGCTCGACGTCGTCCTCACCAGCTCGCTGCTGCCGCAGAGCCGTCTCTACGCCGCTGGCCACGACCTGGCCGACCCCTACCTGTCGCCGCTTTTCGGCGACTTCACGCCCGAGTTCCCGCCGACCTTCCTGCAGGCCGGTACCCGCGATCTCTTCCTGTCCAACGCCGTCCGCCTCCATCGGAAGCTTCGTGCGGCCGGCGTCCAGGCCGAGCTCCACGTGTTCGAGGCGATGCCCCACGGCGGATTCTTCGGCGCGCCCGAGGACGACGAGCTCAGCGCCGAGATTCGCCGCTTCGTCGATGCCCGCTGGTAGGCGTCTGTCCTCGATCTCGCCCGCCGACCGACCAGGCCCGCGGACCCCGTCAGGCGTCGGCTTGCGCCGTCCCGCGGCCCGCCTCGGACCACCGGATGGCGAGAATGACCGAGTGAGCTCACCGCGCCTGCGCCGCACCCCCGGCCGTCCCAGAGATCCCAGCGTGGATGAGTCGATCACGCGTGCCTGTCGCGAGCTTCTCCTCGAACTGGGCTACTCGGCACTGACCATCGAGGCGGTTGCCGAACGGGCCGGCGTCGGACGCCCCACGATCTACCGGCGCTGGCCGTCCAAGCCGTACATGGTCTGGGACGCGCTCTTCACCACCCCGCAGGACGCCACGGTCATCGGCGACACGAGCGACCTGCGCGCCGACCTGGAGCTGTGGGTCACGGCGACCATGGAGTTCTTCGGCCGCCCTGAGGTGGCCCGGGCGTTCTCCGGACTGCTCAACGACCAACCGATGGACACCGCCTGGCATGCCCGGCTGCGGGATCCGGTCAGGAAGGACGTCGTCGCCCGGCTGCGGCGCGCCGTCGACGAAGGCGATCTTCGACCCGACGCCGACCCCGCGGCGATCTTCGACATGGTCATCGGCTTCGCCATCTACCGCAGCGCGGTGCCGCAGGGGTCGGAGGCGCCGCCAAGCCCCCAGACGATCACTGATCACGTCCTGCGCGGGGCCGCGGCGGACAAAAAAAGCTGACCCGTGGTTGACATGTCCTCCCATGGGCGGGTTACTTTACAATTCGTAACGTAAACACTTCCGGAAGGCCACCCAGTGATCGTCGATCACCTGATCGAACAGGCCTGTGAGCGGGCCCAGTCGAGCGACTTCGGCCCCGACGGCTGGCGCGAGGGCCTTGAGGTCCTCGTGGAGTCGATGAACCGCGAGGCCTCGCTCAACGAGTTAGGCGAGGGCGTGAACGCCCTGCGCCTCACCGAGAACCTCGTCAGCAGACTCGAGATCGAGAAGTGCTTCAGGGCCCACCCGGAGATCGCCGACGAGGTCGTGGACCGACCCGTCTTCGGTCTCGGGCTCCCCCGCACCGGCTCCACCGCGTTGAGCTTTCTGCTCGCGCTGGACGACCGCCGCCGCACGCTGCGCAGCTGGGAGGCTGGCGAGCCGACGCCGCCCCCGGAGGCGGCCACCCAGCACGCCGACCCGCGGATCGACAAGGCGCACACCGAGATCACGGTCATCAACGAGATGTTCCCCGACTTCGTCGGCATGCTGCCCCAGTCCGCGACCGGGCCGCAGGAGTGCCTGCTCCTGATGGCGCTCGACTTCCGGTCCCAGCTGTTCGAGGCGACCGCGCGCATTCCCACCTACAGCCGCTGGCTCGCCGAGTGCGACATGGAGCCGACCTACCGGTATCACCGCCGGGTACTGCAGCTCCTGCAGTGGCACTGCCCGCCCAACAAGTGGTGGCTCAAGACGCCGGCGCACATTCAGCACCTGGACGCCCTGGCCAGGGTCTATCCCGACGCGGAGTTCATCGTGACCCACCGCGACGTCGTCAAGGTTCTCCCGTCGGTCTGCGCGCTGATGTCCGCGTTGTCCTCCCCGCTGACCGACGACCCGGACCCGCGCCACTTCGGGCGGCTCACCACCGGCCAGTGGGAGGAGGGCCTGCGCACCCTCATCGCCTTTCGGGACGGCGGTCGGGAGGACCGCTTTCACGACGTCCACTTCGCCGACATGCAGCGAGACCCGATCGGCACGGTGGAGCGGCTTTACCGCAGCCTCGGCATGGAGCTGCCCGAGCCCACCCGGAGCCTGATGGCCGACTGGTGGCGCACCAACTCCGAGGACCGGGCCGGTGCCCGGCGCTACGACCCCGCCGAGTTCGGGCTCGACCCGGCCGACCTGCGCAAGCGCTTCGGCTTCTACACCGACCGTTTCGGCATCACCGAGGAGAACTGATGGACATGAACTTCGACTGGATGCCGAACTACATAGACGGCGCGTTGCTGACGGAGACCTATGACAGCCCGGCGCTGCTCGACGGCAGCGTCTGGAAGGCGTTCGGCGAGACGATCGCCAGGGTTGGCGACGAGCTGAACCGCGCCGATGTGCCGCAGGCGCCGGTCGACAAGGCGGCCGGCTACCGGCACCTCCTCGCGATGGTCGGCTACGGGATCAACCAGGCGCTGACGCCGTCGGACCCGATCGCTCCGACCTTGGGCGCGTACGCCCGGACCGACATCTACAAGTGGGGCCTCGACTGCCCCGACTGCGCCTACCTGAACGCGACGATCCGCGGCGACCTCGACTACCGGGTCTGGGGCAACGTCGGGACCGTCGGATATCTCGGTTTCCAGGTCATGGGAGGCCTGGCCACCTACGGCAACATCCGCAACGACGAGCTGGAGACCGACGCCGAGGGAAACTTCGAGCTCTGGGTCGGCCCCACCAAGCGCGAGGGCAACTACCTGGCCTCCACCCCGGAGACCAACACCCTCGTCGTCCGGCAGTTCTTCGGCGACTGGGACAACGAGCAGCGCGCACGCCTGAACATCGAGCTCGTCTCTCCGGTCCCGGCCGACGCCTCCGCCGACCGTCTCGTCGCCACGCCGGCCCGGGTGGCGGCCCAGATCGAGCGGATCGGCGGCTGGCTCGAGGCGAACATCAAGTTCTGGCACGACATCGAGGCGATGGGGCAGGCCAACCGGCGCAACGCCTTCGACCCGGCCACCGTGAAGTCCGACATGGGTGGCGCCGAGGAGAACATCAACGGCTGGGGGCATTTCGACCTCGCACCGGACGAGGCCTTGATCATCGAGGCGACTCCGGCACAGGCCCGGTACTGGAGCCTGCACATTGGCAACTTCTGGTGGGAGTCGCTCGACTACGCCACCCGGCACACCAGCCTGAACTTCCGCCAGGCGGTGCTGGACGACGACGGCGTCTTCCGGGCCGTCGTCGCGCATCGCGACCCGGGCGTGCCGAACTGGCTGGACACGATGGGCCACACCAAGGGCCCGCTGCTCTTCCGCTGGGTCGTCGCCGACCACGGCCCGGACGCCGTCACCAAGGTCGTGCCCTTCGACTCGATCCGGGACCACCTCCCGGAGACGACCGGCGTCGTCACCCCGGAAGAGCGCGCGGCGACGGTCGAGCGCCGGCGCCGCGGCGCGCAGCGCCGCTTCGCCAGCACCTGAGCCGACCCCTCACCCCCCAGCTTCCGGCACCTCAGGAGAAAGCACATGGATCTCGGATTCAAGGACGCCACCGTCGTCGTCTCGGGTGGCACCGCGGGCATGGGGCGCGCCGCCGCCGACTGCTTCGCGGCCGACGGCGCCAAGGTCGCGGTGCTCGCCCGCTCCAAGGCGGCACTCGACGCCACGGTCGAGGAGCTCTCGGCGCTCGGTTCGCCCGACGCCGTCGGCATTCAGACCGACCTGTTCGACGCCGGCTCGGTCGACGCGGCCCTCGCCCAGGTGGGTGAGCGGTGGGGCCAGCTCAACGCGCTGGTGAACGCCGCCGGCCCGATGGCCCTGAACCTCAAGACGTTCGAGACCTACACCGACGAGGAATGGCACAGCGTCCTCAGCGGCCTGACGCTGAGCGCCGTACGGACGATCCGGGCCGCCCTGCCCCTACTGCGGGCGGCGAAGTGGGCCCGGATCGTCAACGTCTCGGCGATGTCGACCAAACGGCAGTCCCCGCCGCTGATCGCCTACACCGCGGCGAAGTCGGCGCTGACGAGCCTGAGCAAGAACCTTTCCCAGACCCTCGCCCCCGAGGGAATCCTGGTGAACACGGTGAGCCCGGGAACGTTCGCCTCCGAGTCGTTCAAGCAGGCGCTCGCTCCGATTCCCGACGTCGACGAGAACGACCTGTACGACGTCATGCGCTATATCGGCCGCGGCTTCGGCCACCACGTGTTCCTCGACCGGGCGGCCGATCCGGCGGAGATCGGTCCTGTCATCGCCTTCGCCGCGTCGGCCCGGAACACCTACATGACCGGCGCCAACATCAACGTCGACGGAGGCTCGGACTTCGTATGAGCGTCGTAGTCGAACCACCGGGCGCCAGCACGCCCAGCGCCAGTCGGGAGACGATCCGGTGACCACCACCGCGACAACGCCCACGAGCCTCACGCACCTGCAGCGCCTGGAGGCCGAGAGCATCCAGATCATGCGCGAGGCGGTCGCCGAGAGCGAGCGGCCGGTCATGCTGTTCTCCGTCGGCAAGGACAGCGCGGTGATGCTGCGCCTGGCCCGCAAGGCCTTCCATCCGTCGACGCCGCCGTTTCCGCTTCTTCACGTCGACACCACCTGGAAGTTCCGGGCCATGTACGAGATGCGGGAGAAGATGGCGGCCGAGGCCGGCATGCAGCTCCTCGTGCACCGCAACCCCGAGGCTCTCGCCCGGAACATCAACCCGTTCGACCACGGTTCCGCGGTCCATACCGACCTGTGGAAGACCGAAGGCCTCAAGCAGGCGCTCGACCTGCACAAGTTCGATCTCGCCTTCGGCGGTGCCCGCCGCGACGAGGAGAAGTCCCGCGCGAAGGAGCGGATCTTCTCGATCCGTACGGCGCAGCACCGCTGGGATCCGAAGTCCCAGCGCCCCGAGCTGTGGCGCACCTACAACGTGCGGCACAGCCAGGGCGAGTCGGTCCGCGTGTTTCCGATCTCCAACTGGACGGAGCTCGACATCTGGCAGTACATCCACCGCGAGAGCATCCCCATCGTGCCGCTCTACCTCGCGGCGCCGCGTCCCGTCGTCGAACGAGACGGCGCGTTGATCATGGTGGACGACGAGCGGATGCGCCTGCTGCCAGGCGAGGAGCCGCGGCTGCGCAGCGTCCGGTTTCGCACGCTGGGCTGCTATCCGCTGACCGGCGCGGTGGAGAGCGAAGCGACCACGCTGACCGAGGTCATCCAGGAAATGCTGTTGACCACGACCTCCGAGCGGCAGGGACGCGTTATCGACTTCGACTCCTCCGGTTCGATGGAGAAGAAGAAGCAGGAGGGCTACTTCTAGTGTCCAACGCCCGGGAAGCCCTCATCGCCGAGGACATCGACGCCTACCTCGACGCGCACGAGCACAAGAGTCTGCTGCGCTTCATCACGTGCGGCAGTGTCGACGACGGGAAGAGCACCCTCATCGGCCGGCTCCTTTTCGAGTCCCACCTCATCCTCGAGGACCAGCTCGCGGCGCTCGAAGCCGACTCGAAACGGGTCGGCACCCAGGGAGGCGAGCTGGACTACGCCCTGCTCGTGGACGGTCTCGCCGCGGAACGCGAGCAGGGCATCACCATCGACGTCGCCTACCGGTTCTTCGCCACCGAGCGGCGCAAGTTCATCGTGGCCGACACCCCAGGCCACGAGCAGTACACCCGCAACATGGTCACCGGGGCCTCGACCGCCGAGCTCGCGGTCATCCTGATCGACGCCCGCAAGGGGATGCTCACCCAGACCAGGCGGCACAGCTACCTGGTTTCTCTGCTCGGCATCGAGAACATCGTCGTCGCGGTCAACAAGCTGGACCTCGTCGACTACGACCAGGCCGTCTTCGACCGCATCGAGACCGCCTACCGGACATTCGCCACCGAGATCGGGCTGCGCGACATCACCTGTATCCCGATCTCGGCGCTGCGGGGCGTCAACATCACCGACCAGAGCCCGGAGACACCGTGGTACACCGGGCCGGCGCTCCTGGAGCACCTGGAGACCGTCGAGCTGAATGACCGGGGTGGCCGGGGCCCGTTCCGCATGCCGGTCCAGTGGGTCAACCGGCCGAACCTCGACTTCCGCGGCTTCTCCGGCACGGTCGCCGGCGGCACGGTGGCGCCCGGGGCCAAGGTGCGCGTCCTGCCCTCGGGGCAGACGAGCACGGTGGCCCGGATCAGCACCTTCGACGGGGATCTCGACGAGGCCACGGCCGGCCAGTCCGTCACCTTCGTTCTCGCCGACGAGATCGACGTGAGCCGCGGCGACGTGCTCTGCGCCGCCGACGATCCCGCCGAGGTGTCCGACCAGTTCGAGGCGCAGGTGGTGTGGATGCACGAGGAGGCGATGGTCCCGGGACGGCCTTACCTGATGAAGCTGGGCACCCGGACCACGGGCATCAGCCTCTCCCAGCTGAAGTACAAGGTGAACGTCAACACGCTGGAACAGGTGGCGGCCCGGACGCTGCAGCTCAACGAGATCGGCGTCTGCACGGTCAGCGCCGACCGACCGGTGGCCTTCGATCCCTACGTCTCCAACCGGGACATGGGTGGTTTCGTCGTCGTCGACCGGCTTTCCAACGCGACGGTCGGCGCCGGGCTGCTGCGCTTCTCCCTGCGCCGCGCCAGCAACGTCCACTGGCAGGCGCTCGAGGTCACCACCGAAGCGCACAGCAGGCTGAAGGGACACCGCCCGGCGGTCGTCTGGTTCACCGGTCTGTCCGGTGCCGGAAAGTCCACCATCGCGAACCGGACGGAGCAGCAGCTGCACTCCCTGGGCGTGCACACGGTTCTGCTCGACGGCGACAACGTGCGGCACGGCCTCAACCGCGACCTCGGCTTCACCGAGGCCGATCGTGTCGAGAACATCCGTCGCGTGGCCGAGACGGCACGGCTGATGGCCGACGCCGGACTGGTCGTGCTGGTCTCGTTCATCTCGCCGTTCCGCGCCGAGCGTGCGCTGGCACGCGAGCGGGCCGGTGAAGGCCGCTTTTTCGAGGTGTTCGTCGACACCCCGATCGAGCAGGCCGAGGCCCGTGACGTCAAGGGTCTCTACGCCAAGGCCCGCCGCGGAGAGCTGCCGAACTTCACCGGCGTCGACTCGCCCTACGAGCCACCGTTGGCGCCGGAGATTCGCGTCGACACGTCCGTCACGCAGCCGGAGGAGGCCGCCGACCTCGTCGTCAGCCAGCTCCGGGCCCAAGGGGTGCTGCCAGCAAACCCGTAACCGTGCTTCTGCTGCCAGGCCGCCCGCAGCGCTACGCCGCCCGCGACGCAGATCGGCCCGGCCCGTGTCCAGGACACGGGCCGGGCCGATGCGCGTAAGGCGTGGCAGCGTCCGCGGTGTTCAGACGCTGGCGGTGGCTTCGAGTTTGGCGGGGTAGCCCATGAGGGTGGCGAGGTTGGCGCCCATGAACTTCGCGACGCGCGCCTCGTCGTTGTAGGCGAGCAGGTC